>JBDNFB010000084.1:0-105343 GCA_041690055.1 Myxococcota bacterium | reverse complement strand
TGCCCGCTGTAGCGCCTTTTCCCGAACTTCTGCTGGAAGAGTTCGATGGGAGGCAATTCCGAGCGAAGCAACTCCCAACCCTCCGGATGCACCAGGTCGATGGGGTTCGAAAAAGGGAACGGCTCTTGTTTGTGGAAGCCCGCTTCGCTGAGTTCTTCGAAACGGTCGAAATCCAAGAAGCCGTTCATTTGGGCTCCTTTCTCGTCCTCATCGGACCGGTCGAAGAGGTCGAAGAGAGAGTCACTGGTCGAGCTTCAGGACCTTGCGCGCGTTCTCGTAGAGAAATTTCGGCCAAACGTGATCTCGAAAAGGCACGTCCTTCATCTCGGTCATGATCCGTTCAAGGGAAAGGCCCATCGGGAAATAGCCGGCATAGAGAATCTTGTCGGCCCCCCGTGTGTTGGCGTATTTAATGATCGCTTCAGGATAGTGCTTAGGCGCGAAGGCGCTAGTGCAGTAGTAGAGGCCAGGCCATTTGAGCATGAGCTTGACCGCGAGATCTTCCCATGGCTCACAGCCGTGATAGGTCACGAGGCGGAGTTCAGGGAAGTCGTAACAAACACGATCAAGGCGTTCGACTCTCTGCGGATCCATCGGCACGCGCGGCCCCGGCACGCCCATGTTCAGGCCAATCGCGATGTCGAGCTCTACGCATTTGGAATAGAGGGGATACATCTGAGCGCCATCGATCGGGATTTGCGGCACATTGCCCGCTGGAAAAGTGCTCGCCATTCGAATGTCGAGCTCGCCGTGGGCTTCCTCGATCTGGCGGACGGCGCCCATGATATCGTTGGGGTCAACGTGGACGCTCCCGACGAAGCGGTCGGGATATTTCTTGATGGCGTTATTCGCTTCACCGCGGCCGACGCCGATCAGCGCCGTCTTCACGCCCCATTTGTCCATCTCTTCGAGCGTGACTTCGACGGGATCTCGGCCTTCGCCCCAGCCATGGGGGACTCCCTTAAACATATACTGCGCCGGAAACTTGAAGTCCTTGGACTCCGTGTCTTTCGCGGCTTCTCGAAGGTTGCCGTAGGTCTCCTCGAGGTCGAGGATCGGCAGGCTCAGCATCAGGTCCACAATCGGTGCGTCGGTCGGCATTCCCATGAGCGGAAAGTTATCACAATGCACCCGGATCGAACGAGGTTGGAACCGGTCAATTTCACGTGCTTGGCCCGTTTTCAAGCGGGCGCGACGCTCCAGGAAGCGGTCTAACGTTGCGCTTCTGAACTGGAGGAGGGCGAAGATGGAGATCGAAGGTTTCGGGTCGATGGTCAAGACGGAAGAAATGGACTGGTTTGAGACGCCGGGCGGAAATTCGCTAAAGGTTCTGCGCGTTTCTGAAGAGACAGGGTCCTGGACTGCGCTCTTTCGGGCCGAGGCGGGAACGACCAATCCGCCCCATATCCACTTGGGGCCTGCCGACTTCTATGTCTTGTCAGGCGTGCTCGAATATCGGGGCGGCGTCTCGCGAGCGGGCGATTGGATCTATGAGCCGAATGGCGCCGAGCATGAAGCGACTCACCATCCGGTCGAGACAATCTACTTGGCGAATGTGCACGGCGCGATTGCTTTTTATGGGGACGCGCCGCCGGCAGTTGGCGCCGCGGCCGGGCCGGGCGGCGAGCGACCGATCGTGGCGATATCCGATTGGCGTGCGATGAAGGCGATTCAGGATCTGCAAAAATCGGGCTAGGGAGGGGCCTGATGTCTCGGGAGCCCTGATCCGCTTGAGGCAGGCGGTGTGGGCGCGCAGCGGCGCACCTCTGTTGCCTACTACCCAAGGAGCAGTGTAAGGCGGTTCACACTAGCGGGTGTCATGCGTCGTGTAATTCGGCCTTGAGTGAATCGAGGTTGGCCGATGGAATTCGAACAAGAACAAAAGGCGTGCGTGAGTGGATCGCTCGGCGGTTTCGGTTCGGATTCGATGCGTTCGGCAATCGCTGTGGTCTTTGGGGTCGGACTGCTGTCCTTGCCCGCATTGCCGCCGCCGCCGCCGCCGCCGCTCCCCCTCCACATCCAAGGCGTGGTGATCGATGGGTCCTCGGCTTCAGAGGTTTCCTATCGAGTTGATCTCGACAGTATCCCGACCCGGCCCCGGCGCTGATCGTAGAGGCCACACCCCATTTCTCCTACGAGGATATCCAGCTAGAGGTTCGACTGGAAGGTTGGTCTGGGAGCACGGTGGCTCTGGGGCTTGTCCCGGGTTGACGGCTTTTTCGTAGGAGACGACTCCGTCGGCACCCGCACGTTTAGCCTACCCGCTTTATGACTGCGATCCGGACGCGGATACTTTCAATAGGGCCGAAGTCGATGTCATGGTGCGCGTCCTCGACTATGGGTCCAATGCATCGTCGGCCACGGTCGATATCTCGGTCTTCGGGATCACGCAGGTGCCGACGAATACGCTGCTCTTTGAGGTGGAAACGGACGTTTATCAGCAGGCCGTCGCTTTTTACCCGTCCAAGGAGAAGGCGCTCTACCTAAGCAATTTTACGGGGAACAACGGCCAAGGCAACCTGCTTTGGGCGGGCGCCGGAATGGAGTTCGTCGGTGGGGGGCAGTTCGGCTTCTGGAGCCGGCGACCTTTGAGGCCGCTCCTTGCCTTCGACGTCGCTGACGGGCTTCCCTTTAATGCGCAAATCGATGACGCTGATTTGAGGCTCTATTCGAGTTCGGTGCTAGCGGGAGGCATTCGGAAATGCCTCAAAACAAGCCCTCTGACTGTCTACGAAAACGGGGGGGAAGTCCACTTTAAGGTCGTGGTCGATGTCGACCGGGTCACCTTGAATCAAACCGCCTCCTATGCGGAGTTTAACGAGACGTCGGCCGGCGGTTTCTTGCTGACCCATGATGGGCGAATGAGTTTCGACGACCTAGCGAACGCCGTCGGGGCAGCGAAGTATCGCGATGATCCTCTGGATCTGGTGATTCTGAGCGCGTGCGAGACTGCGGACGGCAATGCCCGAGCGGCCCTCGGGCTCTCGGGGGTGGCGGTGAAGGCGGGGGCCCGGAGTGCGCTCGGGACTTTGTGGAGTGTCAGCGACGAGGCCACCTCAGAATTCATGGCGAAGTTCTATTCTTCGCTCCGGGAGCCGAAAACGTCGCGCGCCCAGGCCGTGCGGGAGGCGCAAGTGCGACTTCTCAAAGATCCGAACTACGCGCACCCCTACTATTGGTCTCCCTTCCTGCTGATCAACAGCTGGCTCTGAGGCGCTGCACCCAAAATTTCCGGTTTTCCTGCGCGATTTTCGCCTAGATTTAGGAGATGGGTGCGAGACGAATCGAGGGCTCGGTTTGAGCGCGAGCGGCATTGAACCGCTTGAGAGCGGTGGGGCGGGAGCACTGGCTGGGCTGCGCGTTCTCGATCTGACTTCGGAGACGCTCGCCTACGGTGCGAAGCTGCTGGCTGATCTTGGCGCCGATGTCGTGAAGGTTGAACCGCCCGGTGGCGAGCGCGGGCGCGGTAATGCGCCGAAAGTTGAAACCGCCGCGGGCGAGATGAGCCTGCCCTTCGCTTATGTGAATGCGAACAAACGCAGCGTCGTGCTCGACTTGGATAACGAATCCGACCGCGAGGCTTTTCGAGTCCTCGCGGCGGGTTGCGATCTGATTCTTGAATCGCTGCCTGTGGATTATCTGGCTGATCGCGGACTCGGCTATGCCTCGCTTGCGGAAAGTCACCCCGCGCTGATCCTGACTTCGATCACGGGCTTTGGGCAAACGGGACCACAGCGCGGTCTACGTTCGAACGATCTTGTGGCGAGCGCGTTAGGCGGAGCGATGATTTCGGTGGGGCATCCCGCGGACCCGCCCGTGCGGCTCGCCGGCCATCAGGCGGAGATCATCTCATCCACCCTCGCCGTCGGGAGCAGTCTCGTCGCTTTGGCGCATCGAATGCGCACCGGCGAAGGGCAGCACGTCGATGTCTCAAGCCTCGAAGCCATGACTGCGATCACGCATATCGCGGGCGTAGGCAAATGGCTCGAAGATGGCGTGATCCCGAAGCGCGTAGGGACGGGACTCGTTGCTTCGGTGCCTTCTGGTGCCTATCGATGTAAAGATGGGTTGGTCTATTTGATGGTCAACCGGCCTGCGCATTGGCTCGCTCTTGCGGGTTGGATTCATGAGGTGACGGGCAACGAAGAGGTTCTGCAGGCCGAGTTTCACGGCCCATCTTCTAATCGACTTCCCTATCGCGAATTTCTCGACCTGTTCATCGAGGAACTCACGATGACGCTCACGGTCGATGAGGCCTACCACGAAGGGCAGCGTCGACATATCGCTTTCACGCCCGTGCATACGGCCGCACGGATCGCGTCCGACCCCCATCTCGCTGCGCGCGGATATTTTCAGGACGTCGATCTCGGAGGCGGAACGCAGGCGAAGATGCCGGGTGCCCCCTATCGACTCAGCCGCACGACTTTCCCCCTTCGCCGCGGCGTGCCCGCGCTCGGTGCGGATACCGAGAGCGTTCAGCGCGAGTGGGGTTCTAGTGCGGATCCTTCGCCCTGGGCGCATTTGCGCGTACCGGTCGGGCGCCGCGATCAAGAAACGAAAAATGCGAGGGAGGCTGAGCCGGAGAGGGCAGGTCAGGCGCTCCCGCTTGCGGGGCTTCGCGTAGTTGAATTCGGTACGGGGCTCGCGGCTCCGTGGATCGGGCGCATTCTTGCTTGGGCGGGAGCGGACGTGATTAAGGTCGAGTCTCACGCTCATCCGGATGTGCCGCGGCTTTTCGTGCCGCCCCGCGCGCCAGAACAGGGAACCCAGCCGGAATGCTCGCCCTGGTTTACGGATTGGAGTGCGGGAAAGCGATTCGTCTCGCTCGACCTGCGAACTGAGGAGGGCGCCGAGCTCGCAAGGCGACTCGCTGACACAGCGGATGCGGTCATTGCGAACTACAGCACGGGTGTCCTGGAGAAGCTTGGAGTCGGATACGAAACGCTGGCCGCCCGGAATCCGCGACTTGTTATGCTGGAGTCGAGCGGTTTTGGTGAGAGCGGTCCGCTTGCGCGGTACGTGACATGGGGGCCGAATATCGAAGCGCTCAGCGGGCTCTGCAGCCTTTCGGGATTCGCCGAGCGCGACTGCACGATTTCTCATTTCGCCTACCCCGATCCACTTTCAGCTCTACACGGTCTCGTTGCATTGATGTCGGGACTGCTCGCGCGTGACCGGGATGGGGATGCAGGTTTGGGGCAGGCGATTCATCTCTCCCAGTTCGAGACCACCGTGTCCTCGATTGGTTCTCTCATGTTGGCATTCGGTGCGACGGGCGAAGAACCAGAGCGACTTGGGAACGGTGAACTTGATCGGGCGCCTTACGCCTGTTTTCCGTGCACGGGTGACGATCGCTGGTGTGCGATCGGCGTCGAGGATGATGCGGATTGGGCACGTTTGGTCGAGGCGATGGGCAGCCCCGACTGGGCAGATGATCCGCGCTATGCAACTGCTTCGGGCCGGGTGGCGGCGAGGACAGAGCTCGAAGCTGGGATCGCCGAGTGGACCGCGGCGCGTGAGGATTACGAGGTGATGAAAATCTGCCAGCGGGCCGGCGTCGCCGCTGGTGTTGTGCAGGATACGGAGAACCTCTTCCAACGAGATCCGCAGCTTCGCGCTCGGGCTTTCTTCGAGGAGATTCCGCATTTCAAACGAGGAGTTGTGACTGCGACCGGGATTCCGCTCGGACTCACGAAAACCCCTGGGCGAACGACGCATGCAGGTTCTTCCGTTGGGCATGATAATGACGAGGTATTCCGTGAGGTCCTAGGACTCTCGGATGCTGAAATTGAACGATTGATCGAGATCGGCGCAATCGAAAGCCAGCACACATCCAGTTAGGGAGCGAAGGCAGATGAAGTCATTCGATGAGAGAATCGCCGTGATCACGGGCGGCGGGACGGGGATCGGCCGCGAGCTCGCGAAGCAGCTGGCCGCGGAAGGCTGCCATGTTGCGATGTGTGATGTCTCGGAAGAAAACATGGCGCAGTCGAAGCAGCTCTGTCTAGCGGCTGCACCGGCGTCAAAGGGCATCCGCGTCACGACGCATATCGCGGATGTGAGCGACGAGGCGCAGATGCTGCGCTTCCGCGACGAGGTGATGCGCGAACACGAAACGGATTATGTGAATCTCGTTTTCAATAACGCGGGCATCGGCGGCTCCGGCAGCATGATCGTCGATGAACGCGAATCCTGGGAGCGCACCTTTAATATTTGTTGGTACGGCGTCTACTACGGAACGCGTACGTTCTTGCCTATGCTGATGGCCGCTGAAGAAGGGCATCTCATTAACACGAGCAGCGTGAACGGGTTTTGGGCGACGCTCGGGCCGGGGATCGCGCATAGCGCCTACAGTGCGGCGAAGTTTGCGGTGAAGGGTTTTACGGAAGGGCTGATCAATGATCTGGCTGTGAATGCGCCGCATGTGAAGGTGTCTGTCGTGATGCCGGGCCATGTCGGCACTTCAATCGTGATCAATTCCGGCAAGGCGCTCGGGACGGATCCGAAGGAAATGAGCGAGTCGGATTTGCAGGAAGCGCGCGCGAGCCTCGAGGCCCGCGGCATCGATTTCGGCAATGCGACGAACGAAGAACTCCGCCAGGCGCTTGTGATGCAGGGGGAGGCCTTTCGGGACGATGCGCCGACAACGGCTGCGCAGGCGGCGGGCATCATTCTCGATGGCGTGAAAGCGGCCAAGTGGCGCATCTTGGTAGGGGGCGATGCTGAAGTGCTTGACCGCATGGTGCGGGAAGAGCCCGAGAATGCGTACACGGAGGATTTTTATTCGCGCCTCGTGTCGGCGACGGATTGGCGGCTCGGTTCGCTGAACGTCTAGTTCGCCCGCCCGCCCGCCCGCCCGCCTACCTACACCCACCCACCCGTCCACCTACACACGCACCGACCTACACACGCGGTCCGTGGGCGGGCGGGGGAGAAATGAAAAGAGAAGGAGGGATCGGTCCTTGCCTTCGATGCCGAAACTACGGCTTTCTGTTTTGAGTCTTCGGTACTCGTCTTGGTCGATCCGGCCTTTTCTTGCGCTGACTGCGGCGGGAGCGGAGTTCGAAGTGGAGACGGTGACGCTTCCTGAGATGGGCGTCGCCGTCGAGGAATCAGGCGATAGGCTCGCTCAGCACCTCAAAGCGCAGCGTGAGAAACGGCAAGGCTTGGGAAGCGTGATCGGCCTCTTCCCCGTGCTGCATGTCGGCGACACACCGATTCATGAGTCGTTGGCGATTTGCGAATGGGCAGCGGACACGTTCCCCGACGTGGGACTTTGGCCGGCGGATACGCTCACGCGTGCGAGGGCACGCGCCGTTTCTTCGGAGATGACGAGCGGGTTTTCGCATTTGCGGAATAAGCTGAGTTGCCAGATCTTTGCGCGAATTCCGGCTTTTAGGCCGGATGTCGAAACTTCGCTCGAGATCGAGCGCGTGTTTGCAATCTGCCGTGAGAGCCTCGAAGGATCCGGAGGGCCTTTCCTATTCGGTCCGTTCGGGATCGTCGATTGTATGTACTTCCCAGTGCTCACTCGCTTCCGAACCCACGGAATTACTTTGCCGGCGGATCTTGAGGTCTGGGCGGAGAAGGTGGAGTCGTACTCGGCGGTGAACGCATGGCGTGCCTTGGCGATGAAGGCGCCGCCGATCCCCGTTTATGACGCCATGGTCCGAGAGATGGGCGGCGATCCCTTGGCGGCCTTCCCATCAGACGCGACCTAATCGAGAGATGAGCGCGAACGAAAAAGCCCCGGCTCTTCGAGAGAGCCGGGGCTTCTTTGTTTCTGACGTTCCGTGACGCGTGCGAGTCCTTTAGTCGAGGACGTCCGCTGCGATCAGCTCTTCGAGGTAGGGCGTATCCCACCAGGAAAGCTGAAGCTGCTTGGCGCGTCGGAAGAACATCTGCTGGTCGTACTCGATCGTGAAGGCGACGCCGCCCCAGATCTGAGCACAGACGCGCGTCGTCTCGCGGTACGTCTCGCAGCAAAAGAGCTTCGCCATCGGACCGAACCGAGTCAGCGGTCGACCCTGCGCGTGATTCCATGCTGCTTCATGCACGAGCACGCGGCCGCCGTCGATCGTCGTCGAGGCGTCGGCCATGTAATGCGAAAGAGACTGAAAAGCGCCAAGGGGCTTATCGAACTGAATGCGCTGGTTGGCGTATTCCACTGTCTCCTTGAGACAGCGATCTGCGCCCCCGATGGCCTGCGCGGCGAGAAGCGTCACGCCCTGCAGCATGACTGAGTTCCAGGTCGCCCATCCGCTACCGGCGGCGCCGATGCGGTCGCCTTCGTTGACGCGGACGCCTTCGAAGTCGATCTGGAACTGCGGCTCGCGACCCTGGGAGAGGATCTGCTTCTGCGTGATGCCCGCAGCGTTCGGGTCGACGAGGAAGAGATCGACGCCATCGTCCGTGCGCGCGAGTACGATCAAACGATCCGCAGCACCCGCGTAGGGAACGGATTGCTTGCGACCCGAGAGAACGAATTCATTGCCTTCGCTCTTCGCCTGTAGAGCGACGCCGACTTCACCGAAGCCGCGCGAAGGCTCAAGCCATGCCGTCGTGAGAATGGCGTCGCCGCTTGCGATCTTCGAAAGCCATGTGTCCTTCTGTGCATCGCTGCCCGCCTCGAGCAGTACGCCCGCGCTCATCACGCAGGATACGAAATGCGGAGTCGGGGCCATGGACCGGCCGAATTCTTCGTAAACGAAGGCGCCCTCGACGAGTGTCAGCCCGCCGCCGCCGTAGCTTTCCGGAATGAGCAGGCCGTTCAGGCCGAGTTCGCTCATCTGCTTCCAGAGCACGTCCGGGTAACCCTTGGGGTCGTCTTCCATCGTTCGAACGACATCGACGGTGGAATACTCTTCGAGCATCCCCTTCGTCATGTCAATCACCATCTGCTGTTCTTCACTGAGATCGAGATCCATATCGGATTCTCCTTGCTTAAAAGTTTTTCGGAAGTCCGAGATGACGGCGGGCGATGATGTTCTTCTGAATTTCCGAAGAACCGCCACCCACTGTTTCGTTCATCGTCGCGCGATAGGCGCCTTCGAAGCGACCGCGCAGCGGTGCATCGTCCTGGCCTTCCGCCATGGTGCCTTCGTGTCCCTGGATATCGAGTGCGTCTTTACAAACGCGCTGCGACAACGAGGTCGTGAAGAGCTTGTACTGGGAAGACTGAATCGTCGGAGGCTTGCCGCCGCTCTTTGCTGCGCAGACAAAACGCGTGGAGAGCGCCTTCGCGACCGCCGTATCCGTCGTGATCTGCGCGATCGTGCGACGCACGTTCGTGTCGTCCTTGAGCGGCTTATCGTCGCGCGTCGCCTGCTTGACCCAGTCGACGAGGACCTCACTGCGGTTGGCGATCGGCGAAAGAGTGAACATCGTGAAGCGTTCGAGATCGAGCGCCTCCGAGATCATTTGGAAGCCCTTGCCGCGCTCGCCGACGAGGTAATCGTCCGGCACGAAGACATTGTCGAAGAAGACCTGATTCGTCGTGTCCTTGCCGATCGTGGGCAGGCTCTGGACTTCGAGTCCCGGATGGTCCATCGGGATCATGAAGAGCGACAGGGCGTTGTGCTTCTTCTTATCCGGGTCAGTGCGCGCGCCGACCCAGTACCAGTCGGCGAAATGCGCGGAGGTCGTCCACATCTTCTGGCCGTTCAGGTTCCAGCCGCCGTCGACCTTCTCGGCCTTGAGCTGCATGTTGGCCGCATCCGAACCCGCTTCGGGTTCCGAGTAGCCGACCGCGAATTCGACTTCGGCGCTAAGGATCTTCGGCAGGAACTCTTTCTTGAGCTTGTCGTTGCCGTGGCGGATCAGCGTCTTGCCGATGATGCCGACGCCCTTGCCGATCTGCGGCGCGGCGTGCTTCGAGAGCGCTTCGTTCAAAATGTATTCGTAGACGCCTTCGATTTCCTGGCCGCCGAACTCCTTAGGCCAAGACATGCCGAGCCAGTTCTTGGCGGCAAGCTTCTTCATAAAGGCGCGGCGCCCGGGCGTGTCGGCGAGCTGCGTGAAGTTTTCGCGATGATGGTCCATGACCTCGTCGTCGTGGTTCTCGACGAGCCAGGCGTCCACTTCTTCAGCGAATTTCTGTTCTACAGGGGAGAAATCAAAATCCATGGATGGGGATGCTCCAGAGACTCGCTTCGGTAGGAGTCTGAATGCGGGGCAGGGAACCGCGCGGCCTCATGACGCGCGTTGAACGAGTATATACGATACGGACCGTCTTGTATAGCAACGGACGCTCGTGAAATGGGTCGCCCCTCGGGGCAACTGCCTTGTCCCTGATCTTGGGCGGTGCTTCAAGGGAGATGAGCGGCAATCACTCTATCTGCCTCGTCCGGTCCGACCGCCTTTTCGGCAAGGAGTCCTGCCTCCCGGGCGCCATCGACATTGATCTGGTTGTCATCGAGGAACAGGACCTGCTCGGGTCGGACGCCCAGTCGATCGACGACGTGATCGAAGGCTTCGCGATCGGGCTTCACCATCCCCATTTCATTGGATAGAAATATGCCGTCGAAGAGTTCGTAGATCCCGAACTCCTCCCATTGGCGCTCTACGTGGAGCGTATTTGTATTGCTGAGACACGCGACGCGCACGTGTTCACCCGCACCGCGCACGACTTCGTGTGAACCGGGCAGCATTCCCTTCGGCCACGCAATGAAGGCCTTGAGGAAATCGGCGGGAGTGACGGGCATCTCCCAGGACTCGACCATGCCGTTCGCGAACGCGTCGGCGTCGCATTGTCCGCGCTCGAAACGACGCACCCAGGGGCAGTGGAGCCATCGCCGCCAGATTTCGTCCTCGGATTGCTCGTTGGCGAGGACCGCCATGTCGCCCATGCCGCCGAGCTCAATGAGCACGCCACCCAAATCAAAAAGCACGACTTCAACTGCTGTTTCGACCGTCATCAAGCCTCCGATTTCAGGCGAATCATAGCGTTTCGGGGCCTTTGGGGTTTCGGCTGCTAGTCGCTTTCTTCGCCGAGCGGGCTGGCCGCCTGATCTTCATGGTACTGCCTGAGTTCTCGATCAAGCGTTTCGGGATCCAGAATTCCGAGCGACGCGAGCAGTTGCCCAAGCGGCATATGCGTGTCTTCCTGCTGCCCCAGGACAGTGGCGACTTGGGCCGCATCAAGAATCTTGAGTTCGATGGCGACCTCGCCGAAATGTATCGACTTCTTGCGCTGTAACTCGATGACCTCCATGACCTGCTCGAGGGTCATGAGCCCCATCTCGTAGGCAACCCGGCCGAAGGAGACATGGCTCTTCTCCTGGGCATCGAGTACTTCGATGAGCTGGCTTTCTCGAAGAAGTCCGCGGTCGACAAGATGTTTTCCAAACATGATTCTCGGTACTTCGGCATGGCCTGTTTTTCGGTCAAGTCCATTGCCAAGAATCAGGCTTATGAAAGATCGCGGCCGGGAAATCCGCCGAGGACTTCCTCCGGAGATGCCCCTATGCCGCCGCCCTCCGCCTCGCGCGCCCACGAGCGTCAGGCCCCTCCTGCACGCAGCCCGCATTCGGCTCGCAAAACCTCTCCGGCGCGAGGCAGTATTTCCCTTAAGTCCCCGAGTTTTCTGCCGAAAACGGACCAGGGGCTGCGAACGAAATTCCCTTCAAGCAGACCCCCCTTGAGAGTGCGTTCTGATGTCGTCCGCGAATGAAATCTCAGGCATGACGGTCAGCAGCTCGGGCTCTGATTCCCCCGCGCCTGCCCCCGCTCCCGCCCCCGAGGCCGTGTACTCGCCGACGCCTTTGCCGGACGCCGAGCGCAAGAGCGTCTTCGTTGTGATCCCGGCGTACAACGAGGCCGTCTCGATCGCCGACGTTGTTGCTTCCGTTCGCGAGGTGTATCCGAACGTGATCGTCGTTGACGACGGCTCCGCAGACGAGACCGGGGAACTTGCGCTCAAGGCGGGCGCGACGCGACTGCGACACGTTGTGAATCGCGGGCAGGGCGCGGCGCTCCAGTCTGGAATTGAATACGCCGTTTCACAGCAAGCAGAAGTCGTGGTCACGTTCGACGCAGACGGTCAGCATGCCGTCTCGGATATCGCCAAGATGATTGCGCCCATTCTCGCAGGCCAGGTCGATGTCACGCTCGGTTCGCGCTTCCTCGGACAACGCCCGCAGATGCCTCGAGCTCGTCGCCTCCTGCTCAAGGGCGGTTTGCTCTTTACGCAGTGGACCTCCGGCGCGCAGCTCACGGACACGCATAACGGATTACGGGCGTTCTCTCGACCTGCGGCTTCCGAAATTCGGATTCGTCTCGATGGCATGGCGCATGCCAGCGAGTTGATCGAGTACGTGCATTTCTCCGGTCTCGCCTACCGGGAAGTTCCCGTTCGTATTCAGTACACCGCCTATTCCCTCGCTAAGGGGCAACGCAGCTCCGGCGCGATTCGCATTGTCTTCGACTATTTCATGGACAAGTTTCTCTAATGAACCCGTTTCAGCTCATTGGTATCGCGCTTTTTGCGTGTTTGATCGTGACTCAGGTGAGTCGAATGATTCGCCGCCGCTCAATTCCTCGATCCTCGCTTGCATGGCTTTCGGTTTGGACTGCGGGCATTGTCTCGCTATTCGCTCCCGATGAAATGACCCGCATCGCACGTGCCCTTGGCGTGAATCGCGGCGCCGATCTTCTCCTCTACGTGAGCGTGCTATGCGGCTTGCTGATTGCGTTCGTGATCTATACGCGCATGCGTCAGACGGATCGCCAGATCACGCTGATCGTTCGGCAATTGGCTTTGAGCACGGCGGAGATCCCCGTTGACTTTGCGTCTGCGGGCGGCGAATCGTTCGAGGAGTTCGGTATAGACGGCGCGGGCTACGTGGAGGAAGCGGGCGACGCGTTCTTCGGATCGACTTTTGGGGATGAGGCGAGTTCTCAGGTGCTAAAGGCAGATCTTGATGAGCGCTGATGTGACGCTTGTGATTCCGGGTCGAAACGCGTCCGGCACGGTCGAGGCCTGCCTCGAAGCGGTCGTTCCGCTTCTCGATCTCGGTCTATTGCACGAAATTATCTTCGTGGACGATGGTTCCACGGATGATACTGCCAGCCGAGTTGAACGGTTTCCGGTACGCCGCATCGCGGGGACGGGACAGGGCCCGGGCGCCGCGCGCAACCTCGGGTGGCGTGCTGCGACAACGCCGCTCATCTGGTTCATCGACTCTGATTGCGTCTCGGACCCTTTCGCGCTCGAACTTCTGCTCCAGCTTCATACCGATAGCCCCTATGTCGGTGTGGGCGGAAGCTACGGAAACATGCGACCCGAATCGCTGCTGGCCTGCTTGATCCACGAAGAGATCATCGAGCGGCATCGGGCGATGCTCGAGGAGGTCAATTTCCTCGCGACGTTCAACGTGCTCTACAGCCGCGACATGCTCGAGAAGGTCGACGGCTTCGACGAGCGCTTCATCATGGCGCAGGACGCCGAACTCGCGTTCCGGATTCGGCAATCCGGGGGGCGACTCGGTTTCGAAGGACGTTCGAAGGTCAAGCATTTCCATCCGAATCGGCTGAAGGCCTACCTGCGAACCCAGTCGAAGCAGGGGTATTGGCGCGCCTGGCTATACGTCGAATATCCGAACCGTATGGCCGGCGATTCTTATAGCGGGATCGCTGACCACCTCCAGCCGGTTCTCGCACTAGCGTCCCTGACTTGCGTTGGTCTAATGCCGCTTTCGGGCGCGGCGTTCGCGGGGAGCGCGTCGGGTCTTTGCCTTGTCGCGCTTGCTCTTGCGCAGATGCCGATGACCCTGTCGATCGTTTCTCATACCGGGTACGCGCGTCATCTCTGGTTTGCGCCCATGAGCTTCGTGCGATCCTTCGCCCGCGGCTTCGGATTGGCCTACGGGACGCTCTCGGCTCTGGCTAGCCGGAGCGGACGTCGGTCGACGGAGCGTCGACCATAATGGATTCGCTCGCTCGCAAACTCGAAGAGTATTTCATACCGGCCCTGGCGCTGCTCTGTTTCGTCTACTTGGGCATAGAACTTGTCTACATCGCACGGTTGCCCTTGGTGATGGACGAATTTCAAGGCGCCAGCGCGGTGTATCGCCTAACGAGTGAAATCCCCTATGCGGATTTCAAACCATACAAGACGGTGCTCGGCTACTACCTCCAGCTACCACCAATGCTGCTCTCGAGTGACCCCTGGTTGCAGATGATGCTCGTTAAGCAGGCGATGGCCTTGGTGACGGCGTGCTCAATCTTTTTTGCAGCACGCAAGCTTTCGAAACACTTCTCGTCGTTGTCGATTCTGCTGGCGACCTTGATGCTGGTTTCGATGAGCACCTTTCTTGAGCGGTCAGCCTCTCTCCGCGTGGATATGTTGACGAGCTTGTTTGGACTCTTCGGGCTGATCTACCTGCTTGATCGTCGGTTGTTGCTCGCGGGCGTGCTCGCGGGCGTCAGTTTCCTGGTCTCACAAAAGGGCATCTACTTCATCCTCTGCGGTGGCTTCGCGCTTGGAACGCATTGGCTCTTTCAGAGGCGGTATCGCAGCGAATTCACTGACTGCCTTCGGTTCACCTGCGCCGCATGCGCGCCAATCGCGCTCTACTTCTTGTTCTGGGCGGTCGTGACTTCTGCTGGAACGGTCGCGCATGAAGTTCTCCTCAGAAATCAACATATCGCGCTCACGCAGATGTATGACATCCGCCATTTCTGGTTCCAGACGCTCGGTCGGAATCCCTTCTTCTGGGCGCTCGCCTTTCTTTCTATGGGACAGATCGTCGTCTTTCGAAACCGCGACGTCGCGGAAGGGGATTCTCTCGGCGGACTTGGGATCTCATATCGGGACTGGACGCTGCTGACCTACGGTGCGGCTCTGCTCGGTCTTGGTCTCTGGCACAAACAACCCTGGCCGTATTTCTTCGTGCTGCTCATCCCGACGGCCTGGATCTTGATCGCCGCTTTCTATGATTTCTCGATTCGCCGTTGGAATGCATTCTCCGCTTTGGCTCTCTTGATCGTGGTTCTGCTGGGCGTCGTCTATCCTGCGCGCCGGATTCCGACGGTCTTGGGCCGAGACAATTCGCTTCAACGCTCGTCGGTTTCGATTGCGAACGAGATTTTGGAAGAAGGCGGCTCGTATCTTGCCGGTGTTTCCATGTTGCATACCCGACGCCAGATGCCGGTCGAATTCAGTTGGCTGGACGCGCGGCGACTGAGTCGAGTCGCCGCAAGGGATCCCCGCGAAGTCATCGAGAGGATCGCGGCGGACCCGCCGAAGCTGCTGATCACCAACTACAGGATTCGGAACCTTCCCGGGCCCGTGCTTGGTTACCTCGCAGCAAACTATGCCCCGTATGTTGGGAATATCCTTCTTTATGCACCGACGATTCAAGCGGGCGCGAGCGAACACGGAGTGCTCTTCGCAGGGAACTACCTCATTGCCTGTGCGCGGGGGACGATCCTGGAAATCGACGGTCGCGTGATTGAAGCGGGGCAGCAAGCCTGGATCGATAGTGGACTCCACCATTTCGAGTCCAAGGAAGCCTGCCGCTTGCAGCTTTCTCCCGAAGGCATCGAGCGGCCGACCGATCTACGGTTGGCGATGAAGGGCATCCTGTTCAACGACGTGTATCTGTACTAGTCGCCGATGTGTTTGCGGCGGAGGAGGGCGCGCTTGCTTGAATGGGATTCAGGGAGTGTTGAGCGGAGATGGGTTGTTATGCACGGATCCATACTCTTGGAAGCGTCCGCCTATCAGAGCGAAGAGACTGCCAGCGCCGGACGCGGCCAGCACCAGTCCTTCGAGCAGCCCCCTACGCCCAGCGACCAGTCCTTTAGTCGTAGACAGCATCCCAAGGAATACGGCGCCGAAGCCTTTGGTAAGGCAGTGAAGCGTGCCAAAGAGCCGACCCTCGATCCGGATGCGGATGATCGCGAGTGCCATTCCGGTTCGGAAATGCCTACGGAGCAGCCAGGAGACCCGAGCGCGATCCGCCGGAATGGTCTCGTGCACGATGGCCTCGTCCGACCAGAAGAAACGTGCGCCTCCTGCTTCGAGGAGTTGCCCGAGGAATCCGTCCGAGCCACCGGTGAGGGCGAAGGCAGGATCGAAGGGACCTTCGATCGTGCGCAGCGCCTCGACGGTAACCAACACGTTGCCCGAGCGGAAATCGCGGGCGTCGACTTCGGCCTGGTCTTTCGCGCGTCGCCGATCAAAGAAGGGGACAAGCCAAGCGGGCGTCGGAGCTTCGAAGCGCGGCAGGACAGGGCCCAAGACGGCATCTGCTCCGGTCGTTTGCCGAGTCGCGAGGAGGGCTGTGAGCCAATTCGATTCGGCGACCTCATCATCATCCATGAAGGCGATGAAGTCGCTGTCGCCGGCGAGCTGGACGAGCGTGTTTCGCGCGAACGAGATCCCGGGGCGGCTTTCGACCGCGTACTCGACCGGCCAGGGGATCGTCGAGCGCAGCCCGTCGATCACGGGCTCACTCGATGCCTCGACGTCGTTTTCGACGATGACGATGCGAACGGTGTCGTTCGGGCGTGCGCTCATGTCGAGTCCGGCGAGGCTCATCAGCGTTTTCCGCAGGTGCTCGGGCCGACGACAGGTCGCTATGCAGATGCAGACGCTCGATTGCGGGCTCTCCGATGCGCCGCGATCCCGCTGGCCGATCTGTTTAGCGTCGGGTTGGACCATATCGCGGGAGTATCTGGCGTTCCTCGCGAAAGTGCCAATCCTCATTCCAGTGAAACTCCAACACGCGCTGGAATCCGTACGCAGAGTGGGAGTCGGGTATGACGCAGGCGACGGGCATGACGAACTTGACGGATTCTGTCTCGATTGTGATTCCGACCTGCAATCGTCGTGATCTGATTTGGCGCTGCGTCACGGCACTCACGCAGCAGACCTGCTCCGGTTTCGAAATCATCGTTATCGACGATGGGTCGACCGACGACAGCGTCGAGGTTCTTGAGTCGCTTCGCCCCGAATGCGAGGCGCGTGGAATCGGGTTGAAAATTTTGCTGAACGGGCGGAACCTCGGAGCAAATCCGAGTCGAAATCGCGGCATTCGACAGGCGCGCGGCGAGATCATCGCGTTTCTGGACAGCGATTGCCTTGCTCAACCCGATTGGCTCGAGAATCTCATCTCGGGATTTGTGAGCGCGGACATCGCGGCGGTGACGGGTCTCGTGACTGACCCCGAGCCGAGCAATATCTGGGAGCTCACCTTCAAGGGGACGCACCGACTCGGCCGGCCGGGTCCTGCGCACCGCTTGATCGCAGGGAATATGGCGATTCGGAAATCACTGCTCGAAGCGCATATGCTCGACGAGGACTACGGCTACCGCGCCGAGGGCGAGGAACCGGACCTCAAGACTTCGGGTCGCTCCGATGAAGAGGGCATCTTCCTAAGGCTGCGGGCTGCCGGCTGCGAGATGCTCGCCTGTCCTGCAGCCGAGGTCTATCACGAGCATTACTACGACCAACAATCGTTCTTTAAACAGGCGTATCGGGGCGGTCGGTCGGCGGCTCGTCTCGTCTACAAATTTTCTCTGCAGCATCGCATCGATATGCTCCCCTTCATAGCCACGTATGCTTCGCTTCCGTTCGTTCTGCTGGATGCACGGCTTTGGATCGTGCCGCTGTTCTTTTTCGTGCTCGCTCTGGCCGCCATCACGTACAACGATCTCTTCCGAAAAGGGAAATCGGTTCTTGAGACGCTCCAATCGTTCCCGGCGCTCGTTGCCTACTACCACGTTCGATTGGTGGGCTACGTACAACAGACGCTCGCCTTGCATCTGATGCCGCACGAGATCGAGCGGGAGCAACTTCAAGAATGAAGGGCGTTCTCGAACTGCGTGAACGCTTCGGCTGGAACCGGTAGAGGCCGCGACGTCGAATGCAAAAAACCGACACGGCAGATCTGAAAGCAATGCGTGAGGCCGACCTAAGAGGTCGGTCCGTGCGCGGTGGCGTCGCAACCCTGGCATCGCAAGCCGTGAAGCTCCTATTGCAGCTGGGGTCGATCGCCGTGCTCGCGCGTTTATTGCGGCCGGAAGACTTCGGCATGGTCGCGATGGTCCTTGCCTTCACGGGCTTCTTCTCTCGCTTCAAGGATTTCGGATTATCGATTGCCGCCGTCCAGCGCGCGGACATCACTGATGCCCAACAAACGGGACTCTTCTGGACAAACGTTTTGATCGGATCGGGATTGACGCTTGGCGTAGCGATGATGAGCCCCGTGCTCGCGTGGCTCTACGCGGAGCCGAGGCTCCTCTTTATCGGTCTCGCGATGGCGCTAACTTTTTTCGTAAGCGGCTTAGGTGTTCAACACACGGCACTCTTGCGCCGAAGGTTGGCGTTCTCGTCCCTGGCGGTGGTCGAGATCTTCGCGGTTCTTATGAGCACCGGCATCGGGGTTGCTGTCGCAATCGGTGGTGCCGGCTACTGGGCGTTAGTCGCGATGCCCTTGACGAGCGCGTGCATTCTTAGCGTGGGGAGCTGGTGGCTTTGCGAATGGCGACCAGGGCGCTTCGATCGAAACGTCGAAATCCGCTCCCTAATCGCGTTCGGAGGTCGACTCAGCCTCGTCAGTCTTTGTGGCTCGATCGCGCGGAGTGTCGATGTCTTCTTGATTGGTTGGCGCTTTGGCGCGACCTCTCTTGGGTTCTATTCGAAGGCGATTCAACTGAGCATGCTCTTCGTCGAACAGATGAATGTCTCCGTGGCCCGTGTTGCGATTCCGGTCTTGAGCAGTCTGCAAAACGAGCCCGAACGCTTTCGGGGTTACTACCGACGTGGCATGCAGCTCCTTGGATCGGTGAGCGTACCCGTTTCGGTCGCCTTCTTTGTTTTCGCGAACGAGTTGACCTTGCTCGTGCTCGGACCCCAATGGGTGGAGGCGGCGTCGATCTTCAGGTTGCTCGCGCCCGCTGCTCTTTTTGAGGGGCTCCGTGCTGCTACGGGCTGGGTCTACGTTTCGCTCGGCAATGCGCGACAGCAACTTCGCTGGGCGATTTTCTCGGCGAGTGTGCGTGTGGTCTGTATTCTGATCGGTGGAATGTGGGGCGTCGAAGGCGTGGCGGTCGGGTACAGCGTCGGCGTGTGTTCCCTCTGGCTTCCGGGCGTCATCTACTGCTTCCGGACGAGCCCGGTCATGCTTTCGGATCTCGCACGTGTGCTTTGGCGGCCGTTCGCAGCCGCCCTGATCGCAGCCGCGATTGCCCTGAGTGGCGCATTGACCTCGATACCCAACGCTCTTGAGATTGCTTCATGGCTTCACGTCCTCTTCGACCTAGCGACCTTTGGTGCGGTCTATGGAATCACTTCGCTGTTGCTGCCCGGCGGATTTTCGGCCGCGCGCGATATGCTCTCGCTGCGGCGTGAACTCAAGTTTGGAGAGAGAAGAGTATGACGAGCGACCGATTGAAGATCGCCATGCTCGTAGGCGAATTTCCGGCACGGTCGACGACGTTCATCGTCAATCAAATCGTTGGACTTCTCGATCGAGGTCACGAGGTCGATATTATTGCGTCGCGTCGCGGGGACGAAGATGCGCTCGATGCGAATCTGCGCGATTACGCTCTGCTCGAGCGGACTACATTTACGGAGTTGCCGACCTCTCGGATCGTTCGTGTTGCGAAGGCGGGCCTGGGCGTTTTGTCGAATGCGCCGAAAGGCGGGCGGGGTTTCGCTCGCGCGCTGAACGGGCGGCGCTACGGGCCGTTAGCGGCCTCGGGAGCGCTCCTTTTTGGTGCCTTCTCACTGGCTCCGCCGCGACGCTATGACATTCTGCACAGCCATTTTGCACCGAATGGCCTTCGCGCACTTTTCTACCGAGACGCAGGGATTCTCGAAGGCAAGATCGTCACGAGTTTTCACGGCTATGACGTGAACGTCTTTCCGAGGCGCTACGGGAAGGACGTCTATCGCTCGCTCTTCGCCGATGGCGATCTCTTCATGGCGAATACGGATTTCATCCTCGAAGGTGCCGCCGCCCTGGGCTGTCCGCGTGATCGGCTCGTGCGGCATCCGATGGGCGTCGATCTGTCGAGATACGCTTTTCGTGCGCGGGCCGAAGCCAAGAAGGATGCAATCCGCATCGTCTCTACGGGTCGACTGGTCGAGGTGAAGGGGTTCGAGTTTTTGCTTCGCGCGTTTCAACTCGTGCACGCAGACCATCCCAACACGCAGCTCGAAATTCTTGGCGACGGACCTCTTCGCGTCCCGCTTGAGTCGCTTGCGCGGGAGTTGGGCCTCGCGGATGCAGTCGAATTCGCGGGTGGAGTAGATCAGGGAGAGGTGCAGGCGCGATATGCGCGCGCCGACCTTTTCGCGATGGCCTGCGTGCGTGGGGCTGATGGTGCGGAAGAAGGGCAGGGGCTCGTTTTTGCGGAAGCCCAGGCATGCGGTTTGCCCGTCGTTGCGACGCAGACGGGCGGCATCCCCGAGGCGGTTCGCGACGGGAAGTCGGGATTCCTTGTGCCCGATCGAGATGTGGATGCGCTTGCCGAACGACTCGGGTGGCTCGTCGCGCATCCTGAAGCGTGGGCGGATATGGGCAGCGCCGGCCGTCGGCACGTCGAAGCAGAATTCGATCGGTCGGAACTGAATATCGAACTCGAACGGACCTATTCTGAATTGATGGGTCGCGACTGAAGCGCCGGAGTCGGTCCGAAGAGCTCAGTCGATCGCGATGACCGTGAAATCCTCGCGAGGAAAATGGACGACGACTTCGCCCGCGCGGTCGGTCTGGCGGCGGATGGCGATCTCGTCGAGTCCCGATTCCGACAGAGCCCCCATCACATTACCCGAGCCGTAATCGTCGTGGAGGACGATCACGCGATCGCCGATGGACATGCCTTCCGGAAGGACGGGCTCCCCTCCGAAGGCTTGCGGCTCGGCATCTCTCGCGACATCGATTGCTTCTGCGGCATCGAGCGGCGTCGACGTCCCATGCCCTACGCTGCGAACCCGCCTGACCCAAGCCTGGACCCGGTCCGCGCCATCCAACAGAGCCCGCGTCTTTGCATGGAGCGTAAACATCATAACAGGGTGATAGGCAGAAAGATCAGACGCGCAGAGTGCGTTGCCTAACAGGTAAGGTCGACCGTCTTCAAGCATGCCCTCGAGGCGCATGACATTGGCTCTCAGCTGAAGCAGTTTTGTCGCGAGAATTTTGGGCGCCGCATCAAGATCCATCGTAGGCGGGATCATGTGTTTTCGACGATCGTCTATGAACTCTTCGGGGAAGACGCCGCCGATTCCGAAGAAGGCGTTGATCAGCATCATGAAGCTGGTTTCCGCCCAGCGCGAGACCGCATGGGAGACTGTTTCGAGGCCGGGCGGCGCGAGTGGAGGACTGGGCTGGAGGCGGTCGAGCACGCGCGTGATCAGATGACTATCGCAGTAGAGGTCCGCGCCAAGCTGCAGGACCGGGACGCGGCGATAGCCGCCGGTCAATTCGAAATGATCCGGCTTGGGGAGAACCATGGGTGTCTGAACGGAGCGCCAAGTCATGCCCTTGAAGCCTAGGGCGAGGCGCATTTTTTCGGCGTAGGGGGAGAGGTCGTAGTGATGGAGGATGATTTCGCGCATACCCTCCATGATAGTGCAGGCACTCAGGCGTCGAGTGATTTCCCGCAGTGCGGGCAGTCAAATAGGTCGCCCAATGTCTGTTTACGAATAACCATATCGATGACTTCTCGCGCGGTGGAGGGCTCTACGTGGAGCGACTCCGCGAGCTGTTGGTATGCCAGCTGCTCATCGCCGTCGAAGATGCCGTCCGCGAGGGCGTTTCGCGCATTCTCTTCGAGGGTGTGCTCGCTATTCGCCATGGATTTGGCGAAGCCGGCTGTGAAAATACTTGTGGGAAGCGCGACGAGCCCGATTCCAATCACGCTGATCCCGGCGGTCACGGCTTTACCGAGAGCTGTCACTGGCGTGACGTCGCCGTAGCCGACCGTCGTGAGCGTGCAGATCGCCCACCACATGGCGGCGGGAATCGAACCGAACGCTTCGGGTTGTGCGTTGCTCTCAACGGCGTAGAGGATGCCGGCAGAGACGACGACGGCGATGCCCATTAGAAAGAGTGAGGTCATGAGCGCGTTGCGCTGAAGTTGGAAGACTTCGACGATGCGACCGAAGGCCATGGAATAGCGGGTGAATTTGACGATTCGGAGTAGGCGAAGAATGCGCAGGATGCGGAGGTCGATCGAGAAGAATGTCACAAGATAGAAAGGCAAAACCGCGACGAGGTCTACGAGTGCCATCGGAGAGGTCAGGTAGCGAAAGCGCTTGCGCCAAGGGCCGCCTTTAAGGGATGGGTTTTCTGAAGCGGCCCAGATTCGGAGGATGAGTTCTGCCGAAAAGGCTGCGGCCGAAATTTTTTCGAACGCCCAGAAAAGATCCTGATAGGTCTGCGCAATACTCACGACGGATTCGAGAACGACCGCGATCGCATTGCCCGCGATCAATGACATCAGCAGGAGATCGATTGCCCGAGAGAGCCAATCGCCGGATTGGCTCACTTCGAGGACTTCGTAGGTCCTTCTGCGAAGGTGTCGTACTGCGGACATGCATGGGCATCGACCGCCCTCGGAGCTTGCGGGAGCAGATCTGGGGCGATTCAATTGAATTGCATCGCTTCTTTGGAACCGTCTCCGGTAAAGAGTGGAAGGCGGGTGGGGAGATTCTCCGAGGAGAGGGCTCCACTTCGCTATGGTGCCGACACCGGTCGGGAATAGGCCGGACTGAGGATGGGTACTCGGGTACCGGGAGCTTCTGATGAAATTTGAAACGCGCGCCATTCACGTGGGGCAAGAGCCGGATGCCACAACCGGCGCGGTGATCCCACCTCTCTATGCGACGTCGACCTTTGCGCAGGTTCGGCCAGGTGAGACGCTTGGCTATGACTACACGCGATCGGGGAATCCGAATTTCACACGGCTTGGCACGACGCTCGCCTCCCTCGAAGGCGGCCGCTTTGCAACCGTCTTCGGCAGTGGCATGGCGGCTATCACGGCCGTTCTTTCCACCCTTTCCTCCGGTGATACTGTGCTCGCCGAAGAAAATGTCTACGGCTGTACTTTTCGAATTTTCGCGCAGGTCTTCGAAAAGTTTGGCTTGAAGGTGCAATATGTCGACTTTGCTGACTCAGCGAATTGGGACGTGATCGCAGAGGCCGAGCCGGCCTTGATCTGGCTGGAGTCGCCGACAAATCCGATGCTCAAAATTCTCGACATCCAAGCGATCTCGGCGCTGGCGGAGAATGTGGATGTGCCCGTTCTGGTCGATAACACCTTCGCCTCGCCCTATTTTCAGCGCCCGCTCGAGTTAGGCGCAACGCTGTCGCTGTCGAGCACGACGAAGTACGTCAACGGGCATTCGGATTGCCTGGGTGGCGTCGTTGTGACGAATGACGAGAGTTGGCACGACAAGATGGTCTTTGCTCAGAAGGCCGTGGGACTGAACCCGTCTCCTTTTGATACTTGGCTCATTGCCCGAGGTGTTAAGACGCTCGCCCTGCGGATGGAGAAGCATCACGAAAACGCGCTCTCGATTGCGGATCATCTGGAGCGCTCCGGCGATATCAAGTGGGCGCGACATCCCTTCCTTCCCTCGCACCCTCACTACGAGCTTGCGAAGAAGCAGATGCGGGGTGGCTCTGGCATCGTGACCTTTGAACTCGATGCGGATTTGGAGACGACGAAAGACTTCGTGTCGGGTCTCGATCTCTTTACGCTGGCGGAGAGTCTCGGTGGGGTTGAGTCCTTGGTGGACCATCCGGCATCGATGACCCATGCGAGTATTCCGCAGGCCGATCGCGAGAGCGTCGGCATTTTTGATGGGCTTGTGCGGCTGTCGGTTGGAGTGGAGCATGTCGACGATCTTCTGGCCGACCTGGATCAGGCTTTCCGGAAGGCGGGGCTTTCCGGCCTTCCGCGTTAGGTGCGACCTGAAGATTTGATTCGATTCACGAGAGAGCGAGGAAAGAGATGGCGGCAGTCAATTTTGATTTCGGTGGAGCACGAGTTCTGGTCACCGGCGGGTCGAGCGGGATTGGGAACGGGATCGCCCGGGCTTTCGCGGAGGCGGGGGCCGAGGTGGCGATCACGGGTCGTCGGGGCAGCGCTTCTGAGTACGATTCTGATTTGACGGGTCTCGATTATCGGCAGGCGGAGATGACGGACGCCGAAGGTCTTGAAGCGATGGCCGCATCTTTTCCGCGGATGGATATCCTCGTGAATAACGCCGGAGCGTCCTTGATGGCGGAAGACGAGTGGAAGCCCGAGGTGTTCGAGCGCGCCATCAGCTTGCATCTTTTCGGCTCGTTCCGGCTCGCCGTGGCATTCAAGGATCGTATTGCGGCGAGCGAGATCGAGGGCGGCGGAAGCGTGCTCAATATGTCGAGCATGTCGGCCTTCCGCGCCGTGACGGTCGTTCCGGGATACGGTGCGGCAAAGGCAGCCGTTGTCCAGATGACGCAGAATATGGCCGCCGCCTGGGCCGCGGAGGGGATTCGCGTGAACGCGGTCGCGCCGGGTCTTGTGAAGAGCAATATGACTTCTGTGATGGTTGGGACGCCCTTCGAGGAGCCGGAAATCGAGCGGACGCCTATGAAGCGATGGGGTTTGCCCGACGATATTGCGCCGATGTACCTGTTCCTGGCGAGCCCCGGTGCAAAATTCATCACCGGCCAAACGATCTGCGTCGATGGTGGGCAGTCCGTCACTTGAGCTGAAGCGAAGGGCCGCAGACCCGCCTAACAGATCTGCGTCGAACTATTTCGAAGACTCGGCGGCCCAGCGCAAGCGCCATGAACGAAGCTCGGCGACCAGGCGGCGAGCATTCTGGATCCGCGCGTCTGGATCTTTGTCTATGCAGCGCATGCAAATGTCTTCAAGCTGCGGCGGAATGTCGCGCTCGGGCGCGACTTCGGAGGGGCGCGGAGGAGTCACATTTTTGACCTGGTCGAGGAGGTCCTGGACCTTGTCTCCGACGACGGTCGTGCGACCCGCCAGGATTTCATAGAGCGTGGCGCCCATGCTGTAGATGTCGGAACGATGGTCGAGGCTCCGCGCTCCTTCGACCTGCTCGGGCGACATGTAGTAGGCGGTGCCTTGGAGTCTGCCCTGAGCTGTCAAGGAATTGTCGATGTCGGTGAGGAGAGGCTGGTTGGAGACGTCTTCGCGCTCCTCGTCCCAGACCTTTGCGAGGCCCCAGTCGAGGAGCATGACCTCGCCGAAGGGGCCCATCAGGATATTCGCAGGCTTGATGTCGCGATGAACGACGCCATGCGTATGTGCATAGTCGAGCGCATTCGCAATCTGAATCAGGATCGTGACCATGCGGTGGAAACCGTAGCCATCGACGGCCTGCGTGCCTTCTTTGACGGCGAGATCGAGGACCTCGCGAAGGGTGTAGCCTTCGACGAGTTTCATGGTGAAGAAGAGATGCCCCCTATTGTCGCGGGAAAGCTCGTAGGTCGGAATTGTGTTCGGATGCTGGAGCATGGCCGTGACGCGGGCTTCGCGAAGCAGGCGCTTTTGCTCGAATGGATCGTCGGCAATTTCCTTCCGGAGACTTTTATGCGCAATGACGCGGCTTAAGTAGTAGTCCTTGCAGGACTGGATCAGGCATTTTCCGCCCTTCGCGATCAGCTTGAAATTCGTGTACCGAAGATCTTTGGTCGCGACATGCGCGGGCAGATCTAAATCGGTGTCCTTCAGATAGAGGACCGGATATTGATCTTGCGGATGGGGAAAATCGTTGGACATACGCGCGGCTCTTTCAACGCGACCGATTGCGGGCTGAGGGCCTCCGCGTGGGTCGTTTGGATCGATTGGGTTGTTCGGATCTATTCTGGTCTGTGCAGATCTATGAGGGTCTACGCGGTACTGGGTGAATCGGCCTTCCTCGATCGCACGCCCGAATGGACGGTGGGTCATGGCGAAGTGTAGTCGGCTCGGCCGCGCAGGGCCGCAGGCGCCGCGTTCTGTTTCTGTTGCATCGCGCCCGTGCGTTGTACCCTCCGCATTTCCTCGAATCGTCGAAATCGCGCCCTCGGTTTCGGCAGGAAAAGCGCCGTGTCTTCCAGCGAACTGCCCATCGCAAATCTCTCCTCTCGAGTGCGGAAGCAGGTCGGCGCCCCCCCCTTCGCTCCGTGTTTCTGCGTGCCATTCCATCTCCGCATTTGGCTCTGCTCGCGGAGCTCGCGGTGCCCGTGTCGTCTTCGTCGCCCTGACGCTCGCCGGCGTGTTGCTCTGCGCTAGCGCGGCGTTTTCTCAGGAAGCGGCGGAGGTCCGCGCCCTTGGGCTTTCGCTCGCACAGGAGGGACGCTGCGAGGCGGCGATCGAGACGCTGAGTCCCCTGCGGACGGAAACGCCGCAGGATGCGGATGCGGAACGGTTCACGGGCGAATGCGCGATCCGGTTGCAGCAGTTTGGACTCGCTGTGGGCGCGCTCGAGGCGGCGCGGTCGTTGGATGCGAGTCAACCCGGTCTCGATCTACATTTGGCGATGGCCTATTTCCACCGCGGCGATTGGGATGCTGCGGAAGATGCAATTACGCGCGTTGCGGTCACTGAATCGAATCGCCCGCAGTTTCTGCTCTATTCCGGACTGATCGCTTACGAGCAGGCAGATTACGGGACAGCGATCGGTCGGCTTGATGCGGCTTCGCAACTTTCGGATAGGCCGGTCGAGCCGATGGCGACTTTCTTTCTTGGGCGCGCACTCGGCCAAAACGATGAGCGTGAAAAGGCTGTGTCCACCTTCGCGCGGATCACCAACGATTACCCGGAGAGTCCTTGGGCCCCGGAAGCACAGCGCGCGATCGATCAACTGAATTCCGATTCGGATATAGAGTGGTGGGCATCCGTTGAACTCGGATACGAATACGATGGCAATGCGCTCTTGCGCGGCCGCGGCGTCGGGCTGCCCGAAGAGATCTCTAATGAAAGTGATCATCGCGGATTTTGGTTCTTTGATGCCGGGGCTCGACTCTTCGATTGGAAGGGCTGGAGCGGCGGTGCGACCGTTCGCTACGGCGGATCCGCACACGACGAACTCGACGAATTCGACGCCCAGGCGCCGGGAGGGACGCTTTGGGTCGATCGCGAACTCCGCTTCGCGGATACATCTTTGCGCCTGCAATACGATGTGGATGCGGCCTGGATCGGCGGCGACCCCTTCGTCGTGAGCCAGTTGGGTACGGCGTTGGTTTACAAACCGTGGGACTCGGGCGGGTATACGCTTATCGGGACCTCGTTAGGTTTCGATGACTACCGTTATGAACGGGAGGACGTGCCGGACATAGGCAGCATAGACTGTACGGTGGTGTGTAGCCCTGCCGGCGTCAACGAACTGAACGAAACCGATCGCGACGGCGTCGGATGGCGCGCAAGCTTGCTTCATCGCGAACCGCTCAAATTTCTCGACTTCGAATATTTCTCGAAGCCCTACGTCGAGGGCGAGTACCTCTACTCCCGCTATTGGTCAGAAGGCAGCGAGTACGACAACCAGCGCCATCAGGCCCAGATCGGCTTCGGAGTCGAACTCCCCTTCGCCATTCAATTTCGTGCGACAGGACGTTATGCGTTCGTGCCCTATGATAATCGGTCGAGTTTTCCTGACCCTGATCCGATTCCTCCCGTCCTCGGGACGCCCTACGAACTCGACCCGCGCAATCGCCGCGAGCAAGAGGTCGGCGTTCGCGTCGTACTCGAGCGCGCATTCGGTGAGAATGTTCTGGTCCGGGCACGGTGGAGTAGAACGGAAGTCTTCTCGACCTCGGATGTCTTTGAGTACGACCGCGATCTTTTCGGTTTCTCTGTCCGCGTGGGCTTCGGCGGCTAGCTCCCGCGGCGCAATGTCCCATCGCCCGTCCGAGACTGCTCGCCGCCCGAGTCCGGACCGGCAACTCTGCGCGTGTGACCGGCAATTCCGAATTCTCACATCACGAAACGCGGCTTGGCGGCTACGAACCCGGTGCAATCAGTTAGGATAAAAAAGATGAAGCGACGGAACTCCTCTTTCTTCGGAGCCATGCTCCTTGCCGCGATCGCCGGTGTTGGCCTTGCGGGTCAGGCCGCTGCGGACGGCGCGAGCCGAGCCAAATTGGCACCGCCGGGGCCGTGTGCGGAGCCGCGAGAAGCGGTCGGCGCGGCTGATTCGGATTCGAGTTTCTCGGTCGTTGGGCCGATTGCGGCACTATTGAATCCGCTGAGCGTCGCTGCCCCAGCGCCGCCGCCCAGCCAGCCTCCGCCAATCGCCTCGGCATCCACTCGTCCAGGTTCCTGCGATGAGCCAGGTGCCGGATGTCGCGGAAGTAGAGATCGGGTCAATCCGCCGATCACCCCCGGGGGCCGCCCGGGCGGTACAGGGGCTAAATCCTCGCATTGATCCTCGACGACGTCGTTGATTGACGGACAAATTTGCCATTTCGCGAGATTCCTGGGCCCCGACCGGTCTAATGTCCGGCGGCGCGTGCGCAACTCGCTCCTCCCGCTGATGTTTTTTCCATCCGGCGGACCATTTTCGGCCCCGGACCTGCGCCTGCGACCACTCATAGAAAGCGAGCCGATGGAAGAAAAGTCGGACTGGCAGAGTGAAGACGATGGCCTGCTGAAAGCGGTTGCCGAAGCGCAGGACCGCGATGCATTTCGAACGCTTTTTGATCGTTACTATCCGCGTGTTTTCGTCTTTATACAAAGAAGAGTCGACGACCAGGAGTTGGCGAGAGAAGTGACGAGCGACGTGTTTCTGGAAGTGTGGTCCGGTGCAGCGAGTTTTCGAGGGGAATCAAAAATTTCTTCTTGGATATTCGGTATCGCGCGCTTCAAGAGTCTCGAAGCAATCCGCTCTCGCTCTCGCCTAAAACGATCACGCGTCATTTCGACCGACGATGATGTGATTTCTCAAGTCCCCGATCACAATCTGACGGGAACTCAGTTTGAAGGGCGGCAAACGCTTCAGCGCGTAGCCGCCGTCATGCAACGCCTTCCTGGAGATCAAAGGGAAGCGCTCGAGTTGACCGTCTTTGACGGTCTCGGATTGGATGAAGTCGCAGCACGCCAGAACGTTTCACGAGACACGGTGAAGACCCGAGTTTCGCGTGCACGCCGCGGGCTGAGACGCATGTTGGGACATGCGACCGGAGAGGGAACCTGAAGTGACCCGAGAAGCCAGACAAATTCGATGCCCCGAAGCCGTACTCGGTTGGATCCCTTGGTATTCCGAGGGCGGCCTGACCGAACAGCAAATGGGCATCGTTGAAGCGCATGCGGCGGAATGCGCCGAATGCCGAACGGAACTCGATATGGTCTCGGGGGCACCCTTCGAAGTCGACTTCGAACTGCCTGATCCGGGTCGCATGTTCGAAGAAATCACGCAGCGCATCGAAGAGCGAGCCGACGCCGGTGGCTCGGTGATCCCGATCGACCGCGCGCGTGTTCTGAGCGTGGATGATCTGGAGACGATTGAAAGCTGGGTCCTCGATCCGCATGCGGACGATCATGCTGAAGATGAAGAAGCACGATCCCTCGAAGAACAAGAGGGATTCACGGCCGGGCTCTTTCCTGAATTCGCGAACGGGCAGACACCGACACCTGTGGACGTCAGGCCCGCTTCCTTCAAGCGGGAGTCCGGGCACGAGGCGACTTTGGTTTCCCGACCGGTTTCCCGACAGGTATCCGGTCAGGTTTCGAAAGAAGACAATGTCGTTGAGGGCCCTTGGGCTCGCAAAGCCATTTGGGCAGCGGCGGCTGCGCTCGCTCTGTTCTTGATGGGCGGCCTCGGCGGATCGCTTCTCTCTACTTCACTGCAAGCTACTTCACTGCAAGGCGAGACCGCACCGGGGCGCTATGCGCTGGCTTCGGCCCGACCCGATACGTCGCTTGCGGGCGTTGTCGCTCCGCAGATCGATGTGGTCTTCTTGGACTCCGTTTCGGCGCTTGATATTTCCAATACGCTTCGCGCTGACGGGCTTGAAATTGTCTCTGGCCCTTCGGGCCTTGGGGTCTATCGTTTGGCACTCACCCCGACCGCGGTGGAAGGACGTGTTCCTTCTGCAGCGGATGCGGCGGAGATCGCGGCGCGTTTGTCTGCGCCCGGATCGCCGATCGCGATGTTCGCGGAACCTGTGCCATGAGATCTGCTCCACTTCGAAATCGAGGCGCCCTTCTTCGGTCGGGCGTCCTCTTTGTTTTTGCAGTGGGCTTCTCGCTCTTGTGCGCCGGCGAGGTTGCGGCTGAGGCATCGCCCGACGCCGACTTAATCTGTGGTCCCTTCGACGCGGCGGACGCGGAAGTCGTCCGCCTGGCCGCAAATTTCCAGAACGCGGAGCAAGGTATCTTGCCCGCAGCGGGCTCGGGCTCGGGGACGGCGGGAGGACCGGGCAGGATCTTGTCTCTCCCCACTCCGGCAACCACTCCGGCAACCGACCCAGCAACAGGCGCGGGTGGCGCGGCTGCGACTGGGCCGGGCGCTTCCTCGCCGAGCGAAGCTTTGCTCGCGCTGCCGAAAAACGGTGCAGGCCAGCTGCCGACTGATTTCGAGCTCGGCGAAGGCGCGGAAATCGCGGAATCGTTCTTCAGTCCCGTGATTTGTGCGACGGTGGCACGTGTGACTGGCCCGCCTGGGGCTGGGCTTTCCGAACTCGTGACCTTTGTGCCCGAAAGTAGTCTCGTCGTGGCGAATGATGTCTACGTGAGCGCGGCGGGCGAAGTTCGAGCGATGGGGCGCAGCGTCGACCGGCCCGATCCGTACGCGTCTTTGCAATACGGTCTCGCGGTTTCGGGCGTGCGCGAGGCGCGTGGAATTTCGGCAGGACAAGGGGTGCGCGTTGCTCTGCTCGATTCAGCACAGGAATGGGAGCATGCGGATCTTGCGGCGGCGCGAATTCAATTCGGCGATGACACGAACGGCGCTTCCGCGAATTCGGAAACGACGATTGGTGTGCACGGGACTCTGATGGCGGGCGTGTTAGGCGCTGTGGAAGGCAATGGTTTTGGGATCGTGGGGCTGGCGCCGGCGTCCCAGCTCGTGTCGATTCCCGTCTGTACGCCTGAAGGACCTGCCGGAGGGCGGTGCACGATCTATCGGCTCCTGCAGGGACTCGATCAGGCCTACCGGTCCGAGGCTCAGCTGGTCAACCTTTCTCTCTCGGGGCCACCGAATCCGCTGCTTGAGCGCGGAGTCGCTCGTCTTGAGCAACTTGGCCTTGTGGTCGTTGCGGCAGCGGGCAACGAAGGCACGGACGAAAAACGGTATCCCGCGGCGTATCCCTCGGTGATCGGGGTCGGCGCGATGGACCGCGCCGGCGAAGCGTTTGCACTGAGCAATCGAGGCAGTTGGGTCGAGATGTACGCGCCGGGCGTGGAGGTGCTGTCTACGATTCCCGGCGACGCGTTCGCGTTCGGGAATGGGACGAGCCTTGCTGCGGCGCATGTGACCGGCGCGCTTGCTGTGATTACGGGAGTGACGGGGGACCCGCGCGTCGCGCGCGCCGAATTCTTCCGCACCGCCGAAGCGGCCGGCGGCCTCCGGCGTATGCCTCGAGTCTGTGATGTGTTAAAGCGACTCAAGGTGGACTGCGCTGATACAGCGGCCGCCGCTCCGGCTTCTTCGCCTTAGGGGCGCCTTAGGCGAACGCGCCTTCGCCGAAGAGCACTTCGCCTGTTTGCTTGGAGTACCGAGCGCGCAAGTCGCGGAGTCCGCGTAGGACGCGCATTTTTGCGGCGGGCTCTGTCAGGCCGCTTCGCGCCGCGACTTCCAGATAAGGCAGTCCGTCTACCGCGCGCAAAACGATGCAGTCTCGGGTGACGGGATGAAGGTCTTCGAGCGCGTCCGAGAGCCAACCCCGAAGCAGGACATCGCCTTCGAGCGAGCGGGCGGTCGTGCGGATGGGGTCGCGGCGGAAGGCATCATGCCGTCGGTAGCGGCCGGCGCGGCGGCGGAGCTCTATGCGGCACGCGTTGAGCGTGACCACGGAGAGCCAATGATTGAAGGGGCGATCCGGCCGGTAGCGGTCGAGAAAGCGATGCACGTTGACGAAGACTTCCTGGACGACGTCTTCGGCTTCGCTCTCGTTCCCAAGCATGCGGGTCGCGCGGCGAAGGATTCGCGGCGAATGGCGTCGTACGAGTTCGGAGAAGCATGCGTCGGAATCCGGTCCGCCGGCCTGACAGGCGGCGACCAGTTCTGCGTCTTCATCCAGAAGATTCACCGATTGGGGATTGGAAGACATTTCGCGGGGCTCCGATTCAATTGGTTTCGGCTCAGTAGGTGATTGCTTCCGCAGGCTCGGTGCCGGTTTTCTGCGCCCGAGGCGAAAAAACACCTTCGGGTTGTCCCCGGTTGTGCTGCTTTGGGTACAGCGTGGCAGCGGGCCATTCGGACAGCTCTCCCCGTGCCGACGAGACCCGCGGGGGTACCCCCTGTCGGGAACGTGCCCCGCTGGAGCTAGGGCGTGTCGGAGGAGGGGGGAATCGCGGGATCGGTTCCCGTCTCAGCGGGCGGTTTCAACTCGGGCTCAGGCGGTAGCGCTCCGAGTTCGCGGAGATGCCGCACGGAGCGCTCGATACGCCGTTGGTCCCCGCGCCGCATCGCCAGGACGCCGACCGTCTTCCAGGCCTCGATCGCTTCGTCGCGACGTCCCGAGAGTTCGAGGGCGACCGCCAGATTGTTATGCGTCGAGATCGCACCCGGCACGCTGTCGAGAGATGTGCGGTAGGCCGTGACGGCCTCGTCCCAGCGCTCAAGCTCGCGAAACTTGTTGCCCAAATTGTAGTAGGCCATATGCATGCGGTTTTCCGCGGGCAGTGGCCAGTGTACAAGCGCAGAGAAAGCGACGAGGATAAAGGCGCTCTTTGCAAGCGCGCGGAAATCGCCCGCGCGGACCGTATCGATCAGTCGCATGGCGGCGAATCCGGCGAAGGGGGCGAGCAAGATCGCGGCGGGCATTCGGTAGCGGGATAGGACGAAGAACAAGAACGCACTAACCAGATACGCGCCGAGCGCGCCATAGACCGGGACGAGCTCTCGCCAGCGCGCGAGAGAGAGGGCGAGGCCAAGCAGGCCAAGCGGAGCGATCAAGCCAAATCCGACTAATGGCATCCGGAGTACGCGCGAGAAGTCGCGTGAAACTTCATAGGACCGGTTGTTCCAGATCTCTGCCTTGTTGAAGAACAGCACCGCTTTCCGGAGTTCGAGCCGGACCCAGCGGCTGGGGTCAGCCTTGATTTCGTCGAGCCCTCGGCCGAACCAGTAGGACGAAACTTCGGAGGCTTTCATCGCCCGCCCATTTTCACGCTCAGCCACCTGCGAAAAGGCGGCTTGCATCGATTTGGGGTTATCGATCCGCGTCCGGGTTCCGATTGAGGGGACCTGCCAGGTGCCATCTGCTTTGCGCTGGTTCCCCATGTAAAAATTCGCGCCGCCGGTTGAATTAAGCAGGACGAGGTCGTCCCCTGCGACATAGTTTTTGATCGTGAAGGGGAGGATCAGCAGGCAAATCGCAATGCCGAAGGTCGAGCCCCAAGCGAAGCGCTGTTTGAACGCGAAGCGCTCCCGAAGAGGATCATCGGGCATTCCGAAAAGTATCCAGAGTGCGATGAGCGGCGCCATCACGAGAACGGTTTGCCGCGCGAGCACGGAGAACCCCAGGAGTAATCCGCAGAGCGCGAAGCCGAGATAGCTCGGCTTGCGGAGCGTTCGGATCAGCGCCCAGCAAAGCCCCGCTATCAAGGGCACTTGTAGGTTAACCACCGTCACGGTTCCGCCGTAGAAAATCAGCATGCCGTGAAAGGCCGCGAGGCCTCCTGCGAGAGCGGCTGCGCGCCGGTCGAAAAGTTCTCGCGCTATGCCCCAGATCAGCACGCAGGAAAGGGCGCCTAGGAACGCATGGATCGCCTTGAGCGCGGGGATGCTGGGTCCAAAGACTTTGTAAACGGCGGACATGAAGGCCGGGTAGCCGGGCCCCATGAATAACACGCCTTCACCCAGCCAATCGCCCGTCAGAATTTCCTTCGCCCATGCATCGTACACAGCACCGTCCACGCTTGGCAGAGCGTAGAAAGGGTCATGCATCGCCAGGTCATGCAGGTGGAAGGCGCGGATCGCGAGTGCGACGAAGAAAACGAGCCCGGCAGCGAATGCATCGCGCGAATCGAGCGTCGCCGTGGCGTCCCCTTTCATTCGATATATCCCAGTGCGCGCAGATTGGCTTCGGTTTCGTCAGAGACACGCGGAGGCTGTGCGTCCTTTGCGTTCTTTGCGTTGTCGGCGGTCGCCGAATGCGCGCTGCTGGACGCGGCACTTGCAGCATTGGTTTTGAGCAGGCGCTCGCGCAGTCGATCGATGCGCGCGCGATCCTTCGTGTCGAGCTCCTCGCTGGCGACGGGCACGAGGCCCTCTGGCGTATCTAGTCGGTAGAGGTCTTCTGCTCCGTCGCTACCGACGACGAGCTTCCAGGGCCAGTCGACGACGGACTGAAGGTCGCGGGCGACAGCGTCGCCGAACTTGCGCACGTGAAAATCGCTCGATCGCGTTTCGGAAAGAATCAGGCTCGACTGACCGGGCGAGTGCCCGTCGACGGACTCGGGTAACTCGAATTCAACTTCCACCGCGATCATCGGGAGGAGATCGACGATCGAAACCGGAGCCTCGACTCGCGTGCCTCCCTCTCGACCTTTCGGGAAGCGAATGAGCAAGGGCACGCGGACGAGTTCTTCGTCGAGCCACGGACCGTGATTCTCCCGCCCGTGTTCGCCGAAAAGTTCTCCGTGATCGGCGACCACGATGATGACGGCGTTTTCGAACCGATTTAGACGACGCAAGGCTTCGAAGAAACGTCCGATCTCGCGGTCCATGATCCGGATTTCAGAGTCATAGCGGTCCACGCGATCCGCGAAGGGATCGCCGGCTGGGCGAGTCTGCGTTTCGGGAGCGAGTCGTTCCGAAGGATCCGGGTTATGCGGATCATGGGGATCGAAATAATTGATCAGCAGATGCACGGGCTGCTCCGCGGGAACGCCTTCGAGCCAGTCGACTGCCGCCGCCGTCATCTCGGTCGCCGGTCGACCCTCGAGTTGCGGGACATGGGCATCGCGATGGCCATACCCTTGCAAGAGTCCGAAAGCGGGTGCTAGCCAATGCCCCCCGGCGAAAGCGCCCGTCGCATAGCCTCTCTCCTGAAGCAGCTCGGCCAGGGTTTCGTGTCGCTCGGAGAGACGGTTCGCGCGGAAATTGTTCTTGGGGACGAAAGGCAGAACTTCCGTGAGCGTCGCGGCATCAGCCCTGCTGGCCGCCTCCGCCCTGCTGGCGGCTTCCGAGTCGCGGGCTTGGGATTCGTTTGCCCGAGAGGCACGAATATAATGCGCGCCGTGGTTTGATGGATATTTGCCCGTGAGCATCGAGGCATGGGCAGGGAGCGTCCAGGGGGCCGTTGACCAAGCACGATCAAAGACCTTGGCTTCACGCGCGAATGCGTCGAGGGATGGGCTGGTGTCTCGCGGATATCCGTAAACGCCGAGATGATCGGGGCGAGTTGTATCGAGAGTGATCAGAAAAACGTCGGGCGAAGAACCCGTTTCGCTCTCCAGGTTTTCGTCGACGAAGCAGCCAGGCGTCGCAAGCAAGGCGGCGAAGCCGATCATAAAGCCGACAGGAAGGCTGGTGGGAAGGCCGACAAAAGCACCGACAAAAGGACCGAAGAGAGGGCTGATGATCGAGCCGATGAGAGAGAAGGCTGCGCGGGCAGGGTGCGCGGGGCAATCGGCGTTGCAGAGTAGGCTTGGAGTCACTCAGCGACAATAACCAAGGCGCCTCCACGGGACGAAGTTTTTGCACGCGCGCGTCGCAATGATTCAGAGGGGTCGGTAGGCTTCGCCTATGCAAGCAGATTGGGGCGACGCAGAGCGCAAGCTCACGGATCGTGTGAGCGTGCTCTGCGGCGAAATGAACGGGCAGTACCCGAGCGGCAACTCGCTCCTTGTCTCAGGGGACAGCGAGGCGATCGTGATCGATCCTTCGATCGATGTTGTGACGCGTGGTGGTGTTCCTCTGCCGATCGACGCGATCCTCAATAGCCATAGCCATGAGGACCATATTGCCGGAAACGGTTTGTTCCCCGACGCGCGTGTTCATATTCATGAAGCCGATCGGGTGGGCATTGAGTCGCTTGACGGTCTGATGTCGATCTACGGCATGGCGGATCTCGAGGCGGAGCGGAAGTTTCGCCGAACCGTGGTCGACGAATTCAATTTTACGCCGCGTCCGGACGCGCAAGGTTTTTCGGATGGCGATATCTTCGATCTCGGCGGAATCACGGTCGAGGCAGTGCATCTGCCGGGCCATACCCGAGGCCACAGCGGGTTTCGGATTTCGGAAGAGGTCTTTTTTCTCTCAGATATCGATTTGACGGGTTTTGGTCCGTACTACGGGGATGCTTGGAGCGATCTCGATGATTTTGAAGAAAGCCTTGCACGCGTGCGCGATGAAGAGGCCGCCTACTACATCACTTTTCATCACAAGGGCGTGATCGAAGGGCGGGCCCGATTTCTTGAACTGCTTGATGCGTTCGGGGCAGTGATCGGGCGGCGACATCAGGGAATGCTCGAATACCTGGCCGAGCCGCATAGCATCGACGAGATGGTGGAGCATCGATTCATCTACCGGCCGACGGTGAAGAGCGACATTGTGGGGCCGGTCGAACTGCGCAGTGCCGAACTGCATCTTGCTCGCATGAAATCACGGGGCGAAATCCGAGAGGTTGAGCCCAGCCGATTCCAGCGATGCTGAGAGGCGCCGACGATGTCGTCTAAGACGGATGATTCATCCGGCGATCTGCGGAAATGCTCGCCTGCAGCGCAAGCCATGATTGATCGGCTTCGCCTTGCCCCCCATCCGGAAGGAGGGTTTTACCGCGAGGTCTGGCGCTCTCCTGTGGAATTTCCGCAAGCATCGCTTCCAGAGGGCTATCCCGGACCCCGCGCCGCCATGACCTCGATCTATTACTTGTTGCCTGCAGGATTGCGCTCAGAGCTGCATCGCGTTCGCTCCGAGGAGCTGTGGATGCATCATCAAGGTGATGATCTGGTCCTCGGAATCGGCGAGACGCGCGTTGCGGCGGCCAATCCCGTGCACGCGGTCTCGCTAGGGCAGGGAGAACGCTCGGCCCTTCAGCGCGTCGTCCCGCCCGGGCACTGGCAATGCGCCGAGGCAAAGCCGGGGCCCTTCGGATTCGCCCTCGTTGGATGCGTCGTGGCGCCGGGCTTCGATTTCGAAGACTTCGAAATGGGCTAGCAGGGCCACGGGGCGAGGGGGCGGGATGAGTTAGGCGGGTTCCCGCGCCTCGACCATCATACGGGAAATCATCGTTAACACGCTTTCGCCGTCTTGGTTAAGAACCTGATGTTCCATCGTGATGATGCCTCGCTCTGGGCGCGAAGCGGAGCGCCGTCTTTCCTTGACGAGCATTCGCAGTGAAAGCACGTCTCCGGGTCGAACGGGCTTGGGGAGGTCCATCCGTTCGACGCCCAGACCCGCGATGAGCGCAGGTCGCCCTGGGAGTTGGTTGGCAAGCGCGGTTCGAATCGCAAACGTGAGGCAGCCGGGAGCGATCAAGCCGCCGAACGGCCCCGCTTCAGCAGCCGCCTTATCGTTATGCATGGGCTGGCCGTCGAATCGCCGCCCGAATTCCAGGATCTCTTCCTCGGTGACAAGATAGGCGCCCGCGTTGGCCTCGAATCCCGGCGCGTAGTCTTCATAGTAGAGGCTCTCGTGGGTGGCCGTTGTCTCGTCGCTCATGATTCGCGCGCCTCTGCGAGCACCCGCCGCATGTCTTTTGCTGTACTGCGTCCCACTTCTTTGGGATCCATTGTTTCGTGCCGCGTGTGAATGACTTCGACCCCGATCGGCGCCTGTGATCCGATTGCGTCGAGGGTGCGCACGAGCTCGGCGAGAGGAATCACGCCTTCGCCCGGGCTGAGCCGCGCCTGCATGCATTCTTCTTGTAGGTTGGGCCACGGCGCGAGAGAGGCATCGTTGAACTGTGTGCTGCCAATGCGCTCGCCGGGAACCGATCGCAGCTTCTCGAAGTCGGCGCCTCCGCGAAACCAATGCCAGCTATCAAAAAGAATTGTGGCATTCTCGCAGCCCGTTCTTTGACAAAGATCTGCGGCCACGGCGACATCGGGCACGCCCGACCAGGGCAGGAATTCGAAGGTGATCAAGAGGCCATGCTCATTCGCGCGATTACAGAGAGCGGCGAGGTCGACTGCTGCGTGATCGAGGTCGAGGCTCGAACCGAAGCCCTGCACGACATTGATCGATCGCGCGCCTAGCGTTTCGGCCACATCGAAAAAGACGTCGGGTTCATCGAATTCAAATATGCCCTGCCCCGGCTTGGGTCGCACAAGGTCTGACCATGTCAAAAGGGCATCGACATCTGCGACGACCAGACCGTTCTGATCGAGCATGGAGCGGATCTCCGACACCGAAATGCCCGCCGCACGAGATCGCTCGAGGTCCGCCGGCCAGATCGAAATCGCGTCGTAGCCTCCGGCGGCCGCGGCTTCGATCACTTCTTTGGCACCGGCGCCCAGAATCGTGGTCGTATTGAAAACGAGATGCTGAGCGTTCAGTTCAGGCATGGCGGCTCCTTGATGGGGACGAATCAAATATCCGATTCAAAAAAGAGTTCGTGAAGGAACGCCTCGAGCGCCTGCCACGAGCGATGCGCCGCCTTCTCATCATACACGGCGCCCATCCCGGGCAGGTTGATTCCCGGATTCGTGAAAGAATGCTTCGTGTTTCCGTACGCGACGAATTGCCAGTCTGCTTCGCGTTCGGTCATTTCTTGTGCGAAGGCCACTACGTTGGGATCGGAGGGTACGAAGGGGTCGTCCCAGCCGTGCAAGGCGAGGACCTTCGGGTGGATGGGCTCCGCCGGTGCGGGCCAGCGGTCGGGATCGGGGTAAGCGAGCGTGCCGTGGAAGCTCGTGACGCCGCGAAGGGGCGCGTTGCCGCGCGCGAGGTCGAGTACGCATTGGCCACCGAAGCAGTATCCGATCGCCGCCAGTCGGTTGGCATCGACCTCGGCCTGGCTACTCGCGGCTCGGACCGCGGCGAGCAGACGCTGGAGGAGGAAGGGGCGATCTTCTTGGAAGGGCGACATCAAGGCGAAGGCGTCTTCACCGCTGCCATGAATGTCCTTCCCATATACGTCCACGACGAAGCCGGCGTAGCCCATGGTCGCAAGGGCGACGGCCCGCTCCGCCTCAAAGCCTTCGTCGCTCTTGTTGGCGTCATGGATGACGAGCACTCCCGGGCGCGGATCCGTCCAGTCATCATCCCAGGCGAGTTCCCCGCCGAGGGCCACGCCTTCGTGTTCATAGTCGATGGATCGGATGCGCACGGTCATTTTGGTCTATCCTTTCCTAAAAGGAGCACCTCCCGACTATGTCTCTTCTGGCTCCGCTTCTCCAGATCCAAGAACTCGACCTTGCAGCAGGTGCACTTCGCCTAAAGGCCGAAGAACTGCCGGAACGGGCGGCCCTACCCAAGCTGGCGAAAAAACTCACTGCGATCGACGCTGAGCTGGCGAAAATTCGCTCTGCAGGCCAGGCGCGGGTCCAGCAGGAATCCGAGCTGGGACGGTCCGTGTCCCAGGTGGCCAAGGATATCGAGGCGGCTGAGGTCGAACGCTATTCGGGCAAGCGCATTGATCGCGATCAAGCGGTCGAACACAAAGCTTCGCAAGCGGCCCTTCGCGAGAAGCAGTCCGAGTACGAGGAGCAGGAACTCGAACTCCTGCTGGCGATCGAGAAACTCGAAGCCGCCCTGAATGAACAGAATGCAGCGCGGGCCGAGAATCTGTCCGAGACCGAGAAAGCCCAAGCGACCCTCCAAAATGCGGAAACGGAAATCGAGTCAGAGATTGCCAGCCTGATGCAAAAACGTGAGGGACTCATGCAGGGTCTGCCGGTGCCTGTTCTCTCCGCCTACGATCGCGTGCGTGCGCAGGAGCGGGCCCGAGGCCGCGGCGTGGCGCCGCTTGAGGAGGGGCGATGCACCGGCTGTCGAATCAAGCTGCCGTCGATCGAGTTGCGGAAGATGGTCGCGGAGCCGGAGGAGGCGCTGCTGCAATGTCCTCAATGCCGCCGGGTGCTGATTCGGCAGACCGCCTAATGCGTCTCATGTGCCCCGTGCGCTTTATGTGCTTTAGACGCCCGCGCGTATGACGACAGCGAGTGATGACTTTTTCGAAGTCGTGCGGACGACGCGGTCGGTTCGGCGACGGCTGGATTTTGACCGAGCCGTCGAACCTGAAGTGATCGAAGAGTGTATTGAAGCGGCCGTTCAGGCGCCGACAGGGCTGAACCAAGAGGCTTGGCGTTTCGTTGTGGTGACGGAAGACGCGGCGAAGTGGAAGATCGCGGAACTCTATCGTTCGGGATTCGATGCTTTGATGGATCGCTTTCGCGGCGAGCTGCCCGCGGATGTTCGGCGTGAAGATCTGCCGAGCGAGAGGCCGACATATAGAGGGCTGGCGGAAAATCTGCATCGCATGCCGGCGCTGATTCTCGTTTGTTCCGAGGGCCGGCCGGATCCCGAGAATACGGCTCTGCAGGTGGCGTTCTACGGGTCGGTGCTCCCGGCGGCTTGGTCGCTCATGCTCGCACTGCGCGCGCGGGGACTGGGTGCGACTTGGACGACTCTGCTTGTCACGGAGGAGGAACGGGTGGCGGCTGCGCTCGGGATTCCTGAGAACGTGACGCAGACGATTCTCTTGCCCGTGGCTTATACCAAGGATGCCGTCCTGCGACCCGCGAAGCGAAAGAGCGCTCGGGAGGTGACATTCTGGAATCGTTGGGGCGAGAAGCGTACGACCGAGGACGAAGCGTAGGGCGAAGCCTAGGACGAAGCGGAGAACGACGCGTGGGCGGGGCCGCTATGGGCCGACCTGGCGGAGGTGAGGAAATTCGACCTCCGCTTCGATAACCGGCCTTGAATCCGCCGACTCGATTTCTTGGAAGAGCACGTCGTCGAACGGGTTGACCCGTTCAACGAGCGGCATCTCCGCAGGAGAGTCGGAGTCGCGGAAGGTGCGAAGCCAAAGGAAGGCGTAGCGGGCAGAGAGCGTTAGGCGGAGCTGACGGCTTCGGACGCGCCTAAGTATGGGCCCCGAGACGCGGCACGACAGCGTCGACAAGAGTTCGAGAGCGAGATCGGCTTGGTCGTTTAGAGCGTAGAGCCCAGCCAGATCGAGCAAGAGATGATCGTCCCAAGGCTCGATTTCTCTCGCGCGACAGAGCAGCGAGATGGCCTGGGCTCGGGTGTTCGGACCGCCGAAATGCATGCGTCCATCAACGAGAGTTTCGAACGCGGCATCAGGCTGCTTCATCTTAAGCTGGAGTTCTGCGCATAGCCGCCAAGCCTCGAACTCATAAGGAACATAGCGGCAGGCTTCGCGATAGGTTGTCAGGCACTCGGAATATTGTTTTTCGCGAGCGAAATCGAGTGCAGCACGGCGGTAAAGCTGCCACGCTTCAAACGATTCACCGGCACAGGCGAGTAGTGGGGCGACTCGCAAAGAGACCTCACGGTTCCGCGGGTTTTCGACGAGAATGCGTCGGTAGAGTCGAATTGCCGCACGGTCGCGGCCTTTGTTACGGGCGCGATGGGCTTCGGTCAGGAGCTGGGATTCTCGGCCACGGACGGCGCAAAGGGGGGTCGCCACGGTTTTCTTCTCCGGTGAAGTTGGGATTAAATGGATCGGGTGAATCTCGCTTCGGGGGCGTGATAGATCTCACACTTCGCCAAAGGGCAACGCCCGTATTTAGATGGACCTAGACGGTTGGATTAACGGATTAAAGGGGCGTGCTGAATGTCTGATGAGAATCCAGTTCGAGGCAGCAACGCAGTTAAGGCGGCGCTGGTCGAAGCGGCATGTGACATGCTCGCCGAAGTCGGGCCGCGAACGCTTTCGATCCGCAATGTGGCGGAGCGCGCGGGCGTGAACCATGGCCAGATTCATCACTATTTTGGTGGGAAGCGGGGGCTGCTTCGTGCAGCGATGGCTTATCTCGCGGCCGAACATTGGGAAAAGGCCCTTGTCCGTGCCGTCGGTGCGCCGGCTCCGCCTACACTCTCGCTGAAAGCAGATGCGCGCTACTGGCAGGCGACTTGCCGGGCGGTGATCGAGGGAGATCTCGATCTTGCGCAGGTCGAGATCGACGAAGGTTTCTCCGTTCCGCAGCGTGTGTTTGCAACGGTTCGCGAGCGCAATGAGATTGCAGAGGATGATCTCGACGCCAAGGCGAATTTTGCGTTTCTGGTGATGGGTCAGTTGGGCTGGGTCGCCTTCGAGGAGTACCTCGTTCGACTTGTCGATGTAAAGGATGAGGATCGGGTCGCTTTTCGCGAGCGGGTCAAGAATCGGCTCGATCAAACGGCGGTCGATCTGTTTGGAGTTGTCGCCAAGAACTGACTCGCGACGGTTCCGCGATGCGTCATACTGCGGGCCCGGAATATGAGGAGCCGCTCCGTTGGCGACGAGAATCCTGACACTTGATGAGCTCGTGGCACTTAATAAGGCCGCGGCACTCAATGGAGCCGCGGCACTCAATAAAGCCGCGGCACCTAATAAAGCCGCGGCGCTTGATGAAATCGCGAACGAACCCGTTGGCGGCAAGGCCGAAGGGCTGGCGCGCTTGCGCGGGATGGGGCTCCGCGTGCCAGACGCACGCGTGCTCGTTGGCGCCCAGGTGGGCTATTTGCCTTCGGGCCTCGCAGAGCTGATCACGGAGTTGGGCGACGTCCCACTCGCGGTGCGCTCATCGGCGCTGGGCGAAGATGGCGCCGAGACGTCCTTTGCGGGGCAATACGAGACGATTCTCGACGTGCGCGGCGAACCGGCGCTGCGCGAAGCCATCGAGGCCTGCCTGCTTTCTGCAGAGAACGATCGGGCCACGGCCTACCGCGAGGCGCGAGAGATCTATGACGCCGAGACCGGCGCTTCGGGTGTGGCCGCACCGGTGATGTCCGTCGTGGTGCAGCGCATGGTCGACGCTCGCGCGTCCGGTGTTTGCTTCACGGTGGATCCCGTAACGAATCGGCGCAATCGTCTCGTGATCGATTCGGTGCGCGGTTTGGGCGAGGCGCTTGTCTCGGGGCTGGCGAGTCCAGATCATGACGAGCTCCAGCGCGAGCAACACGTCTGGGAGTCGACAGATCTTTCGAGCGAAGAGGCGAGTCCGGTTCTTTCGCAGGAAGAGCGCGAATGGATCGCGCGGGAAGCGCTCAAGGCGGAAGCGAATGTGGGCGAGCCGCTTGATCTCGAATGGGCGATCGATTCGGAAGGCGAGCTCTTCTGGCTGCAGGCACGTCCGATCACGACCCTCGGTCTCGATCCGCAGTCTCTCGATACGCATTCAAGCGAGCCGAGCGATGTCTATACGCGATGCAACGTCGGCGAGATGATGCCCGGCGCAGTTTCGCCGCTCACATTTTCGACCTGCGCGCGCGGGATCGATCTGGGTTGGATGCGGATCATGGAATCGGTGGGCGTTGCGCGGACGACGACTTCGGATTCCTGCTATATCGGCATGTCTCACGGACATCTCTTCATCAACCTGAGCGAAGGCTCGCGTTTTTCTTCTGCCGTCATGGGCTCGAGTCCGGACCAGCAGAGTCTTGCGATCTGCGGGCGCCTGGTGCCGGAGGTGAAGGCCATTCCTGTGCCGTCCCTAAGCACGCGGCTGCCGCGCATCTTCAAGCAGGTCTTTGCGGTTCTTCGACCGAAACCGCGGCTCCGCCGGATGGAGGCTCTACTCGCGCGCGGGGCTATGTCTGTTGGTGCTTCGAGTCGAGAATCCTGGGAGCGGATCGACGCAAAAAAGGACGATCTGAACGAAGCCTATGAATTGCATCTGATCGTGTCGTCGGGCGCGGGCGCGCTCGCGCCGATTCTGCTCCGTCGATTGGCGGGGGAAGGCGAGCCCACCGACGAGCATCATGCCGTTGTGGCTTCGCTTTTGGCGGGCGCGGAAGGCGTGGAGAGTGCGGATATCGCAGAAGGGATCGAGGCGATTCTCGATGCACTCGTCGCGGCGCGGGAAACCTCGGCTGCCTTTATCGATCTTGAGCGGGGCGAAGCGATTGCTTGGCTTGAGAGCGAGGCCGCCGGTAGTGCACAGCCGCTCTGGCGCGACTACCTCTTCCGACATCATCATCGCAGTCTTCGCGAGCTCGATATCCGACAGCCCGAGTGGGGGTATGATCCTACGCCCTTGGTGCGTTCACTCCAAACGCAGTTGCGTGGGCGCATCGCGAGTCAGGGCGAGGATGGTTCCCCTGCGAGGAACTCCAAAGTCCGACCCGCGTCCCGACTCGCGCCCTTGCCCGGAGCCGAGCAGTTCAAGCGAATTCAGGGGATCGCGCACGCCGCAGTGCGCAATCGGGAACGTGGGAAGTCGCTTCTTGTTGGCCTCACTGCTCATTTCAAGCGCGCCTACCGTGCGCTAGCGGCACAGCTTGTTGCAGAAGGGCGACTGCCCGATGCCGATGCCATCTATTTCCTTTTGCATGAAGAAATCGGTGAGCTGACACGGGCCGAGGCGAACACGTTCTCTGCCTATCATGCGCTTGCGATCACCCGGCGTGAAGCGCTCGCCTATCAAGAGACGTTGAGCTTTCCGGAAGTGGCTGTCGGGCTGCCTCAGCCCGAGCCGAAGGCCACGGGGACGGGAGATGAACGCGAGGTGGTCGGCAAGCCCGTCAGCCGTGGTCGAGTTGAGGGTCGAGTTCGCGTTGTGCACACGCTCGAAGAGGCGGAAACGCTTCAGCCGGGTGAGATCCTGGTCGCTCCGATTACAGACGTCGGTTGGACGCCGTACTTCGCCATCATCGCGGGACTCGTCACGGATGTGGGCAGCGCCGTTTCGCATGGGGCCGTGGTCGCCCGCGAGTACGGATTACCTGCCGTACTGAACACGCGAATCGGAACCTCAGTCTTGCGCACGGGAGAGCGCGTCATTTTGGACGGCGACCGTGGTCTAATTACCAGACTCGACCTCGTCGAGGCGCCGGACAAGGGCGACCCCGAGTCCAGTTGAATACCCGATGGCCTGCTAGGCTCGTAGAGCGCCCGATCGGAGGTTGAATGCGTTGCCCGATCGAAGAACATCAAGTGCAGTCCTGGCAGGTTCATGAACCAGCGCGTGGCTTCGAGCTACTCGACGTATGGCGATTTCCCATTCGGATCGCGCCCGATATCCCGCTCAAGACGTTTCTGGATTTCCGCACGCAGCTGCTCGCAGATTTCACAAAGCAGCGCAGCCTTGCGGGGGGCCTTTTCGCCCTTCGCTCCTGGCTGGGGGGAATTTTTGGTTGGGACGGTGATCGCGATGATTCGAAGGCAGGCGTGCCGTTCGAGCCCGTTTATCGCGTTGCCGAGGAGGAGCTTCTCGAAATCGAGAATGCGACCGTGCATGCCTTCATGCATATCGGCCGCGTCGCACTCGACGCTCAAGAGGGAGGGCAGTTCTCGGGCGAATGGGCGCCGCAAATGGGCGTCCACGTGAAGCCGAAGGGAATCTTCGGCCAAGCGTATATGGCCGCGATTGCTCCCTTTCGACACTGGATCGTCTACCCGGCGATGATGCGTGCGGTCGCGCGAGAATGGCCCGCTTACCTAGCGAAGCAGAGCTGATTCGCCTCCAGCTTCACCTCCGTTTCCACCTTCGCCGTCGTCTGCAAGGCTTCGTTAGGCTCGCTGCCTACTTTTCCTCTTTCTGCCCCTCTACTGCCGTCTCTGATGCAGCGAAAAAGCTCAGGCGATGCTGGCGCATGTACTCGAACTTTTCGGCGGTGTGGAACTTCGGGCCGACAAAAGGGTAGACGCGGAGGCGAGCAGCGCGATCCGCTGCCCGGATATCGTTTCTTTTGAGATAGGTGGCGATCCAGGTGCGTTTGCTCGCCGATAGCCTATGCATGAAGCGCGACTCGGCCTCGCGCATGGGGAAGGTGGCGGCGACGAGTGCCACGACCATGAGAGCGGTGAGGGACTGACGCGCCTTTTTTGAACGAATTGCGGGGGTCGCAAAGTACAGGCCGAGAAAGGCAGGCACGACGAGCGGCACGTAGCGCGTCGACTGCGCGCCAGATAGGCCGAGATGAACGCGCCCGATCGCGGTTGCGATCCCGTAGAGCAGCGTGAATAGGGTTAGCGTGAAACAAACCGATGCGAGTGCATGCCGCGGAAGCCCTTCGGCGTGCTGCTCTGGTCCCGGATCGACTGCCATTTCGCGTGCTGCTGCATCACAGGGGCTCGCCTTGAGAAGGTCACTCAATGACCAGATTGCGACGGCAAGGACGGCGATCCCCGCGGCGGTGCCGGCCGCCAAAGCAAGAGAGGGCTCAGCCCCCGTCGTGTTCTTCAGGCCGAGGACATTCGCGAAGAGTGCCGCGAGATATTTCGGATAGAGCATCCAGTCTTCGGTGCCCCGAACTTGGTCGAGTCCTTGCTTTTCCGTGTAGTTCCAGAAGAAGACAGCGACCGAAAGCAGGGAGACGAGGAAGGCGCCTGCAGGAAGGCGCGCAGGCTTCCAGCCACCCGCCCGCGCGTCTTGATACGTGAAGATGGCAAGAAGCATAGGCGTAATGCCTCCCACAAAAAACGCAAAGCCTGTATGCAGCATGACGAAATTGAGGAAGACGAGGGCCGCATAGCGCGCCATGCGATCTTTATGCGTAAGGGTTAGGCAATAGAGTATTAATAGAAAGAGCGGTCCGGCGCCATGAGAGGCATTAGGCGTGTGAATGAAGATGCCGTACTGCGCGGGTGTGAGCAGGAGGAGAGGGATGATGACGTCGGAGAGAGAGGACGAACCCTGCAATCTTCGACGCAGGAGTAGGGCGAGTCCTGTGGCGGCAAAGACGTAGGCGGCAACATAGAAAGCGTCGGCGCGGATGTTCCAGTCCGTGAGCGCCGCCAGCAGCTGTGTCCCCAGGAAGGGGAGGCCTTGGCGATGCGGTCCATGCTGGTAGCGGAAAACTTCCCAAGGACTCGCGTCCGTTTTGAAGATCTCGTAAAAGTCGAGTTGGTCGTAGTAGGGCAGGTTGACGGCATGTTCATCGACCATCAGAAAGAGCCGAGCCATCAGGGCGAGCGTGACGAGCGTGAGAATCGCTGGGGGCAGGCTCGCGACGGTGCTTTTCGGGACAGCGGCCTTGGGCTCCATTACGACCGAAGATAGGGGACCGGGCGCTTGCTGGCGCGCGCAGAGGGCCTTGGCCATCATCGGCGCTCCGAGGAGCTTAATCATGATTCGCAGCCCACTACTTCGTTCTTTTGCCCCGCCCCGCCCGCGCAATCTCGCAGCGTTCTTTCGCTGTGCACCGTTCGTGAGTCTCTTGCTCTTGTTTGGATTGAGCCTCGCTTGCGCGAAGTCGATCGATCCTGCTCCGAGCTCTTTGGTTTTCAAGGGCGTACGGACGGCGGTTTCTTCGTCGGTCACGTCGGGCGCGGGGGAGGGCGTTTATTCGCAAGGGGGTTGGGCGACGTTGCATAGGGGGCCGGCGAATCGGAAGCTTGTGCCGAGTGCGCCGCTCGGGGGGGCGTATACGGTTTGGACGGCGCTTGCCGGCGCTGCGGTCTTGACGGCGCCGACAATGAGCCCGGACGGAAAGAAGCTCTATGTTGCCTCTGGAAAGGCCGTGGGCCATGCGAACCTGCATGCGTTTGACCTCGAGGGCAATTTGGTCTGGGACTCCGGCCCGTGGCAGGATCCCGAAAAGGGCATCGATCCTTGCGCGATTCTTTCGAGTCCGATCGTCGATCGCGAAGGCGATATCTACCTCGGAGATTGCAATCAGCTCTTCGCTTATCGCCCAGACGGTCAGTTGAAATGGGTGGTCTCATTGCCGGAGACGCAGGAAGGGGACTGGGTCGCGTCGGAACGGATTCCGGTGAACGCACTCACGACGGCCGTCTTCACCAAAGCGGGAAACGTATTAGGCGTGACAAACGCGGGTGATGTCTTCGTGGTCGACCGTGCCGACGGGCGGGTTTTGAACGCGCCTATGCGATTGCCGGGGCATGTGCCCCCGCCTTCGCCTATGCCTATGCCGGAATCCGTTTTCGGGATGGGGCTCGTCGATCCTGAAATCCGCGACTGGTCTTGGCAGCTTCTTTTTGGGGGCGCGATGCGCTCTGCGAACACGCCGGCGGTTGAGATGGAAAGTGGTCGCGTGTTCGTGGCGGCGACTTCGACCGAACCAGGAAAGGGGGCGCTTTACGCGCTCGACCTGGAGGAGTCTGGTTCAGGCGAGGTTGCGGTCGAGATTGCATTCTCGACGGATATGGGTCCGGGGAGTGGCTCGAGCCCGTCGCTTTCGCCCGCTGGCCACCGAGTTTACGTCAGCGACGAAGAGGGGCAGTTCTACGGCGTCGATGCGCGCACGGGTGAAATCGTTTGGACGCTGCCGACCAAGGCCGCTTCGGCAGCGGCGGCCGTGGGCGCCAACGGCGACGTGTTTACGCTGCAAGCGAATGGGCCGGCGCTTGTCGCAATAACCGAGTCGGGGGAGCGGCGTTGGGAGAGTGATTTTGATGCGCTTGCGAAGGCGGCGCTTCCGAAGAGCTGGTTGCTTGGAGATCCGATCGCGGCGGGGAATGGGAATCCGACGGTCGTGGGCGACCGAGTGCTTGTACCGGTTGTGTACGGCTATGTGGCGAAGCTGGGGCGGCGGAACGTGACGCTTCCTGTGCTTTCGTCTTTGGTGGCGGTAGATATCAAGACAGGCGTGGGCTTGCGGGATTTGGTCGCGTTGGAGGACGATTCGACGGGCATCACGGCCGTCCTGTCTGACGGCACGATCGTGAGTAGTCTTGGGACGGCTCTGACTTCGGGAGTGAGTCCGCTGGCGGGGTTGGCGCGGATGATTCTGCCTGGCGACCTCGAGCTGCTGGCGCCGCGGGGCGGTATTCAGGTCAGTCGCCCTACTGGAGAGGGTCGGCCTTGAGCCGAGCCTGAATTGGTTCGGTAGCCGCTCTAGGCGGGGGACTTACGCGGGTTTTCGGCTGAGTCTTTGGCCCGACCTTAACCGAGCTTTAGGCGCGGAAGCGGCGTGGCGGATGTGCCAACATCAAGGGATGAAGAATCCATTTCAGGGCGTCGCGATTGTCGGCGCATACAACACGGTGCAGGCGAAGCAACTTCCGGATTGGACGGAGAATGGGCTGCTTCTCGATGCGATTCGCGGCGCGCTCCGCGATGCTCACCTTCAGCCCGAGGATGTCGACGGGCTAAATGTCTCGAGCTGGGTCTCTAAGATGAATTCGCGCACGGCGGCGCAGTGGTTTGGGGGTCGCCCGCATTGGACCGGCGGGGCGCATCCCGGGATCGAGGCGATCCTCGAGGCGGCAGCAGCCATCGCCACGGGGCAGTGTCACACGGCGATGATCGCGACCGCTCAATGCGGCGAGTATACGAATCGCGAATCGACCGTTTCCTGGACGCGTCCCGAGAACGAGTTCGTCGAATGCTGGGGCCTGTATACCGCTGCGGAATTCGCTTTGATGGCGCAGCGACATATGCATCTCTACGGCACGAAACGCGAGGCGCTCTCGGAAGTCGCCTCAGCGATTCGCATGAACGGTGCGAAGAATCCCGAGGCCGTGATGTACGGCAAGGAAGTCTCACCGGCGATGGTTGAACAGTCGCGTATGGTGGCGGATCCCTTCCGTCTACTCGATTGCTGCATCAATTCGGAGGGCGGAGCGGCGCTTATCTTGACTTCGGTCGAGCGCGCCAAGGATATGGACGTGACGCCGATCTATATCCTGGGCGGCTCGCTCGACCGGCAAGGTATGTCTTACGTCACATCGCCGGTCTGGGATCGGTATGGCTGGGTCGGCCGGCGCGCGGCGGAGATCACTTTCGAACAGAGTGGCCTCACACATAAGGACGTCGATTTCGCCGAGCTCTACGATCCTTTCTCTTTCGAAATTATTCGACAGCTTGAAGCGTTCGGATTTTGCGGTGAAGGGGAGGGCGGGGATTTCGTGATGGACGGTCGGATTCGAATCGATGGTGAACTGCCGATCGCAACGAATGGCGGAATTCTCTCGTACAGCCATGCCGGCGTTGTTCAGCTGATCCAGAAGCCGATTAGCGCCGTCTTGCAGATGCGCGGCGACATGCCGCCCGAACTGACCTTGCCGCAATCCAACGTAGCCCTCGCCACGAATGGAGGGTCGGGGGCGCTCTTCTGCGATGTCATGGCGCTCGGAAAGGAGCCCGCATCATGAGCGGAGCCAAGCTCGAAATGCCGCTGCCACACCCGACGCCGCTTTCGAAGCCGCATTGGGATGGCTGCAAGGAAGGCAAGCTGCGTGTCCAAAAATGCGCGGACTGCAATGCGTACATTTTCATTCCGGCGCCCTGTTGTTCGAATTGTCTAGGCGAGAGTCTTGAATGGGTCGATAGCTCGGGACGCGGAGAGCTCTACAGCTATACGGTCGTGCATCGCCCGCAGCAGCCGTCCTTTAATGTGCCCTATATCGTCGCCGTCATCGAACTTGAAGAGGGCTGGTATATGCTTTCAAATCTTCAAGATATCGCGCCCGAAGAGGTGGAGATCGGCATGCCTCTCGAAGTTGTCTTCGAGAAACGATCCCCCGAAATCACGCTCCCGCTTTTTCGCCGTCGCGACTCATAGCGCGGCTGAAGCCGCGGCTAGTCACGCTACGAGAGCCGCGGCCAGCAGCACGAATAACGATGCAAATAACGAGGCGAATAACGACGGAATTAGCGCCGATCCTTGGCGGGGATGTCGCTCGCCTTGATGACCTTGAAGGTGGCTTCCATGAGCGGCTCGGCTAGCAGCGTTCGGACTAGGATCTGGCCGTTGGCGTAGCCTTGCGTACTGATCCAGTTCTTCGTGCCGGGATCGCCGTCAGCCGCGTAGATACGGAAGCTGTCGTCCGCGTCCTTGACGACGTCGCGTCCTTGAATGCCGACCTTGTGGTGGCGGTAGTCGCCGCTCTCGAGATAGCGGGTGAGGATCTGGAGATTCCAGTAGCGGCAGGGCACATCTTTGCCTTCGACAGCGATCACTTCGTCGGGGGCCAGCTTGAAAGTGCCGCCGATGTACTGGATGCCGGGGCCCGGCAGATTGTTCTTGATCAGCTTGGGGTCGATCATCGCCGCGAGTTCCTCGGGCGTGTACTCCTGTGAAGAGTCATCGTCGAGGATCAGCTCGCCTTCCTCGATGCGCGTCATGGAGCCCTTGCGTTCGCCGCCGTTGGCGTCGCCTTTGCCGTCGTACTCGATGCGGTTGAGACCGATGAAGATAGACAGGCCAAGAGAGACGTCGGTTGCGTCTTCGACGAAGTCGATCACGCGTTGTAGGCCGACTTCAAGTTGCTCTTCGTCGTAGTGTGGGCGCTGTGGGACTTCGCTCAGGCACTCGATGTTCATGACGGCGGATCGAAAGCGGCCTTCGTCCACCGAGTGGGCGAACTCGTCGAAGTATTCACGGGTGAAGAGAATCGGCCGCTTACCTTTGAGTTCGATCCAGTTGCGGGCGTCTTCGGGGCGCTTCTCGCTCAAGTAGACTTCAGCGATCTGCTGGCCAAACACATTGTCCCAAACCAAGTCGTTGTCGATGAGATGGTCGACGATGTAGTAAGTGTCTTCTTTGTCGTAGGCATAGACGGTTGCGGAATAGAAGAGGTCGTCGCCGCGCCGAATCGACATTTTGTATACGAGATTTTCGTCGAGCTTGGCTTCGCGGTAGATCGTGTCGTTTCCGTCGCCCTTGAATTTACGGATGGGCGTCATCATGCGGCGCAGGTCCGGGATCGTTCGGTCGGCTTCCATTTCGAGATCATGGGCCGCAGAGATCAGCCGAACCAGGTACCGATAGCCCTCGGCACGTTCTCGTTCGCCGCGTGCGCCGGTCGGTGCGGTGATCTTTTCACCGATGCGTTTGAGGGCGTCTGCGAAGTCGTTCCAGGCAGCTTGTGATCGGTGCAGAGTGGGCATGCAATTCTCCGAATGGCGGGTGCGGGTCCAGTTCGTAGAAACGGTAGACTGATCCGGCGTAGCATCAAGCCGGGATTGGACTCCGGAAGGCTTTCAGCCCGACACTCGCGGCATTGCTTGGTTTGTACAGGCGCCGCCGAGATCAAAAAAAGGAAATAGACGTGCGTCGAACCATTGGACTGACCCTTGCCCTTGCCTTGACTGGAATGATCGCATCGGCGTGCGCCACGTCGGTGCCGGCACCCCAGTCTGCACCGGAGTCTTCGCCGAGTTTCGCGGCGCGAGACGCGGAGATCATGGCTGTCTTAGACCGCTATATGGATGCGCTCAACGCCCTCGACCTCGAAGGCCATCTCGCGACCTATCACTTCCCTCACTACCGGCATGCCAGCGGCGAGATCACAATTTGGGAGACTGCACGAGACGTGACCCCACTCTCCAACGTGCCGGAAGCGGAGCGTCGGGTACATCTGCGTTCGGTCCTCGAACCGGATTGGCACAAAAGCGAGTGGACCCGGCGAGACATTGTCCAGGGAGATGGCCAAAAGGTGCATGTGGTGACGCGTTTTGAACGGCGTCGCCAAGATGACAGCGTGATTACAGCGTACGACTCGCTCTACATCATGACGCGGGAAGAGAACGGCTGGGGAATAAAAGGACGATCTAGCTTCGCGCCTTAGCGCAGCCTTACCGAGGCATTAGCCAATAAACGGTCCCGTTACTTCATACGTTCGCCCGGGCCCGGACTGGCTGCTGAAATAGAGTCGAGTGCCATCGGGCGAGAGAGCGGGGCCGGTCACTTCGGACGAGGAGTCTTGTCCGACCATTTGAACGATCGGTTTGACCTGGCCAGAAGGTGTGAGCGCGACGATCTCGAAGTCGCCCCCATCTTCGGCGACGAGCACGTCGCCGGCCGGCGAAGCGAATACGTTATCTACTCCGTGCAGCGCCTTGACCTCCGAGGTCGCGTAGTCGTAGACGATCGAGATTCGGTCTGACCGAGTGTCGATCTGCCAGACACGATTATCCCCCTTCGTAGCAAAGTAGATCTGGCCCGCGTTCAGCCATGCACCTTCGCCGCCCGCGAAGTCGGTGGCCTTCGGGGCCTGGTAGCGGGTCGCAAGATTTCGTGCGCTTGGATCGGCGACGGGATGCCAGCGGAGCTCGCGCGATTCGCCTGGCTCGATCGGACCGCGCGCTTCGGGATCCAAAATCTCCGCCGCTTCAAGAACGCCGCCTTCGAGCTTTGGATAGCTCGCCGGGCGAAATCGGTAGAGCCGCCCATCCGGCTCATCCTCCGTCAGGTAGATCGCTTGACCTGTGCCATCGACCGCTGCGGCCTCATGATTGAAGACGCCCATCGCGGGGCGAGGGATTCCCTGGGAGCCCGGCGCGAAGGGGTCGCATTCCCAAACGCGACCGTCCTGCGTCTCTTCGCAGGAAAGCCAAGTTTGCCAAGGCGTACGCCCCCCGGCACAGTTTCGCGTCGTTCCCTTTAAGATCGAATACGCATCGACGATCGTGCCGTCCGCATCGAAACGAATCGCGCCGACGCCTCCGCCCGAGCGAGGCACTTCCGCATTGGAGACATAGACCCAGCCGCCGTCTGGGGCAGCGAACGTGGCGCCCCCGTCCGGTTCTGCGTGCCATAGATGCTCCGTGTGTCCCACGGAGCGTCCTGTCGTCGCCACCAAACGGGAGCTGAAGCCCGTTGGGAGGCGAAGTTGGTTGGCGTCGGGTGGCTGGAGCGGCCCGAAGGCGTCTGCGCCTTGAGCGCCTTGAACGCCGGGGATGGCTTTTGTCGCGTCTGCCGCTTTCGACCCGTCCGCCGCTTTCAGCGCGTCCGTGTCGTCCGTGAAATTGTTAGGTGGTGCGGGATCTGATGAAGAGCGCGAGCAGCCGTTCGCGAAAATGACCGTGCCGAAAGCCGTGAGGCTTTGGTACAGAAAACGTCTTCTCGAAAATGTGGGCTGCATGGTTCGTTCTCTTTGGAAGCGCCGCCCGTCTAGAGCAGTCGCGTGTCGTGGCCCTTCCAGTACTCGTCCTTGAGGAGCCGCTTGTAGAGCTTGCCGGTCGGATGCCGCGGCAGTTCCTCTCTAAAGTCGATGGACCTTGGACACTTCACGTCGGCCAGGTGTTCGCGGCAATACGCGATCAGTTCGCGCTCGAGCGATTCACCGGCTTCCTTTGAATCGACCGGTTGGACGACCGCCTTAACCTCTTCGCCGAAATCCGTGTTCGGGACGCCGAAGACCGCGACATCTTGCACCTTGGGGTGCATCGTGAGCACGTTCTCGGCTTCCTGCGGGTAAATATTGACGCCGCCGCTGATGATCATGTTGGCCTTGCGGTCGGTCAGGTAGAGAAAGCCGTCTTCGTCGATGCGCCCGATATCGCCGAGTGTGCTCCAGCCGTTCGCGAGGCGGCCAGCTTCCGTTTTTTCGGGATCGTTGTGGTACTCGAATGCTTGTTCGCTGCCGCCGAAATAGATGGCGCCTTCCTGACCGATCGGAACTTCGTTGTTGTCGTCGTCGAGGATATGCAGTTCGCCGGTGAGGCATTTTCCGACGGTGCCTTTATGGGCGAGCCAGTCCGGGGGCGACGCATAACAGAAGCCGTTGCCTTCCGTACCTGCGTAGTATTCGTGAACCACGGGACCCCACCAGTCGAGCATTTGTTCTTTGACGCCGATCGGACAGGGCGCCGCAGCATGCACGGCAAACTGAAGACTGCTCGTGTCGTAGGCTTTCCGCTTGGCTTCATCGAGCTTCAGCATGCGGACAAACATCGTTGGCACCCATTGGCTATGGGTCACGCGACGCTTGGCGATCTGCTCGAGCGCGCCCTCGGCATCGAATTTTTCCATCAGGATAAGCGTCGCACCGACACGGTGGAAATTCATGCAATAGCGCAGCGGCGCCGCGTGGTAGAGCGGTGCAGGGGAGAGGTAGACCGAGTCGCTATTCCCGCCAAAGAGGAAGCGGATCATATTCGTTAGGCCTTCGCCCGAACCCAGCGGCGTGCCCGGCATAGAAGGCTTCACGCCTTTCGGACGACCCGTCGTGCCCGAGGAGTAGAGCATCGGCATCGCTTCGACGCGGTCTGCCAGCGGCGCAGCCGTATGCTTGGCGATTTCCTCTTCATAGCGATCGAAGCCGGGAAGGTCTCCTCCAACACTCAGCCGAATGTCGAGCTTGTCGAGCACGTCGCCGCGGTCCGAGCCGGATAAGCCGGCGACGGATTCGGCCATGTACGGGCTTGAGAGGAACGCGCGACTGCCGCTGTCCTCGATGATGTAGGCGAGTTCTTCGGTCGTCAGGCGAGAGCTGATGGCGGTGTAGTAGAGGCCTGCGTAATGTGCGCCCCAGATTATCGGCAGGAATTCTGCACGATTCTCCATGCAGAAGGCGATGTGATCGCCGGGGCGCAGTCCTGCGGCGTGGAAGAGCTGAGAAAGGCGATTCGCAGCCTCGTCGAGTTCAGCGTAGGTCACCGTCTCGCCGGACTCGGCCATGATGATCGCGGGCTTATCAGGTGTCTCTGCGGCCCAGTGGCCGGGGTAAAAGTCGAGGGGCGCGGGCGCGTCTGCTGCGGTCATGTCTGGGGGGATCCTTTGCGTAGGCGGTGCTTAGGGCGGTGCTTTATAAAGCGCTTGGATTTAGTCAGCGTCGGCATCCATACGCGCGTCTAGTTCTTGGCGAACCTGAGCATGCTGGGCTTCTGTCAGGCTGAAGCGGGAGAATACGATGGCCCCGATGAAATAGCAGACCAAGGGAAAGCCGCCCATCAGGATGATCATCGTGCGCTTGGCAAGGTCGCTTTGTTCCTGGACGCTGCCGTCAAAGCCAGACCATTCGAGCGCCCATCCGACCGCGCCGATCATGATTCCCGCGCCGAACTTACTCACGAAGCTCCAACCTGCGAAATAGGCGCCTTCCTTCCGTTCCCCCGTATCCAATTCGTCGCAGTCGATAATCTCACTTTTCAGCGTATAGCCGAGTGTGTTGGAGCACGAAGAGGCGAGGCCGGCGAGCACTGAGGAGATGGCAATGATGTGCCAATCGCCTTCACCGACGAACAGTGTGAGTCCGTACCCAATCATGCTGCCGAACATTGCGTAGAGAATGAGCCTTCGCTTCTCGAAATAGCGATCGAGGCGAAGCCAGAGGGGGACGCCCGCGAGAGTGGCGAGCATATTCAAGCCGAGGAGAATCGGCGTAAGTTCTTTCATGCCGACGACGTAGTGGATGACGAAAGGCGTCATGGCCCCGATACCGCCCGTGCCGATGGCATCGATGAAGATCACGAAGAGAAAGAGGCGCGCGTGAGGATTGCCTGCGACGTCTCGCAGAGCGCGAATTGGATTCTCGCCTCCACGTCCCATGAATTCGGGCCGCTCCTTGGGGAGGAAAGAAACACCGAAGAAGATCATGGCGATCGTGATGACCGCGATCGCAACGGCCATGAGCGCCGCGGTGGAGCGGCCTTGCTCAACCAGGTAGACGCCTCCGGTCGCGGCAATCAGCATGCCGAGCACCCGCATAATCTGTCGAACACCGAAGATGCGATTTCGGCCGATCGCGTCGAGGCTGATTTCTGACCCTAGCGCCATATGCGGGATGTCGAACATCGTGTAAGCGGTATAGAAGCCGACAACGGAGACGGCGATCCAGGCAATCTGCGCGCTGCCTTCGAGGCTTTCTGGTGGCATCCAAGCCATCATGCTGAACAGCGCCAGAAGCGGGGCGGACGCAAGCAGCCATGGGCGCCTTCGGCCTAGGCGATGCGTTGTGCGGTCGCTGGCGTTTCCAATCAGCGGATCAGAAACGGCATCCCAAAGCTTAGCTACTAGAAAAACCGTACCGACAGCAGCCGTAGAGGCGCCCAGCGAGACAGCGGCGTACTTCATGTACATAATGAGTATGAGTACGTAGGTGTAGATCCCAGGGGCTCCGGCGAGTCCGTATCCGAATAACACACGATTCGGAATCGGTTGAGCTTGCGACAAGAGATCTCCTTGGGCGTTTTTCGATGTCCAGCTCGCCCGCGCTGAGGCTTTGGCGGGCTCCGGAACCTAGAGCATAGACGGAGGTATAGGCGCTACGCTTCTCTTGGCTCCAATCGCTATTTTCAAGTTCAGGGAGAGACCCCATGCGGATCGCTTGTCGAATCATTGCCCTTCTTTCGCTCTTGCTCGTCGCGACTGTGTCGTTTCTTGGCGCAGCCTTGCATTCGCCCGAGGCCGCAGGCGCCAGTGAGGCCGAGACCAAGATCGAGGTAGAGACCGATGTCGATGTTCGCGTCGACGATCTGCAGTCGATTCCGGTTTCGGTGAAACCGATCAACGATTTTGTCTTCAAGATTGAAGGCGAAGGCGCGCTTTTCCTGATCAATACCAGCGAGGGCTCAGTCCTTGTCGACACAGGCGCTCCCTACGGCCAGCTCGCGGAGCAGCGAAAGGCGATTCTCGAGACGGCGACCGGGCCCATTCGCAAGATCATCGTGACCCACGCGCACGGAGATCATTCAGGCGGACTGCCGACCTGGAAAAAAGAGATTGCCGCGGGCACCGAGTTCATCGAACATCATCGCTACAGCTATATGGCTCGCCTTCAGGACGAAGCGCTCCCCTATTTCAAGAAGCGCTACCACGTGCTCTACCCTGATCGCGTGAGCCTCGCCCCCGAAGCGCCGAGGCCCTACTGGAATATGAAGCCCACGCGCGAGGTCTATCCGGGCGCAGACTACGCATTCGAAATGGGCGGCGTGAAATTCGTCGTCATCGCGCCCGAAAACGGCGGCGAGGGAGAAGACGGCATCCTGTTATGGCTGCCCGAGTCGCGGATCCTCTTCACGGGGGATCTGTTCGGCACGCTCTATCCGATGTTCCCGAATCTCTACACCGTGCGCGGCGAGAAATATCGGGACCCGCTCGACTATATCGATGCGCTCGATCTAGTTCTATCTCTGCGACCGAAGGTGATTGCGCATTCGCATTTCCGGGTCGTCGAAGGCGAAGCCTATATCCAGGCGAGCGTTAAGAAGATGCGAGACGCCGTTCAGTACATGTGGAACGAAACGCTTGCGGGCATGAATTCCGGCAAGACGGTTTGGGAGTTGATGCGAGATATTCAACTCCCCCCTCATCTCGAACTTAGCCAAGGGCATGGCAAGGTGTCGTGGTCGGTTCGCGCGACCTGGGAGATCATCGCCGGTTGGTACTACTACGATACGGTCGCCAACCTTTACCATGTGCCGCCCACGGCGGTGAACGGTGACTTGGTCGAACTCGCCGGAGGTGCGGATGCCCTCGCGGAGCGTGCGCGCCTTTATCTCACGAAGGGCAAGCCGCTTGAGGCACTTCGGCTCCTCGACGTCGCCAAGGGGAATGAGACGCGGAGCGTGCTTGAGGCACGCATCGCCGCGGTCGAAAAGCTGCTCGAAGGGGCGAAGGCGGGGCTTTCGAATTACAGCGAGATCGGGCTGCTTGAGGCGGATTTGCGCGAGTCGCGTGTGCTCTTGGTGGGAAAGCCCGTGCGCGACCCCCTATGACACTTGCGGGTGCTGGGTGTCAGGAGGGTCGCGGGGCTCCAACGCGCCGTTTGGGCGCGCTCATGTCCGGGCTCGTTCATCGCGGCCGGCGCTGGGAATCGCGCGACCGATCTCTACCTTCGAGTCCGGGGAGGTGGCAGAAGTTAGTTTGAGAAAGTGTTAGTTGCCGAATGGCCCCTCGTTCCATGTGTCTCGCGCGAGGCGTTTTTGCCCCGCCGCAGACGGATGGAAACAGTCGAAGGGAGAAACTTCGCTCGGCACAAAATCCGTTTGCGAGGTCACGTCCGTCAACTCCCAGTAATGATGGTCATCGCTTGCGTCATACTCGTCCACGAGATCAGCAAGGATATCGTTGAAGGCCAGGTTGCGACCTCGCGTGAATTGGCGATCAGCCTCGCTATTGGTCGGGCTGAGCATCGTGCTGCACGGATAAATGTTGAAGAGCGTCGCCGTCCAGATCAGCTCGCAGCTAATACCTAGCGCGCCGCTCAGCTGCGGGCCGAGCTGCCAGAGCTTGTAGATGTCGACGATTTCGGCGGTGTAGATCGTTGCGCCATTCGGAAGACCTGATGCGAGTTGGTCAAAGCCGGCGCGGACGTTGATTTCGAACTCCGCGTCTGTCGGGATCTCGCCGAAATTATTCTGGCAGACATCGTTATGTCCCATGAAGACCGTGACGTAGTCCGCCGATCGGCCGACCGAGGCGCTCATCTGAGGCCCGAGGTCGAAGCTGTTTGCGCCGGAGACGGCTTCCATATAGTTCTTGCGGCTTCGGCGACCGAACTGGCTCGTGATGCGCTGGTTATGGCTGTTCACGTTGGTTCGACCGAGCAGCCATTCCCAGAATCCGCGATAGCCGTTCGCCCAGCTCGCCCAATGATTCGGCGTGATGAAGATGAAGGGATTGAACTCTTCGGCGTTGATCGCTTCGGTGATGCTGTCGCCTGTGCTCGAAAGTCGCTTCGGCGTGCGCTGCGGATCTTTGGCGTCCGCGCTCCCCGCCGTCAGGGGCAGGGCGATCAGCCCAGTGAAGATCAAAAGGACAAGAATTCTTCGCAATCCGGAAAAACGCGTCATCAGTTAAGCCCTCCAGCTGGTGGCGATTACCGCGAGAGGCTTGGGGCGACTCGTGATCGGTGCCACTTGGTGGACGAACGCGTTGATCCTCGTGGCTCGGCACCAAATGCTCCGCCATCACCACGCCGTCCTCAATCACTTGGCCATATCCCGCGGGGAGAGTCAAGCAATACAACTGAACTATATCTGATTCCGAGTCAGAAGGACAATCGGGCCTTACGAGGAGGCTCTCATGCCGCCTCGGCCGGCAATCAGGGGCAATTCGAGGGTCGAGAGGATGCCGGGCTCGGCCTCGCTGAGGGCGGGGATGGCATTGAAGGCGCGCATTCCTGTGGCGAGGCAGCCGCCGCCGTTGTGGTCGCCGGTGAAGGGGTCCTGCATGATGGTTTCCTGGATGATGTTGGGGGTGCCGAGGATTTCGATGCGATTGGCGTGCACGACGTCGAGCTGCGGTCGCGGCCAGTCGGGCGCGGCCTCGGGAAAGAGGCGATGCACATGGTCGATGAAGATGCGCGGCTCTCCGGCGACAACGCCCTGGAGTTCGATCTGGTGCGCGGCACATTGGCCAACTTCGACCCGGCCGTATGGAAAATCGACGGCCTCAGTCGCGCCCCAACGGCGATACACCTCGCGGGTTTCCTCCACTTCGACTCCGAGCGCTTCGGCGATCATATAGAGCGGCCCGCCCCAGATCCCCGTCATCATCCCCTTTGTGTCGAGCAGAGGCGGGCTGTCCATATCCGAGAGGAGGCCCATCATCTTCAGGCTCTCTTGGTCCGGATAGCTCCCGCCGTCGATGTACTCCGTCGTACGAACGGATTCGACCTGGCCGCAAAGGCCATGCAACGTGAGCGGGAAAAGATCGTTGGCGAAGCCGGGGTCGATGCCGCCACTAAAGAAGGTGCTGCGTCCTGCCCGGCAGGCCTCATCGATCGGTGCGCGCATCTCGGCGGGGACGAGCTTCGGATTCTGGAACATGCCCATGCTGGTATCGACGACGTTTTTGCCAGCGCGGAGAGCCGCAGTCAGGTTCGCCATATTCGTCTCGGCGTGCATGGCGTTCGGACCGAAATAGGCGACGGCATCAGCATCGAGGGCGAGTGTGGCCTCGATGTCGCGCGTGGCCTTGAGTCCCCAGGGCTCAGTCCCGATGATCTCGCCGATATCCAGGCCGTCCTTGGCTGGATCGTTGACGAGGACGCCTACGATTTCGTAGTTCGAATGGCCGCGGAGGCCGCGCAGAACCGATTTTCCGACGAAGCCTGTGCCCCAGACAATGACGCGATACATGGGATCTCTCTCTTTATTTTGTTAGTTAGGTGCCGGATCGAGGCGAGCAAGCTCTTCTTCAACGAGCGCTTTGATCTCGTCGAAAGGGAGCAGGCCTGAAACGAAAAGACCGTTGATGAAAAGGCCTGGCTCGCGCGGAATACCCGCGGTCACCGCGCGGTCGATATCCCGCTTTGCCTGGCCGAGACGATCTGCGGAACGGGCCGCATCGCGTGCCACAGACGCGGAAAGGCCCATTTTTGATGCAATCGACTTGATCTTGTCTGGACTCAGCCGGCCCTCTGCTTCGAACAGGGCATCGTGAAGCGGCCAAAAACGGTCCGCCTCCTGTGCCGCGAAGCCCACGCGCGCCGCGAATAGAACCGCTTCGTCGCGGTCTGTCAGCAAGTTGATATGCGTTTGCCGGATCTTGCCCGGGAAGGCCTCGACGAGCCGCGCGATCTTGTCAGCGCTGCGCGCGGAATTGCGCGAACCGAAACTCGCGAAATGAATAATCTGCACGGGCGCATCGGCCGGGCCACGCGTCGGCGAAGACGCAATCTCGAAGTTGGTTCGAGGCCGTTCCGGCGATTCGAGCAAGATCTTCGCGCCCGCTGTCTTGCGGAGCGAGTCCATGAAAGCGATGCGTCGCTCAAGTCGGCCTCGTTCACCGAGATAGTTCCGCACCCGTTCGCGCACCTTGGCTGGGTCCGCTTCCGACCGCGAGGGATTCTCGTCGAGATACGCATCGATGGCTTCCGGCGATACCGAATCCGCGCCGCCCTCAGCTTCGGCGAGGAGTGCAGCGACACTCACTCCGCGTTGCGCTGCTGCTGCAGAAAGAAGCCGCGATTCGATCCGCCGCTCGGCCTCGCTCTTTAACAGAGAATACTTGTCGACCTCAAGCTGATAGATACGAAAGGCGAGGGCGCCCTCTACGTCTTCAACGTAAATCGTTTCCCCGTAGAGTTCAGCGAGGGGGGTGCGTGCCTCCGCGCGATGGGCGACGGCGGGCGAGAAGAGCAAGGCAGCTGCAAATGTCAGAAGGAGCAGTTTGATGCGCCCGAACTGAATGAATGTTAGGCAATTCCCGCTCATGGTGTATCGCCGGCAGGGCCCGGAGCCGGATTCGAGGATGCGTCGGCGCGATCATTATCGAGCCCCGTGTCGAACTTCGGGAGCACGAGACCGTCCGGACTATCAAGCTTTACGCCCTCCGTACCACCGGTCGCTTGGCCTCTTTGCGGCTCGGTGAATTCAATGATGTTCATTCCCGTGCCGAGTTCAAACTCCGAGACGGCGACCTTGTACTCGGTCACGATCTGACGCCGCTCATCCGCATTCTCCGGGGTAAAGGCCAGAGAACGCATCGCGAGTCGGAGCTGTCGGAGCTGGATCAGCGCATCCCCCGCACGTTTCTCTTGCTCAGGAGAAAGGCGTCGTTCGGAAAATCGCTGGCGCAACGCCGTGCCGAGGCTCGATCGAATGAGTTCCGGTGTCGGCGCGCCGTACCGCTCCTCGAAATAGGCATCTTCCGGCCCGAAATCTTCCTCGAGGTTCGGAAGCCATTCTTCTCCCTCGTCATCGGCGTTCTGATTGCCGGCTTCTCGCGCATCGATTGAGCCAGACGCCTCCTGAGCGGACGTCACAGCAGGGAGGTGGACTTGATCGGATCGGGCTTCGCCGGCACGCGCTTCGGCGGGGACCTGCGCCACCGCCCGCGGTGTTCCGGAATTCGGCCCGCGTGCCGCCGCGGACGAATTCGCATCAGACGGGGAAGAGCCTCGTCCCCAACCCCAACCCCAACCCCAGACCAGGACGGCCGCCGCCACCATTGCGGTGGCGATGGCCACGCCCATGATCGTTCGGGCGTTCAGTTCGGCTCGGCGGTTTTCCAAAACAGCTCCGATGCTCGTCGGTGGAGCAGAGAGTGTTATGCGAGTGCGGAGAAGTCGATCTGGCCCGTCGTCATGAACGCGTTGAAGCCCATGTCCACGTTCAGGTTGACGCCGTTCACGTAGCCCGCGGCATCGGAACCAATGAACGCAAGCGTCATCGCGATATCGCGCGGTGTCGCGATTTTGCCGCCGATCTGATCGATCGTCCAGTTCATGGTCTTTTCGGACATCGTCTTATTGAAGTCGGGCAGGAGCGGCGTATCGATCGGTGCGGGGCAGACGCTGTTCGTCCGGACCTTTCGCGCGAGGGTGCTCTTTGCACTCTTCATCGTGTAGACCTGCACGCATTCCTTCGAGAACGCATAACCGTCGCCAACGAGTTCTGTGTGATCGCCGCACCAGCCGAAGAGCTGGTCGCGGTCTTCGAGGGCGATGCATTCAAGCACTTCCTGGAGATGACCGGGCCACTGGCCGCCGGCGATGGAGGCCGTGTTGGCGATTGCGCCGCCTTCCTTGATCTGCGGAAGCAGGCCTTCGGAGAGCTGGCGAAGTCCGAGCCAGTTGACCGCCATCACGTCTTCGACGGGATGGGTCGCGGCAATTCCCGCATTGTTAAAGAGGACATCGATCGGACCGTCGATCTTATCAATCGCGGCAGCCACGGAGGACGCCTTGCCCATATTCGTTTCAATGAAGGACGAGATCGGTCCCTGGGGCTTGTTGATATCGAGTGCGATTACTTCGGGGCTTCCGAGCTCGACGAGGACGTCGAGGAGAGCGGCGCCGACGCCGGAATAGGCGCCCGTGATAACGACGCGCTTGCCTGAGTAATCGAAGGGATGGGACATTAAGGACTCCGGTTGGGGCCGCGGATGGGGCCCGGGGGGGTAAGATCGCCTCGAAGGGTCGAGACGCGAAGGAAGGCGAACGATAGCAATCGACCCGCCATCGGCAGCGGCCGATTCGCGTGCTTTGGGCCTTGTTCGATCTGGGCGCGTACTCCGCGCTGCGGAACGCATCCGGCGGGGAGACCGGTCGAGCAGAGTGTGTATCGATCGCCCCGCCATCCCATCGGCAGCTACCCGGTATCTTACCCGACGATGATTTCCGCGGGCCGGCTCAGGATGAACTGCGTCGCGGGGCGGTCGATAAAGCATTCCTCATCCGGGACGACGAGTTCGTTGAACGGCGCTCCGCCTGCACCTGCGTAGAAGGCCTCCATCGATGCGTACCACTGCTCCGCGAGCCCGTCCCAATACGTACCGGGATCGCGGGTGTAATCCTCTGCGAAACGATGATTTTGCTGATACGCGAGGATGTGTTCGCGCAGCGAGTCGTTCTCGCTGAAGAGCCGGGCATGGGGGCCTGACCAATGCGTATGGAACTGCTCGGGTGAGAGGTCGGCGCGCCGCCGGAGGAGGGCTAGAAGCTTCACGCTTGCCTGGGATTGTGTGCCTGCATCACCGAACTTGATGTCCTCTTCCTCGGTGAAGAAATAGAGCGTCTGTGCGCGATCCATAAACTTCGCCTCATCCGGCGCGATGTGGTCGGCGTAGTCGGGCTCTTCGGCGAATGCGTGATAGTCCTTCATCGACTCGAACCACATGATCGTCGAACCCTCGTAGCCGCTGGCGGCGCTGGGAAGAGCGCTGGCGGCCCCCGCCGTATCCCGCGCGTAATCGGAGTCCAGTCGATGGTTCTGCTCGTAGCGAATGAGGTGTCGGCGGAGCTTTGGAAGGCTTTTGATGAGCGGGCCGTGGTTCTGGCGCCAGTGCCTTTGAAATGCCGGGACAGAGAGGTCAGTTCGTTTTCGAATGAAACAGACGAGTTTGATCATTAGTGGCTCCTGCTATTTTCGGTAGGCTAGAACGAAGCGATCATCGCCGTCAAAGAAAGAAGGTTCTGCCCTGTGGAAAAATTGATGTACATCTCGAAGGAAGCCCAAGGCGACTGTGCGGCGCGGCGTGAGGCGGTGGCGACTCGGGTCGTCTCGGCGGCGCGTGCGGCGGGCGGGCAGCAGATGGCGCTGCTCCTGCCTGAATACACGGAAGAGATTCGGGCGCGCTCAGCAAGTCGGATTGGTGGCGACTTTGATGCTTTGGGCTTCGTGTTTGAGTGTTGGCTTCCGGCGCTCGATGATCGCGGTGGGGTCGAAGAGGCGCTGCGACCGCTTGGCGAGGAGCTATGGGGCTATCTCGTGACGGAGTCGAGCGTGGTTCCGTGTCCGCATTCGGTTGAAGAGGGCGGACGGGTCCCGGGCGTGACGCAATGGGGCATCAACGATAAGCCGGCGAAGGTCGAACTCGAAGACTTCTACCGAGAATGGCAGGAGGTGCATTCGAAGCTTTCCTTCGATTTGCATCCGCATCGCGATTCCTACGTTCGAAATTCCGTGGCGCGCCGACTCACGCCCGAGGCGCCGTCGTATCTCGCGGTCGTGCTTGAGCGTTTTCCGAGTCTTGAACATTTTACGGACGAATCGCTCTATTTCGGCGATCCCTCCGTCGTGCAGGAAATGTTCGCGCACGTTCCGAGCTTCTACGATTTCGAGACGGCGATCACGGGCGGGATGAGCGAATACCGCTTTTTATAGGCGCGCGCCGCGCGCGCTTGGGCCGCAGGCACTTTTCTTTTGCGCGCGCTTGGGCTACAGGCGCTTTTGGGGGTGCGTGTTATTCGCGCCGGGGGCGCGAGGGCTTAGCCCTTATACCAGATAGGGGAAGTCCAGGCGCGTTCTTGGATGACCTTTGGATAGAATTCGCTCGGGTCGCAGGAGGCGGGTCGGTCGGCTTCGCTCATCTCTGCGCATTCTGCTGCGTGCCATCGGCAGCTGGGATTTTCGACGATGCGCGCGTAGTAAACGGCAGGCGTTTTGGCGTCGAATTCGGGATCGCGCCAAACCTGGCAGAGCTCGCGGGCACCGGGGCCGCGGGGTTCGCAGGTGTTGATGTCCACGGAGGCGCCGTTCTGCGCGTCACCCGCGATGTCGAATACGCGCTGATGCATTTGCCCGGCGTCGTCGTTCCAGACTTTGATAATCTGTGCGCGTTGCAGAAGGTTGCCGGGCTGAGCGGAGGTGCCGGGATCGGCTTGGGCATGCACGGCGAAGATCGGCGCGGCATTTTCGCTCGGCGCTGGGTCGAGCGTCCCGCCCATTGGAACTCCGCCTGAATATCCGCTTTCCACGAAATGGTCCGTGTCGCAGAGATTTTCCGCATAGCCCCATCCACCAAAGAGGCGGACTGGAATGCGCGGCCCGCTGGTCCCGTAGGTTTCGCGGTTCCGAATCGCGTCGAATATGGCTTCTCGCGAATTTTCGGTGGCCCAGACCGCGGCGATGCCGCCAGGATTGTTGAGTACGTTTCCGCGGCCCGGCATGATCTCACTCATGCGCTTGGCGGGTTCGGCGTCGCGATTGCCGACATGACCTTTCCAGTCTGATTCCGTGACGTAGCCCGCAGCCGCGTTATGCGTGTCGGTTGCAGCGATGAAACCGTACTTGAAAGGGTTGGCGCCGATCCGCTTCTCTTCAGCGAGGCCAATCGCGAGTCCACTGCGTGCGAAGCTGCCCTTTGACGTGCACCGCACATCGTTGGCCGTCATGTCAACGCCGGGTTCGCACTCAGGCAGGTCCTTGCTAAAGAGCTTCTCGAAATCGCAAAGTTCGTCGGGCGCGCCGAAAACGCCCGCGAGTCCATTTCTGCATTCCGAGTCGCCCTTGTGCTGCATGATTTCGATGACGGGCTCGAGGGCGATGCGTTGCTCGGCCATCGCACGTTCTTCTTCGAGGTTCTTCGCGCCCGGGTAGTCCAAGGCGAACATCTCGCCTTGGCTTGTGTTTGAGTTATGCGGAATCGAGAGAACATCGCAGCCGATGCCGGCTTCGAGGCATTCCGACTGGAGATAGCGGAACAGATCCCAGGGGCGGGGGGCGCTGGCCGAACCGATCGGGACGGGGGTGATTGCGTTTCGGAAGATCACGTTGCGATGGAGGAGCGGCCCGCCGCGTGCGCCGGACCATTCGTAAGCGACAAGGGTGGTGAATTCGCAAGCGGTCGTTGTGTCGTTGTAGCGTGCGGCAGCGCGGAGCGTTTCTTGCCAGGGAGTGAGAGCGGCGGCGCGGCATCGCTCACCGTTCTCGCCACAGACCATGCGATCGATCTCGAGGGCGGCGGGCATGCCGGGTGGGCGGGCAATGCCCGGATGCGCGGGCTGACGCCGGTAGAAATCGCAGCCCGGACTCTCATACGCCGGGTTCTCAGGATTCGTGCAGAGTTCGAGGCTGCCGAGGGTTTCGGCGTGATCGGTCACGGCAGCGAAATCGAGGGGGCGTTCGAGTTGAATGCGCTGCGTGCCTCGACCGGCGGCATCGAGCGGGGGAATCTCGACCGACTGTCCGAGCGCGAAGCGGTACGCATCGGCGGGGCGAGTCCGGACATCCGATCGCCAGGCATCACCCGAGAAACCGGTATGCACATGGAGCTCGCCCCAGAGAAGGTTGCGCTCCGAATTGCGATTCTCGCAAGGCGCAGCGATCGACGTCAGGATCGGCGCGGCCGGCGGGGTGGTGTCGAGCGCCTGCGGCGGGTTGGAATCGAGCGCCTGCGGCGGGCTAAAGAAGGAAGTCCGCTCGCCTCCGCAGGAGAGTCCGGTTATTGATGCGAATGCGAGCGCGCACGCGAAGGCGAAAAAACCGCCGACCCGTGTTCGACGAGACCGAATGCTTAGGGCTGGATAGGGATTCGGCATAGCGGCGTCCTTATGGATCGAGATCAGTGGAGCTCGGAAGGGACCCGCTTAAGCAGGCCGCCTAGAAAAGTTTGACGATCGTTCGACCGACGGTCTGCCGGTCGCGCATGCGTGTGATTGCGGCGGGGATGTCTTCGAACTCGACGGTTTCGCCTATGACGGCTTTCACGTGGCCCGCGGAGACGAGCTCGACGATGCCCTTCGTGATGATTTCGCCGAGGGCATCGGAGACGAAGTTCCAACCCATGGCCTGCTTCATCATCGCTGAGGTTTGCGCGTCGGCGTAGGCGAGAAGCACGCCGCAGAGGCGGAAATTGCCGGCGGAGATCCGTCGCGGGACGATGAACTTTTCGTCGGCAAAGCTCTTGTCCGAGGCGAAGCCCATCATCAGGTATCGGCCGTTGTAGGCGATGCAGTTCATGGAGGGGGCCATCACGGCCTCGCCGACATTGTCGAAGACGACGTCGACACCGCGTCCCCCCGTCTCTTCCATAACAACGGCAGAAAATTCTTGCTCGTTGTAGTCGATGGCATGATCGGCACCGAGTGCCTTGCAGAGCTGGACTTTTTCGGGACTGCCCGCGGTTGCGAAGACGGTGGCGCCGAGATGTTTAGCGATCTGGATTGCGGCGGAACCGGAGCCACCCGCCGCTGCGTGAATCAAGACTGATTCGCCTGCTTTGAGTTCGGCGCGGTCGAGGAGTCCCAGCCACGCGAGGTGATACGGGAAATAGAGCGCAGCCGCATCCGGCAGGGGCACGCTTTCCGGCATCTCAAACGCCGAAACGACAGGGCAAATGGAGTACTCGGCATAGCCGCCCGTCGCCTGCTTGGGCATCGCAACCACCCGTCGCCCAAGCCAGTCCTCGACACCTTCACCACAGGCGGCGACGATACCCATCACTTCCATGCCCGGCGTGACGGGAAGCTCGGGACGGACCATCATGTTCTTGCCGTTGATCCGCTCCATATCATTCAGATTCAGCGGAATACCAAGCGCGCGAACAAGGAGTTCGCCAGGGCCCGGCTGCGGCACGTCCACTTCGTCAAGCTGCATCGTCTCGCTCGGTTCTGGGCCAAACGCATGGACTCGCCAAGCACGCATCGTCGGGGGGAGATCAGCTTGGGGCGACATGGACTGCCTTTCGTTTCGTTTCATTCTATTGAGTATTCGCAATACGGAACACGCCGGAGCCGAGCGACCACTGACATTCAGAACGCTACAGCAGTGGGCGCGCGCCCGTCAGGTTCCGAAATCGGGCACGGACGCGAGCTTCACGCCGGGTCGCGAAGATCCCGGACATGCGGCCAGACTTCCTTTTCGAAGAGATGGAGACCGGACCAAGACAGCTTCGGGTCGAGTCCGCCAAGCAGCGGTGTCAGGATGAAGGTGCGGTCGCGGCCGAGGCCTTGAATCATCTCGACGGCTTCTTCGGGGCGGAGGCAGAGGTAGCTTCCGCTGGCGCGGAGATCATCCGTATCGACACCGCCTGCGAAGGGGCCTGCGGCCTTTCCAAAAGCTTCGACGGTCCACTTGGAATACGACTCGACGACATGCTTCGCATGCGGCGCGATCTTTGCCCAATCGCCCTCCGGATCGTTCGTCACGTGGGTATAGATGGGACCCAGAGCCTTGAAGTTTTCGCCCGGATCCGGCTTCCCCAGATCGAGGCAGGCCTTGCGGTAATGATGCCAATTCTCGCCGGCGGGCGGATAATAGCCGTCTGCAATCTTGGCGGCCCGCTTGGCGACGGCGCGATGGGTACCGCCTAACAGAAGCTTGGGTGCGGGGTCGGGAATGGGGCGGACCTTGACGCTGCGCCCTTCGAAATCGAAGGTCTCGCCCGACCACGCCTTGCGCAGGACCTCAAAGGCTCGCATGTAGAGCTCTTTACGATCCTCGCGTCGCTTGCCGAACATCTGAAATTCGTAGGGGACATAGCCTGCGCCGATGACTACCTCGAGGCGGCCATCGCAGATGTATTGCAAGACCGCGAGGTCTTCCGCGAGCTTGACGGGTTCATAAAGCGGAGCGAGGAGCACGTTGGGTCGAATCGTGATTCGTTTCGTGCGCGCCGCGATCGCTCCGGCCATCGGGATGGGCGAGGGGAGATAACCGTCGTCGGAGGCGTGGTGTTCGCCGAGTCCGATCACGTCAAAGCCGATCTCGTCGGCCCAGGCACATTGGTCGAGTGTGGCTGCGTAGATCTCTCGGGCCGGTGGTCCAAAGTCCGGCGCCCGGAGGTCATAACTGACAACGAATTCCATCCAGCTTCTCCTTTATTCAGACGGTAGCGGCTGGATTCTCTTTCGCCTTTGGCGTTTTGAGTGGTGTGCCCTCCCAGGATCGGCGGACGGCAGCATGAAATCCGTCCAGCATCGCGTAACTCAGAGGAATGACGAAGAGCGTTCCGATCATGGCGAAGAGCAGCCCGAAGGCGATCGAAGCCGCGAAGGGGCCGTAGCTCATCGATGCGCCTTGAATGCCGAGCGCCATGGGGAGCAGCGCCACGACCGTCGTCATCGTCGTGAGGATCACGGGTCGGAGACGCTGTGCGCCGGCTTGAGAAACCGCTTCAAAGGTCGACATGCCCTCGCGGCGCGCGCGGTTGATGAAGTCGACGAGCACAAGCGCATCATTCACCACGACGCCCGAGAGGCCAACCGAAGCGTAGAGCAGGTTGAAACTGATGGAATAACCGAGCAGGCCGACGCCAAAAATGATGCCCGCGAAGCCAAGTGGGACGGAACTCAGCACCATGAAGGGCTGCGTATAGCTCCGGAACAGTGTCGCCAGGAGCATGTAGATCATCAACAACGCAACCGGGAACGCGGCGAGCGTATTCGCCATTGCTTCGTTGGATTCCTGGTACTCACCACCATAGACAAGGTCGACCTGGGGATAGCGCAGGCGAATATCCGCGAAGCGCGCTTCGAGATCTTGATTCACCGACACGCTCGTTGCGAGATTATCATCGACATCGGCGAAGACCGTTACGGCACGTTTGCCTTCGACGCGTCGATAGGCGAGATAGCCGCGGGTGATTTCTAGATTGGCCACATCGGAGAGACGGACGAGCTGGCCACTCGCGCCGCGGACTTCAATTTCGAGCAGGTCGAGGATGCGGTCACGCTGACCCGGTTCGAGCTGCACGCGGATATCGTCATCTTCCACCGCGGTGGGTGAACGGAAGCTTGAGGAGACCACGCCGTCATTTGCGGATCGCAGGGCACGCGCGAGGTCTTCAAAGGTCAGTCCGAATCGACCGGCACGTTCCTCGTCGATCTGCAGGCGAATCTCGCGAGGACCTTCCTTGAGGTTATCGTCGATTCCGCTTACGCCCGGAATCCCGGCGAGGTAGACCTTGAGTTCGTCCGCGATCTTCTTGTCTATAGCGAAGTCTTCGCTCTCGATGCGGACTTCGACGGGACGACCGACGGGCGGCCCGTAGCGTTCGGATTCGACCCGAAGGGCGACGACGTCGCCGGGATGTTCGGCGGCGAAGGCCTGGAGGCTATCGTTGACTCGGTCGAGGACCGCTCTCGGGCTGAGCTGGTTGCGCTCCGTTTGGGGGATGGCGACGGAGATCAGGGCGAGGTTCGGCGCCAGGATCCGGTCGTAATTTAAATCGATGGAGAGACCGACGATCGTGTTGAAGTCTTGAATGTCTTCGCTCGGCATGTCCAGCAGGAGTTCTTCGATCGCGAGCGTGACCTCCGATGTTTTATCGAGGCCGAAATCGGCGGGCGCTTCGAACGAAATGTTGAAACTCGAGAACTCGCCGGGAAAGAGTTCGAAGTTCAGTCGCGTGGAGAAGGCGAAGGTGGCGAAGAGAAACGCGATGAAGAGGACCGAGAACGAAAGGCGATGAATCAAGACCGGGCGGAGTGCGCGGAGGTAGAGCGCGCGGAGGCGATCGAAGCCGCGATCCATTCGGCCTCGAAGCAGTTCCGGGATGCCCATGATCTTGGTGAGGAGGGTGTCTCTCCGCTTCGTCACGAACGCAGCGCTTCGACTGCCGAAGTCCATGTAGTGGGCGGGCAAGATCACGAGGCACTCGAAGAGCGAAGCGATCAAGCAGACAACCACGCATTTTGGCAGGACCGAAATGAACTTGCCTGCGGTGCCTTCGACGAGGAGAAGCGGTGCGAAGGCGGCGACCGTTGTCAGGACGGCGGCGGTTACGGGCCAGAGCACTTCGTTGGCGCCCTGGATGACCGCTTCGCCGAGGACCATGCCCTCCTCGATCTTTCGGTAGATATTCTCAAGCACGATGATCGCGTCATCCACGAGCATGCCGGAGACCAAGAGCATTCCTATCAGCGTGTTGGAGTTGATGCTGATATCGAGAATCGGAAAGAAGATTATCGCGGTCAGAAAGCTGAACGGAATAGCAATGATCGTGAGCAGCGAGTTTCGGAACCCGATCGTGAACCAGAGCAGCGCGAGCACGAGGAGCATGCCCGTCAGAATATTGTTGATCAGGACCTGGATTCGGGGCGTGACGAAATCTGAGCTGTCGAGGGTCGTGTTGACATGAATGCCCTCAGGCACGAGGGTGGTGAATTCTTCGAGGAACGTGTCGACGCGTCCGACGAGTTTTCGGACATCGGTCTTGTCCTTCTTGCCAACCGAAACGATCGCGGCGGGTTTGCCGTTATAGCGCGTGATATAGATCGGCTTCTCAAGTCCGCGTTCGACTCGCGCCACGTCGCGCACCCGAATCTGAGTCCCGCTTCCACCCGCGCGGACGATCGTGTCGAGGATCTCTTCGATCGACCCGTAATCGCCGATCGAGCGCAGTGTGGCTTCGCCTGAATCGTCCTGAAACGTCCCGCCCGGCAGATTCTGGTTTTGTCGTCGTATGCGTTCGGCAATTTCAGCAACGGTGAGATCGTAAAGTGCCGCGCGGTTGCCGTCGATGAGCACGCGAACCTCTCGGTCCTGCAGGCCGCGGATTTCAACGGTCGAGACGCCGGGAAGCTCCCGTGCGCGGGATTTGATCTCTTGCGCCACATCGCGCAGTGCAAGGTCGCCGACGCCCCCGACATCCGTGACGGCAATGAAGACGACGGGATTGACTTCCGCCGTAATGATCTCCCGGAGCGTGGGCTCTTCGGCGTCCTGCGGCAGGTCCTGCACCTGATCGAGTGCGCCGCGGAGATCATTGACCGTGGACTCGTATTCGACCTGGTTGAGGGTCTCGTCAATATCAATCGTAATCAGCGACACGCCCGACTGCGATGCGGAACGCATCTCGTCGATATTGTTGACCGTGAGGAGTTCTTCCTCAAGCTTGGTTGTGACGAGTCGTTCGACCTCGTCCGCCGAAGCGCCGGTCCATCGCGTCCCGATCACAACCTTGTTCAGCGTGACGTCATGGTAGTACTCGACTTCTGTAAGCGTGAGCGCCGCGGCGCCGGCGAGCATGCAGACGACGAATAGAACGTTGACGAGGACCGTATGTTTGACGCTGAACTCGGGGAGCGTCATTGGGCGCGCACGCGCAGGCCATCGCGAAGTTGATCCACGGCCGTGATGGCGATGCGATCACCCTCGGCGACGCCTTCGAGAATCTCGATCTGATCGGGGCGGAAAGGAACGGGGCGAGTCGAGACGCGCTGACGCTGCGCCGTGTCGTTTGCGTCGAGCGCGAAGACATATTCAAGCTCGAACTCGCGAACCAGAGCGCCGACAGGCAGGCGGATGGCCTTTTGCGAGCCGACCTCCAAGAGGGCGGTAGCGAGCATGCCCGGTCGAAAGCGGCCCTCGGCGTTACCGAGTTGTGCAACGACGGGATAGCGTTGGCTGCCCGCTTGCGTGGCTTGTCCGACGCGAACGATTTTTGCCTCGAAGCGCTCGCTGCCGAGAGAGTCGATGCGAATGCGCGCCGTGATGCCCTCTTTTATCGAGTCGATCTGGCGATCACTGACCAGGATCGTCATTTCGACTTTGGAGACATCCAGGATTTCCGCAATTCGGACACCGGGCTGGACGTATGCGCCGGGGTCGAGGTCGAGGGCGTTGACGATGCCGTCGAAAGGGGCGGTGATACGCGTGTAGCCAAGGCGCGTGCGGGCCTCCAGCAAAGCGGCATAGGCTCGCCGCTCTTCGGCGCTCGCGCGTTCGAGTTCGGCTTGACTCGCGACCGATTGACTGCCGAGTCGTTTCTGTCGTTCTAGTTCCGACTTGGCCAGAGCTTGAGACGCTTCGGCGCGAATCAACTCAGCGCGAGCAAGGCTCGAGTCCAGTCGGACAAGCACATCCCCCGACTCGATCGGTGAAAATTCAGCAATAGGCACTTCGATAATTCGGCCGGCGCTTTCGGCTGCGACCCAAGTTGTGCGCAGCGGTTCGAGCACGCCGGAGAGCTCGACGATCTCCTTGGCGTCGACGGATCCCGCAATGATCGAGCGGACTTCGAGCGTCGGTGCCATTTCGGTCGGGCCGGAGTCACTGGCCTCGGCCAGGCGTTCTTCTCGTTCGCGCGCCTTGGTGGCTCCGTCCGAGGAGTAGAAACCCCAGATGCCCACGGTAAAAAGGATTAGGGCAATCAGGATTACGAAGAGAGGCGTGCGGGAGGATGCTTTGCTCACCCACTCATACTAACGCTCGACTAGACGGAGGCGAAGAGGAGACTGGGCCCGGCGGAACGGAGCGAACCGATGCGGTCGAACCGGCTGCACGCTATCCCCTCCGTGTTGCGGCAATGAGCGCCGCAGCGCAGCCCTCCGCGTGCCGCGGGGCTCTGAGCGGAACCGGAGACTCGAAACGTGTTGATTTCCTTGCAAGGACTGAATCGCATTCCCCTGGGATGTTGCTTGGCGCTTCTTATGTTCGGGGCGGGAGCGGGCATTGCGGAAGAACGAGCAACAGCAGCAGCTGCGGCGGAATCGAGCGCCGGCGTGACTGATGCGCGCCTCCGGGAGGCCGACCAAGAAGGCGAGGGACCCAACTGGCTCGCGCACGGCCGGGGTTATGCGGAGGACCGCTTCAGCCCCCTCGATCAGATCAACAATGACAATGCCGGCGATCTCGGCCTCGCCTGGTCTTTCGAAATCGGGAATCGCGTGGCTGTGCAGACGACGCCGCTTGCGATCGATGGCGTGCTCTATTTCACCTCGGGTTGGAGTGTTGTGCATGCGCTGGATGCCCAAACTGGAGAGGAGCTTTGGCGCTTCGATCCGGAGGTGCCTCGGGAAACGAGCTACCGCTATTGCTGTGGTTTCTCGAATCGCGGCGTCGCGGCCTATGAGGGGCGGCTCTTCCTGGGCACGCTCGATGGCCGGCTGATCGCGCTCGACCGGGAGACTGGGGTTCCGGTCTGGATACAGATGACCGTGCCGGAAGGAAAGAGTTATTCGATCCAGGGTGCGCCGCGGATCGCCAAGGGCAAGGTCATCATCGGTTTTGGCGGCGCGGAATTCACGGGCACACGGGGTTACGTCTCTGCCTACGATGCGGAGAGCGGGGAGCTGGCTTGGCGTTTCTATACGGTGCCGGGTAATCCGGCGGATGGCTTCGAGACGGAACAGATGCGCGATGCGGCGAGGACCTGGACTGGCGAATGGTGGAAGCTCGGCGGAGGCGGCACGGTTTGGGACTCCATGGCCTACGACCCGGAACTCGACCTTCTCTATATAGGCGTTGGAAACGGTTCGCCGCATAACCGGCGCATCCGAAGCCCGGAAGGTGGAGACAACCTCTTTCTTTGCTCGATTATCGCGCTTCGCCCGGATACCGGAGAATACGTTTGGCATCACCAGCAAGTGCCCGCCGAGACTTGGGACTACACCTCGACTCAACACATGATCCTGGCCGAAATAGAATGGAAGGGCGAAGCGCGCAGCGTGATCATGCAGGCGCCGAAGCACGGATTCTTCTACATCCTCGATCGCGCGACAGGTGAGCTGCTTTCTGCGGAGATCTACGCGCGCAAGCTGACCTGGGCCTCGCATTACGATCCCAAAACAGGGCGGCCAGTCGAGCAAGAAGGGCAGGATTTCGCCGAGGGGACGGCGATGGTTTATCCCTCTGGACTCGGTGCGCATAATTGGCATCCGATGTCCTACAGCCCGCGGACGGGTCTCGTCTATATCCCTGCGCTTGAGAACGGGGCGCCGATGAAAGACGAACCGGTCTTCCGCGGCTCAGACCGACATTTCAGTACGGGCAACGATATGGATGGCGGCGTGCATAACGCGCAGCTGACGCAAACCATGATGCGCGCTTTGATGAAGGGATATCTGCTCGCCTGGGATCCTGAGAAGCAGGAATCGGTTTGGGAAGTAGACCATCCCATGATGGGCAATGGCGGCACGCTCGTGACGGGCGGAGATCTGGTCTTCCAGGGGCTCGTTGATGGCGGATTCGTCGCCTTTGATGCGCGCGATGGCGCCGAGCGATTTCGGTATGCGACTCAGAACGGAATCATCGGCAGCCCGATCAGCTACGCTATTGACGGCGTGCAGTACATCGCGGTTATCGCAGCGCGCGGGGCCGGCTTCACTATTGTGCAGGGACGCGAGTTTCCGCGCGAAGAAGATCCCGCGTCGGCACGGGCGCTCGTCTTTCGGTTGGGGGGAGAGGCGACGCTTCCGGACCCTGTTGCGCGGGTGATTCCCGATGCGCCGCCAATGCCGGATGTCAGTGAGGAAGAACTGGCAGTGGGGAGTCGCCTCTATTCCGAACTCTGCACGCGTTGTCACGGATCGGGAGGTGTGAGTGACGGGTCGATCGCTGACCTGCGCCATTTGGCGCCCGATACCCGCGCCCGCTTTGATGACATCGTCTTGCGCGGAGCCTACGAGCCCCTGGGCATGCCTCGATTCGAGATGGATCTCGACGAAGGGCAGGCTTCTTTGATCCATGCCTACTTGATCGAGCAATCCCACGAGGACGAACGCCGCCGGAACGGAAATCCAGTCTGGCGAGGGATCAAGCAAGGGTTCTATTCGATGCTGGCCTGGGTCATTTTCTAGCGTCCGGCCGTCGCCTGCGGGAGGGCGATACGGCGCGGGCGTGGTTAGAATCCGGCCCGGGTTTTGGGCAACCCCGATCGCTGTTCCAAGCCCATAACCAAACGATCTACTGATCGATCTGATCTAACGATCTACCTGCGCGCATCGCGCGAGGCAAACGAGGAATTGATATGCCGGCTTATCTGATTGTGAACTACAACGTCGAAGACCCCGAGAAATACGGCGAATATTCCGCCGCCGCTGGACCGGTCATGAAGATTGGCGAGGCGTGTCAGATCAAGGCGTTCGATCCCGCGACCGAGCGGCTTGAAGGCGATACGGCGGGACACCAGACGATCATCCTGGAATTCGAATCCAAGGAGAAGGCGAAGGAAATCTACGAGTCGGGTGAGTACCAGAAAATTATCCCGACCCGACTGGCTGCGACCTCGAGCCATTTCGCAGTGCTCGTCAACGGAATCGGCTGAGGTTCGTTCTCTTCTTAAGGGAAACGCGAAATGTTAGGCGGTGGCGGCGATCCATTCAGCGATCCACGCCGCCGCCTCTGCCCCGTTGTCTTCTTGCCAGAAATGCCCCGCTCGTTCCTGGATGCGGTGGGGTTGTCCTTTCGCGCCGGGGACACGCTCCTTGAAGATTTCTTCCCAACCCTGCGTGGCGGGGTCTGAGTCCCCGAAGAGAGTGAGGAACGGCCCATCGAAGCTTGAGAGCACACGCCAAGTCTCCAGATTGATGGCGGATCCAGGATCGCTTCGAGTAACGGGGATCAGCGCCGGAAACTGCCGCATGCCCGCCTTATGCCATTCCGTCGGAAACGGCGCATCGTAGGCTTCGACGATCTCGGGCCGCATACCCCGAACGACCGTCCCCTGAACGGAGCCACTCGCTTCGAAATCGAGCGTTCTATGCGCGTAGTGCATCCAGTCGAGCAGGAATGCATTCACGGTGGAGTTGACTTCGCCGCTGCCGTGGGCGGCCCAAGTGATTCGGCCTTCCAGCTCGGGCTCGGCAGTATGCAGCATGGTATTGCCCGCGACGACGCGCGAAAAGCGATCCACCTCCCGGGCGAGTACGCCCATCGCAATCGGGCCACCCCAGTCCTGACACACGATCGTGATATCGCGTAGGTCTAGAGAGACGACGAGTTCTCGCATCCACTCGATATGGTTTTCGAAGGAGTAATGCGCAGGATGCGTCGGCTTATCGGAGCGGCCGAAGCCAATATTGTCGACGGCGATCGCGCGTAGCCCTGCTTTCGCGAAAACTGGGATCATCTTCCGGTACAGAAAAGACCAGGCCGGTTCGCCGTGGGCCATGAGTACAACGGGCGCGTCGGCCGGCCCTTCGTCGACGTAATGCATGCGGAGCGTGCCTCCTGCATGATCGGCATTCGGATTCCGAACCTCCACGTAACGAGGCTCGAAAGGGAATTCCGGCAGATTTGCGAAGCGGGCGTCATCGGTCCGCACGACGGGCGGTCGATCGGGGCCATGGGTCGGAATTGGTTTTGACATTGTCATCAGTATCGCCTTCGCAGATCGGAGTTGAAGTGAAACGCTCGCGGACAGCGTCGGCCATGTTCGAGGCCTGCGTGGCGCCGACGTCGGCCTCGGCCTCGGCTGAGAGTCTAGCGACCGCATCGTTCTCTGAGTGTTATCGCCGCCGGAGTGCGGCCATCGCTTCGCCGCAGGCCATATCCAAGCGATCTGCTTCGTCCGGCGGTAGCTCGGCCAGGCGCAGAGTCGGCATCCCGCGCGAGAGCGCCGCCGCCCGATCGATCCAATGCCCTTCACCCGTGCCAGCATCGCCCGGCAGTTCGAAGAAGTCTGAGATGCGGCGAAGCTCGCGCGCAGGCTCGACGACCAGATCTTCAAAGCGCACGTCGAGGAACGCGTCGCTCGGCAGCTGGGCTCGAGCGCTCACGCCGTTCATGATCTGCTCGCTCCAGTACTTGCCGTAGAGTTCGATGGGCGGTCGCGCGTCGAGCAAAGCATCAATCGCCTCAGGCTTCTCTCGCTCCAGTCGGTTCAGTCCATCGTGACTGTATTCAATTTCGCCGGCCAATCCGTTCATGACGGCGACCGCGACACGCAGTACGGCGTACTCGCGCATGGAGAGTGCGGCCTCTGGGCCGTCTCTATGAATATGGACGAAGCGGGCGCCGGGAAAGAACTCGACGAGCTCCCCCAGGAAATCGATGGATCCGCCCGAGCGTTCGATCCAGCAAGTCTTCTGTGAACCCGCCATCAGCCAGGCGAAAATTTCGCCGTAATGCGTCGAGAGCGGCTGCATCGGCGCCGCTTCGACGAATTCAAGCAACGCATCGAAGAGCCGATCCGGTTCATCACTAATCCGGGGAATTGCGATCCCGAGCGCCCAGGGAATCGGATCTCCCAGGGAATACCGAGTCGAAGGATCGTCGAAGGGATAGACGACTTCTGGCACGCCGCCGCCGCGCTTCATCACCATCGTGAGCATTGGATGATCGAGCCGCAGTTGATGCGCTAGATCGGGGCCGGAGACTTCCCCAGGTTGGAAACGGAAGAACGGGTCGATGCCGGAGAAGAGCTCAAAAACATTCAAGACCTGACCATGCTCTGAAAGCATCCGCGAGAGCAGCGTCGAACCGCAACGCCCTGTGCCGACGATAAAACGCGGGGGCGTGGGCGTGGGCGTGGGCGTAGGAGTAGGCGGGCTCCCTGGCGAGGCCCCGCTCTTGGCCGCCGAGCCCGTCGTCATAGCGCGGCTCGTTTCTTGAGTTCAGATTCGATTTCGGGCATCGGCGCCTTCGGCCGGGACCAACGGAACACCAGCGTCCCCTCGCAATGACCTTTGGGATCGATCCAATTCGGGATGCCCGATTCTGCGGGCGGCTTTTGCTGAGAGATCACGGCGCGCACAGAGCCATCGGCTTCCGGCACGACGGAGCCACTGTTGAGATGCGACTCGCGATGGCCATAGCCGATTGTTTCGTACCAATATGAGGCGAGGCCGAGACTCCAGAAGCCGGCCTCGCCCGGCTTGAAACGAATCTCAAGCGCCTCATCCGGAGCGATCTTGAAATAGCCGCAGGAAAAATGGTGGCCGGAGGGAGGCGCGATATCGGTCATCGCGTCCGCGGCGAGCTGCGGGACGAAACGGTTCACAGCGAAGTTGGCCCAGTAGTCGGAGATCTCAGCCCAGATCAGCGGGTTGCCCACTGCAAACGCGGAAGTTCGCTCGAGACCTTGCTTAATATCTTCGAGGCTGAAAGGCGCGGAAGGCGCGCGCTCACCGAGGCGCTCGATTTTGAAGATCCCTTCAACGATATCGCGCCAGTCTGCGGCGTATTGCCGGATCATGACATAGCGCGTCTCCGAATCTGTGCGAATCCAGTTTCCAGTGCGCTCGTCAGGGCCGAGATGGATTTCGACGCGACCATCGGGGTCGACCTCAAGCGTTTCTTCCGTAATCGATTTGATGAGATGGCTCGGATCGTGGACGCCCATCTTGCCGTTGTAGATGCCGACCTCAAAGAGCGGGGCTCCGCCGCGGGAGCCGGTGATCAGATGATTCGCGGCGCCATCGATAAACGTATGGAGATAGCGAGCGTCGGAGGTGATGCCCTCGTACTGGACCATCGGTCCGACCATGGGAGCGAGGAGCGGTTCTTCGAGATTCTGGAGTTCGAACGCGTTTTCGAATCCGACGCGGATCATGCGGACTAAATGGCGATAGCCTTCGGCGAGGATGCGTTCGTCGTTCGGTGTCTCGGGACGCCTAAGGAGATCACCGGCGCCCTTGAGCGATTCGCAGAATTCGTCCCAGAGCAGGCCGGGGTCTTCGGTCGAACTCTTGAAGCGTGGGATCGGCGGCGTCGGCATGGCAGGCTCCTCTTTAGTACAAGAGCCTAGTGAATAGGGGAGTGGATTTGCATGGCCTTTGCGGCCTCGCCCGGCGTCGCAAGCGGCCGTTCTAGCTTGTCGCAGAGCGCCTTGGCGCGTTCGATCAACTCCAGATTAGTGGGTTGCCCGGGTCCCGCATAGTCCTCTAGTCCCACGCGGAGATGTCCGCCGCGCTGAAGCGCTACGCGCACCATATCCGTTTCGAGGAGATCGCCGCCGAGTACGGCGACGGACCAGGGCAGGGCGCAATCACCCAGGATGTCGAGATAGGCGCCGAGCGCGGCTTCGGTTGCCGGGAGACCGAAGGGCGCGAAATTCGAACCGAAGTAGAGCTTGATCATGCCACCATTTTGAACCCGGCCCGACTTCGCGTAAGCGACGGCGGTGCGCATGAAGCTGCCATCGAAGATCGAAAAGCTCATGGGGACGCCGAGTGCGTTCGAGATATCGACCATGTACCGAATATCCGCATTCGAGTTCTGATAGATCAGCTCTGACGCGTCGGGAGCACCGTCGGCCTCGAAGATTCCCAGATTCACGGAGCCGGGATCGACGAGACCCATGCGAAGAACGCCGGCCTTGGCGATCTCCGAAAGATGGCCGTAGCGTTTTTCGATCGTGGTATGCGTCCCGCCGCCAGTCATCGTCGGGTAAAGGAAGACATCGGGATGGGCTTCCAGGACGGGGCGCCATGCGTCGATGTAGGGCTTGGCCTCGTGGCGTGATGTCACGCCATCGAAGATCGGATCGTCATTATGGTTATGCACGATGGTCGCGCCCGCTTCGATACAGCGAATCGCTTCGGCCGCGATCTCTTCCGGCGTGCGAGGCACACTCGGATTCCGAGCGGGCTGGGTGGTTCCATTGACAGCAACCTCGAGGATGACGGGATCGCGGCTGGGGGTCTGCGAGTGCATATGGTTGCTCTCCTGGATGGCGATGGCGAAATTAGAGGCGCGCGGGCGGACGCCGGGTCGCTTTCTGCTGGCATTCACTATGTCATAATCTTTGAGGTTCGGCAGCGAGTAGCACGCCGCCAGAAGGAGATCCAAAATGGGTCAAGCGCCGCAGTTCTCTTCAGATGTCCTCTCAATAGAGAGGAATGGCGCCGTGGGCACGCTTTGGTTGGATCGGCCGGAGAAGCATAACGCGATGAACCCGCCGCTTTGGCGCGGCTTGCCGGACGCGATGCGCGCGCTTACCGAAGACGGCGAAATAGGGGCGATCGTTCTCGCGGCGAAGGGGAAAAATTTCTGTGTCGGTCTCGACTTGATTGCTGCGCAGTCGGGCGGAGACGGCGTGCTGGGCGGCTCGCTCTCGGGCGCGAAGGCCAACCTGATGCAGCTTGAAGTGACGCGTGCGTTCCAGGCGGCGATTTCCTCGATTGCAGATTCTCCCGTCCCCGTGATCGCGGCGATCCATGGCTATTGCCTTGGCGCCGGAGTCGATGTCGCGACTGCCTGCGATATTCGCGTCGCGGCCAAGGACTCGATCTTCAGCATCCGTGAAACAAAGATCGGCATCGTGGCGGATGTCGGTACGCTGCAGCGATTGCCCAAGGTGGTGACGGCGGGCCATGTCGCGGAACTCGCATATACCGGGAAGGATATTGACGCTGCTCGCGCGGAGAAAATCGGGCTCGTGAACGATGTGTATGAGGATTTCGATTCGACCTATCAGGCCGCTTTCGATATGGCGACGGAGATCGCGAATAACGCGCCCCTCGCGGTCCGTGGGACCAAGTTCGTGCTCTCTCAGAGTGAAAATTTGACGACTGAGCAGAGTCTGCTGCTGAACGGGATCTGGACGATGATCACCACGCTGAACTCGAATGACCTGAAAGAGGCGATGAGCGCTTTCATGGAGAAGCGCCCGCCGACGTTCAAGGGAGAGTGATTCGCTCGGTCTCGCTGGTGTATGATAGCTGCGGGGTAGCTTCTGAAAGGAGACGGCATGCCGGACGACTCGCTCAACGCTTTTGAGGCCTTCGATCAGGCGATGGGGTCGGATACTTGCCGCGATCCCTATCCCGAGTTCAAGGCCCTTCGTGCGCGCGGAGGGGTCTTTCCGGTCGATGATTCGGCTACGACTCTTGCACCCGCCGGAGCGGCGACCTTTTTAGCGGTCACGCATGACGCTGTTTCGGAAGTGCTGCGCGACGGCGAGAGGTTTTCGTCGGGGGCTTATCGCGAGACGATGGGGCTCGTGATGGGGCCGAATATCCTCGTGATGGATGAGCCGGAGCATGGTCGCTACCGACGCCTGATTCAGACGGCCTTTAGTAAGGGCGCACTCGAACGCTGGGAGTCTGAACTCGTTAGGCCTGTGGTGACGCGTCTTGTCGACGAATTCGTGGACCGCGGCGAAGCCGATTTGGTTCGCGAACTGACCTTTCCCTTCCCAGTCCATGTGATTGCGGGGATGCTCGGCCTTCCTGATGAAGATCTACCCCGCTTTCATCGCTGGGCCGTCGATGTGATCAGTATTGCTTTCGACTTTCAACGGGGCATGGACGGCTCGAAGCAGTTAGGGGAGTACCTCACGCCCATCATTGAGGCGCGCCGCATCGATCCGGGACACGATTTGATCAGCGTCCTTGCGACCGCGGAACTCGATGACCAAAGACTCGATAATGAGCACGTGCTCGGATTTCTCCGCCTGCTCCTTCCTGCGGGTGCCGAAACTACGTACCGCTCTTCGAGCAATTTGATTTACGGACTCCTTCGTGATCGGTCGCAATATGAAGCACTTCAGGCAGATCGCGGGTTGATGATGCAGGCGATTGAGGAAGGGCTGCGGTGGGAGAGCCCTCTCACGTCGATCGGAAGACTCTGCACGCGCGATACTGAGCTGGACGGCGTCGCGATCCCGGCGGGGGCGCATGTTCAGGTAATCCTGGGCTCAGCGAATCGGGACGAGGCGCGCTTCCAGCGTGCCGACGAATTCGATATCCATCGGCTCCCACGTCAGCATATGTCCTTCGCCTTTGGACCTCATCGATGCCTCGGGATGCATCTTGCACGGATGGAGACGAAGGTTGTGCTCGAGGCTTTGCTCGACAGGCTCCCGAACCTGCGTCTTGACCCAGCAGCGGACGATATCCATATCACGGGGCGGATGTTTCGCGCGCCACGGAGCTTGCCTGTCCTTTTCGGATGAGACGTGGACAGTAGAATGCACCTGGCACGAACCCTGCGATGCCAGGGGGTATGCCTAACCCTGCTCTTCTCCGTCGCCCTCCGCTCTGCCCTAACGCTCGCTGCAAATCCAGAAAGAGTCCAAGCACTTGGCGATATGTCAAAAAGGGATTCTTCTTCCGAGACCAAGTCCCCAAGAAGGTTCAACGGTACCGCTGTTCTCATTGCGGCCGGTGCTTTAGTTCACAGACGTTTTCTGCCGACTACTGGCTTCGACGCGCTGAGCTACTCGGTCCGATCCAGCGCGGGCTGGCCGGCCGAGTTCTTTTGAGCGATCGTCAAACCTCCGCCGTGTGTCCTCGCGGCGGATGACTCTTCTGTGAGGAATGCCGGATGTCGCTTGATTTTGACCCCCAGGACCTGATCACGCCCAAGAACTACGGCGTCGCCGGACAACCCCACGAGGCATGGACGCAGCTCCGAAAGCATGCGCCGATCTGGCAATGCGAGACCGATGACCATCCGCCTTTCTATGCGATCACGCGGCATGCGGACATCATGGAGATCTCGAACAAGCCCAATATTTTCAGCAACTCAGAAGGCCCGGTCATGCTTTCGAATGAACAGCTGAAACGGCGGCTGAATGAAGCCGCGGGTTTCTCCGGTATGCGCACGATCATCGAGATGGATCCCCCGGAACATCGCGATTTCCGGAAGGTGGCCAGCGGCTTCTTCACGCCGCGCAGTATCCACCGGCTCGACGATATCGTGACCGAATGCGCCCGAGAGCAGATCGACAAACTCGGCGACGAGGGCGAATGTGATTTCGTCGAACAGATCGCTCAGCGACATCCTCTTCGAGTTCTCTCGACCATCCTTGGGATCGAGCGAGAGGACGAAGAACTTTTGCTGCGTCTGACTCAAGAACTCTTCGCAGCCGAAGATCCCGACTTGCAGCGCGCAGGCGAAGACCGAGAAGCGGCGACCGCGTCCCTTGGTATGGATTTCATGAACCTCTTCAACAAGATCATTGAGGATCGCCGGGCGAATCCGCGTGATGATCTTGCGACCATGCTCGCAACGGCAAAGATGGCGGATGGCGAGCCTATGGGGCTCATCGAGACGCTCGGTTACTACCTGATCGTCTTCACGGCAGGGCATGATACGACGCGGAACGCGATCTCCGCGGGAATGCAGGCCCTGCTCGAGAATCCGGAACAGATGAAGAAGCTGCGTGCAGACCCGAGTCTGACGAAGTCGGCGGTGGAGGAAATTGTCCGCTGGTCCACGCCGGTGAACTATATGCGTCGGCATTTGCTCGAAGACGTTGAAATGCACGGCGTGAAGATGCGGGCCGGCGAGGATCTGGTTCTCTATTACGCGTCGGCCAATCGCGATGACGCTGTCTTCGCGAATCCCTTTGAGTTTGATATCGAGCGACATCCGAACCGGCATTTGGGGTTTGGGACGGGCGAACATTTTTGTCTTGGGGCCCACGTGGCCCGACTCAGCGCGCGTGCGCTCTTCCTCGAAATGGCCAACCGAATCGAGGAGGTCGAAATGGTCGAGAAGCCCGTGCAGATCGATTCGAGTTTCGTGGTCGGCCTGAAGACGCTTCCGATTCGCTACAAGATCCGTCCCGCGGCCTGATCTGTTAAGCCGCCGTCTTGGCCTCAAGGTCGCGAAGGTAGGTCCGCGCGCCGAGCAAGTAGTGAAGGCTCGCCCAGACGAGAAAGCCGACGAGCACGACCAGCGCAAAGCGCACCTCCGTCCCTCCACCAAAAGCGTCGGAAATTGCGCCGAGCAGGACGGGGCCGATCCCGAATCCGACGAGGTTCATCACGAAGAGCGCCGTCGCCGAAGTCATCGCGCGCATTCTCGGTTTCACGAGTCCCTGCAGCACGGCGTGACCCAGACCCGAATACATATGGTTGCCTAACGTCGCAACGGCGATGAGCGCGACCGCGTGGCGGCCATCTTCCACCAGGTAAGCCGCAACGGAAAAGGGCATGGACGTCAACGCGCCCAGCGCGGGGATCCACCAATGCCAGCGTAAATCACTCTTGCCGAGGCGATCGGCGAGCGCCCCCGCAATCATTACGGCTGCGCCGCCGGCGATGCCCGCGATCAGTCCGAGGGCGAGACCTGCTTCCGTCAGGGAAAAGCCGTGCACGCGGATCAGGAAGGATCCGTGAAAGGTGGCCGCGCCCGCAAGGAAAAGCGTTTGCACAGCGGAGCCCGCGAGCATGTGCCGGATCGAAGAATTCCGTCCGACGAAATGAAGAAATTCGGAGAGGGTGGGCAGGTTCGTATCCGCGCCTTGGTCAAAACGGCCGCGTTCTGGTTCAGTCATGGTGAACCGAGTGATGACGGCCAGCAATAAGCCGGGCGCGCCCACCGCAAAAAAGGCAGCCTGCCAGCCGAGCTCGTCCGCGAGATAGCCTCCGAATGCGAGACCGAAGAGTGTGCCGATCGGGACGCCCAGGGAGTAGATGGAAATTGCGGTCGCGCGCTGCTCCGGCGGGAAGGCATCGGAGATCATCGAATGCGCGGGCGGAGTGCAGCCGGCTTCGCCCACACTCACACCAATGCGTGCGGCCAGGAGCTGCCAGAAATTGCGAGCCAGGCCGGACGCGACGGTCATGGCGCTCCAGGCGAGGAGCGCGACCGCGATGATACTCCGCCGATTGCCTCGGTCGGCGAGCCGAGCGATCGGAAAGCCTGCGAACGTGTAGAAAAGGGCGAAGGCGCCCCCGATCAGCCAGCCGACTTGGCCATCGGAAATCCCGAGATCGGCCTTCACCGGTTCGACCAGGATATTCATCACCTGCCGATCTATGTGATTCATCACATAAATCAGGAGTAGGAGTCCGAGTGTGTAGCGCGAGCCCTTCATGAAACAGCTTTCCGCATAGCGCCGGACGGTACACCAATGCATCAGCGCGCCAAGGTGATCTTGGAGCGAGGCTTCTGGGGCGTGTTGAGAGGCGACCGAACTGGTAGATTAGGGGCATGCCGCGATTTGCTCTTGCCACTCTGAATCATTCGCCTCTTCACGGTCTGCCGACGCAGTGGGCAGCGCATCTGGATGCGGCGGCGGCGGCGGGATTCGACGCGCTTGCGCCGGACGTGTTCTGGCTCCGCGCACTCGAAGGCGAAGGACTGTCTCTGGGTTCTCTTGCGCGTGAGCTGGGGCAAAGAGGCCTCGCCTGCATGGAGATCGCAGGCATAGCCATCGCCTCGCCGGAGGCCACTCGGTCGGAGCTTGAAGAGAATCTGCGTTATGCGGAGGCTCTGGGTGCCGAGTTCGTCAATGCGCGCATCGTGGCTCCGCTTGATGCCGAAGTCGTCGATTCTGTTGCGCAATGTGCTGAGGCCTTCTCCAAAGCCGGCACGCAGGTGGCTCTTGAGTTTTCCCGCGGCACGACGCTGAGGGGCGTCGCGGACGCGCGGACGCTAATCGAGTCGGCGGGTGCGTCGAGCGTCGGCGTTACGCTTGATACATGGCATTTCTTTCTTGCGGAGTCGGGGCCCGATTGGGATGCCTTGGCTGATCTACCCCTTTCTGCGTTTGCGAATGTTCAGCTCTCGGATGGCGTGCCCTACGAAGAAGGTGCGTTCCCGACCGCAACCATGAACGAGCGGCGATTGCCCGGCGAGGGCGGCTTCGACATCGCGCGAGTTGCGCGCACGCTTGTGGAGAAAGGCCTTGATCGGAACGCGCAGGCGCAGGGCGCGATCGTGGTCGAGGTTCTGAACGCGGAGTGGCGCGCCCGTTCGCTCGCGGAATTCGCTGAGGCCGCGATGGCTGCTTCGCGAAAATCCTGGAGTGTATGACTCCTAAGGATCTTTTCGGCGGTCCGTTCCGCTAGATCGCGCGCGTCACCGCCCGGGTCGGTCCGAAATTATGCAGCGCCATCGCATGCAGGTTCCCGAGGCCACCGCAGACCATCACCAAGACCTCCTCAGGGCGCTCTACTAAATGAGCGATGCCCTGTGCATCGACGCGCCCCCGCTTTTCGAGCCAGGTGCGATGCGGAGCAGGGAAGAAATCGATGGGATGCGCGGCCGCGCGCCAAAGTGCCTCCTGCACGTCCTCGATTTGGGCGTGGCGCTCCGCTATCCGATCGGCCCAGGGCGGCGGAAGGCAGATCAAGGTCTCGGCGCCAAAATGACTCACGTAGGCGTTCGTACCGGGATAGGCGACGGACTTGCCAATGATCTCGATGAGCGATTCGGCATCGTCGGCGGCGATATCGGCGATGTCCATCGTGCCAATGCAGCCATAGACGGTCAACGCATCCCCCGGTGTGCCGCGTCGCTCGGCGAAGGGCGCCCAGGGCGAACGCTCTTCCCATTCGGCGACGACGATGCCTGTGACCCTCGCGGGTTGGCCGAAAACGCTCTTCGAGTTCTCGCCGATTTTCTGCCCGCCGATATTGCGCATCACAAGGCGCAGAGCGCGGCCGATCGCCGGCGCCGTGCCCGCCACGCCGCCGAAGCATCCCGCTTCCATAGGTAGACCTAACGTGTGCCGGATCGGACCGTTCACAAAGAGGCCCGGCGAAACTGAACTGGTCGTTGTGTTGAGCGAAAAGAGATCAAGCTCGGGATCGATGCAGGCATCGACAGCGGCACAAAGTAGAGGCATGGACTCCGCCGGTGCCCCAGCCATCACGGCATTGATCGCCAGCTTCTCGACGCTGCAACGCCCCTCTCGCGGAGGCAGCACCCCTAGGAGTTCATCGGGAAAGCGGCCCGACGCGGCTACGAACGCACGCACGCGTTCCTCGGTCGGCGGGATCAGCGGGAGTCCGTCGCCCCAGCCGGCCTCCGTGCCCAGTTTCGCGAAAGCGATCGGATCGTCGTCGACCTCGAGTCGATCACTCGAGAGCCAACTGACTTCACATCCCGAGGGTCCGCAGGAGCGGTCGAAAGTGCTGTCGGGCAATTTCGCGTACCTCTTGCTCGGATCGACTCTCGAGCGGGTAAGGGAGGGTATGAATGCGCAGGCCCGATTGGCCCGCGTTCGCCGCCATGGTTCTAGCGAGCGCTTCGAATTCTTCCGTTACAACGGCGACCGCCGTCTTGCCCTCCTGCAAAGCCACGACCGCGTCGTGGACTGTCCAGGAGGTGCAGCTTCCTCAATTCCCGAGGCCTGAGATCACAACGTCTTGCCCTTGTGCGAATCCTTGGAGCTCGTTCAGTGTCGCCTCCGCTGCCTCGCCGGTCCGGTCTCCGGCACACCAGCTTGAAACCGAAGCGCCTCCTTCAGTAAGAAGGACATCCCATTCCTCGCGCACCCAATCGAAAGATTTCCAGGTCAGGTCGTAGCGAATGCCGAACTGGCCGCTCGTGAGCAGGGCGGGCGCAATTGGCGGACCAGGGTCGGCATCCATAATGGGCGGCGAAGCGGTCGGATCGAGAATTGAAATACGGGGCATGAGCACACTCCCTTAATGAGTCGAAAGCATAGACAAGCGGCGGGAGGGTCGGCGACCCCCTTGTCGACGGCAACCGCGGCGAGGCGTTTCGCAAGCGTGGTAGGCTGGGATAATGGCTGAAGCCCACGCGCTTGCTGAACTCAAGGTTCTGGATCTGACTCAACTGCTCGCCGCGCCGCAGATTGCGGCGACGCTCGGTGATTTTGGTGCGGATGTCATCAAGATTGAGAGCAGAGCGGGCGACCCCCTGCGCAAGATGGGCGCGACGGGTACGGGGACTGAGACCGGTAGCTCGCCCCAGTGGAAGCTTGTCTCGCGCAATAAACGCGCGCTCACCTTGGACCTCGATCACGTCGAGGGGCAGCGTGTTTTTCGGGCTCTTGTCGCGAAAGCCGATGTGCTGGTGGAGAACCTGACGCCGGGCCTGCTCAAGCGCTGGCAATGTACCTACGCGGAGCTGGCCGAAGCGAATCCGCGGCTGATCGTCGTGAGCGTGAGCTGCTACGGGCGAACGGGTCCGTACGCCGACCGACCCGGTGCAGGCACGCTGGCCGAGGCTTTCGGCGGCTTTGCGCATTTGAACGGCGAAGCGGAGGGACCACCGCTTGTGCCTTCGCTCCCGCTGGGCGATACGCTGACCGGAATGTCGGGGGTGATCGGCACTCTGATGGCGCTCTACTCGCGTGATCGGGCAGGGCGGGGGTCGGCGCGCGGCCAGCATGTCGATGTCGCGATGATCGATCCGATTTTGCAGCTGATGTCTTTGCCGCTTGTGATGCACGACCGCAGAGATCCGCCGCCTATGCGCATGGGCAGTCGAATCGCCGGCGGCGTGCCGCGCAATCTCTATCGATGCGGCGATGGGGAATGGCTCGCGCTTTCGGGGACGACGGATCGCCAGGTCGAGCGGATTCTCGAGGTGATTGGCCGAAATACCTCAGCGGATCAGGCGCGCTACGGAGCCGCGAAGGATCGACTGCGGGTGGCTGACGAACTCGACGCCCTGGTCTCGAAATGGATTGCGGAGCGCCCGCGATCGGCCGTTTCGGATGCATTTCTTGACGCGCGCATTCCGGTTGCGCCGGTCAATGATCTCGCTTCTCTGCTTGAGGATCCGCATCTACGGGCGCGGGCGAGCGTTGTTGAATTGCCGGATGCACAGGGGGCGGATGTCTCGGTATTCGCGCCTACGCCTATGCTGAGCGAGACCCCTGGATCGCATCGGCATGTGGGCCCCGCGCTGGGCGCGCATAACGAATCTGTACTGAGCGACTGGCTAGGACTGCCACTTGACGAAATCGAAGAACTCGAGCGGATCGGCGCGGTTTAGCGAGCGTGCCAGAGGGCCACAAAGGCCGTTTATCTATTGAGAACCGGCTTCGGTGCCATGGACCCCACGGCTCAGCCACGCCAAGCTCGCCTCCAGCAGTCCGATACCAACCAGAATGGCTACGGTGACGATGGATAGAGTCACTGCACCAAGGACATGACCCATGCCGATCGCGGCGCCGATCGCGGCCAGGATCCAGATGACAGCGGCCGTTGTCACGCCCGATACGATTCCTTCGCGGGAGATCATGACTCCGCCACCGAGGAAGCCCACGCCGGTGACGAGCTGACCGAGTACGCGCGTTGGATCCCCGTTGGCACCAAGACCGGACGCGCCCAAGTGGATAAAGACAGCGGTACTCAGGCAGATCAGAATACTGGTCCGAACGCCCGCCGGCTTTCCGTGCAACTGTCGTTCGAGGCCGACGATCGCTCCGCACAAGACCGCAGCGCCTATGGTCTCCCAGAAGGCACGTGTTAGGGGGTCGAAAAAATCCATGGGTCACTTTCTTTTGCCGCGGCGGATTATTGCCGCGGCGAGTGGGCATGCAGCCAAGCCCCTTGGGCAGTAGGTGATTCTTGAGATGGATCAGGGCTAGAGCGCGTCGAGCCATTCGCGGAAGCCGAGCCGCTCGATTGCGGCCGTGCTTCGTTCTGTGATCGCGTGGACGGTCTCGTTGCGCTCTGTGAGGTTACCCAGGCCGAGCGGCACGACGCCCACGACCCATGTCTGGAATGAAAATGCGCGATATTGCTCGAGTGCGTCTTCGAGCGTAAGCGTGACGCCTCTCTCGGCAAGCGCGTTGCAATAGAATCCGATCAATCGCGCTTCGTGTTCCGCAAGCAGCTCCGGGTCCATGGAGTTGATCAGGAAATACTGCACGTCGCGTATGCCCTTGCTCCAATGCGTCGCTTGGAAATCGATCATCCCGACGCGTGTGCCTGCGTCCGTGGGGTACTCGAAGCAGTTCCCGAGATGACTATCACCATGAACTAGCGTGAGTGGGCCCGAGTACCAATTGTCGAGCAGAGCATCCCATTTCTGAATGGCTCGGCGGTAGGTCTCTCCGAGTTCAGGCGAAAGCAGCTCCGGCGCATTTCGGAGTGCTGGAGTCAGGGCGGATGCGTTCAGCGCGCGCGTCATTTCGCGAGAGCGCGGGGCGAGGTAGGTGTTGAACTCCAGAGGAAGCAGGGCGTCCCGCTTTTCCGCGGGCCAATCCCAGAAATGGGCGTGCATCTCGGCGAAGCTCGTGAGCACGCGCTCTGCGCGTTCCGGGGTGGTGCCCGCCGCCATGTCACGGTTGATAAAGAGCTCGGCGCCCGGGATCTCATGCAGGTTCTCAAGAAGAAGAACGAAACGGGCGCCTTTTTGCGCAGCGGCATAGACGCGAGGAACACGAATCGGGACAGCATGCGCCGCGCGTTCGCAAAAAGTCGTTTCGAGGGACCAGAAACCCAACGTATGTGCGAAGGATCGCGTTGTTCGCTCTTCGCAAGTGATCTTCACGTAGATCGTTTTGGGTAATGCTCTCGGCGAGGCGTCCGTCTCGACGTTCGCCTCAAGGTCTGCCTCAAGATCAAAGTCGACTTCGATCAGGAAATTAATGCAGTTACTGCTCTCGAAATCGACACCGGGCAAGCGAACGGCAAGCACGGGAGGGAGCGTTCTTCCACTGACGGGCGGGTAGCGTGTGAGGAGGTCGTTGATGACTTCGGGCCGGGCGATCTGCTCCTTCGTGATGGGCAGCGCCGCTCCGGTCCGCTCGTCGAGTGCGTCCTTGGCGAGCTGAATAAAGGAACCGGCTGTGCGTGCCGCGAGCTGGAGGCTTCCTTTGATCATCAGGGTTGGACGACGGTTCGCACGGTATCGCCGGCGCGCAGCGCGTCGAAGGCTTCGTTCACTCGCTCAAGAGGAATGCGACGCTCGACGAGTTTCTCCAGGTTGAGGCTGCCCTGCTGGTAGTGCCGCATGATGCGGGGGATATCGCGAGCCGGAATGTTGCCCCCTCCTAGACAGCCGAGCAGTTTTCGATCCGAGAAGAGCACGCGACTATCGATTGTGACCTGGGTGCCGGGCGGGGGCGCGCCGACCATGACGGTCGTGCCGCCCGTGCGTGTGGCGTTGAAGGCTTGCGTGACGAGGGGTGTATATCCGACGACCTCAAAGGCATAGTCGACGCCCTTCGGAACGAGCGCCTTGATGGCTTCGGCGAGGTCTTGGCCGGGTTCGACGAGCACGCAATCGGTCGCCCCCAGGTCGGAGGCGAGGTCGAGTTTGGAGGCCTGGGTATCCAGGGCCAGGATGCGCGCTGCCCCCGCAATTCGGGCACCTTGGATCACGTTGAGTCCAACACCCCCGCAGCCGATGACGGCCGCCGATGATCCCGGTTCGACGCGTGCGATATTGAGCGCGGCGCCGATGCCGGTTGTTACGCCACATCCCGCAAGGCAAGCGAGGTCGAGAGGGATCTCTGGGTCGATCTTGACGAGCTGCGCGGCGCGGACGACGGAATATTCGGCCAGCGAACCGGATCCGACCATGGGAGCGATGGGACGACCTGCAAGGGAGAGACGCGTCGATCCATCGGGCATGCGCCCGTACATGTTATGTGTGCGCGTTTCGCTCCAGCAGTTGGGGATATCGCCCGAGCGACATTCGGAGCAGGTCCCGCATGGGCCGTAGAGTGCGATCACGACCGAGTCGCCCTTCGCGAGACCTTCCACGCCTTCCCCGATTTCTTCAACGATGCCGGCGCCCTCATGTCCCAGCACGAGGGGCGGAATCGAGACGGGGCTCTCGCCCTCGAGTGCATGAAGGTCGGAGCGACACACGCCCGACGCGACGATGCGAACGAGCACTTCGCCCGCGCGTGGATTTTCGACGTCGAGGTCTTCGATAACGAGAGGCTGATGATGTTCGTGGAGAACGGCGGCGCGCATGGTTCATTCCTCGTCCGGGTCGGTTCGCGCCAGCGCGCCAGCGCGCCAGCGGGATAGGCTGGGGAGAGTCTAGGCGTCAGGGATCGTTGGCGGCAAGACGCCGAGCCGGGCGGCGGCCGGGACTGGCGGCGCGGCAAGGCGATCTCAGACGACGCCGCTTCGCTGCAGGCCCGCTATTTCGACCGCGCTCCAGCCGAAATCGCGCAAAATTTCCACGCTGTGCTCACCGGCTTCGGGGGAAGGGCGTCGTATTTCGTCGGGGACGCCGGCGAGGTGGGTCGCATTGCGGATGATCTCGATCTCTCCTTTCGTGGGATGCGTGATCTTCGCGGCGACGCCGAGATGACGGACCTGGGGATCCTCGAAGGTCTCCCGCAGATCGTTGACCGGTCCGGCGGGCACGCCAGCGGCATTCATTCGCTCAAGCCAGGTCGCGGTGGTTTCGCAGGCGAGGACATCGTCGAGCAAAGCGGAGAGGGCGTCGCGATTGCGAGCACGGCTTGGGGCGCTGCGGAAGCGATCGTCTTCAAGGAGATCCGGTCGTTCAATGGCGCGTGCGAAGGCTTCCCAGAGGCGTCCCCAGGGCGCGGCGATATTGATATGCCCATCCCGTGTGGGAAAGAGTCCCATCGGGCCGAGCGTGGGATGATGATTGCCTGTTTGCTGCGGAATTTCTCGGTCGACTGTCCAGCGCGCGGCTTGAAAATCGAGCATGCCGATCATGGATTCCAATAGGGAGGTTTCGACTCGTCGCCCAACGCCGGTATGCGTGCGTTCGTGCAGCGCGACAAGAATGCCAACGGCCAGTTGAAGCCCGGCCGTGATATCGGAGATGGCGACGCCGGCACGGACGGGCCCCTGCCCGGGGAGTCCGGTCACGCTCATCATGCCGCCGAGCCCTTGTGCAATCTGGTCGACGCCACCCCGTTCGGCATAAGGTCCCGTCTGCCCAAACCCCGAGATCGACCCCATAATCATGCGGGGGTTGAGCGCGTGGACCGTTTCCCAATCGAAGCCAAGTCGCTCTTTGACGGGCGGCCGCATGTTCTCCACCAGAACATCGGCTTGGGGGATGAGACGATGCAGGAGTGCGCAGCCTTCGGGGCTTTTCAGGTCGAGGGAGAGGCTGCGTTTATTACGGTGCAAATTCAGGTAGTCCGCGGTGAGATGCTCCATGCCCGAACTGCCACCGGCCTCTTTAGTTCGTTTTGGAGGCTCAATCCGAATGACATCCGCGCCCCAATCTGCGAGCTGCCGGACGGCAGTGGGGCCGGCGCGTGCAATCGTCAGGTCGATGACGACGAGATCAGCTAACGGAAGAGCATGTTCGGCATCATTTCCGGGGTTTTCGGGCATGAGGCGCAAGATTGCATGGCCGGTTCCGAACTGCCATGTTGGGGAGCAGCCTATTCCCCCTGATCGCGCTGGACGCGCGCGTGGAGCCCCCTCATGCTCGAAGGCAAACGAATTCTAGTCACCGGTGCGACCGGACAGGTTGCGCGCCCCCTCGCCGAAAAACTCAACGAGCGCAACGAAGTCTGGGCCGCCGCGCGCTTCTCGGACGCGAACGCGAAGAAGGAACTCGAAGCCCGGGGCGTCAAGACCGCCTACTTCTCCATGGGCGACTCCGATTTGGCTGGTCTTCCGGATGTGGACTACGTGCTGCACTGCGGCTGCAATACCGATCCCAAGACTGCGGAGATCGGGATGGAGCAGAACGCGGAAGGAACCGGATTCCTTATGCAGCGCTACAAGGACGTCACCGCGTTCCTGCATATGTCCTCGTCCTCGGTCTATCGCGTGCCCGCGAGTGCGACCGAACCGATTTCCGAAACCGCCGAGTTAGGCGGGTATGCGACGTATTCGCCGCATTACGCGATGAGCAAGCTGGCCGAAGAAGCAATCGCACGTTTCCAGGCCCGGGCGCTGAACCTGCCGACGATCATTACGCGGCTGGACGTGGCTTATGGATCGGCAGGGCACGGCGGTGTTCCGATGATCATCTATGAGTTCATGAAGAACGGGATGAGCTACACGCGCGCCGAGGCCGGTGATAGTTATTGCAGCCCGATTCACGAAGACGATATCGCCGAACAGGTCGAAAACTTGGTGCAGCGGGCGAAGGTTCCGGCACCGATCGTGAATCTGGGTGGGGACGAACGGGTCTCGGTGGAAGAGATGATCGGCTACATCGAAGAGCTGACGGGGCTCTCTATGAAGATGGAGACCGGTCGAGATGCTTCGTGGGGGATGAAAGTCCTCGACAATACGCTGCGCAGGGAGCTGGGCGGGCCATGCCGCGTAAAGTGGAAGGACGGTGTGCGGCGCTCGCTGGCTGCGCGCTATCCGGACGCACTCGTGAGCTAGGCGCTTGGTGCACCTTTTTGGTACGAGCCAGCCGTGAGGCCGGCATCGACGACGAAATCGGCAGCGGTGCAGGACTGGCTCTCGTCGGAGGCCAGGAAGAGCGCCATCCGGGCGACGTCGAGGATGCGGCTCTCGGGTAAAGCGTCTTCGGGCGCTTTCAGAATCGCCTGCATCATCTGATGCGGTACAGCCGAGAGATCAGGATTGCCGGGCACGAAGGGGGCGCTCATATTCGGGTTGCCGGCTTCGGGGCAGATGGCATTCACTCGGATCCTGTGCCGACCCAGCTCGATGGCGGCGGATTTTGTGAGGCCGCGAACAGCCCATTTTGTGGACGCGTAGGCGCTCACGCCGTTCATCCCTTTGATTCCGTCTGTCGAGGCGATGTTGACAATCGAGCCTCCGCCCAGCCGCTTCATGCCTTCGAGGACGGTTTGAATGCCGAGAAAGGGGCCGAGCTGATTCACTTCAACCACGCGCATAAAATCCTCACGGCTGATTTCGTCGAGTGCCGCGAGGAGGAGGATGGCCGCGTTATTCACGAGAATTCCCGGGTCGCCGAAAGCGGTCGCGCAGGCTGAAACCGCAGTCTTCCAGCTCTCGGGGTCGCGGACGTCAAGATGCGTGAAAGCGGCTGAGGGCCCGATTTCACGGGAAACCGTCTGGCCGAGCTCGTCCTGGACATCGGCCAGCATGACCTGCGCGCCTTCTTCCGCGAAGAGTCGAGCGATATACGTGCCTGTGCCCTGGGCCGCGCCCGTTACGAATGCTGTCTTTCCGTCGAGCCTGCCCATGAGCGCTCCTTCTTCTGCAGGGATATGTCTGCAGGAATACGCGGTTCCGCGCCGCTCGCTTCTCCGCCACTCGCCTCAGCGAATGAATTGCTTTTTGGCAGGGGCCGAACGCGTCCCGTCAGTCTATCGTTTCATGCATCGCTCGCGACGACCAAAAACGCGACCATAGCGAGAAGGGAGCAAGCTGATGACCACTCTCTCTGCCCATGAGGCCGATTTCGATCCGCTCGATACTCAATACGCCATTCCCTACGAAGGCTATGCGACCTTGCGCAAAGAGAAGCCCGTCGTGCAGACCGCTTCGGGTGTTTGGTTTCTGTCGCGTCAAGCGGACATCATCGCCGCAGCAAAGGCCGTCGATACGTTCCGCGCTAGTTTCCGCGAGCCCGGCACCGTGATCCCGCCCGAGGAAATGTTGATCAGTGAGATTCCCGAGCCGCGCCATGGTCGGATGCGAAAGATCGTGAATTCAGCGATCGCGGGGCATAGGCTCGGACGCGTCGAAGGCGTGGCACGCGCGTTGACGGAAGAATTGGTAGACAAGGCGCTCGGCGAGGAAGAGGTCGATCTTGTGAAGGATCTGGTCGTGCCTATCCCAGCGTCGGTGATCGCGCATCTTCTGGGTGCACCGCCCGAAGATTTTCAGAAATGGGCGGATTGGTCGGACGACGTGGTGCAGGGGGATTATCCCCGATTCAATCGGAACGAGCGCGGGGAGGGGCTTGCCGGTGCGCATCCCGAATTCGCTGCGTACATCGACGAGATGATTGCGACCCGCCGTGCGTCGGACGACCCGCCGGATGATTTTGTCACGCGTCTGCTTTCGACGGAAGTGGATGGCAATCGGCTGACGATGATCGAGTTGCGGACGCTGCTCGCGTTTCTTTTGGTTTCAGGAAACGAGACGACGCGGCATCTCCTGTCGAATCTGATTTACCGAATTACGCAGGACCCGACGCTCCTGCCCGCCTTGCAGGCGAACCCATCCCTGATTCCGAATGCAGTAGAGGAATCGCTTCGTTTTGATCCTCCGGTCCTCGTGTTGATGCGAGAGTGCATTCAGGACACCGAAATCGAGGGAGCGAAGATTCGGGCGGGCGATCCGATCGCCTTTGGTCTGGCCTCGGCGAACCGGGACGAGGCCGTTTACCCGGATCCGAATGTGTTTCGGCTGGACCGGCCGCAGCCCAAGGCGCATGCCGCGTTCGGTGGCGGACCGCATGTGTGTCCGGGCGCATCGCTTGCGCGCTTGGAGGGACGGGTACTCTTGGAGGTTCTCGTGGAGCGCGTGGGGAAGGTCGAGCTCTCGCCCGGAAACGCTTGCGGAAAGGTCCCCCTCTTCTGGGCAAACGGAATCGGGAGTCTGCGGGGCTCGCTCTCGCGGCGCGAGTCCTAGCGCATAATCGCCCCGGTCCGGATTTCGCGGACCGAGGAGTCGAACTGCACGAGCCAGATGAAAAGCACGTTGGGATAGTGCAGATACCAGGGCAAAGGCTTTCGCAGATCCAGGTAAAGCACAGCACGGGCCTCGTCTGATTCGTTCGAGGCATCGTGGAGATAGGTATCATCGAAGAGGATGCCTTCGCCCTCGTGCCAATAGTATTTCTCTGTCTCTTCGATCACGCTGCGATCGCGCTTATCGTACGCGACGCGATCATCATTCACGCGAATCCAGCAGGACTCGTCCGCATTGTTATGCGGAACGACGAGGCCGAGGTGATAGCGAAGGAAGCCTTTGTAGTAGCCCCAATGCGGCCGAATGTACTGGCCAGGGCCCAGGATTGAAAAGAAGGCCATAGAGAGGCCCGGGATTCGGCGAAGCAGGGCCGTGGTTTCGGGCGCGCGGCGACAATTCTCCTCGAGAAAGCGCCCGGACTTGAACATGAACGTGGTCCATTCAATGTCGTGAATACCCGTCTCGGTGAATCTGCCGCCTGCCCGTTTGATATGCGGCAGCTGCTCCCCGAGCGCCATCAGCTCGCGGCATTCTTTTTGGATGGCATCCCAGTTCTGTTCAAGGATTGCGAGTTCGGGATAGTGCTCGAGGTAGTCGCGGGTCATCGCCGGGTTCTTCTCGACGAGCCCGCGTTCCTCGAGCCGTCGCCAACCGTGGCGCAGCCTCCGCTTGAGCAGGAGCTTCTTTCCGCGCTTAGTCATCCGGCTGACGCGCCAGAATCCGAAGCCGACGGCAAGCGAAAGGACGAGGGTAAGGACGAGCAAGATTGCGGCGGCGAAGCCGATCAGGATCATCGCGGCCTGGGGCAGCGAACTCATCAGCGCTCGACTTCCTGCTCAGGCTTCATCAGCTCGAGGCAGAGATAGATTTTGCGGCGCTCACCAAAGGGCTCCTTCTCCCCGGGCGGGAGCCCAGCGAAATCGAGGAAGGTCGGGCGCAAGAAGGAGGGCACGTGAGTCGAGATCATTTCCTCTCGATTCTCCCGGTCGAGGATGAGTGCCTGCGCAACGTTCTCCGTGATATCGACCTCCCGAACGAGTTCAAGCTCGGAGTCCTCAATATGCGCACGCCATCGATCGAGGTTCTTTGTCTTTCGGTAGTCGGCACAAAGAAAGCGGCCGCCTGGGCGAAGGACGCGATGCAGCTCGTGGTAGAAACGGCGGATATTCGGATAGAGGCCAGAGGACTCGATATTGATCACGAGGTCGACCGAGGAGTCCGCGACGGGCAGGTTCATGGCGTCGCCCTGTGAAAAGCGCAGCCCTTCTACGTCGCCATGAGTACGTCGGCAGAAAACAATTGCGTTCTCGGCGAGATCGATACCCAGATAGGACTTGGGTTGGTAGGCGCGCGTGACATAAGAGGCACCGCCGCCGCGACCGCAACCGACTTCGAGGGCGTCGCGTCCCGCCCAGTCGGCCTGTCGCGCGACGCAATCGTAGAGCTGGAGCGGATAGCGATGGAGCTCGTCTTGTTCGGTGAGCGGAATCTTCGAGGAGTCGTCGAGATCTGCGTAGCCGAAATTCATAAACACGACTTCGGGCGTGGGGCGAAATCGCGCGAGCCCCTCGTAGAACGATTCTCGGGCTCGCCGCTTCCAACCGCTGGGAAGCTTTTTCCATGTGTCGAAGAGATTTACGCCCACGTGGAGCCGTACATTGAGATTTTCCTTAGCTGGCTCCGGTCCAGTCTAACGCGCCCGAAGTGGTGAGGAATGGGGTCGGGCCTGCCTCCTTACCTCGGCGCGGTCGCGACCCGCAAAATAAATCGGCCGCCTTCTCCGGAACAACGGTCAGCGCAACCGGCGGGTTGTTGAAGGCGAGCTCTTGGCCGCCGGCGCCGATTGCGGCATTGCCTAAGAACCCCGTACCGATGTTCAGGACGACCTGGTTCGACAGGTTGGCGGCGAGCGCGATGCTCCATTTCTTAAGAATCTTTTGCTTCTACCTATACATCAGCAGTCCATTCGATTGTCTCCGGTCTTGAGACCCCGAGCAACCGAGCTCACACCACCCTGCTTCCGCAACTTGCGAGGTATCCGGTGTGCCTTCTCAGCTGATTTGGTAGAGGGAAACGCTCTGATCGAGACTCGATTTTGGACTCGTCCAAAAAACGCCAAAGAGATGCTCCTGGGTGCTTCCCAACACCTTGGCTCTTCGAATGTCTCGACGGGTAAGGCCCGCTTACAAGAAGAGGGGCTTTGCACGCACCCATATCCTTAAGAGGAAGGCAGAATGCCACGACTCATCAAAGGGAATGCGGGTTTTTACCCCTACATTCCGAGGTCTAGGCCATCATACGAGGTCTTCTCGAAAGGTGGCGCAGAACATGATGACCAATTATCCTTCCGAGTGACCCGCGGGGAATCTGTCCAATTGTGATGATGTCATTGCTTCTCGCCGCCGCGCATTCATCGCGCGAGGACCGTGTTGTTCGCATTGTCTTCCTATTTGCGCCGGCTGGACAGCGCGGTCTCTCTCGGCACGGGCGAAGAACGTGATTGCCTTCGTGTCGCCCCAGCCTTCCTATTACGGAATCGGTTGCCACCATGATCGTGTGCAATCCAAGCGTCAGCCTGAGTGCCGCAACGCAAGTGTTTGAGACGCGCTGGCATGGTTGCCCGGGCTCGGTTTTCGCACGAGACTTGTCGTGCATGCGATCGCTTGCGCGGCATGTCGCGCATTCGTTTCGCAGGAGGAACTCGATGAATTTCGGATTCACAGAAGAACAGGATTTTCTGCGTGAAGCCGTCCGCAAGTTCGTGGACGAACGCTGCCCGATGTCGGAAGTGCGCGAGCTGATGAAGACCGAGCATGCCATGAGCGATGCGCTTTGGTCTGAAATGGCGGCGATGGGCTGGCTCGGCTTACTCGTGCCGGATGAATACGGCGGCGCGGGGCTCGGCTGGGTCGATTTTGTCGTCCTTCTTGAGGAGACGGGACGGACGCTTCTGCCTTCGCCCCTCTTGTCCTCCGCACTCGCGATGACGGCGGTTCGCGAGGCGGGGTCCGCAAAGCAGAAGGAGCGCTGGTTGCCTGGGTTTGCTTCGGGCGAGCTCGTGGGCAGTTTCGCTTGGCTAGAAGCGAACGATACGCCGAGTATCGAAGGGGTTCGCCTTGAAGCGGAAGTCTCAGGGCAAGGTGCTGGGGCGGAGCATGTGCTGCACGGTGAGAAGCATTTTGTGGCGGATGCGGCGCGTGCGGATCTTTTCGTAGTCGCCTACCGGGCGGGGTCATCCCTTTGTCTCGCAGTGGTTCCGAAGGACGCGGAAGGACTATTGGTCTCTGCCAATTCGTCACTCGATGAAACGAAGCGCGCGGGCACGGTCCATATGAACGGTGTGCGTGTTTCCGCGGCGGATCGCTTGGAGGGGGCCGATCCTCAGTCGACGACGGCTTTCTTGCTCGATTGCGGCGCAGTCGGCGTGACCGCGGAAGCGTTAGGCGCGTCGGAGGGGGCGCTCACGATCACAGTGCAATACGCAAAAGACCGTGTTCAGTTTGGTTCGCCGATTGGTCGCTATCAGGGCGTGAAGCATCGCCTTGCGGATATCTGGGTCGATACCGAGTCGATCAAGTCTCTCCTCTATTTCGGCGCCTGGACGATCGAAAATGAGCGGGAGGAGCTGGCACGCTATGCGTCGCTTGCGAAGGCGTATATGTCAGACGCCTTTACCCGGATTGGGGTGGACTGCGTTCAGCTGCACGGTGCAGTGGGCTATACGCTCGAATACGATATTCAGCTTTATTTGAAACGATCGAAATGGGTCCGCGCTGCCTACGGGGATTCGGATTTTCATCGCGATAGGCTCGCGAGCCTGAGGGATCTCTAATGAATTTTCATTTCAGCGCAGAAGAACAGACCTTTCGCGACGAGATTCGCGGCTTCCTCGACGAACATCTGCCCGATCCCGTGCCGCAGGATGATGCGGCGTTTTTGGAACTCTGGAACAAGCTCGTTCGCGAGAAGCGCTGGGTTGGGTTCAATTGGCCGACGGAATGGGGCGGTGGCGGTGCAGACCTGATTCGGCAGTTCATCTTGAAAGAAGAGATGGCGGCCCGCCGCGCGCCGGCGCTGGGCGTGGACTTCATGGGGATCACCTGGGTCGGTCCCGCGATCATTTCGCACGGCACAGACGAACAACGCGCTGCGCATCTCGAGAAAATTTTGGATGGCGAATCGCATTGGTGCACCGGCTACTCCGAGCCCGATGTCGGAAGCGATCTCGCCGCGCTTCAGTGTCGCGCGGTGATGGACGGAGACGAGTACGTCATCAACGGCCAGAAAATCTGGACGACCTCGGCGCATTTCGCTTCGGATATCTTTCTGCTCGTGCGGACCGATCCGAGCGTGGCGAAATGGAAGGGCATCACGTGCCTCCTTGTGCCGATGGACACGCCGGGGATCGAAATCCAGCCGATCGAAAACCTCTCGGGTAAGGCCAGCTTTAATCAGGTCTTCTTTAATGATGTCCGCACGCCCGTGACGAATCGGCTTGGGGCCGAAGGTGAGGGCTGGCGCGTCGTCATGGGGGCGCTGGCGAACGAGCGCTCAGGCATTTCTGAGTCGACGGAGATGGAGCAACATCTCGAATCACTCCGCGACCTCGCGCGAGGCGCCCATCGGAACGGAAAGCCCGCGCTTCAAGATGATGGTGTGCGCAGACGGCTTGCGGATATGGAAATTCGAGTCGAGGCCATGCGTCTCACAGGCCTCCGGCACCTCACGGATCAGCTGAACGGCAAACCTTCGGGCAGTGAAACGGCCATCAATAAATTGCAGCGCGGCATCCTGGAGTTCGAAATGAGTGAACTCACGCTCGAACTTCTAGGGAGCGCAGCTGCCGAACAGGGCCCGCTTCAACACGAAGCCCTTTCCTGGCACGGGACTGTGATTGGCGGTGGCAGCCCCAATATTCAGCGCAATATTATTGGCGAGCGCATCCTGGGTCTGCCTAAAGACTAAGAGCTAGGGATTAGGAGCTAAGGACTCGCATTGAGGGGACTCGCATTTCGTCTTCGAAGAAGATGAGGAAGGCGCTCGCAGATCATGCCCGACATACAATTCGCAACCGGCTCCGGACCCGGATCCGCCGCCGACAAACTCGAAGCGGAAATTTTACGCCATGCCCTGCGCGTCGCTGCCGAGGAAGCGAGTATCGTCGTCGTTAAGTCAGCACATTCTGCGATGATCGTTGAGGGAGCGGATGCGTGCGCGGGCATTCTCGATCGCGACGCACGGCTGATTACGCTCTCGACGGCTACGAATCTGATGCACGCGGCGAGCCTGCGTTGTTCGCTACCGGCTGTGATTGAGGATCATCCGATCGAGACGATGTCTCCTGGTGATGTCTTCGTCATGAACGACTGCTTTCGCGGCGGTATTCACTCGAATGATCTTCTGGTGTTTCGGCCGGTCTTCCTGGAAGGGGAGGTGGCGTGGTTCACGGGGACACTGATCCATGTTGCGGATCTGGGCAGCTCTTCGGCCGGCGGGATAGTGCCTTCGGCGACCGATGTCTACGCGGAAGGGTTGCAGCTTCCTCCTGTGCGGCTCTACCAGGCAGGCGAGCCCGTTGTAGATATGCATCGTCTCCTCGCGCTCAATAGCCGCACTCCGGATCGGGTACTGGGCGACGTCGGTGCATTGGTGGCGGGCGTGAATGTGGCGGCGGATCGCCTCGATGGTCTTGCCGAACGGTTTGGTGCGGCGCGGCTTCGACAGGGAGTCGAGGCCTATTTGGTGGGGGCGGAGCGCCGACTTCGGGACGAACTCGCGCAGCTTTTACCGGGCGTCTACCGCGGCGAGTACAAGATCGACGGTGACGGGATTGACGAGGCGCGTCAGCCAGTAGTCCGCGTCGAAGTCGAAGTGCGCGGTGCCGAGGGGATTCGGCTGGATTTTTCGGAGACGGACGATCAAGCGGTGGGCGCGATCAATGCGGGATTCTCGCAGGCTTTGACCGGGGCGATTTATGCGGTTCGCTGCTTCGTCGATCCGGAGATCCCTATGAACGAGGGATGCTTCACGCCGGTCGACGTGGTTTTTCGAAAGGGGTCTTTGCTTGATCCCCATGCGCCGGCGGCCTGCGGCGGGCGGGTTGTCTCGGTGACGGCGGTATGTGAGGCGGTCGTGCAGGCGCTCAGCCAGGCACAACCCGAGAAGGCAACGGCCGCGAGTTCGGTGATTCACCCCTTTACTTTGGCAGCGCCGAGTGGAATCAATCCCTGGATCCTGCTCTCGTACGAGTATGGGGGACTCGGCGCGCGTCGCGGTTCGGATGGGCCGAGTGCGACGGGGGCATTCTTTTTGGGAGGTCGCAATACCGTGCCCCAGGTGGAAGCCCTTGAAGCGACCCTGCCCATTCGGTTTGAAACGGTTCGGCTTTTGCCCGACTCGGGCGGCGCAGGCGAGTGGCGGGGCGGGTTGGGTGTGGAAACTCGGATTCAGGTTCTCGAGAGTTCTGAACTGGCGTTGCGTAGTGAGCGCGTCGCGCTTCCGCCCTGCGGACGAGAGGGGGGAGCGGATGGGGGCGCGGGGGACCAGTTCGTAGAGCAACTGGATGGGACTCAGCGGGCGCTGCCCGCGAAGTGCGCGAATATGCCGCTTGCTGCCGGTGAGCGCTTCGTGCTCAGGACCTCTGGTGGGGGCGGGCTCGGCGATCCTGCGGCGCGCGATCGTGCGCGAGTGGGTCAGGATCTCGATGAAGGATTCATTTCGCAGGAAGCTGCGATCGAACTTTACGGCTGGGAGCCGGAAGCATGAGTGAGCGCTGCGTATTGGGAGCGGATATCGGCGGCACCTTCACCGACGTCGTGCTGACGCGCGAGGACGGTCGCTTGCATGTGGCTAAGCAATTGAGTTCTACTGATCAACCGGAGAAGAGCGTGCTGGCAGGCGTCGAGCGCGTGCTGGATGAGTCGGGCGTGTCCGCAAGCGAGATCGTGCGCTTCGTACACGGCACCACGCTCGCGACGAACGCGGTGATCGAGCGGAAGGGCGCGCGTGTCGCGTTCGTGACGACGGAAGGCTTCGGCGATCTCCTCCGAATTGGTCGTGAAGCCCGCGTGGAAGAGGATCGCTACGACCTGCATTTCATTCCCGCCAAGCCGCCGCTTGGGGCCGCGTCGATCTTCGAGGTGCGTGAGCGGGTGGGGCCAAAGGGTGAGATCTTGCTTCCCTTTGATGAGGCGCAGGCGCGGGCAACGGCGGAAAGAATCGCTGCGGCTCGACCTGAAGCCGTCGCCCTCTGCTTTCTGCACTCCTATGCGAATGCCGAGCACGAAGAGCGCATGGAACGCTTGCTGGGCGAAGTCATGCCACAGGTGCTGGTCGTCCCCTCTTCGCGCGTGCATCCAGAGATGCGCGAATTTGATCGCGCAAGCACTACGCTCTTTACGGCCGAGGTGGCTCCTCTGATGGCGAGCTATATCGCGCGCCTT
>JBDNFB010000083.1:0-2904 GCA_041690055.1 Myxococcota bacterium | reverse complement strand
TCGCGACGCCCCCCCTCCCCCCCCGCAGGTGCAGGCACGATCTGCGCATCTCTTGCCGATTCCGATCATCACCGTAACTGCGTGTCCCCCAAGCCCCCCCGCCGACCGCTCACTTGATAAGACGTGGACCGTAGAATGCGCCTGCTCTGGCGCCGCCGGCTGGCGGCGCTCTCGCTTCGGAGAGCGTGATCCCGCGTTCACGTTCGCGCTTCCCACGGGCACGAAGACCCGGCGACCTTGTCCGGGCGCATTCTTCTGTCCACCTCTCATTTGATCGGGGCCGGAGCATGTCTTCGGGCCCCTTTTTATTTCCGCACGCGATTTCCGGTACGCTCTCGCCTCAGCCCACAAGCCACTTCCCCCGCCACTTCACCCGCCAGAGTCCGTGCCGCTCACGCGCAGGAGAGCCCCGCCGCCATGTCTCGCCCAGCGTCCACTTCTCATCTCGCCGCTGGCGCTCATCTCGCCGCCGGGGCCCGATTCGACGCCACCGCAGACGATGCCCCCAATCTCACCGCGGCCTGGCAGCGACACTGGCAGACGAATCCGAATGCGAAACTGATCCACGACAGCTCGGGCGGCTGGCATACACGGGGTGAGCTCGCGGACGCGACCGCCGAACGGGCCGGCCGCCTGGCGGGCTTCGGTCTCCGTGCGGGCGACCGCGTTCTGCTCTCCGCCGAGAGCAGCTGGGATCTCGTCGCAAGCTATGTCGCCTGCCTGCGGATGGGACTCGTCGTGATGCCGACGAACACGGCCTACGGAGCCCGCGAACTTGCCCATGTCATCGAAGACGCGCGTCCCGTAGCGGCGCTGATCGACGATCCCGAGCGCCAGGCCATCGCCTCTGAGATTGCACCCGAAATGCATTGCGTGACGCCGAGCCTCGAACTCCCCAACGGCCCCACGCCGCCACTCGATCAGAGCGACCGCGAAGCAGCGGCGCTCATCTGTTACACAGCCGGCACGACAGGTCAGCCCAAGGGCGCGGTCCTCAGTCATGGGAATTGCCTCGCCAGCGCAGCCAGCCTCGAGCAGGCATGGCGCTGGACGGAACGGGACCGGCTCCTGCTCGCGTTGCCGCTTTTCCATATGCATGGGCTCGGCGTCGGTCTGCACGGGACGCTCTTCGCAGGCGGTTCGGCCGTGTTATTCACGAGCTTTGCGCCGGATCCGATTTTTGACGGCATCAACGAACACGACGCAAGCCTGTTCTTCGGCGTCCCCACCATGTACCACCGTCTCGCCAGTCATCCTCGCGCCGAAGCGCTCGCCGGCCTGCGCCTCTGCGTCTCGGGCTCAGCCCCCCTCCCCGTATCCCTTCACGAACAGATCGAACGGGTCAGCGGGCAGCGCGTCCTCGAACGCTACGGCATGACCGAAACGCTGATGCTGGTTTCGAATCCGCATGACGCGGAACGCCGCGCCGGGACCGTGGGCTGGCCGCTGCCGGGTGTCGAGCTTCGGGTGCAAGGAGAGCCCGCCGAAATCCAGGTGCGCGGACCTAACGTCTTCGCAGGGTACTGGGAACGACCTGAAGCCAACGCCGAAGCATTCACAGAGGACGGCTGGTTTCGCACGGGCGATCTAGGATCGGTCGACGAGGCGGGTTACGTCTCGATCGTCGGCCGCGCCAAGGAACTGATCATCAGCGGCGGGTACAATGTGTATCCGCGCGAAGTGGAAGACGTGCTGCGCCTCCATCCTCAGGTCGAAGATGTCGCCGTCGTCGGTGAGGCATCGGAGGAATGGGGCGAGCGCGTCGTCGCCTATGCCGTCTGCGACGGGTCGCTTGACCTCGACGCCCTCCGCGATTTCGTAGGCGACCGACTTGCGGCGTTCAAGCATCCACGGGCGCTCTACAGGATTGATGATCTGCCCAGAAACGCCCTTGGGAAGGTCCAAAAGCATCGCATGGCCAAAGGCAGCGTCCTCGCGGACTAAAACCCCAAGCCCGCCTCTAATGATGTCCAATCCCCTTCGGCTACATCTGATCACCTCCGATCGCCGAATCTCCCGCCTAAACCGCCTGCATAAGGGACCTAGGAGCGATAGTCCTGTTCGGTATGGCGAGCCTCTGAAACGGAGACGCGAGAGAATGGGAGAAGCCTCCATTCGACTCTGCCTCGCGCGGCTCAACTCACTCAGGGAGCATCCATGACGTACCGCGCCCCGCGGATCTTCAGAACGGCAAAGATGCTCATGGCCGCCTTCGCCCTCAGCGGCCTCGTCTTCATGAGCGCGACGTCGACGCATTCCGCCCCGAAGACTTTCTGGGCCTTCGAAACGGGCCCGGTCCGCCCGATGGCGATCGCAGACGACGGCTCGAAGCTCTTCGTCGTCAATATTCCGGATCATCGACTCGAAATCTTCGCCCTGTCGGCGACTGCCGGCCCGACACTCATCGACACCGTCGACGTAGGGCTCGAACCGAGCTCCGCCGCAGTCCGCAATGCTTCGGAAGTCTGGGTGGTGAAAAACCTTTTGGATTCGGTGTCGATCGTGGACGTCGCGTCGAGCCCACCGCGCGTGACGCGAACGCTGCTGGTTGGGGACGAGCCGCGAGACATCGTCTTCGCGGGCGCCGCCGGCGAGCGCGCTTGCATCACGACTGCCCACCGTGGCCAGCACCATCCGGCCGATCCACTGTTTCGCGGCGGTGGCGGCGGTGGCGGTGGCGGTGGCCGCATGGCGCAAAACTTTTTGTCGCGACCTACGGATCAAGTAAGATCGGCATGTTTGATACCGCCGAGTTCGATGCGGATACGTAAGCGGCCAGAATCCGGCGTCGTTGCCGCTGATCTCGCCGACGACTACACGAGCCTCGAAGTCATCGCCTGATCGGCAAAACATTCCTTCCATCGCCTGGGCGTGAGTTCCTCCACCCGCGCTTGCGGATGCGAG
>JBDNFB010000082.1:0-45125 GCA_041690055.1 Myxococcota bacterium | reverse complement strand
GATTGGTTGAAGTGCCCTGGGATCAGGCACTCGACGTCATCCTCATGACGAAGGGACTCGGATTCGTGCGGGTGGGCAACGTCCTCCGCATCGCGCCGAGCGATGTCCTTAAGGCTGAGGAAGAGGTTCGCCTCCAGGAACGACGCAACAAGGAGAAGCTCGAAGATCTTGAGGTCAAGCTCCTGCCTGTCAACTACGCGGCCGTGGCAGATACGTCGGGACTGGTCCAGCGACTGCTCTCGGCTCGCGGTACGGTGAATATTGACGAGCGCACCAACACCCTCATCATCAAGGACATCAGCTCCGTGATCGACGAGGCGAGTGCACTCATCGCAGCCATCGATACGCAGACGCCGCAGGTGATGATCGAAGCGAAGATCGTCGAGGCCAACCTCGACTTCTCGCGCCAACTCGGTTCGGTCTGGGGTATCCAGACTCAGCAGTTCACGGATGCATTCGATCCGAACACGCCGCGAACAGACCTGGGTAGCGAGGATCTAAGCTTTATCGATACGAACAGCCTGGCTTTCGCCAACCCGATCTCGGCGGTCCCGACGGGACTGCTCACGGTCGGTGCCTTGATCCTCAATCAGGACTTCCGAGTCGATGCCCAGATTCAGGCTGCTGAATCAACGGGTGATGGCAAGGTGGTTTCGAGCCCGCGCATTGTGACGCTCGATAACTCGCAAGCCCGTATCGAACAGGGTGTGTCGATTCCGTTCCAGACCTTCGAGGGCGGTGATGCCAAGCTCGAGTTCATCGACGCCGTACTGTCGCTGATCGTGACTCCGCATATTACGGCGGATGAAAGCATCATCATGGAGATCGAGGTCAACCGAAACGCTCCGGACACCACTGTCCCGACGCCGACCGGTTCTCCCGCAATCGCCAAGAACGTCGCTCAGACGGAAACCTTGGTGAAGGATGGCCAGACACTGGTTCTCGGTGGCATCTACACGATCACCAAGAGCAAGACGCAGAGCCGAGTTCCTTACCTCCACCGGATTCCGATAATCGGAAACGTCTTCAAGAACAACCAGGTGACGGACAATCGTAAAGAGCTGCTCGTCTTCGTGACGCCGCGTATCGTGCGGCTGCCGGAGATGGCTGGCAACTAGAAGGTAGCCTGATACGGGGGTCCAGTGAGATCCCGGCCAGACGACCCGACAAACGGGGGGAGCTTGCTCCCCCCGTTTTTCTATACTGGACCCGTGAATCACAACAACGCGCCAGAAGCTGGCCCGATCTATCTCGTTGGGATGATGGGGGCGGGGAAATCGACGATCGGCCCCGCGCTCGCTGAGCGGCTGGAGCGCGATTTCGTCGATACGGACGAGGCGATCGAAAAGAAGGCCGGACGCCTGATTTCGGAAATTTTCGCCGAATATGGCGAGGCTCATTTCCGCCGCCTCGAACGCGATGCCATCGAGCACGCCTCGGCCACTGACTCGGTCGTTGCGCTTGGCGGCGGCGCCTTATCGCAAGAAGGGGCAGCTGAGACTCTTCTGGCTCGGGGCATCGTCGTCTTTCTCGACGCGTCCACCTCGCTCATCCTGGAACGCATTGGAGATGCGGCCTCGCGCCCCTTGCTCGCAGGACTCTGCGAAGAGGAGCGCGTCGCCAAATTGGATTCGCTCCGCGCAGAACGCAGCGCCGACTACGCGAAGGCAACCTTCGCGGTCAGCGCCGATGGCCAGACGGAAACGATCGTCGACCAAATCATGGAGCGGCTCCCTTTCTCTGCGAGGCCTTCTTTCTCTGCGAGGCTCTCTCTCCCCGCTACGGGGGCGAGGGGGGCGACTCCGTCGCCGGAGGAGATCGACTCTCTCAAATCGCCTCTGAAGCCCAATAAAAGGACCCAGGACGGATGACCGCCAGAAGGACCAAGAGCCAGAACGCGAGCCAGGCCCCAGCTAAACCCACGCCTAAACCCACGGCAAAGAAGCCGGGCAAGCCCACGGGCCGCGGTCGAGTTCGCAAGACCGTGCCTGTGGAGTTGGCAGAGCGCAGCTATGCCATATCGATTGGCGAAGACTGGCTGGAGACAGCAGGGCGACGCATCGGCGAGTCGCTTTCGACAGAGCGCATCGCGCTGATTACGGTGCCGACCGTGGCGAGACGCTATGCGCCACTGCTCACGCGGGGCCTTGAAGCGTCTGGGGCGTGCGTCGGCCGGATCGTCGTGCCCGACGGCGATGCCACCAAGAATCTGGGCCAGGCCGCCGAGCTCTACGCGCGTTTTCTCAAGATGGGGATGGATCGGCAATCCGCGGTGGTGACTCTCGGCGGCGGCGTTGCTGGGGATTTGGGCGGTTTTGCCGCGGCCACGTTCCTGCGCGGAATTCCTTTCGTACAAGTTCCGACGACGATCTTGGCGATGGTGGATGCGTCGATCGGCGGCAAGACCGGCGTGAATCTCGATGAGGGCAAGAATCTCGTTGGTGCGTTCCATCAACCACGCGGCGTATATCTCGACATCGCGACGCTGCGCTCCTTGCCTCCGCGTCAGCGTGCTGCCGGCGCGGCCGAGATGATCAAGGCGGCAGCGATCTGGGACGCCGACTTCTTTGCCTGGCTTGAAGAACATATCGACGCTTTTATGGCGCTGGACTCGAAGCGGGTTCTCTATGCCCTGGAGCGCGCCTGTGCGATCAAGGCCGAGGTCGTTTCGCGGGACGAGCGAGAGGGCGGCCTCCGACGACTGCTTAATTTCGGTCATACCCTCGCACACGCCATCGAGAAACACGCCGGCTACCAAGGCATTCTTCATGGTGAGGCCGTCGCCATCGGCATGGTCTTCGCGGCGGAACGCTCGGAAGACTTGGGTTTCTCTCCGAAGGGCAGCTGCGCTCGGCTCAAAGCGATGCTTCTCCGGGTGGGTTTGCCCACCAAGGCGCCGGATCGGCCTCGACGCGCTTATCTCTCCGCGATGGCCGTCGATAAGAAGAAGCAAGGCGGCAAGATTCACTTCGTTGTATTGAAGGGAATCGGGGACGCAGGGACCGCTTTACTGAGTCCCGCGGAGATTCTCCCGCCAGGATGGAAGCCTTAGGTTTTATCGGTGGTATTGGGCGGCGGCGCCCCTTAGCGTCGAGTGTGTGATCATATTCAGAAGTTCTCAGATCAAATGGGGGTCGGAGTGGAGCTGGGGTATTCAGCGTTGACGAGGCGAGATCGTCTCGAGCGCATCGCCACCGCGGAGCGGGATCGGCGAGCCGGTCGTATTGATATGGCCGTCGCCACGTTGGGCGAGCCAACCGAATGGCCGGCGCGGGCCGTATTGGCCTTGGCACGCCTGCCTGAGGGCGAAGGCGCAGCCACGCGCCGCGTGTTGGAGTCGGGACTTGATGTCTGGGCGGAAGAGCTGGGTCTCGACCCGCTTTCGGCGGAGCCGACCGTGGCGATGGGGGACGATTTATCCTTCGATGCGCTTGAGGTTCCGACGCTAGGCGACGTGCAGGATGAGCTTGAACGACCCATCGAAGCGTTCGAACTCGATGAGGCTTTCGCGCAGGCTGAAACGCAGGTCGAGGAGATGCACGACGTCAACGATGTCGCCCAACGCGTGCTTCTCGACGAACCGTTAGGTCTCTCCGAAATCTCGGAGGAGGGCGTCGAGGAGATCGTCTGGGAACCCATTGAACATGCTGAATCCCTTTCGATGCCCGCGTTCTTCGGGCCCACTCTTGCCACCGATGAGACGGCCGACCCATTCTTTGCCGACCCGTTTATTCCCGCTCCAGGCGCGCCCGACCCAGTCGATGCGGCCTTCGCGCCTGACCATTTCGACATCTCTCCTGACGAGCTGTCTGCGTCATCAGCTGTTGGAACACCTAGGGCATCAACTGTGTCATCAACTTTGTCATCAACTGGGGCATCAACCTCCTCGACCACCACCACGATATTGCCCCCGGCCCAGGCCATGAAAGACAGGCCCTCAGACGCCCGTGTTCTGGCGACGCTTGAGGGGTGGCTGCACAATCTCAACAAAGACCCGCGGAGGAACGCGCGATGAGTTTTAATTCGATTCTCCAGGAAATTGTCGATCAATGCGGCGGCGGCTTCAGCGCTTCGTTGATGGGCCTGGACGGCATTCCCGTCGACGAAGTTCGGCGGGGGCCTGATGTGGAAACCACCGGGCGCATGTCTGACGACCCGCTGCATGGGGATGTGACGGATGCCGGAGTTGAATTCGGGCGCATTCTCAACGAGATGACGAAGGCCTCCGCGGCTTTAGGGGCCGGGGCGCTTCGCGAGACCGTTGTCTGCCTGTCGCGGGTCAACCTCGTCTTCACCGCCGTCGATGACGAGCTCGTTCTTGTGCTCTCCTTGCATCCAGATGGCAATTTGGGCAAGGCGCGCTACCTCATCCGCAGGAACTTGCCGCTGATTCGCGCCGAGCTTTAGCCACCGGCTATTTACCTCCAAATCCACCTCCACCCGGCCATCCACCACGCGGAAGGCGGCTTAGGAAGAAGCATGCGGATTCTCGTCGTGCACGGACCGAACCTTAATTTGCTCGGCAAGCGTGAGCCCGCGATCTACGGAACGCAGACCCTCGCCAATATCGACGCGGACTTGGCGCTCGCTGCGAAAGAACTCGGCGTTGAAATCGACTGTTTTCAATCGAATCACGAAGGTGAGCTGATTGATCGGATCCAGGAGGCGATGGGCTCCGCTGATGGGATCTTGATCAATCCGGGCGGTCTCACGCATTCCAGCGTGGCTCTTCGCGATGCGCTGGTTGCGACCGATCTTCCCGTCGTCGAGGTGCATCTCTCGAACGTCTACGCACGAGAGGCCTTCCGCCAGGTTTCCTACGTTTCGCCCATCGCCCAGGGCGTGATCTCCGGTCTAGGCGCCGCGGGCTACCGATTCGGCCTTGAGGCCCTCGCGAAGCTGCCCCGCTAACTCCGAACTCGGCCTTTCTCCAGATCCCCCTCGCACTGCCGGCGTAGACGCCTTGACGCCCGATCTTTCGTGCGTGCGCGGTCTAAACGTTCTCTTTTGACAAACCCCCTCAGGGCGACCACTAGACCTGTCTCTGGTCCCCCTCAGTCTCGCCTCAAGAGCCGATCTTGTCCGCCGATAAATGTAAGCGGGACGCGGACGTCTTGGCCGGGGCGTGTCCCTTTGTTTGTCCATTCGCCGTGCTGAGGGTTCATTGGCGCTCAATAAACGAAAAATTCTGGATGCTGCGCGCAAGTTCGCGCAGAAGGGTGCCAAGGCGAAGGCACTGAAGGAGTACAATAAACTCCTGACGGCCGACGCTCGCGACGCGAAGCTCTTGCTCGAAGTGGGCGACGCCTATCGGCGTTGGGGACAAGCGGAAGAGGCGATCGCTCAGTATTCGAAGGTCGCCCAGCAATATCGCCAGGATGGCTTTGATGCGCGCGCTGTCGCCGTCTTTAAGCAGATCCTGAATCTTGACCCTAAACACTATTCTGCGTACGTTGCGCTTGCGGAACTCTATCAGAGGATGGGCCTCGACGCGGAAGCGGTCTCGTCTCTGCAGACCGCCGCTGACGGCTATCACAAAGAGGGCCGGAAGAACGAAGCGCTTGAGCTTTTGCGCCAGATGGCGGCGCTCGACCCAACGAATACGACCAGCCGACTAAAGGTGGCCGAACTACTCCGTCAGGAAGACATGACGGAAGAGGCCCTCGCCGAGTACGAGGCGGTGGCCGGCGAACTCGAATCGCAGCAGGCCCCCGAGCAGGTGATCTCGGTCTTCGAGCGAATTCTTGAGATTGATCCTGACCGCCTCTCTACGCTGAATTCCTTAGTTCAACAGCTGATGGCCACGGGTTCGCTCGACCGCGCCGAACCGCTGGCGATCCATGCCCTCAGCGTGTCCGAAGAGCCGCCGCAATACGAAATATTGATGGCCCTCTACGCACAGGTGGGCGACGACGCGAAGCTCGCCGACACGACGCGCGCTTTTGCGAAGCTCTATCGCGAACGCGGCGACGATGAAAACGCACGCAGCTTGATGCAGCGACTTCCCAACGAAGACGTGGCGGGACAGTCCTCATCGCGCCTCGCCGTCGACGTGTCGGAAGTCGCCGAACCGGATCTGCGCGACGATGATCTGCTCGAAGACGAACCTTTTCTGACCTTGGGTGAGGAGGCTGCCGACACGGACTTCGGGCCCAGCTTCGATTCCGAAGATGAGCTTTCGCTTGAGACGCCGATCGAGCCACCCGCAGCAGCGGCCGCCTCAGCGCCAAGCCCCGCTCCGACATCTGCCGGCACGGCTTCGAACGAACCCGTGCCGGAAGGGGACCCCGACCAACTTCTCGCCGAAGCGAGCGTCTACCTCCGCTACGGAAAACGCGATCAAGCCATCGCGAGTCTCCAAGCCGTCCTCGCTCAGGATCAGACCCATCGCAGCGCGCTCGAGAAACTCGGCGAAGCGTACGCCGAAGGGGGCATGAACGAGGAAGCGGTGGCCGCATGGTGCCGCGCCGCAGAACAGGTTCAGCTCGCCAATGATCAAGACGCTCTCGCCGTTCTGAAAGACCGCATTGCCGCTTTGGATCCGCAAGCGGCCGCAAAAATCGCCGGCCCCACAGCCTCGGCGGCTGCTGCTGATATGGGCGACGACGGAATCGGCGAAGACATCACCGAAACCTCGGCTCCGCCTTCAGAGTTCGAGTTCGACCTGGACCTCGATGACGGTCTGGAAGAATCATCGCCGCTCGTGGCGCCGGGCAACGATGACCTCGCGCTGGACGACGACGACGAGTTCGAGATCGAACTGGATGACGACTCGGTCACCTTCGACTCGCCGCCCGCGGTCGCGAAACCCGCCGCTGAGAAACCCCAGTTTACGCTTGAGCAAACCGAGCCCGACTTGGCCGATGCCCAGTCGGAAGACGGTGAATTCCAATTCGAGCTTGATGGGGATGACGTCGGAGCAGCTGCGCCCGACGCAGAGGAGTTCAACCTCGATCTGAATGAAGACGTCTCTGTCGAACTCGATCTCTCCGAAGATGCTGCTCCGCAGGTGGATGACGATCCCGGTGCCTTCAGCACGACGACGACGGCGAAGATCAACGAGGAAATCGAAGAGGCCGAATTCTATATCGGGCAGGACATGTTCGCTGAGGCGACTGAGATCCTGAATCGCGTGCTTGAGCTTGTCCCGAATCACCCGAGCGCGATGCTGCGGATGGGCGAGATCGCGGCTGCCCAGGGCGAAGAGCCTGATCAAGCCGGCGTGGACCAGGGGCCGGATGCAAAGGCCGCGGCCGCGCGCAATTTCGAAAGCACCGCGCGCTATGGCGAAGGCGATGACCTGATCGATGCCGGAGCCACGCAATCGGGCCTATCGCTTGATTTGGACTTGGATTTCGACGACGACGAGGAAGACGAGGACGAACTCGAAGCGATCGAAGTCGATGATCCGATCGACCCGATGGATCTGTCCGTGCCGGCCACTGAGCCCTTTATCGAACCCGCCGTGGAGCCGGAGCCGGTCGAAGAAGCCGCGGCCGAGCCAGAAGCCGCAGCGGCTTTCGCAGAGCCGGAGCCGGAGCCCGAGACGGGAACTGTAGACGCGGAAGAGACTTTCGATCTCCGCGAGGCGCTGGCCGATGTGCTCGGCGACAGCGAGGACGACTCCAGCGGGAACGAAGGTTCGGGCGTGCTCTCGACGGTGACAGACGGGTTTGAATCCATCTTCTCTGATTTCAAGAAGGGCGTGACGGCGACGCTGGACGAAGGTGACTTCGATACGCGCTACGACCTCGGAATCGCCTACCGTGAAATGGGTCTATACGAAGATGCAATTGGAGAGTTCCGAGTCTGTCTCGACTCTGACACGCGACGTTTCGACAGCCTCTATCTCATGGGCCTGTGCGCGCGTGATCTGCAGCGTTTCGCTGATGCGGTGAATCATCTCGAGCAGGCCCTCGCGATGCCTAATCTTCCCATAGAGCGCATGGCTGGCGTCTACTTTGATCTGTCCATTGCCCACGAAGCCGCCGGGGACAGCGAACGCGCCTGCAGCAACGTACGCCGCGTGATCGAAATTGAGACTGGTTTCCCAGGAGCAGCAGAACGACTTGCTGCTCTTGAGGCGGGAACGACTACGCCTAAGCTCGCCTCAGAGAGCGATGATGGTTTTGAATCCTTCGATGACCTTTTCGAAGAAGACGAAGCGGACGCAGCCGGCGATGCAGCACTCGCTGAAGCCGTTCCGGTCGAAACTTTCGAGTCCTTCGACGATGTCGTGAGCGAAGCCGAGGCTGACTATATCGAGGGCGAAATGATTGAAGGTGAGGCGATCCTCGAGGCAGAACCTCTTTCGGAATAGGACGCGGAGGCTGAGGCAGTCTCGTCCAATCCCCGCGGCCACAAGAAGCCCTCCTTCGTTTAAACCGCTTTCTCGGCGCAGGTCGAGGGCTCTCAAAGCAAGGAAATCCCAGTGGAACACCTGCAACATTTCGGACTCACTCGCGACCCTTTCAGCAATGAGCCGGACCTCCGCTTCTATTTTGAGAGCGGAAGTCATCACGACGCGCAGCGCCGTGTAGAGCGCGGTCTTCGGCAGCATAAGGGCCTAACGATTCTGACCGGCGACGGTGGCATGGGGAAGACGCTCCTTTCGCGCCGGATCCTCGCGGCTCTCGAAGAAGAGATCTTTGAATCCACGCTCTTGATGATGCTTCCTGGCGCAGCCGATGCTGCGAGCATCCTGCAGCGCTTCGCTCGACAGATCGGAGCAGAAGAGCCGGCGGCGGATCGCGCGGAGCTCCTTGGGCAGATCTACGAACAGCTTTCGATTGTCCGAGAGGACGGTCGCCACGCGGTCCTGATCATCGACGACGCACAGATCATGGCGCCGCCTGTCTTGGCAGAATTAGGCGGACTTCTCAGCCTGGAGTACGAGGACAAGCGGCTGCTTTCCATGCTGCTTGTGGGCTCGCCTGAACTCGACAAGCTCGTCGAAAATGACGCGGGTATGAGGCCGCGAGTGGATGTGCGCGTTCGCCTTCAGCCGCTCGATCTCGTCAATACCGAGGCGTACGTGAAGCATCGCTTATCGTCGGTGGACGGGCTCGAGAGCCTCGTCTCCGCGGAAGCGACCGAAACTTTGCAGAAGTTTGGACGGGGACGCCCGCGACTAATCAACACGCTCGCGGATAATGCGCTCTTTGAGACCTATCTGGGTGGGCGTCTCGCGATCGAACCGATGGATGTGGAGCGCGCCGCGGGGGATCTCGGGATCGGTCCCGATCCGGGAACGACCTTTTCTCCGCAGCATCGCGGCGTCCCGCCACCGCCGTCTCTTCTCATTGCGCCGAAGCCCGCGAGACCGGTCGCCGAGCCCGAGCCTGTTCCCGCGGCCGAAACCGGTCCGGCTTTCGATGTGGATGAATTATTGGCTTCCTCCGAGGCTGAAGTCGCGCAGGAAGTCGCTCCTTCGCCTGCGCCCCTTGTTTCAGTGGTCATGCCGACGCCGGCGTTCTCGCTGGACGACGAAGAACCTGCCGCGACTACCGCGCCCGTTGCGAAGTTTGATTTGACTTCGGAGATCCCGGTCGTCGCAGAGTCGCCTGTGAGTCCGACGCTCGACCTGGAAGAAGGCCTTGAGGCCGCACTTGCGGACTTCGATGTACCGGCAGAAGCCGGATCGCCGAGCCTCAGCCTTGTTCCCCCACCGCGGGCAACGGACTTCTCCGCCTTTGAGTTTGAGCCGGCACCGGAACTCAATCTGGAGGGTTCGGCCAGGTCCATCGAAGCCGATCTCGCGGATTGGGTAAATGTGCCGGAGATGGAATCGGAGGGGGAGTCTGAGCTCGAACGTCCACTCCCGCCCAGCGCCAAAGTCGTGCCCTCTCTCGAACTCGTTCCCAATGCCCAGGCGGAAGAGGCCGATGCGGACGCGGATCCTCTTGCTGGGCTGCCTCCTGCCGTGGATCTGATGGCGGAAGCCGAGGCTTTCGAGATGGGCGCTGAGCCGATTCTTGAAATGGAGCTCGAAGACCCGCTCGAAGCCCATGATCTCGAATTCGAAACCGATCTTGGTGTGGTCGAGGCGGCAGAACTCACGCCTCTCGAAGTGGACAGCGCCGAGGAATTCGACGACGGACTCTTCGTCGAACTGCTCGAGGAATAGGCTCTCCGGAGCGTTTCCGCTTCTGAAGAGCCTCGTTCGTCCGAACCACCGAGTCTGCTAGGATTTGGGTACGCGCGAGTAGCTCAGTTGGTAGAGCACGAGCTTCCCAAGCTCGGGGTCGCCAGTTCGAACCTGGTCTCGCGCTCCAAGATTGACTGAACCCCCTTGCCGGCTTTCCGCGAGGGGGTTCATCCATTTAGGGGAGGGGGGAAGCGTCCTAGCGACTCGCTCCGACTTCGACTCTCTCGATCACGCCCACAGCATCTAGAACCCGCAATTCCACGTAGGTACTCGTGCCGGGCTCGCCCCACGCCTTATCGGCCTAACAACACCCCAATAGAGAGCATTAAATGACACGGGCCCGATCAAGCTGCCCGCTGGCTCCGGCGACTGCTGCGGCCCTCGCAGAAATATCGAACGCGGAATACGACACGCGCTTCCTACAACCAGCTGTTGATCAAGAGGAAGGCCGACCAGTAGTACGGGTGGGCGAATCGAGGGTCGTTCATCAAGGCTTGTTGGGCGATTTGAACGGCGCGAGCTCGCGAGGTTTGGGGCTCGGCGAGGGCGGTGTGAAATCGAATCATGAAATCCGAGGTCGCCTCGTCGTCGACACGCCAGAGCGTACCCAGCGCGCTGCGCGCCCCCGCCTTGACTGCGACCCCCGACAATCCGAGGGCGGCTCGGGCGCCGCCATCCGCCGTCTCACACGCGCTGAGGACGATCAGGTCGAGAGGGTCGTCGCGATGCAAGGTTGAAGCCAGTGCGTCGGACAGCGCGTCGAAACTCATCTTTCCGTCGTGGGTGAGCAAGAAACCGCCTGCTGCGCTCGATTCGAATTGTGCGTGAGAGGCGATATGAATGAGTCGGAAGTTCTTCGCTTGAATGTGATCGGTGAGCGCCCGTTGCGAGAAAAATTCGTCCAAGAGCCGGTCGCCGCCCAATATCTGATGAAGCTCTGTCACCTCGCGCTCGACACTCGGCAAGGCAACGAAGTCGCCGACCGCTTCACTGAGGCCCGCGACGAGGGAGAGCCGATTCTTTTCGGGGAGCGGTGTGGGGTCGGTCAATTCTAGCCCGGGTGTTAAGCCGAGGGCGATGCGTTCGATTAGGAAGCGCTCTCCGTCGTGGAGGACGGCCATGGGAATTGTGCGCAGAACCCCGTCGGGAATGAAGACTAACGTCTTTGGATCCGCGCGATCGAGGATCTTTTCGATCGGCCGAACCAGCCAGTTGTAGAGTTGGCGAGACGGGCGCAAATAGGCTCGCGACGTCCGGTCTTCGATGCGAATACGCAGTTGCTTCACGGCCTTATGAAGGTCCGATCGACTCACGTCAACAACGATCTGTTCGAGCTCATCGCCCACCGAAACGAGGAGTTCGAGTCGGTCTTCGAGAACGAAGGGATAGATGACGACAGCGTTCTTCGCGGCGGACTGAACGGACGTCACTTTCTCTTGGTAGCGCGTGACACAGTCGTCTTCGAAATAGTCACGAAGCTCATCGCCCTTAAGTTGTTCGAGGGTCGCCTGGGCACGGGTGAGGTCGCGGGTTCGGTCGGCCGCATTTCCTTGTTCCCGCGCGCGGCGCAGTAGGAGGTCGACGTAGTTCCGGTAGAGGCTGTTGAGCTCGCTGACGGAGCGTTCTTTGCCGTAGGCGACCGTCAATGCGCGGGAGATCGCCCCGCGGTTCGCTTCGAGTACACCGAGCGCGGCCTCGTAGGCCTCAATCGCGCGCTGGCGATCCCCTCGCTCTTGATGGAGCTGAGCGGCTTGCTGGTGCCAAGCGAAAAGCTCTCCGGGAACTTCGCCGAGGGACGTTTGGCGAAGCGCGCGCCCCGTCAACTTGAGGGCTTCCTCGAGCCGACCTTCGAGGGCGTAGAACCCGGCGAGATGGCCCAGGGCCTGAGCTCGAATGCGGGGGGAGGCGTCGCGTGCGGACATTTTGTCTGCGACGGACAGCGCGGCGCGCAGGAGCGCATTGCCCGTCGGGATCAATTCCATTCTATTGCCGACGCCGCTTTCGGCACCGCGACGGTGGCTCACGCCGAGATGGACGAGAAGGAGGGCCTTTGACGGGGAGTCGGAGAGGGCCTCGATGAGCCCGCGGACTTCCGTTACCTGCGCGTGTTGAAGGGGTGTGGCTGAGTCCGCGTCCACGCGAATTGCATTGACGGCCGCGCGGGCCGCGAGTTCTGAATCGCCGAAACCGAGGGCCTCTACGTACACGTCTTGATAGGCGGAGCGGGCGGCCGCGAAGTTGCCCTGTGCCAAGCGAGCATTGCCCAGGTTGAGGCGCACCGCGAGTTCCAGGCTTGGCGATCGCGCCTTCAAAGGGAGTTCGAGCGCGCGCTCGAGATCGGTGATGGCAGAATCGATCTCGGTGAGTGCGAGAAACAGGTTTGCACGCACGAGGAGAGCCGCGGCGGTTTCAAGCGGAGCCCCGGCTTCCTCCGCAAGCGAGAGGGCACGGGTCGCCGTGGATAGGCCGTCCTGGTAGCCCCCTCGCGCGAAGTCGTGTTCAGCAGCGCGCAGAAGCTCGACGGGCGAATCTTGGCCCGCGGCTGTGGATGCGTTCTCCGGGCGAGACTCCGCGGCCACTAGGACTGTCGCGTTCCTAATGATGAGGAAACACCCGCAACACACAAGGAGAGTCATCCACGCGTGACGGTGGTCGGACATCAGAAAGCCCTCCACTGAGCGAAGAGGTAGACCGATCGGTCTTGCAGATCATGGCCCGCGTTGACGCCTCTTAGGTCGTAAGCGTATTGGATGCCGAGCTCGATGTTCGGATGGGGGAACCATTCCAGCTTGGCACCGAGGCTTGAGAGCGTGCGAAGGGCCGGAGTGGGACGGCTGCAATTCCAGGCGTATCCGACGTCATAAATCGGTGACAGCGCCAGGATCGTGCGCGCGCCGGTAGACCGAATGAGGGGGAAGCGAATGTCGAGCGAGGCGGAAAGTCCTTGATCCCGGACGAGCGTATTTCTTCGCACGCCCCGCACGCTCCCTGGACCCCCGACGGCGAATTGTTCGAGGGAGAGGAGGGCGTCGTCCGCCAGTTGGACATCGCCCCGCACTCGAAACTCGATTCCGGATCGCGGCAGGCGGTAGACGCCGCGGCCTTGGGCGAAAAAGCTGAAGAACTCGGCGTCGGGCGTGTCATTTTGTCGTGTTGTGGGATTGAACCAATCCGTCCCCCAGCTGAATAGGGTACGGAGCGCGATAGCCGAATTGGAATTGCGTCGGTTCCATTCGGCGACGACTCGAAGCGCCGAAACCTCAGATCGTCCATTTTGTGGGCCATCCACGAAGGACTCTCCCTGTCCGGCTAACGCGGTCTTGCTTCGGCTGCGATCGAAGAGCAAAGAAACATCGAATCGATTTTTCGGGTCATGCCAAAAGTTCTGCGTGACTCCGATCGCGAAATTCGCATCCGTGGAGACGATGTCGAGCTTCTTCGCGACGTTGTCGACAAGTTCTGCATAGCCGTAACGGGCTTCGAATAACAAACTCGTCCCGTGCGAGTTGATCGGAAGATCGTACCGCCCTCTGATCCGGGTGAGCCCTTCACTCTTCGAAAAACTCAGTCGAACCTGGTCGCCGAACCCGAGCGGATTGAGGTGTGAAAAGTAGACGCTTCCCGCGTAGGCCCCGACGCTCGGGGACTCTTCGTTGTCGAACCTGAGATTCAGTGCGTAGGGATTGGCTTCGACTACATCAAGCTCGAGCACGGCCTCGTCCCGGCGGACGCCCGGGCGTAAGCGTGCCGCAATTCTTTCTATGCGCGGATCCTGATTGAGGAGTTGGATCTCTCGCTCGACGTCTCGGATATTCAGAGGGGAGCTGAGGCGTGCACGGAGTCTCTTTTCGACTGCACTCGATCGGTAGTGTTTGAGGCCGCGGATCTGAATCGTCGCAAGACGCCCTTCGAGGATGGCGATGACAAGGCGACCGTCGGCGAGGGGTTGGGCCGGAATCGCTGCGCCGGAATTGACGAAGCCTGCTGCGACATACACTACGGTGACCTGCCGTCGAAGGGCTTCGAGACCTTCCGCTGAGAGACGTCGATCGAGAAAGGGGCGGGCCGCTTGACCGAGCATAAGGCTGTCGATTGTCTCGTTGCCGCGGAACTCGATGGATCGAATCATGATCCCGTTCAAGGGATCGTCCCCTTGGATCTCGCCGATCGAGGGACCCGGGATCGGGGGGAGGAGTGATGGGGCGTCCGCAGGAAGTGGGGTTGGAAGTGGGGACTCTGAAAGGCGATCGCCCGGCCGCTCGCGCGGGAAGGGGCTCGGTTCGCTGGTGTGTGCGCCAGCGTGTGGCGCGACGCCCAAGCCGAGTGTTGCAAGCAGGGCAAGGAAGCCAATCGCGCCTTGCACGGCCGCAATCGGTCGGACTCGAGTAGCGCTTTCGCCTAGCATTTGGTTGTCGCCCGCCGCCGTTTCAATTGAGACAGCCGCTCGACCGGCCCGTCTGCGTAAAATTCACGAGCGGATCGACGAGAGCCAATGCCTCGTCGTGGGGAGCTTCATCGGCGCTCGCCTGGTGACCCCGAGATTTCTCCGGGCGCACCAGCTGCGCGTACGTGTCCGGCGGGAGGAAAGCGGGCAGAACGGAATCCGCTCCAAGCGCGAGTCCCGAATAGGAGGACACCAAGAGGCTGCTCGCACCGCTCGGCCGTTTCGCCGCACAGGGTTCATGGAGCAATCCCGTAGCGTCGAGCTCGGGCGTGCTGAGATCTTGTGCGAGATCGATTAAGGATCCGTCGGGCGCGCGAATTTCTTCCACGCCGTCGAAGCCCTCAACATTGGAAGACGCGCTGATCTGACTGGCTTCGTCCCGGAGGAGCAGGCTCGCTTCGATCAGGATGTTGCCACCGAATCCTTGGTCGGCTTGAGCGATGACTGAACTTTGGTCAAGGGTGATGAGAGAGGTCCCAGGGGAGGTGAGCGCCACGTTGCCGCCGGATTCGGAGCCTTGGGTCACACTGGCCGAGATCTCGGAGCGCTCGAGTTCGAGCAATCGACCGAAGGTGGCGTTGATGTTCCCGCCGGCTGCTCGCTGGCTCTCGGTCGAGATCGAACTGTCCCGCAAGCGGATCGTGTCGGCGACGACGAAGTCGAGATTGCCTGCGTCGCCGGTCGCATCGGGTCCGACGGGTCGGGCGGAAATTTCGGCTTCGTTCGTCAGTGTGAGCATCTTGGTCTCGACGCGAACACTGCCCGCCGAACCGCTACTTCCGGGTTGAGACAAGGTTGTGATTCCCGTAAAAAGCGCGTCGCTCGTTCGCCCGTCGAGCCTGACGGACTCGGTCGCCGTGATGTCGATTCGGCCGCCGTCGCCTCGGCCGCGAGTACTGGAGTCGATTCGCGCGTTGGTGCTCATGTCGAGATTTGCGACTTGAATTTCGATCAAGCCGGGTTCGCTTGTGGGGGGGCTGACCGCGCTGTTCTGAATGACCAGAGAGGCTTGGTCGTGCATCAGCAAGTCGGCGTTTCGCGAGAGGATTCTGATTTGGCCGGGGTTACCGGCCCAGTCCGCAGTGCTGGCGAGGCCGGAACGCTCGCCGGTCTTTGCGCGGCCCGAAAAGACGATCGAGTCACTGACGGCAAGGGTGATCGTGCCCGCAGTCCCTGGGCCGTCGCTGCGCGCGGTGATTCGCCCGCCGTCTTCGAAGGAGACATTCTGGGCGCGGACGTTGACATCACCGGCGCGGCCCGTGTCCTCGTAGCGGATGCCGCAGCGACCGGTTAAACAATTCAATACGGTGATCTGCGTCGAGCCGTCGAAGACGAATACGTTGAAGGGGTTGAGCGGGTCGAGCACTTCCTCCGGGTCTTTTTCGATGGCGAAGCCGGTGCCTGCGATGATTCCGCTTTGCTGACCGCCTGGAAGGGAGCGGATCACGAGATCGCCGTCGAGGTCGAGTGTGACGTCCCCCGCGTCGACGTCGGTGACCGTGAGCGTGTTGATGTCCGCGTCCTCAATCGTGAGGTCATGGGCGTAGACGTTGACCGGCCCGGAGCCTTCGGTCGGTTGCTGTGGCTGAAACTGCAAAAGGGGTGAGGTCCGAACGATTCCACTCGTTGTGATCGTGAAGTTGTCGGAGATGCGGACATCTCCTCGTGCGATCACGTTCGCCAGGCGCAGGACCCCGTTGTCATCGAGGTAGACTTCGCCGCCGGAGCGCAGGCTCGCAAGGTCGATTCGGCCGCTCTGAGCCCGCAATCCCCCGGCTGTTCCGTCACTGCGGTTTCCGACAATTATGAGGTCGCCGCCTGTTAGGCTGAGATCCGAATTTCGCGCGACAACGAGTCGGCTCCCTCTTACTTCGATCGACGCCGGCGCATCTAGAAATCCAAACCCCACGACTTGTTCCGTGCTCAAGGTTGCGTTGACCGGAGTAATGACCTCGAACGTACCCCCGTTATCGAAAAACAGGCGGTCCGCCGTCGAGACGTGAAAGCTGCCCAGGATATCGAGCTCGGCGTTCTCGCCGAAGAGAACGCCGGCCGGATTGATGAAGTAGAGGTTGGCGCCGGGGATCTCGCTTCGGATCACGCCATCGATCGACGAGGGCCCTCCGGTCACTCGGGTGATGAGGTTTCGAATCGAGGCATCTCCCTGGTAGATCGCGCGTTCACCCGCACTCAGATCGAACTGGCCGAAACTGTGGAACAGATTATTGCCCGCGCGCGCGCCGTCCGCCTCGCGAATCAAATAGTCGAGCCCACCGCCCGGCCCCGCCTCGGTATCAACGGCTCCCGGCGGAAGTGCGCCGATCGTTCCGTCGCGGAGGACTTGGGCGAGCGCCGGCGGACCGGCGAGCGTGAGTACGATGACCGCGATCAAAGGGGCGCCAACTACCGTCTTTGTAAAGCGGTTCTGCACGTTCTTCCTCGCCTGCCTTCGGTGGAGCGTAATTCTAAACGTTAGGCCAGGCACTTCTTCGATGCGAGTGCTGCCGTGACACGAGCAGCATCGACCCGAGCATGAGGCCAACGCCGAAACCGGGCTCGGGACAGGCATTCCCGACCGTATCGCCGTCATCGTCCAGCTGGCTGAGATCGCACATCTCGCCAGCGCCGCACTCGAGATCGGATTGGCAGGTCCCGCCCGCGACGGTCGTTCCATTCATGCAGGTGCCCAGGAAGGGACCATTCGGGGTATTGGGGCAGTTGTCGCAGGGATCGAGCATGCCGTCTGCGTCGAAGTCGGGGGGCATGTTGGACGGGTCGTTCACGTCGAGATTATGAAAGAAGAGCGCTTGTCCCGTTCCGACGATTTGGGCCTCGGCCGATTCAATTCGCCAGGAACAGCAGTCGTGTCCGACGTAGCCCGGCGTCCCCGTGTAGGCATACGTGTAGGGCACAGTGTATACGCCAAATGTGTAGTTCTCTTCGCAGACCCCGCCAATTAGGGTGTTGAATACTCCGTCGAGATCGTCGTCGTAGATCCAGCGGAAATTTTCGCCCTCGTTGACGTAGTCCACGAGATCGCCGTCGAGGCGGCCCTCGCTGTAGGGCTCCGGTTGCGTGAAGTCGACTTGAATCCAGGGCCGATCTTCCTCGACCACGTTATTCGCGCTGGCGAACTGCACTCCCACACTCGAAACCAGACCGGCGGGGCCAGTCAACATAAAGCCGTCCGAGAAACTGTTATTGTCGACCATGGTTTGCACCGCCGTGTTCAGCGCGGGCGACGTGAAAACTTGGGGACCGAGGGGGAAACCGAAGAGTGGGCCGATCGTAAGCGTTGAGAGCGAATTTGGTGTGGTGACGTCACCGCCCGGCGTGATCCAGTTGACGGAAGAGGTACGATGAGTCCAGTTAGGGGATGAGACGGGGGTGGAGGCTCCGAAGAATTCGTTCCCGCTCGCGTCTGCGGAGCCGGGATACCAAATTTGCCCCGGCGCGACCGCAAAAAGATCGACGGCTCCGCCGAACCCCACTAGGCCAACGGCCTCTAGATTCAGTTCGACATGGGTGATTTCCGCGTTCGGGGGGAGGAGAATGCTCAGCGACGAAAACGTCAGGAGCGAGTTTCGCCGAAACTGGAACGTTCCATTCGGAGCGACGAACGTGTACGTCCCTGCCCAGAGATACGAACCTGCGCCGTTGGTATTCAGGGTCCCGGCATAGATCACGGTATCTCGGAAGCTAGGCGTCGTAATCGATCGAGCGCCCATCACTTGGACCGGCAGGATTTGCGTGGGCACAGTCGTCACTGCGCGAATTCCAACAGTGAAGGTGGCCGGGGCGCCGCCGGAACCGAAGTCGAGGACGCGAACTCTCACGTCGGCTTCATGCCCGTCCCAAAAACCCACGTCGGGTTGACAAAAGAAGACGTCGGCTTCGAGGTACTGCGCGCCCGTCGCCGGTTCTGAAACCCAGGAATCGACACCAAGCGGGGCGTTGTCAGCGATAGGGCAATCGAAACCAACTGGGCTGAGGTTGGGGACCGGCGTGACATCCCGAATCTCAATCTCAAACTCAATATCCGGATGACTGAGCTGCGGCGTGACATCCACGATGATCGTCGGGCGGTTGGGCAGTGTGTCGAGATCGATCGTCTGGATGATGTCGACGTTTATCGCCCCAAGTGTCTGGCTCAGCAGATCCACGGGGAGCGGCGCCTGGGCATGGGCCGCGGGAGCAAGTAACAACGCCGCGAGGACCAAGCCCGGCAGGACCGCGCCGGTGCCGCAAGTTCTTAGACCGAGCGCACGGAAGTTTGCGCCCCCGGTTTGCACGCAAATCATGTTCGCTTGATCAAGTTGCGCAGCCATCATCATTCTGTCCCTAACACTTCGGTCGCCGGTTCCCCGCGAGACCAGCCGCGATGTCCCTGCGTCTTCGACTCCAAGCCGCCGCTCGTGCCCCCCCGTCACGAAGGGCAGCGGGGGCGGCAAGGGGGGCTGGCGGGCGTAATCTGATCGGCACACGGGCGTGCGGTTGCCAGAAGGCGCACCGCCAGCATAGCGGCTGCGTTAGTCAATCCCCGCCTTAGGAGCTCCCCGAACACGGAAAAATATCCAATCATCAGATTGCGACGGGCAGCCGAGCCCTGAGATCGAAGTGAGCGGCGTCGGAGCGGAAACGTCCCGAGGGATGCGGCGGGCGGGCGGGGGCCCGGTCGGTTGTACGCTTCTTCGGGGACCCCGCTGCCCACGAAGTGAACAAGGTCGATCCAAGCAGAACCCCGGGCCAAAGATGATCCGGGGCTTCCTAATGGGATAACGACAACGGGGCACGAGGTTGCGACGATGCTGTTTAGCCTAACTGGCGCGGATGAGATCGTACAATCCGTGACTCGCGTTGTTCGTATCGATGAACTGGATTCGCTCTGGATTAAATGAGTCGGAGTCGCTTGATTGAAGGGCCGCGTGAGCGGGCATTTAGTTGTCGGCACCAGCGCCCGCGGTCATGGCGAGGTGTTCACGATGGCGAGTGAGCGCGCTGACTTCCGGGTGGGATTCAGAAATCGTTGCGAAAAAATCATACGCGTCGTACCAAACTCCGAGCTTCGCGAGCGTATGACCGCGTTCACTTGGGCTGGCTGCACTCGCTTCGGTGCGACGTGGGTCGTCCGTATTGAGAACACGTAGGGCGCCCGCCGCGACCGGATTTCGTGACGGCCGATCCGGATCGACGAGCAGCGAAACGAACCAGCGATATTCGATGCCGGGTTCGAGGGAGACATCGTGCTCCGCGAGGTCGATTGTATGGAGGCCAGCCGCAGCCGGACCGCTGATTTCGAATCGAGCGATGGGATCAATTTTGCGATCGTCTATGACAGTGACCTGTACGTTCAGGTCCGTGCTCCTCGGCAAATTCCACCAAAGCCGTGGTGCCAAAGCTAGTGCTAGGCCAGCATGCTTCCGAGGAGCACGCGTCTCGATTCTTGCTGTCGATGCGCCGGAGCGCACAGCAGAAAACTGCCGCATCCAGCCGACCGAACCTGGTTGAGGGGGAGCCGCATAGTCGGGTAGAGGCAACTTGCTGAGCGCGGCCAGTAGGATTGCTTCGCGTGCGGCTGATTCATCCGGCCCCGGAGCATCCCGAACCGGCGGCACTTCCGGCGTGGGAGTCTTGTCGAGCGGCTCTGCCTGGGCGAATAGCTTTGGTGCTAGGTCGGTGGGGCCATTCCTCGGGATGCGCCGACCTTCAATCGCCGGCTGCGGTGAAGGCGAGGTAGATCCCTCGTAGCTCGCACTCCCGATCGCGAGCTGCTTGGGGGTGCCCGGTCCCTTAGGTTCTGGCGTCATCGGGACCTTCCCGCTGTGTTCCGGCGGTGACTCCCTAACAAGCTGTGGCGCAGAATCGGGTGGAAGTGATTGTGCACGGAAGCGATCGAGCGCGCCATTAGTCCACATGCCGAAGAGGATGATGATCGCCACGGCCAAAGCTGGACCCGCTATGGCCCAACCCCCGGCCCAAGAATCGAAGCGCTCGCGTAGGTCGTCGAGGAACGAAAGGCCGGCGGGATTGGCTTGGGGCGGGGCGGCGGACGTTTGGCCCAAGGCCCCAACGGTCGCAAGGAAGCGGCTCTCAAACTGTGAGATCGCCGACAGTTCGGTTTGGCATGACCCGCAAAGACTCAAGTGATTCCTGATGACCACTGCCTCATCTCCCATCTGATCCTCCAATCGAGCGTATCGCTCGAGGTGTTCTGGCTTTGGATGTGCACCCAGGCCGCGACTGTCGGGATCCATCGACGTTATGAGGCCTTGTTCGAAAGCAGTCCACGTTTGGACGGCCGCCGAGCACGGCCCGCAATCGAATAAGTGCATCAGAAAAGCATCGAAGTCGATCGATTCGGAATTGATCAAGAACGCTTCGACATCGAATTCGCGGAATCGCTCGCACGTCACGGATGCTCACCCATTCCTGTCCTCGTTGGCGCATCGCCAGGCTCGCATTGCAGCAGGTCCAAAGAATCCCTTTCATGCAGGATGAATCGACTGGGCACCGTAAATCGGACCATTCTTTCTCGATAATCGTAAGCGGCCGATTCCCCTTTGGGGATTCCGGTGCCTCTATTCCTACTCGTTAGTGAGCGCCTCCCGGAGGCTCGCTAGTCCCGTACGGAGCGCGCGCTTTAGAGAACCGAGGGGAATTCCTGTCGCCTTTGCGGCCTGTTCATAGGTCAGCCCGCACACATGCACTTGATAGACGGAGAGGCGCTCGCGCTCTGGTAGGCGTTCTAGAGCGCCCGCTAAGGAGATATTCAGTTCGGCCGAGAGCCTCCCGTCAGATGCTCCGGTGGTCTTAGGTGGCCAGTATGTGTCCGCTGCCGCCTGGTCGAGCTCCTCTTCCGCGCTCTTTCCGTCCGCTCGGCGTTTGCCCGCGCGGATGCGATCGATGAATTTGAAGCGGGTCGCTTGTCGTACGTAGGCCGCGAGCGCACCCGGCGCTTCAAGACGCCCCTCTCGGTAGGCGCCGACGGTGGAGACGAGGACATCCTGGACCATGTCGTCCCAGTCGGCTCTGAAGTCATAAGCGCGCCACCGCGCGAGGTAGCCCGTCACGAGTCGGGCGAGCCGTGCGTAGGCCACGCGATCGCCCGAGAGTGCGCGATCGACGACCGGATTCCAGTCGATTTGCGCTGGCTTCGTGTGGGGTTCGTTTCCGGGCGGCACGTGCGGCACGTGCGGAAAGCTAGCAGAATCGAGCCATTGGCTCGCCCGTACCGTCAGATCCGAGCCACCCTCTGTATAAGTTTCTGGTCAGCCCTATCATGTCGCTGTCGTGTCCGAATCTCCCCCGTCGCCTGATCGCCTGAGTGCTTGGCTTGCCGAATTTCGGCGACGGGGCGTGTTTCGTGTCACGGGCGCCTACGTTTTCGTAGGTTGGATTCTGATGCAGGCGGGCGAGATTGCCTTTCCGGCATTCGAGCTCCCGATTGGCGCACTGCGTATCTTAATTGTGTCGCTGGTCGCTGGGCTCCCCTGTGTCATCGCTTCGGCTTGGTTCTTCGATGTCACACCGATGGGCATTCGTCTTACGAGCCGACCTGCGCGTCTAAACTTCCTGTCTGCCGACGGCGAAGCGGCGTCGGCTGTGCGAACCGTTTCCGAAGAAGAGTCGTCTTCAGCTGAGGGCGGGCGATCGCTTGAGATTCTGCTGCTCGGAATAGTGGTGCCGCTTTTCGCGTTCGTGATCTTGCTGGCCTATTTCGCCTTTGGAATAGAGGGAGTCACCTCGGGTGTGTCGAGCTTACCTACCGCGCAACTCGATGCGGGGGTTCCATCGCTGGCCGTGTTGCCCTTCGAAGATCTTAGTTCCGCGCGGAGTGATGGCGGCTTCTTCGCTCGCGGAATGCACGAGGACATACTGACGCGGCTCTCCCGGGTCCACCCGCTCAAGCTCATCTCCCGAACCAGTGTCATGGGGTATGAAGGGACGAACAAGAATCTGCGGCAAGTCGGCCAGGAACTGGGCGTGAACCACATTCTCGAAGGCAGCGTTCGGCGGACCGAAACGCGCGTGCGCGTGACAGCCCAGCTCATCCGCGCAGATACCGACGAGCCTCTGTGGGCAAGGAATTTCGATGCGGAGCTTGAGGATGTTTTCGCGGTCCAGTCGCAGATTGCGGATGCCATCGCAGTCGCGCTCGAAGCGGAGTTTGCCCCGAACGCTGTGGAAACACTCGGAGCCGTCGTCCCGGCGGCATATGATGCGTATCTCAAGGCGCGCGATCTGCACCGAAACCTGAATGCTGAGGATCAGGCCCGGCTCGCCCGTATCCGTCACCTTTACGAGACTGCTCTGCAAGCTGATCCGACGCTCGCGGCGGCCCATCTACAGCTGGCCATCCTTCATGCGCAGGCGCGTTGGTTTGAATTCGATCTATCAGGAAGCGCCGACGAATTCGCGCGAACAAATTTGGCCGCCGCTGTGCGTATCGGGATCGAGCCGGATGAGCATGCACTCGCCGAAGGCGTCCTCGCCTACTATCTCGATCGAGACTACGGAAAGGCGCTTCTGTATTTCGAGGATGCGGTTAGGCGTGCGCCGAATAACGCGGAAGCCATTTTCTACCGAGGAATGATCTTACGCCGTACCGGTCAGCTCGATACTGCCTTGCAGGTGCAGCGTGCTGCACTGGAACTTGATCCGCTGAACCTTGCGCACCGTGATGAACTTGCGTTGACGCTGGCATTGGCCGGGGAGCTCAAGGTCGCTCGATCGGAATTGAGGAGCATCCTACTCGTCGATCCCAATCGCTCGAGGGCGCAGCTTCAAAAATGGCAACTTGATCTCGAACTCGATGGGCAGCCCGAGCGGGTGCTCGAAGACATGCTGTCCAAAGCGGATGAGGGGTGGCAAGATCCGCAGTACTCACTCCTGGAAACCGCCGCCGTACTGGCAGGAGATCCGAAGAGTGCGCTAGAACAGATTGTGCATCGGATGCCCGCTAATCCCGATGCCGGGTTTCGCGACTATCAGCTTGCGGTGTTGCAGGGCTTCAGCGGAAATCCGACGGACAAGAAGGCGTGGCTCGACCGGGCTTGGCGGAAGTTTCTCGCGCTACGCAGCGACCTAGGTTGGTCCGAAGGCAGACGAGGTCGCGCGGACAGTGTCGAGGCGCTCCTTTCTGCACAGTCAGGTGACTTCGAGCGAGCGCTGCTGCTCCAACAAAGCCTTGTGGATCGCTTTCCGATCGAGCGAGACCTCATTGAGGGTGGCCCTCCACTTTGGCAGTTGCTGGATCTCCAGCTGCGAGCGGGTCGAGTCGGCGAGGCGGGAAAGTCGCTCGAACGCCTGGCAATGAATGTAGCGCCGGGGAGCATCCTTAACGGAGGGTATTTCGTATTGGCACGCTGGCCTGAATATGAGAATGCCCGCGCCGACGCAGGTTGGTCCGCACTCTTGAAGGCGACCGCGCCGCCCTACGTTGAGAATTGGTCAGATCCGGCGCGGAATCGCTGATCGGCCCAAAGTAGTTCCTCGGACAGGGGAAATGGCGGCGAAATAGTTTTTCTACGCAGCGGGTGATCTAATTTTGTTCCTTGGTCCGATTCCTTCCACAAGGAGGCGAATTGAATCATGGTCTACCGCTTCGCGGAATTCGAACTCGATCTGCCTGCGCGCGAGTTTCGTCAGGATGGAGAACCCGTCGGCATCGAACCCAAGGTGTTTGAGCTACTTCATCTACTCATTCAGCACCGGCGCTTGGTGATTCGTAGGGATGTCCTCGCGAGTGAAATTTGGCCCGGCATCGTCGTCGGCCAGGCTTCTCTCAGTCGTCTTGTTAAGGAACTAAGGCGTCTCGTAGGTGATAACGGCCACGAACAGAAGGTCATCCGAACGGTCCGCGGGACGGGGTATCAGTTTGTCGGCGATCTCGACGAGCAGGCTTTAGCGTCGGACCGATCCGAATTTGATGTGTCCAGTGAACGAATCGATCACGCGCGGATGGTGCTTGAGAACGCCGTCGAGCGGGATACACGAGATATCCGAGTTCACATCGAGCAGTTCGTACAGTCGTGTCAGCTCGTGCTCGACTCGGCGAGGTCCGAGAGAAAATAGACTTGCTCTGCCGCCATAGCCTGAAACACCCCTAATAGATGCCAACGATGCGACCGGCGGATCTCTGCCGAGGCTGCCCTCGCGCCGCAATTGTCCGACTCGACTCGCGGTCTCGTCAACGCCCAATCAGTCATTGCGTGCCCCTAGACCGTTATGCCGACTGCGCTGATTGAGATGGCGGCGTGCCTCAACTGACGCGGAATTCGCCTAGCTCATTCCCGTGCCGTGACCTTCGCTGCCTCTCGAATTGAGAGTCTTCGCCGCCGGCCAGGAAAGTCGTGCGAGTGTGATCCGATTCGCCGCCCTGGTTGCGATCTATCCGAAGAGTGACGATTCACGTCGATCGAAGGAGATGTGATATATGCGAGTTGAAGGCCAACTGAACGCGAGGACGCAAGAATTAATGCCGAGTTGGAGCGCGAGCGGTGTCTGCGTCGCGGCCGTTTCGGTCTGCGGGCTTCTGCAACCCGCCACCACTACGAGTTCACAGTCTTCGCTTCAGAACACATTCAAGATAACAGATGACGCCCACGCAAAAGCGACCCTGGTCGGAGCGGGTTTATGGTGAGATGTCACAACGAGGCTAGTGAGCGGTGAATTCGGCCGAAGAGGGCGTGCCACCCACTCGACCGATACTTCCTGGGGTCGAGTTGCGTTGTGGCCGTCCGGTCAAGCTCCGGATCAAGCGCCAGCGTACAAGGCTGATCCTGAGGTCACGTCGCATTTGGCGCACGCCGTGACAGGGCAAGGGCAGGGAGGCAAGTACCTAGGCGGATCGTGAGAGTTCCGGATGCGCAATTCACGGGGGGAGCGGGGCTCCCCTCGGGGGTTCGCTCATTCGGGTTTGTTATTCCGAATAAGCTTACCGACCTAGATTGAGATAGAGGGTATGGGCGGGATGATGCCTTTAGTCCCGCAGTAGGGCCGCGGTAGGGCCGCGGTAGGGCCCCCAGCGTAAATTGGGCCGGTGACTCCCCGCCGTTGGGCTCGCCATAGAAACGGGTTAAACCTGACCCGGTGAGTTTTTAGTCAGGTTAAGCAGGGCAGTCGCCCTGGAGCACGCAGGGTGAGAGAAGCGGCACAGGATGCATCTCATTCGGGACGGGACGTTGCCGATGAGACATTAGGTGGGCCCCATCCGAGGATTCCCAGAAATAATCCGAATCGGAGTAACCACAACTAGCTCGGAATGGACTCGCGTGCGCAGCAGCCGCGAGGGCATGATTGCGGCGCTTCCTCGAAAATGTGGGTCCGCTGATCAAAGCATACGGATCCACCTCTCATTTCGAGTCTTGCCTTGTTAGGATCCACCCACGCCCTAGTCAGGGCGAACGAAATGAGAACGCATGACGACCACTCCCCTAAAAAACATTCTCGTGACCGGAGGCAATTCCGGAATCGGTCTCGCGCTCTGCAAGCAGCTCGTTCTTGAACACGACTGCCACGTCTTCATGGGATCTCGCAGCCTCGCGCGCGGCAAGGCAGCGCTCGCTTCGCTCCAGTCTTCGCTTCCACGCGACCATGCCGACCGAATCGACCTCGTCCATCTGGACGTCGGCGAGGATGCTTCCGTAGCTGAAGCCGCAAGTGCGATAGGGAGCCTGCTTCGTGACGGCGAGAAGCTCTACGCCCTCGTAAATAATGCGGGAACCGGTCTGGCGGCAAATGCCTCCCCGGAAGAAGTTCTCAACACGAACCTCTACGGTGTGAAGCGCATGGTGGAGGCTTTCGTCCGCACACGCGTCGTCTCCGAGCGTGTCGTCAATGTTGGATCAGGTTCCGGGCCCGGCTATGTACGACGATGTTCGCCCGCGGTTCAACCCGAACTTTGCCGAACGCCCAAGAGCTGGGAGCAGATCGAATCGTTCTTGCCCAAGAGTGCGGACGGCAGGACCGGCCTCTGTTCCGAAGCGGATTCCAACGGAGCATATGGACTTTCGAAGGCCATGCTCGCGCTCTATACGATGCTCTGCGCCGAAGAAAATCCGGAAATTCTGAACAGTTGTGTGAGTCCGGGTTGGATCAAGACAAAGCTCGTCGGGAACTCGGGAGCGACGCAAAAGCCGGCAGAGGGCACGGCCAGCATTCGGCATTGCCTCTTCGAACCACTCGAAGGCAATGGCTGGTACTACGGGAGCGACTGTGTGCGCAGTCCCTTGCACTACATGCGAGACCCAGGCACGCCGGCGTACGATGGTCGAGTGGACGGGGTCGTGGGGCGTCCGGACTAACCCCGCTGCTTCCTCGTCGTCGTCGTCTTCTTCTTCCCCAGCACGATCCGTCGAAAATCCTTGATCACCGGCATTTTATCGAGCCACGGCGATGCATCCGCCTTTTGGGCATCCGCAGGACAGGCGCGCCCGGCGAAGCCAGCCGGGATCTGGCTGTAGATCTCGGGCGGGTCGAGATCGCTGTCGAGGTAATGGTATTCCCAGCCGGAGAGCGAGATATCGTCGTCGGCGATGACGTCGATCGTTCGGACGCCGAAGCTTGAAAGTTCGGTCGTCGTCGCCTGGGGCGGGATGATCCAGACTTGCTCGGGGCCGGCGATGAACAGGTACTGAACCTTCTTGTTTACGGAGAGGATCCGGAAGCGGCGGAGTAGGCCGCCATAGAGCCGACTCGGAGAAGTTGTGGATTCGAGCACGCCCTCTCGGAAATCGGGCTCGAAGCCGCGCGCGAAGCGAAGAGACGTGGGATCGCCCGAGCGAGTAAACCGCGCAATCGACCGACCGCGATGAATCAGATTCTTCGGGTTCTGTGCCGCCAGGTCGCGTGGCGTAGTGAAGTCTTCGTAGGGCTCGATCTGGTCTGCGGAACTTCGGCGGAGAACAAGCTCGAGGATCTCATCATCCGGAGGGACGCGGCGGAGCGCCTTCAGCGTTCGCTCCAGCGCATCTTGGATCTCAAACGGAAGATCCGTGGTCGATTCGACTGACTCCAACATCTCTTCACCGTCTTCGACCAGCGTCCGCACGTCGCCTTTGCCGATCCAGAGCGATCCGTCCGTGTCGTAGGCCATATGCGAAGCCGCCCGCCAAACAAGCGAGAGATCCTTGTAGAAAATCCGCGCGTAGATCTGGCATTTCTGTGCAGCTGAATAGGGCGGGATCACGAAGGCGATGTAGAAGCGGAGCTCGGGGTTCTGGCGGACATTGCTGAGATAGAAGCGCGTGCCTAAAAGATCGAAGCGATGTTTGGGCGTGTATCCGGCTTCGAGTATGCGCTCGGGGTTTCGCCGCGCGCTGCCCACAGCGTGAAGCTTCGCGCCCGACGCGAGCAGGCCTTTAAATTCATGTGAGACTTGGGCTGGACTCTGGGGCGAGCAGGTCACGCTCGGAACGATTTCGGTCGGAATCAGTTCACTCGTCGAGTCGCGTTTATTCAAGCGTGCCTACCCACTTTCCAGCCGTTCGGCGCAAGCGCGCTCTCAGCAAATTCGCGCGCCGCCGGTTCAAGCGTCGTTGCCATCGTGTCATTCCAACGATTCAGAAAACCAAAGATCGAAATCACCGACACGATCTCGACGATCTGTTCAGCAGTGAAATGTTCCTCGAGTGCGACGAAGTCGGCATCTACGGACGCGTTTGGAACAAGACCCGCATGATGCGCGAGTCGCAGGGCTGCGCGCTCGGCCTCGGAAAAGAGCGGATTCGTTTCATACTCGAAAGAAGCCTGCAGCTTTTCTTCTTCGACGCCGTTTCGATGTGCAGTGTGGGCGGTATGCGCCTGGCAATAGAGGCAGCCCGAAGCACGGCTCGTGACGTGAGAAATCAGAGCCTTCAAGCTCGGTTCGAGTTTGCCTGGCCCCAGGATCTGCCCGGACAGCCCCGCGAAGGCCTGCAGCAGAGCCGGATTCCTTCCCATCGTGAGCATGCTGCTGGGGATGAAGCCCATGGCTTGTTCGAGCATTTGGAAGATGGGTTCGAAGTCGGAAAGGGATTCTCTGGAAAGCGGTTCGAGACGGGACATAGTGGGCTCCTTCGGCGACACGCGGGATGCCGGGGGGGGATGGGCGCGGGGGGAGGGGCACGGGATGAGAGGGGACCCCTTGAGAAGACCACGCTCGCCCGACTGTCAGAAAGTACCGAAGGCCCCTCCGCGAATCGACAGCCGGCGATACAGGACCGGCAGGACAGGCGGGATTCAAAGAAGATCCGCCGGCCCCTTGCATCAGAGTGCGCGTATGGCGGATCCTTCTCGCCGATGGGGAAATAGGGCGTTCGGGACGCGAATCCTGATCGAATCCAATCGAAGAAGGAGTGGAGTAGGCGCATGTCCGAGGTCGTGCTGATCAATCTCACAGGGCCGGATCGACCGGGGATTACCCGCGATCTGAGCTCCATTTTGGCGCGGCACAATGTGCGGGTGCTGGACATTGGGCAGGCCGTGATTCATGACACTTTGACGCTGGGGATTCTGGTTGAGGTGCCGCCGGAATCGGAATCGCATCCCGTGCTCAAAGACGTGCTTTTCAAGGCCCATGAATGGGATCTTCAGGCGCGCTTCTCGCCGATCGGTCTTCCTGAATACGAGCGCTGGGTCGCGGCCCAGGGACAGCCTCGGTACATCATGACCCTGATCGGGACCCAGCTGATGGCGAAGCATCTCGAAGGGCTCGGGCAAGTGGTGACGCGCCACGGTCTTAATATCGATAATATTACGCGGCTCTCGGGGCGCGTTTCGCTCGAAGTGCCGACGCCTGATCGGCCCTCCTGTGTGGAGCTTTCTCTGCGCGGGACGCCGGATGACGCCTCGGCGCTTCGGGGCGAGCTGCTTGAGCTCGCGCAGGATCTCTCGGTAGATATCGCGTTCCAGGTAGACGATGTGTATCGCCGCAATCGGCGACTCGTGGCCTTCGATATGGACTCCACCTTGATTCAAACCGAGGTCATCGACGAACTCGCGGAGGCCGCGGGCGTCGGAGACGAAGTGGCCGGCATTACGGAAGCCGCCATGAACGGCGAACTCGATTTCAATGCGAGCCTGATCAAGCGCGTCGGCCTGCTCAAGGGTCTCGATGCCAGTGTTCTGGAAACCATCGCGAAGAACCTCCCGATCACGCCGGGCGCCGAGCGGCTCATCAATACGCTTCGGTCCTTGGGCTACCGCACGGCGATCTTGTCGGGTGGCTTCACGTATTTCGGCGAAGATCTGAAGCGCCGTCTGGGAATCGACTTCGTTTACGCAAACGAGCTCGAGATCAAGAACGGAAAACTGACCGGACGCGTCACAGGCGAGATTGTCGATGGCGCTCGCAAGGCGGCGTTGCTCCGCCAGTTGGCGGAGCAAGAGGGGCTCCGGCTTGAGCAGACCATCGCGGTCGGCGACGGGGCGAACGATCTGCCGATGCTCGATTGCGCAGGGCTCGGAATCGCTTTCCACGCCAAGCCCAAAGTCCGCGCCTCCGCGAAGCAAGTGATCTCCAATCTTGGGCTCGACGGAATCCTCTACCTCATTGGGATGAGCGATCGCGAAGTACAGCAGGCTTAGCGGTCACGCACTGCAGCCGGGGTCGAAGCGTTGCCGAGACTACGCCGAGACTACGCCGAAACGCCGATGCGCGCCGAGATCGAAACTGCGAAGCTTGACCGCCGATGGCGAACCCAGAGAATCGAACGAGCCCGGCGCGGAAGGCGTCCTCCTCCGGCTGGAGCCGCGCGACTGAGTCGCTCTCGACTCCGGCGTTCCGCATCGTCTTACTCAGCAATCTGACGTTCTTCCTTGCGATGGGTGGACAGACCGTTGTGCGGCCTTGGCTTGCTTACGAACTCGCAGGCGAGGGCAGTAAGGCTCTCCAACTGGGGCTTGTGACCGCCGCGACAGCGATTCCAATGCTCTTTCTTTCGCCGTTCGGGGGGGCGCTTGCGGACCGGATGGAGCGTCGCCGCCTGATCATTTTCTCGCAGGCCTTCGTCATTTTCGCCGAGGCGATCCCGCTGGTCATGCTCTACATGGACCGACTGGAGTTCTGGCATCTCGTCGTCACCGCCGCGATGATGGGGTGCGCTTTTCCGCTGATGATGCCCGCCCGCTCGGCGATCGTGGCGAATATCGTGGGTCGGCAGTCCCTTGCCTCGGCAATGGCGCTGAATATGACGGGAGTCAATTTGACCCGCGTGGTTGGCCCCGCGGCGGCTGGGCTTTTGATTTCGATAATCGATCTCAAAAGTGTCTACCTGATCAATCTCTGCTTCTATGTCTTCGCGCTTCTCACCTTATTTGGCGTGAGCAAGGTGCCCCCTGCGCCGGGCGGCCGCGACGACTCGGTACTGCGCAATATGGCGGATGGCTTCAAGTACATCTGGACGCGGCGCGTCGTTCTCGTCTTGCTTGCCTACGGCCTGGTCCCGCAGTTTCTGGCTATGCCATTCCAGTCGCTGCTCCCGGTGTTTTCGGAGCAGGTCTGGGGCATGGGGCCCTTCGGCTTCGGCATCCTCCATGCCGCTTCCGGAATGGGCGCCGTGACGGGCTCTTTGTTCGTCGCGGGACGCAATCCTGAGTCGGGACGGCTGAAGCTGATGATGGTGAGCGTCCTCCTCTTCGTGGGCCTCCTGGCTGGCTTCGCGCAGAGTCCCTGGTTCTGGGGCGCTGTCGTGCTGATCTTCTTCGCGAATATATTCGCCAGCACATTCAGCACCCTGAATAATGTGTCGATTCAACTTGTCATCTCGGACGCCTACCGAGGACGTGTTTCTAGTTTTTTGATGATGTCCGTATCGTTGCCGCTGCTCGGAACGCTGCCCCTCGGCGCGCTTTCAGACCGCGTCGGCGCGCCGCTTGCCGTCGGGGGGGCATGCCTGCTTGCGGCGATCGCGTCCGTCCTCTTCTATTTTTGCAGCCAGAACCTGCGTGATCTCGATGCGCACGTGAAGCGCGCGCATCATCCGGAGTAGGGCTTTAATACCCATCGCGGCAGGATCGTGCGATAATCAGGGTTTCAGGAGGACAGCAGATGATCATCACACTGTCGCGGCAATACATGGCGGGTGCATCGGAAGTAGCCAGTCTGATTGCTGAAGGCCTAGGCTGGGAGGTCATCGACGATGGCTTCGTCGAAGAGGTCGCTGCACGGTCCGGATATACCATCGAAGACGTGCGAAACCTGGAAGAGCGGGTACCCACTTTTCTCGAGCGCTTCGCGCAGTCCTCGGCGCTCTCGTTTCCGGAGTTTCTGATCTCGGTGCCTTCCGCGATCGATGAACCCGAGGCCATGAAGCTCGCTCATGTGACCCGTGACTTCCTAGAAGAGCTCAAGCGGCGAACGCGCGTTGTGCTGGTGGGGCGCGCGGCCGCGGCAGTGCTCTCCCGAGAAAAGAATGTGCTTCACGCTCGGCTAGTGGCTTCCCTTGCGCATCGGACCTTGGAGACGATGCGCAAATACGATCTCGATCAGGAAGCTGCCCGCGACGATATCGAAGAGCACGACACGAACCGCGAGCGCTATCACCGCGAGTTCTATGACCGGGACTGGAATGATCCAGTGAACTACCACATGGTGCTGAACACTGAGCTGCTCGGCCTTGAAGGCGCAGCCGACTTGATCATCCACAGGGCGCGCGCCATCGGTTGGTAGTACGAGAAGAGAGAGCGTGAAGGGCGAGCGGTCTCGAGTCTATGTACGACAAAGTACGGTCTCATGGGCGGTGGAGGACGGTCGAGGGCGGCACGAAAACCCGAGTTCCCGGACACGCGCTGATCTTCGAGGCATCGGGGCCGTCGGAGCGTTAGTTGATAAGCGTCAGATCATCCGGCACAGGGCTACGACGCGGAATCATAAGAGCCGCCGCAAACCCGACGAGGAAGGCTGTCAGATTCCCGAAGATCGCAGCGTAGTAGAGATCAAAGGGCACCTCGATCAGCACAGGCAGGACGCCCATCGTCCACAGTGTATAGATGAGCGTCGCGCCAATTCCGCACCAGATCGCGCGAGCATCCCCGAGACGCGTAAAGAAGCCAATCAGATAAATCCCCAGAATGCCCCCGCCCAGGAGCGCTGTTAGGCGGATTGAGATGTCCTGCAGGCTCGGCCCTTCGGCCTTGAGCATGGCGACAGCGCCGCCGAGCATGACGACGGAGGCGAGCCCGGCGACGAACCAAGCGACGCGAAGATAATGTCGATCTTCGGCATCGCGGACCAGATGACGTTTATAGATATCGACAATCCAGACCGTGGAAATCGCATTAATACTCGAATCGAGAGACGACATGCCCGCGGCGAGCGCGGCGGCAATGACGATGCCGGCCACGCCGTGGGGGAGATAATTCAGGATAAAGAAGGGAACGATGCCCTCGGGCTTGAGTTCGCCGTTCAGCATCGCCTCGGCTTCGGGGGCAGGGAATACCTGGAAGAAGCTGAAGAGCGCCGTGCCGAGGAACATGTAGAAAAACCAGGTCGGGACAGCGACGAGCACGTTGGTCCACATGGCTCTGCGAGCTTCAATGAGCGAGGCCGCGGAGCAGTACCGCTGCACATAATGTTGGCCCGTCGCGTAATCTGTCAGGAAGAAGTTCAGACTCATCACCATCATGAGCGGGACGGTCTTCCGGGCGAAGTCGAAATCCCAGGGCATACGCACGAGTTCGCCGTTCTCAACGTCGCCGAGCGCGAATTTATCATGCGCGAAGGCGATCTCGAAGAGCTGTTCTGCGCCACCGGGCAGCAGGTAGAGAATCGTCCCCAGACAGAAAAAGCTGCCCGCGATCAAGACGAAGGTCTGCAGAACGTCGGTCCAAATAACGGCGTCGATTCCGCCAACAATCGTATAGGCTGCGACGAAAATGCCTGCCCCTAGAATACAGGTGACTTCGTCTACACCCGTAAGCGTGTTCAGCATCAGCGCGACGAGATAGAGAATGAAACTCACGCGGAGAAGTTGAGCTGCGATGTAGGTCACTGCGCCGTAGATGCGGACCGACGGACCGAAGCGCTCCTCCAAATACTCGTAGGCCGTCATAGAGTCGCCGCGCCGGAAGAACGGAATAAAGAGCCAAGCGGCGAGGGCTGCTGCAAGCGGCATCGCGACATAGGGCATGAAGCGGAGCCAATAGGTCTTGTATGCATCTGCGGGTAGAGAAAGAAACGTGATCGAACTCACTGCGGTGCCGACCATCGAAAGGCCAATCGCCCAGCCTGGGAAGCGTCGACCTCCTACGAAATACTCTTCGGTCGATGTGTTCTTGCGGCCGAAATAGAGCCCCATCACGACCATGCCGAGGAGGTAGAGCACGACGACGACCCAATCGATGAGATGGAGCTTCATTCGTCCTTAGACTCGCCGGGCGCAAGGGGGATAGGCGGAACGTCTGTGACCGTGCGTGGAACGTCCGTGACTGTGCCTGGAAGATCCGCAACTAGGCGCGGGAGGATTTCGCTGATTGAGCCTTGAAGAACAGCGCTTGCGATGGCGTCCATCTCCGTTGATTCGCCGTTCACTATGACAATGTCGGCGCCCGCTTCATGAGCGATGGGCACCATTGCCGCTACGGGGTAAACCGCAAGCGTCGTTCCGACCGCGAGGAGAAGATCCGCGGTCTCGGCCGCCCGCTGTGCGCGTTCGAGGTCCTGAGCGACGAGACCCTGACCGAAAGAAATCGTTGCGGACTTGAGAATTCCGCCGCAGCTTCGACACGGCGGATCATCTTCGCCCGCCACGACGCGAGCGAGCGCCCGGGCCATCGCTGCTCGCTCGCCGCAGCCCATACATTCCACTTCCTGGATCGTGCCGTGGATCTCGACGACGCGGTCCGGACTCGAACCGGCCGCTTGATGGAGCCCGTCCACGTTTTGGGTCACAAGCGTTTCGAGACGACCGCTGCGTTCGAGGTCGACCAGGGCGCGATGTCCGGCGTTGGGACCGCGTTTATTCTCTTCGGTTTCGAGGCGCCACTGCCAAGAGCGCTTGCGTACTTCGGGATCGGAGAGATAGACGTCGAGGGTCGCCATCTTTTCCGCTTCCGGATTCTTCGTCCAGAGACCTTTTGGACCACGGAAGTCGGGGATCCCCGAATCCGTCGAGATGCCGGCGCCCGACAGGACCGAAATCCGGTCGGCAGATGCCATCCAACCGCGGACTTCAGCAATCGTCGCCTCAAGTGTCTGGTCCACGCTCAACAGCAAGATCCGCCGGCACCCGCACGATGATCGTGCCAGGGCCCGAGATCGACCAGGAGGCCTTTCCGTGCAGCGGCGTCCATGGCACGGCGCGGATCTATGACCCAGGGCCCTTCGCGAACAATGCGGAGGAGGGCGGATTCTTCGTCTGCGAGTTCGATCTCCCGGTCGCCGTCGAAAGCCAGAATGCCCGGTCCGGTCCAGCGAATGCCGGTTCCGATCTCCGCGCGGTCGACGGAATCGATGCCGACGGTTTCGTAGAGGCCAGGGGAAATGGGTGCGCGCAATGTCTTGCCGAAAAGTTCGGGGCTTGGCCCGGGACGCGCCTTCACCTCGACGCCAAATTCATCGTCGGCATGACAGGGCATGAGGAGTCCGCCGACCGGTGAGAGGCCGACGCTCGCGGGCTCTGCCCGCGTGAGGAGAATACGAGCGAGCTTCTCGGGGGAAACCTGAAGCAGACTGCCGATATGGTCGTCGACGAGAAGCGCCGCGTCGATCAAGGCCAGGCTCTCGCGGCCATCATCACAGAGGACCTCAACGATCTTGGCTCGCTCGGCGGCATCTTCGCGGGCAAGACGGCCCGAGGCGACGAGCCCAGCGGCGGCCCCGGCGATTGTGGCTTCGACGTCGAAGGGGAAGACGTTGTTTGTCCCCGTCGAGAGCGGCAAGATTGTCACATCGCGCCAGGCTTGGGTGATGGCGCGACTCGTGCCGTCGCCCCCGAGCGCAACGACGGCCGTGCAGCCCGCTTCGCGCATCGCTCGAGCGGCATTCTGGCTATCGATGGCATGCCCCGTCGTCGGGCCATCGAGCAGCTCACACTCTATCGGTAGGGCGAGTGCCTCGGTCGCGGCAGCGGCGATGCGAAAGGCATCCCTCGAAAGGATGACGCGGCCACAGCCGACGGCCGCAGCACCGACGACGATGCGTGTGACCTGATTGCGTTTATCGTCAATCGTAGAAGTACCCGCGCGGGCATAGAGTCTGCGCGCGTCTCGACCGGAATGCGGATTGACGATGATGCCGAGGGTGCCTGCTTGTTCCATGGCAGAAAGTTATCTCGCTCGCGAAGCAGATGCGAATGAAGCCCACAGAGAGACTCGACTCTTTTAACCCTCTGGTCTCGGGGGTTTCCTCGGTCAAGGTTCTGCTCTGAATTATGGACACCGCGGGATTCCTTTCCCGATGCTTGGCGATCCCCTCAAGGACGAGCGGGGTTCACGCCGATGCAAAAGAGCGGCAACTCCATGATGGGCGGTCCGTATCGAATATTCCGCTGGGCCCTTTACCGAGCCCGGCCAGCGTAAAAGAGAGAACACGTGTTGAAGATCAAGCAGCGAAACGCATCGGTTCCATCTGCGACTCGGTTTCACATGCTCGGTGTGGGCGCGATTCTGATCTGCCTGGCCGGCATCTGGTTTTTCGGGCATATCTCGATCCAGAAGGAGCGCTCCGCACTCCTGGCCGAGCACGCCCAGAGCCTCGAAGACCTGGGCAAGCTGACTCAACAACTTTTCTTAGCCGAAGAAGAAGAGCTGGATAGTCTTCTCATTCGCATTCGCTCCGATCTACGGGCCGACGGCAATTGGGCCGCGCAAGCCGCGCCTCTGTCTAAGCGAGCCCCTTCCCTGAACGCCTCTGAAGAGATCTCCCCAAAACAGTTCGAGGTTCAGCTCGGCGCAGCTGTGACGGGGGATCGCTGGCGCATGGTGCGTGCGGACCTGAAGCGCGGCCTGAGCGGACGCGCCGATCTTCGCGGACTGGAACTCGTTGTGGCGGATCAGGCAGGGCTGACGGCTGTGCGCGTGGTTCGGACCCGCGACGGCGTGAGCGAAGAGTTCGATGATCCGCGCGCAGACAAGGGCATAGCGAAATCGATCTGGTACGCGGACGAGGTGCGTCGCGCCGTGGCAGCCAACGGCCGTCGTCTGGAGCGCGGCACGTTCTCTACCTCGGGAGTCGGCGAATCCGAGCGAACGATAATCCGAGTGGCGCTCGGCCTGCATGCCCCCTCGGAGTTGGTGCAGGGCGTGCTCGTCGCGACTGTGGACGTTGCCCCCGTGGCCGATTCGCTGGCTGCCTTGGCGGGAACGGGGATCGACTCGCGCATTCTGAGCCTGGACGGAAGAGCGCTGAGCTCTTCCAAGAGGGTCAGCCCACCGACCGGCACTGAATCAGAGGCCATCACGCAGACGGGGCCCGAACGCGATGTCAGTTTGGCGTCTCGCATCTCGGCACAGGAAACCCGCGAAGGCGCCTTTGAGGCGGACCAATATCTCGTTTCCGGATTTCCTCTGCTTCGCAGCGATGGAGGCCTCTCGGAATCAATTGTGCTGATGGAGACGCGTCTGCCTCCAGCCGATCTGATGGCCCAAGCTTCCACACCATGGGGGATCGGTCTGATCGCGCTGACAATCTTTTCCGGTCTCGCGATCGTCTTCTTGATACGGCGGGGCAGCGTGAAGGATTCTGCGTCGCAAGAAAATTCGACGGCTCCAGATACGAAAACCCGCTCTCTCGAAGCCGGAGCGACGGATGCGGAAGAGGCCCTTGCAGAGCCTTCACCGGCCACCGGAGAGCCGCTGGCTGCGCTTGCTCGGCAAAGCATCGTTCTGCGCGATTGGCTCGGCGACGTCCGCGGCTGTCTCGAGCGCGATGCAGCCACAAGAGGGCTCTCGCTCAACCTGAAATGCGAGCGCTCATTGCCGCAGTTGATTGAGCAGGATCCGGCATGGCTCGGCGGACTGCTCATCGCAATGGGCCAGGAAGCCCTGGACGCGACGAGCGAGGAGCGAGTCATCGTTCGCGTCCGGGAAGATGCCCACGAAGTTTTACGCTTCGAGGTCGACGCTGGGCCCATAGAGCTCAAGCCGGTTGAAGGCATGGTTGCGCTGGGAAACGAGCTAGGCGGCCACTTCGAATCGGGACGGGACGGAGGCCTTGCCTTCCTCATGCCCCTGAGTGCGAACTAGCTACAGCAAGGTTTCGCAACGACGCCAGCGGTGATGCATCGGCGGCCGAGCGGCTCGATGAGTCTTGGGTCAGGCTCCTAGCCTTCGTCGAGTTCCGAGGTGTGCCATTCCGGCGCGAAGAGTGGAGTTGTCGAGGGCGGGCTGCCGTCGCTCTTTGAGAAGATCCCGACTCCATGTCGCGAGGGCAATGACTCTGTGATCGAGCGACTCTCGTCGAGCCCAAAGATCGAGCAGAGAAGTCGCTTCGTCGCGGGATCGTCTTCCGAAAGAGACGCACCGCGAGTGGGGCCGATAACAAGATCGGCCAAGTGCCCAAAGCCGACGTCAGCAAGGGAAATGAAGTCCCCGAAGAGCGTCTCGAGCGAGGGGCCACTCGCCTCCGGTACACCGCCGTCTTCGTCGGGAGTCGGCGGATCTGAAAAACCCGGGAGAAGCGTGATCGACTCCGGCAGCACAGCCCAGATCTCTTCGAGACGCGTCATCATATCCGGCGAGAGCGTCAGCGCGCCGCCCTGAATTTGATCCGCGAAAAGCAGCAAACCTGCGTCGCTGAGGGCGTCGTCGCACCATTCCAATTCGAGAGCGGCGTCGCTGCGTCCGAAGAGTGCGTCGCTCAGGAGGATCGCGTCGGGTTTAGGTTCGATATCCGCATCCGAGAGAGAGCCCACCCGAATCTGGATCTGTTCGGTCCAGCCTGTGGCTTCGACACGCTGAGCGCGCTGCGCGGCGCGCGCCGCATAGGGGTCACACACTTCCATCTCGACTTCAGTGACGCCACAATTCTCAAGCGCCTCAAGCAGGCAAATCTCCGCATCGAGCTGGTCACCACCAAGACTCTTCAGGCGGAGCGTTGCCGGCCAGCCCTCACTAAAGACCTGAGCCAAATGAGCCGCGAAATAATCAGCGAGGGTCTCCGTGCCCATCGAGCCCATCCATTCGCTCAGACATCCGTTTCGCCAAGGAGTGAGGAGCGCCCGCTCGGGTGGAAGCCCCTCTGCGTTGTCCGCGGCGGATGCGGGAGAGTTCGCCGGCTCATCGTCGTCCGTTTGGAATCCATCCTCATGCGAGGCGAGAGGAAGAGGGAGAGGGAGATCCGATTCATTTTCAGATTCGGGTTCGTCGATCGCTCCGGTGTCCGTCGAAGTCCGCATTTCGAACCCCAAGTCCGGGGTGGACGAAGGAGTGGGATCGAAAGACAAGGCTGTAGTCGACGAAGGCGTCTGGGGCGTGGCATCCTGCGCGGAGAAGAGATCAGGCTGGAGGGAGAGCGGGTCGCCTCGTCGCCCCATGACCTTCTCGATCTTCGCGAGGGTTTCGGAAAGCGAAGCGATTCGGACTTCACGCCGGTCGATCGCGAGCCGATTCTGTTCCACCTCGACGTCGCGACGCGCCAGTTCAGTTTCCCCGCGCTCAACCTCTGCCCGATTCGTCTCAAGCAGCGCATTCAAGTCGATGATCTGTCGGTCGCGAGAGAGGAGACCGTCGCGGGTCACCGCAAGATGTTCCTCTCTTGCGGTGATCTCGAGGTTGCGTGCCTGGAGCGTTTCTTCGAGCGCGGACTGTGCGCTACGCAGTTCATTGTTTTCGGCCTGGAGCCGCGTGGACAGGTCCAGCAGTTCGCGCTGTTTCTCTGCCTGGACTCTGGCAGATTGGCTGGCGTCATTGAGCGCCCGCTCAAGTGCAGTGATCTCCTCGAGCCGCACATCGACTTCGTGCTGGCGGTCCTCGAAGCGTGCACGTGTGATCGCAAGCTCGGTTGCAGCAGTTTCACACTGCGTGTCCAGTCGCTGATTCACCGCGTGTGCGGCTTCGAGACGGTCACGCAGTCCCAGGACCTCTGCACGCAGAGCACGCTCACCTTCGGGCAACGGCGCAAGCGTCGTGCGTGCTGCCCGGAGCGACGCCTGCAAGCGCTCCACTTCTTCGTTCGAGCGGACTAACTGCCCCTGCAGTGCCACATGATGATCGAGCAGGAAATCATGTTCTGTATTGAGCGTTTCAAACTCGGTCGAAATCGCTTCACGTTCTTTTTTTAGAGCGTCCAGCTCCGCACGGTCTGCAGCGAGGGCGGCCACGGATTCGGCAGCAATGGCGGGGGCGGCGGGCGGGCAGGGGAAGACAGCGACAGAAGCCGCGATCAGTTCACTAGGCGTATCCTCGACAGATGAAGCGGGGAGAGGCGAGGGCGCGGCAGCCACGGCATCCCGAACGGACTCTTCGTCGGAATCGCTTTGTACGGCTCGGGGCTGATCCCTATAGCTCATCACTTCCCGAGCCCGTGCCTGGAGAAGTCCCTGATTGCTATCCGCTGACGGGCGAGGATGGATCTCCTCCCAGTCGGTTCGATCTTCGGAATTCTCGCCCGAAGCGGCAATCGCTTCCGGTTCAGCCACTTCATTCTCTTCTTGTGATTCATCGATGAGCGCCGCGGGCTCATCGGCAGAGGCTTGTTCAGGCTCATCATCGGGCTCGTCGCCAAAGCCCATCATATTCGCAAAGTCGAGCTCGTCCCCGTGAAGAGAGGACGAATCCACTTTCAGAGAAGCATCACGTGAAGTCGGCTCGGCCGAAGAGTCTTGGTTCGATGTATTTTCGGACATAGATGCGGCCCCAGGAACAGGTGTGATCCCTTCCTGCACATCGGTTGCTGCAGCCAAAGGCTTGATGCGGGGTTCGCGCTTCGGTCGGAATCCAAGTCAAGTGCGGAGCTTGGCTCGGGTATACGCCTGAGAACTACCTGGCGAGTAAAGCCGAGTGGCTACGACCGAGCGGCCTAACGGCCTCTGTGAGAGCGAATGGAAGGAGCTAACGAAGAGGGTGCCGGATATTGGCGATGGCGCGGAGGGCCGCTCGCGATGCGATCCGCCATGCTGCGAACCATGCGGACGGCGACGGCGGGATTGCAGGTCACGAGCTGCTCGAGTTCGGCTTCGTTGAAGAGGCAGCACCAGGTTGGGCCATCGGCACGCAGGCTCGCATGACGACGTGCGCCCGTGAGCGTCGAGATTGCGCCGAGGAAGGTGCCTTCGCGGGTTTCTGTGGCGACAGGCTGATCGTCGACCTCGACTCGGATCCGACCGCGAAGGAGCAGGACCGTATGTTGCGCTGGATCGGAAGTCCCGGCGATGATCTCGCCGTCTTCGAAATGCACGAAATAGCGATCGAAACCGGGACCGCGACAAATGGAGGCCCAAAGCGGATCAACGAGGTTCTCGATGATTTCGGCAATCTCTGCGGGATTGGCTTTATCGCGTCGCGCCGCAGCGATCGTCGCAGTATCGAGCCCAAAGCCGCTAGCGATCGCTCGAATCCGCGCGAGCACTTCGCCCGTGCCGCCCGGGCGGCGAGCGGGATCGATGTAGAGCATGCCCATCACGATTTCTTCGAGCGGCGGCGGACAGTCCAGCGCGACATCCGAGAGCGCCTGAAGCCCAAAGATATTGCCCTGCTCGCGGGTGCGGAGAACGTCCTGGCGGCGGTTCAGATCAATGCCCGTAAACAGGGCCCAGGCCGTCGCGGCGACGCCCCAGAGATCCGTGCGGAGGTCGAAAGATTGCACTTTTGCGCTGGCCTGTTCAGGCGCGCGATAGCCATGGGTACCCAGGCCGATCGAGAGTTGGCCCTGATGCAGGAGGCCTTTCGACATGCGAGAAGAATGCGAGACACCGAAATCGGTGAGGACGTAGCCGCCGTTGCCATCGAGGAGCACGTTCGAAGGCTTCACGTCGAGATGCAGGACCGAGGCACGATGTGCGGCGCCTATGGCCTGGGTGAGATCCGAGAGCAGTCGCCAGGTTTGCTCCGCGGTAAGGCGCCCCAGGAACGGCCAAGCGTCGGCAAGACTGCCAGCCGGGAAATACTGGATAGCGGCGAAGGTGGTGGCGCCGTCGATGTTCCAATCGTAGAGCTTCGGGATCCGGTCATGACGGACAGCGAGGAGCGCAGAGAGCTCCCGCTTCATCGAATTCCGCGCCTGCGGATCGTCAGGCCGCGCCATGACTTTCAATGCGACCAGTTTCGGCGGCGCCTCGAGATCGCCGACCGGTTGGTCATCGAGACAGCGCGCCAAAAAAACAGAGCCAAAGCCGCCGCGCCCCAGTCGGCGCAATACGCGGTACCGGAAGCGGGCACGAAGTTCATCGCCCGGCTGGAGAGCGCCGCCGGCCTCGACCTCTTCGCTGCCCCCTGCAGTCGCCGTGCAGTCGAGGGTGATGTCGGACCCGACTTCGGACGAATCAAGCAGGCGCGTGCTTGACGAGTCCGGATTAGGAATTTCGGGAGGGGCGCCCACGACAGTCTCCAGCCCACCGCGTCCATCTGGCAGGCGGGGGCATTCAGGAGGACTTATCGGTGGGCCCGGGCGTCAGCCTCAAGCGAATTTGCGCGGAAAACGCGGTAATGAAATGACAAAACGTAATCCCTAGTCCGAGTTTCCGTCGGCTTGCGTACCGACTGCGGCTGCCGCCTTGGCCTGATCTTCGCGATGCTCTTTGATGCCCTTGGGCACGACCCAGAGACAGATCGGCAGAGTGATGAAGAACATCACCCGATTGAAGGTCTGGTGCTTCAGCATGTCCGGGTCGGAGGTCATGAAGGCATCCCAGCCAAACCAAAGACAGAACGCCACCAAGAGCACGGGCAGGAAGAGCGGGTGGTAGAGCGGGTTCGGCGGCGGACCGCGACGCTCACGCCGATCTGACTTCGGCGCAGACTGCGCAGCGGATTCGGGGGGAGTGGAAGACGATGAATCAGAATTGGCCATTCCGGACGTTTCGGCATCATTTGAATTCAGCATAAGAATGAGGATAGCGAGTCCGCCCCATCCAGGCAGACAATGTTCGATCGTGGAAGCTTGAACGGGCGCAGCGGGCATGCAAGTCTCGGGGATCGCAGCAGCGCCCAATCGGCGCCCCAGGCTGTGAAGAGAGGCCCGCATGGAGGCACAGAGCAAATACATCACCCGGGGCGGGTTCGTTAAGCTCCAGGATGAGCTTTCGTGGCTCTGGAAGACCGAACGACCACGCGTCACGGAGGCGGTCTCCATCGCCGCCGCCCTCGGCGATCGTTCCGAGAATGCGGACTATATCTACGGCAAGAAACGACTCCGAGAAATCGATCGCCGCATCCGCTTCCTGACGAAGCGGATCGATGATTTGCAGGTCGTTGACCCCGGGCCACGCAAGGACGCGAATCGCGTCTATTTCGGTGCCTGGGTCGAGATCGAAGACGAAGAAGGCGAGGAAGCCCGCTATCAGCTCGTGGGTCCCGACGAATTCGATGCGGCCAAGGGACGGATCAGCGTGGACTCGCCGGTCGGTCGTGCTCTGATGGGCAAGGCACTCGGCGACGAGGTGACGGTGCGTCGCCCGAAGGGCGATACGGTCTACACGATCGTGGGCATCGACTACGCTTCAGAAGGCCTCTGCCCCCCGTAGGGCCTCATCAGAAGTCGTAAGGTACGCTCAGAGCGTGTCCGAAGAGACCCTCTGGATTTTTGGCTATGGATCGCTCGTCTGGCGGCCCGCGTTCCCGCATATCCGGTCCTGCCCCGCGTGGATCTCCGGCTTCAACCGGCGCTTCTGGCAAGGATCAACGGACCATCGCGGCGTTCCGGGCAACCCTGGCCGCGTCGTCACCCTGGTGGCCGAAGAACAGAGCCGGTTGCAGAAGGCCGAAGTGGATGTCGCACTGGGCGCCCCACTGGGTGGCGGGCCGCACAGCACCGCGCCTCAGGAATCCGAGCAATGCTGGGGGACCGCCTACGAAGTGCCGCGATCGGATCCGGAGGGCGTGTTAGCGCGTCTCGACGACCGTGAGCGCGGTGGGTATAACCGCCTATCGCTCCGCCTAACGATTGCGCCGAGCGGTGCCGATGCTGAGTCACCGGGCCAAGCGGAGGTTGATTCCCGTATCACGAGTGCACTCCGCGACCCGGTTGAGACCTCAGGCGTGGTCTACATCGCGTGGGCTGATAATGAGAACTATCTCGGGCCCGCGCCGGTCTCGGCGATCGCGGCGCAGGTCGCTGGCTCGACCGGGCCGAGTGGACCGAATCGGGAATACGTTTTCGAGTTGGCGAAGAGTCTTCGGCAGATGGGCGCTGTCGACGAGCATGTCTTCGCCGTGGACACGGCCTTGCGCGCGCTCACCGGGACGGAGGCCGAATGATAGAGCTGCGCGGCCTCACACTGGCCTTCCTGCGCGGGAAGTGCGGGCGGGCCGGTGACGGATCCTCTTGATGCCCTGCGCCCGGGCTGCACGAGAGCGGCCGGTGGCAAAGGGGGAGCAATCAGAGATTGAGCGGAGGCCCTGACGGGTCGATGTCTCGCCTATGGGTCTTGATCTCCTCTTTGTCCTCATCCTTGCCGCGATGGTTGCGCTGGGCGCCTGGAAGGGCACGGTGCCGACCGGCTCGGGTTTATTCTCGATGATCGCGGGCTATTTGGGCGCGATCTTGTTGGCGACATCAACGTCGGACTGGGTTGCCACGCGGATGGTGGTCTCGCCGCTCATCGCGCCGGCCATCGCCGGCTCGATTGGCTTCTTCTTGTTCTGGCTGGTCGCAAGCTGCCTAGCAGGCATCGTCGTCACGTGGGATCGACTCCGGATCGAAGGGGGGTCCCGCGGCGTCTTCGATCGCGGGCTCGGCGGCTTCTTCGGTCTCGCCCGGGGCAGCCTGATTATCGTCCTTCTCGCATTGCTCACGAACTGGCTCGACGCCGCTCGCGACCTCGGGGTCGTCGAAGGCTTAGCAGCTCTCCCCGAATCGGAATCTTCGCGGGTCGCGGCCATCAGTGGCGACTTGGTCGAAGCGGCCGTCGCGTCTGCGCTTTCAGGAAATGGCAAGGCGGGCGAAGTGGCCGCGCGGATTACAGCCCGGCCGGGACAAGCGCTGGCTGGAGTCCAAACCATCCTTGAAGATGAGCGCCTCACGCAGATGTTCGAGGACAAGCTCTTCTGGACTCTGATTTCGAACGACTCGGTCGACTACGCCATGAATCGGGAGGCGATTCGCTCCATCGTGCATGACCAAGAGCTGCGCGGTCGCTTTGCGGACATGGGACTCGTGCCCGAAGAGGCGCGCACCGATTCAGGCGCATTTCGCGACACGATGGCCGGTGTCCTCGCGCGCGTTGGCCCGAGCGTGAAGCGCTTGCAGGAAGGTCCAGCGCTTCAGGAGCTGGCTCAAGATCCAGAGATCGTCGCCCTTGTAGAAAGCGGCGACACCTTCGCGGGGATTGTCCCAATCCCAGTTGATCTTCTAGGCAAATAGAGCGGCGGCTCCTTCACCCTCCGTGTGTTACGGAGGGGGTAACCAAACCAACGAAGGAACCGCCACCATGACCAAGCATGCCAAGAAGTCGAGTCATC
>JBDNFB010000081.1:0-42851 GCA_041690055.1 Myxococcota bacterium | reverse complement strand
CAGGGAAATCCTGGACCGCCACCGGGCCAGTCAGCGGAGCGTCACGTTGTTGCTCCGCGAAGATCCACGGGGCCAGAACTTCGGTACGATCGGCATCGATTCACACGGACGTGTTTGCCGGATCGGTGAGCGCGAGGTCGTGCTTTCGGAAGAGCATCGGCTGCAGGCGATTAATGGGCCACAGGCGCTGAGCGGGCCACAGGCGCTCGACGAAACCCTCGACACCCCCGAACACCTCAGTGAACCCATGATTGAGGGCGAGGGGCAGACTCAGGCAGGCATGTCGCGCGGACTTTTTACAGGACTGCGGATTTTCTCGCGTGAAGCGCTCGACCATTGGCCAGACAAAGCGGCCTTCGAGGACCTGCGCGACTGGCTCGTGCCCGGCATGGAAGAGCGCGGTGAATTGGTGGGCGCTGAAATCGTGACGGCCGAACGCTCTGTTTGGGAACCCGTCGGAACCCCCGCCGAATACCTCCGCGTGAACCTCACGCCCCCCGCCTTACCGACGTTAGGCGGCGACGCCCGTGTCTGGGGAGGCAATGTCGAGGTGAAGGACTCGAATGTGATCGACCAGAGCGCGAGCATTGCGCCGAATGTCGATCTTGCACGATGTGTGGTTTGGGATCACGAGAACGTGCCTGCAAACCTCAACGCACGTGACGGCGTTTTCGCGGGTGCGGAATTTCATTCCTGCCTTGAGATCGCGTCTCCCTCCGCAAGCCCTAAGACGCCTCTCCACGTGGGCGCCGCCGGATGAGCAGCGAAGTTGTCTTCATCGGCACAAGCGATGCCTTCGGCGCAGGTGGCAGACGCCAATCCGCAATTTTCGTGCGCGGCGAGCGCGGCGGGATGCTCTTCGACTGCGGCGGCACGACGAATACGGGGCTGCGTGATCTCGGGATTTCGCGAGACGAGATCGACGTGGTTTTGATCTCTCATTTCCACGGCGATCATTTCGGCGGGATCCCGGCACTGCTTTATGCGGCGCTCTATATCGATACCCGAAAACATCCGATCGAGATTATTGGCCCGCCCGGAGTGGAGCAGCGCGTGCATCAGCTGGGCAAGGCGCTGGGCCATCATCTCGACGATCGCAAGTGGAGCTTTCCGATTCACTTCAGGGAGATTCATCCCGATGAAACGGTGCATGCCGGTCCCGCAGAACTCACGGCATTTCGGACCGCCCACCAGCCTGAGGCGCATCCCCAGGGCTACCGCGCCCGGCTCGGCCGTGAGCAAATTACGTATTCCGGCGATACGGGCTGGTTCGACGGACTCCCGGCCCAAATAGCGGGAAGCGATCTTTTCATTTGCGAGTGCACGCTTTGCAACGCGGATCTCGACTTCCATCTGAGCCTCGAAGAACTGCGCGAGCATCGTGACGAACTCGATTGCGGTCGCCTGATCCTGACGCATCTCGGCGAAGAGATGGCCGCCCAGCGCGGGCAGTTGGAGATTGAAACCGCGGACGACGGTCTAACCGTCAAAGTCTGACTCTCGGTTTTTGCCGCGGCTCGCAACCTTTGACCCCAGCTACCCCAGCTACCGCGGCCCTCAATTGCACAACGCGCCGATCCCTCACGTCGCGTGTCCCCTATCGCGGCGCAGCGATCCATTCCGCGCCGTGAATCACACCTAACACACGCGCATGAGGCGCCCCTGTGCACTGTGGTAATTGATTCGGCAATTGAAGCAGCGTGTTTCGGCCCATCAGCGAAAACGCCATTGCCTCCACGGCATCAGACGGCACGCCCGCCGCATCCATCGGCTCAACGTCGACGCCCGGCAGTGCCTCCCGGAGCGAATTCATCACATGAACGTTATGCACGCCACCACCGCCCACAAACAGACGCGCCGGCCCGGTCTCGCCTTGCCGATCGGCCATCCGCCGCCAAGCCATCGCGATCGCCTGGGTCGAGCCGGCGGCGAGCGTCGCCACAAGGTCCGGCAGCGAGACGCCTTCACGCTCACTCCGTGCGAGCCATTCCCGAGCCTCCGCCAGCCCGTAGCGCTCCCTGCCCGTCGACTTCGGCGGCTCCCGGTGCAAATACGGATCGGCAAGCATCTCCGCGAGCCAGGCGGTGCGAACTCTTCCCGCCGCAGCGCGAGTGCCACCTCGGTCAAAACGTTCCTCGCCGTCGGTCGCGAGACCCACCACGCCATCGAGCAGCGCGTTCGCCGGCCCAACATCGAAGGCCATCACGGCCTCTGGATCACCGCCTGCGGGAAGCCAGGTCAAATTGGCGATGCCGCCCAGGTTCAGCACGCCGCGCGTCTCGGAGGGGTGCGAAAAAAGCGCGTGATGAAGGAAGGGCGCAAGCGGGGCGCCCTCGCCGTCCATCGCTAGATCTCGTCTCCTGAAATCTGCGATCACAGGGCGCCCGAGTCGTTCCGCGAGTCGCGCAGGGCAACCGATCTGTAGGCTTCCCCCGTGTTCAGGGTGATGGGCGACAGTCTGCCCGTGCGAGGCGATGGCAGCGACCTGCCCCAGTTCGACGCCGCATCCCCGAAGGAGCGAGAGCGTGGCCTCCGCGAACTGATCCGCAATCACACGGTCGAGGCGTACAAGCTCCTCGAGCATCTTTGCCCCAGGGAGGTCCCCGGCGGCGAGGCAATGAATCTCATTTTGGAGGGATTCTGTATGGGGGAACTCGCGATACGCAATCAAGCGAAACGGCTTCGCGGCGCCGTCTTCTGGCCATTCAACCAGAGCAGCGTCGATCGCATCCGCAGACGTTCCCGACATCAATCCCACCACCCACATGCCTCTTAAGGTAGACCGCCGCTGCATTTTCGCTCGTCTGGAAGGCGCTTTTCCAGCTTCATTCGCTGAGGCGAACCTAAGGGGCAAGTGCTTGACAGATAAAGGGAATCCAGGATACTGCGGCGGCTTCGGAGCGCGGAGCGCGAAGATTCTCGCCCGATTGAATCGACCGATATTCTATTAAAAGCTAGTACGAACGAGTAGGAGCCATCACCGACCATGAACGAGACATCCCGCAACCAGGGCTGGGCCATCTGTGCTGGCGCCGCCATTGCCGCTTTCCTCTTTCTCGTCGGTCTGCTGAACGGGAGCTACATCGCCCTCGCGATTCCCGTTGCCATCATCACCTTTTTCGCCCTTGGCCTCGTCGCCTGGGTGGGCTTCACGATCGCCACGATTCAGGTCGAAGCGGATCATTCGCCCGAAATTCTCTCGCCGGAACCACAGACCACTTCCGACATGGCAAACGCGAAAAACAATGCAGCATCGGCGGGTGCGACCAATCGTGATGCCGACGCTTCGGACCCGGAGAGCAAGGTCAACGCCGCTTAGTCTTAGCTCTGCGTCTGACTCTCTATCTGACTCTGCTCTCCCCGTGCCCGCTTGATTTGCCGGGCGTTTTCCAGGAGGCACGCCTCGTGCGCATCGCCCTTCTCACCTATCGCGGCAATATGTTCTGTGGTGGACAAGGCATCTACGCAGCGTATCTAGCGCGCGAATGGAAGCGTGCGGGACACGACGTCCACGTTTTCGCTGGCCCACCCTTCCCCGAACTCGAAGACGGCATCCCGCTCCACGAAGTGCATAACGACAATGTCTTCGGAGCCGACATAGAACAGGCCTTCGATCCAAGGCGGCCCTTCTCGCTCCTTAAACCGCTTTCGCTATGGGAGCTGGGTGTCTCGCGCTTCGGCGTCTTCCCTGAAATGCAGACCTTCGGCTTCCGACTCATGCGGCAATGGGCCGCGATTCAGAAGCGCTACCATTTTGATGTCGTCTTCGATAACCAGAGTCTTTCCTGGGGGCTACTCGGTATTCAGGCAATGGGCGTGCCCGTTGTCTCCGTGATTCATCATCCGCTGCATATCGATCGCGAGGCGGATTTCACAGTCGATCCCTCTCTCAAGAAGCGCGTCGAGCGCACGCTCTACTTCCCGCTCTTCATGCAGGAAACCGTGGCGCCGCGGCTCTCGAAGATCGTCACGGTCAGCCAGGCCTCGCGTGAAGCGATCGAGAAGTATTTCAAAATCCCGCAAAAGGATATTTCCGTCGTCTACAACGGAACGGATACTGATATCTTTCGTCCGATGCCCCATGTGGAGAAGGAGTCGGATCTGCTCTTCGTCGGTCGCACAGAGGATCGCAAGAAAGGGATCGGCACGATGTTCGAAGCCCTTTCTATGCTTCCCGAGCATGTCACGCTCAAAATCGTGGACGGTCGGATTCCGAGCCATGGGCTCGTGCCGCGCTTGATCCAGCAATACAACCTGCAGGGTCGCGTGAAGATCATCGATCGCATGCTGACCGTGCCCGAACTTGTGGAACAGTATTCGACCGCGCGAGTCGCCCTTGTCCCGTCTTTCTTTGAAGGGTTTGGATTTCCGGCGAGTGAGGCGATGGCTTGCGGGCTTTCGGTGATCGCCAATGCGGCCGGCGCGCTGCCCGAGGTTGTCGGCACGGATGGCCACGCCGGACGACTCGTCCCGCAGCGAGATGCCCGTGCCATGGCGGACGCGATGTGGGCGATTCTGCGTGACCCCGAAGAAACAGAGCGCATGGGACGCGCGGCACGAGAGCGCGTGAAAAACATCTTTCAATGGGACCAGGCCGCTGCTCAAATGGTCGACGTCTTCGAGGAGGTAATCCGTGCTTCTAACGGTCGATCTCGAGCGGCTTGATATTCAACCTGGGCATCGTCTTCTCGATGCGGGATGCGGCGAAGGCCGGCACTGCTTCGGCAGCATGAGCCGCGGGGCTACCGTGGTCGGACTCGATCTCGACTTCGACTCGATTCGCGAGCCTTCCAAAAACTTGCAAAAGCGCGGCGTCGAGAACGGTCGAATGGGCGCCATGCTCCAGGGCGATACGTTTCGACTTCCCTTTGCGGATGCGAGCTTTGATCGCATCATCTGCTCGGAAGTGATGGAGCATGTCCACGACTATCGGGGGGCGATTCGCGAGCTCTACCGCGTAGCCAAGCCCGGTGCCAAGATTGCGGTCACCATCCCGACCGCAACAAGCGAACATCTCTATCTGCGTCTCGGCGATGAGTATTTCGAGAGCCCGGGCGGACATATCCGAATCTTCCGCCCGCGTGATCTCGCGGAAGGCCTGGCTGCGGCTGGATTCGATACGGTCGGCTGCGGCTTCGCTCATGGTTTACATACGCCGTACTGGGTTCTGCGGTCGGCCATGCACCTGCCGGATGCGGATCAGAGTCGGCTCGTTCGCGGCTACCGAGAATTCCTGATTCGGGCGACGGCGTCTAAGCTGATGGCGAGACTTGAGGGAATGCTCAACTACGTCTGTCCGAAAAGCATCATCGTCTATGGCGAGAAGAATGTGCCGGCAGGCTCCGCCCGCACCAACATCAATCCCCCCACCCATCCCCACGACAAGGCCGACGCGCCGGCTGAACCGGATTCTCCCGTGGAATCCGGCGGGGCCGCTGCGGCGGCTTAGGCCAAGTCAGTTTATGGATCGCCCGCTGCGCATCGCCTTCGTCGCCTACCGGGGCAACATGAACTCCGGTGGCCAGGGGATCTATCTCTGGTTTCTGGCCCGCGAAATGGCGCGCATGGGTCACGACGTTCATGTCCTCGTCGGCCCACCCTACGCGGATCCGATGCCGTGGGCCACGGTCGAGCAGCTCCCCAACCATCAGTTCTGGGCGAAATGGGTGCTCGACCAAACCGATCAGATCATCCCCAAGGACAATCCCCTCGAAGTCCTTCAGCCCCTCAACTTCTATGAGTTGGCTGCGAGCCGAATCGGATTTCTGCCCGAGCCCTTCGCGTTCAGCTGTCGCGCTTTCGCCCGGTTGGCGCGGCACCTGAAAGAAGACCGAGGCTTCGACCTTGTCCACGATGTGCAGTGCCTGGGATACGGACTGCTCGGGCTGAAGGCGCTCGGCCTGCCGGTTGTGACCACCGTGCATCATCCTCTCTCGATCGATCGCCGCGCTTCATTCATCCGAGATGAGACTCTGAGTGATGCCGTGGGGACGATGAAATTTTACCCCGTCGGGATGCAGGCCTTCGTCGCCCGGCGGCTCGACTGCGTCTTCACCTCCTCCGAAGTCAGCGCTGCACAGATCGTGAAGGATTTTGGCGTGCGGCCCGAGCGGCTCCGCAATGTCCGCAACGGGATCGACACGGAACTGTTTTGTCCTGATGACAGTGTCGAAAAAAGCGAAACCGAGCTGCTCTGCGTTGGGCGTTCGACGGATCCGAACAAAGGGATCAAGACCCTTATCCAGGCGATGGCCCAGCTGCCCGAGCATGTGACGCTGACCCTGGTCGACGATAACAGTCCGGATAATCAGGTCCGCCAGTGGGCGCGCGAAGTCGGCGTGATGGATCGCCTGCGACTCACGGGTCGGGTGGAATCCAGCGAACTCATTCGGCTCTATCGCAGAGCAGCGATCGTCGTCGTGCCGTCTCGTTACGAAGGCTTTGGGCTACCCGCCGTCGAAGCCATGGCCTGTGGGACGCCGGTCGTGGCCACTCAATCGGGTGCGCTCCGCGAAGTCATGGAACTAACCGAGGGGGGTGTCCTGGCCCATCGCGACGATCCTGCGTCGATTGCGCGGGGGACCCTCGAATTGCTTGGCAACACAGAGGCACGCGCCGCGATGGCGAAGCGCGGCCGGGAGCGGGTCATAGAGACGCTATCTTGGCCGACAGTCGCCGCCGCAACGGCAGAAGTCTATACGGAAGTCGTCGCCCGACGAGGACGCCCCACCAACACGATCACGTCCGAAAGCGTTGGGAAGGCACGCGCCAAGCCGTCGAGCCCTTGAAGTAGGACGCTCGCGACCGGCACTGGCAATTTGCAGACAAGAGGCGCCCAGCCCGGAAGTCCCCAGCCAATCGAAACGCCCTGCACGGATTCGATCTCGACGTGTTTACTCGCCTGCTCCCGAATCAGGTCGAGTTCGTAGCGGGTAAAATGATCACTCGGCGTATCGTAGCCACGCCGCCCGCGAAGTGGCGGCCAGCCGAGCCAATCCTCCCGCACCTGGTCAATCATCCGCGTTGCCCGACAGGCGAGCGAATCAAAATTCGCGATCGCGAGTACAACCCGACCGTCACGCTTTGTCACGCGCGCCATTTCTGCGATCGCCGTTTCGGGATCATCAAAATGATCCATTGCGCCTTTACAGAAAGCCGCATCAAACGCATCGTCGCCGAAAGGCAGAGCGTCCGCCCAGCCGCGTACCCAATCCGGAGGCACGACACCCGGCGCCAGCTTCGCCGCACCGATCATTTCAGCCATCGCTGTCATTCGGGCCGACGGCTCCGCACCGATCACACGCGCACCACCGCCCGCCAACTCCACCGAGTCCTGACCGAATCCACTCGCCACATCAAGAATCCATCTCCCCGGATCCGCACACGTGGCGTAGAGCGTCACCTCGGTCATCCGGGCGAAGAGAAATTCACTATCGGGCGACATTCCGGTCGGAATGACGTCGCTCATGTCTCGGTCGAGATCGACAACTCGCATGGCGCGCAAGATAGCGACCTGACCTCGCATACGCCGTGACCTGAGGGGCAAAATTCGGTCCGGGCGATACACTCGCCGCCGTGTTGACTGATGACGGCGAACGCGAAAAAGTGCGGCAAGACGGCCAGGAAGATCCCGATTCGGTTCGGCCCAATCGATTCGGAACCTTCTACGTCGTCTATATAGGGCTCTTCGTCCTGGTCTTCGCGTACCTTCTTTCGGTTCGTTTCGCTGAAGCGGCTCTCGAAGCGGAGTTCCAGCGCCGCGTCGACCATGCCATCGCCGTCATTGATTTCGATACGCCCGTCATTGCCCAGATGAAAGAGCGCATCGACGCCGCGGTCGGGGAATCGGATTGGGTCCGCCTCGGCGGCCTGCGGGTCACGATCCTGGTGCTCGCCAAGGACGGGGTCACCTGGCTCTACGTCGATGGACAAGGCACGCCGGTCAAAGGCGAACGCCTCGACCCAACCGAAGTGCGCAGCGAATGGATGGGCTACCTCCCCGCCAGCGCTCAGGTCACGGCGACACTTCCGAATAATGCGTTGGTCTCGAATGGAATCCTGATCCTCTACTCCAGTATCCTTCTAATTGTCGTCTACCTCTCTAATCGGCGAGTCACGAGCCAGGAGGAACAACGCCTTAATGATGCCTGGGCGAGTCGGAATGAGGCGGCCGACCGGTCTGAGGAGATCGCAGCAGAACTGCTCGAGACACGTTCGCGGCTTGCTGGAATCGGTCCGGTTGATCCGGGCCAGAGCGATGCAATTGAAGCCCTTCAATCCGAAAGGCAAGGCCTTGAAGCCCAGCTCTCCGAGCTTGCCTCTCGAGAGGAACGCCTCCGGAGCGGCGCAGAACGCGCCGTCGTATTGGCTCAGGAAGTCCGCGCTTTGGAAGACCTACTCGAGGAGGCCTCCGGCGACCTTGAACAAAAGGACTCCGAAATCGGCCGCCTCGAACAAAGCCTTGAGCAGGCCGCAAAGAAATCCGGCAAAGCCATGGGGGCAAAGGGAAAAGCCAAGGCCAAGGGGGCCGAGCTACTCACCAAACGGTTCAAGACCCTGTATAAGACGATTGAGATCGACGAACGGGCAGTGGAAGACATCGCAGGCCTCGGCGACGAGTCCCTTCGGCTGAAAGCGGAAGAGTCGATCAAGCGCCTTGCGGACGAGGCCGATAACGTCGCTGTCCGGCGAAAGGTGGGCGGCCTTCCTGGACATGTTCAGGCATTCGAACTCGGCTTCGCGGGCAAGGGCCGGATCTACTACACACGCGGCAAATCGCGCCGCTTCCGCATCCTGCTCGTCGGCGCCAAGAACACGCAGGACGCCGACCTTGACTATCTCTCGCGACTTCCCCGCGACGTGTTCAACTAGCGCCCCGAGTTTCGAGTCAGCCCCGGCGGTTCACCAGTAAGCCCCGGCGGTTCACCCACAAGCCCCGGCGGTCCTGCGAGTACCCGGCGGCTTAAGCGAGTCCCGCCGCGCGACGGATCGTGTCCCTAATTTCCGTGTCGTCCCAAGGCTTGGGGAGCGTAGCGAAGAGTCCAGCCGCGCCGACTTCGTCTTCCGGGATCTCCGAAGACCAGCCACTGAGCAGCACGCGCGCGGTCGACGGCCAATCGCGACGCACCTTGGCCAAGAGCTCGACGCCGCTCATTCCCGGCATCTTCTGGTCCGAAATCACCAGCGCAAAATGCCCCTTACCAAGCAGCTCGAGCGCCTCCTCGCCGCTTCCCGCGGACTCGATCTCGACTGGCTCACGGCGGAGCCCGCGTCGAAGCGCCGAAAGGACCCGCGGTTCATCATCCACTAACAGAATGCGCGGCCGACAGGAGTCACTCATTCGCGAATCCCTCTCGCCCGCCTGCCCTGGCCCCCCGCGGTCTACAGAGCCGCATCGACGTCGTCTTCCCCTTTGCTTATATCCAAAGGAAGCCGCACCTCGAACATGGTCCCGGTTCCCGGTTCGCTCTCGACGAGAATTCGTCCCCCGTGTCTTTCGATAATGCTGAAACAGGTCGAGAGTCCTAGGCCGGTCCCGGCGCCGACCGGCTTGGTCGTAAAGAAGGGTTCGAAAATTCGCCCCCGATCGGCTTCAGGAATCCCGATCCCGGTATCCGAGATCCGAATCACGATGTCCTCCTCCTGAACAGCCGTCTCCACGCGGATCACTACGGTTGATGACTCGTCCTGCGCTTCGATTGCCTGCTGCGCATTGACCAGGAGATTCATGAAGACCTGCTTGAGCTGCATAGGATACGCATCGATTTTGGGTAGCTCCGCGTAGTCCTTCTCAACGTGCACAGTGTGCTTCATCATCGAATGCACGATGTTGGCCGTGGAATCAATCGCCTTGTTGATGTCGGTGGGCGTGCGCGCCGGCATGTCGGGCCGCGAGAAATCTCGCAGATCCTTCACTATATGCCGAATGCGCTCAGCCCCCTCTCCCGATTCAAGCAAGGCTTTTGCGAAATCGGAACGCACATATTCAAGATCGATTTCCCGTCCCACCCCGCTCACATCGGCCGAGGCCGCGCGAATTACTTCGAGGTCGCCCTCTGTAATAGCTTGCTGCAAGCGGCTTGATGCCTCGAAGTATCGTTCGAGATCCGTCAGGTACTCGCTCATTTGATGCAGATTCGCGTGAATGAAGCCCATCGGATTATTCACTTCATGCGCCACGCCGGCAGCGAGTTGACCAATCGAGGCCATCTTCTCCGTCTGCCGAACTTGCTCTTCGAGTTGCTTGATCTCCGAGAGATCCTGAAACACCGCAACCACGCCCTGGGATCGCCCGTCCGCGTCGAGCCGCGGCGAACACGACACGCCGATCGGAATCCAATGTCCATCAACTCGCTGGAGCAGCGTTTCCGCGCCGCGGCTTCGCACACCGCGCTCGACGCACTCCTCGATCGGGCTCGAAGCCTCACTCGGATGGCCGAACCAGTCGCCGATATCCCGTCCCCCCAGATCCCCGCCCTGCCCGCCGAGAATCTGCTCCGCGGCCGGATTCGCGAAGGTGATTCGACCCGCCAGGTCGACCACGAGCAAGGCGCTGTTGATATTGTCGATGATGTCGCGATGGTCGCGCTGCAGCGTATCGAGCCGCTCGGAAAGCCATTCGCTTTCGGTGACGTCCGAGACCAGCAGGAGCTCAAGTCCCTGCTCGTCCAGTCCGCGATGACGCAGCTCGTACGCTCGATTTTCGCCGAGGGGGCCCCGGACCCGGACGAGTTCGACGCGATGGGCCTGCGCCGTATGGCGATCCGCCTGTCCGCGACTCAGCGCCACCGCGAGTTGATGGGGAATGCGCGCCTCGAGAAATTCGGGGACCAGCGCACCGCGTGGAGTTTCGCCCAAGAGCTCTGCGGCGATGTCTTCGGGATTGGGTGAACCGTTTAGCGAGCGCGGGGGAAAGAGCCGATCAAACTCAGGATTCGTCGCAACGATCAAACCTCCCGCATCGACAACCGCGAGACCCGCCGGCATCTCCGCAACGATCGCCGAGTTCAGTTCCTCAAGTCGGGCGATCGTCCGTTCCGTCAGGCGCTGTTGGCGTTCGGTCCGCCAGCGTCGAACCTGCTCCAGGAGAACAACGGGCAGCACGTGCTCGTACTCCGGCCCGAAATGGACGCAGTCCGCGGCGCCGGCTCGAAAAGCGTCCAGCGCCTCTTGATCGGAATCGCCTTCCACGACGAAGACCGACGGGGGCCCGCCGGCACGCAAGGCGGCAAGCAGATCCACGGCACCAGCCAGATTGACTCGGTCAAGCAGAACCAGATCAATCGAAGGATCCTCGACCAGGAGCGCTAAATCATTCGCGCTCTCCGCACGAAGCAGCTCAACGGGATCTCCGAGCCGAGCGAGAGCGGCGGTGGTCTCGACCGCCATCGGTGGTGGCCCCGAGTCCTTCGAAGCGCCCGCAGATTCAGGCGTCACCACGACAACTCTGATCACGCCGAGTCGATCGGAAGAACCGGGTCGGTTGGGCGTCTCTGGACTCTGTTTGGATCGCGCCATCGAATCGCCCCATCGCATAATTCAGGTCATTCGGGTCGTCATTCGATTCGTCACTCGAGTCGTGTAGAAACACATGAGAAGAGCCGAGCGAGGAGAGAGTCTGCCGAATGAGATGGGGGCCCCTTAAAGTAGCCAATCCGCTCCTGAGGATCACCTCTCCGAGGCCTCGCGCTGAGATTCAGTGCACGACGACTTGGCCCAAAGCGGTGGGCTCTTCTATACTACGGCGGCCCCCCGCCGCGAAGCGGAGCCGTCCCCTGCAGAATTATCACGTCCTCGTCGTTGACGACGAAGAACTCTATCGCTCCGCCATGGAGCGCATCCTTCGCCGCGTGGGGTATCGCGTGTCGCTGGCCCGCGATGCCAGCGAGGCCCTTCAGACCGTTTCGAAAGAAACGCTGGACCTCGTGCTCTGCGATATCCAGATGCCAGGGATCAATGGTCTCGAGCTCGTGCGGCAGATCCACGATCTCGCGCGTGATCTCCCCTGTATTGTGATGACCGGCTACAACACGGCCGAGAATTCGGTGGAAGCCCTTCAGGCGGGTGCGTTCTGGTATCTCGAGAAACCCTTCGAGCAAGGTCGACTCGACGTGGTTCGGAAGCTCGTCGAGCAGGCGATCGAACACGGACGACTCAAATCCGAAAATCGCCATCTTCAAAAACAGCTTCGCTCTCGCCATAAATTCGACAGCATCATCGGCAAAAGCGATCGCCTCGCCCAAACCCTCTCCATCGTCGAGAAAGTCGCGGACACGGAAAGTACGGTGCTCATCACCGGCGAGAGTGGCACGGGCAAAGAACTGGTCGCCCGCGCCCTCCACTACAACAGCCGCCGAGCGGAACAGAAACTCGTCACCGTCAATTGCGGGGCGATTCCGGAAGAGCTTCTTGAGTCTGAACTCTTCGGACACGTCAAAGGGGCATTCACGAACGCGGTGAATCACCGCGAAGGCCGCTTCACGACCGCGCACGGCGGCACGATCTTTCTCGACGAGATTGGCGATATGAGCCCGAACCTCCAGGTGAAGCTCCTGCGGGTCCTCCAGGAACGCACCTTCGAGCCGGTCGGATCGTCCAAAACCGTCAAGGTCGATGTGCGGGTCATCGCCGCCACGCATCAGGACCTCCTGAAGCTGATCAAAGCTGGCCGGTTCCGCGAGGATCTGTTTTACCGCCTGAACGTTTTGCCCATCGAGGTGCCGGCGCTGCGCGACAGAATCGAGGATCTGCCTCTCTTGATCCACCATTTCCTGGACTTGGCGCGCCAGGAAAAGGCGTCACGCATCCAAGGCGTGAGCGACGAAGCCATGCGGTGCATGATGGATTACCACTGGCCCGGCAACGTCCGAGAGCTCGAGAATCTGACTGAACGGCTCACAGTGCTCGTCAGCGAGGGCGAAATCGAGCTTTCAGACCTCCCAGACACTCTGCGCGCGGAACCCGCTTCGCAGTCCTGGGCGCCGCACGTGCCCTCGACGGGCCTGGATTTTAATGCGGTGGTCGGTCAATTCGAGTCCGACCTGATCCAGCAGGCGCTCGCGCATACGCATTGGAACAAAAACCGCGCGGCGGGCCTGCTCGGACTCAATCGGACGACACTGATCGAGAAGATCAAGAAGCGTGGCCTGACCCCACCAGACGCGGACGACTGAGGCAAAGGACCGTTTTCAGCGCGACATCTCTCCCGACCTCGGCCCTTCCCCAGATGGCCCCAACGTCTGCGGAGCCGTCGCCTGGCCCGGGCCACGCGGCCTGCCTTACAGAGAAGACCGCTGTGTTCGCTGTCGAACCTTCTCGAACAGTCTCGTGCAAAAGCGTTCCGATACGAACCGGCTTGAAACGCAAAGCAGCCCCGAGCGTCGGCCGCTTGACGGTTCTGCACGTCTATTGCGCAGCTGCATCCCACGGCGGCACCGGAGATCTGAAAAAAACTTCGCACCCAGGCCGGGCCTGCCAACGGTGAACCTTTAGGTTTTTCAAAGGTTTTTCAATCTTGAGCGTGATTCGCATCTGCTTTCTTAAAATTCCTAAGGTCTTTTCCCTAAAAACTCTGCGCGCTTGGCACGCACCCTGCTTTGTAAACGGTTCATCAGATAGCGGGCAAGCCAATTCAGATCACCGGATGCCCTGAACCAACCCATGCAGCCGCGTCACGAACGTCGGCTGCAAACACAAAAGACGGGCGGGAAATGATGGCAACGCAAGTGGGGGAATTAGGACCGATGGAGACTCTGATGCGGGATGCGAGGCAGGAGCATGACTGCATTCCGGCTCCGCTCAAGGAGAACATCGTCCTCGAACACGCGGCTCTGATCCGGTACATCGTGAACCGAATCGCCGTTCGGCTCCCCTCGCATATCGACCTCGATGATCTTCATAACACCGGCGTCATCGGCCTCATGGACGCCATCGAAAAGTACGATCCCGAAAAGAACTGCAAGTTTAAGACGTACGCCGAATTCCGAATCAAGGGCGCCATCCTTGATCAGCTTCGCTCCCTCGATTGGGTCCCGCGCAGTGTCCGCCAGAAAGGCCGCAAGCTCGAGAAAGCCTACGGCGAAGTCGAACAGCGCCTCGGCCGACAGGCCAACGAAGAAGAAGTCGCCGATTCACTCGGCCTTGAGCTCGACAAGTTCCATGTTCTGATCAACCAGGTCCGAGGCATCTCTCTCGTGAACCTCGAAGAAATTCGCGGCACCAACTCCGACGGAGACCGCGCCGGCACCTTCGCCGACATCATCGAAGACGTCCACTCCGAGAATCCCTTCGCATCGCTCAAGCTGATGGAAACGAAGCATGTCATCTCGGACACGATTGGCTCGCTCCCGGAGAAAGAGCGCCTCGTGATTTCGCTTTACTACTACGAAGATCTCAACATGAAAGAGATCGGAAATATCCTAGGCATCACGGAAAGTCGTGTCTGCCAGATCCACACCAAGGCCGTAATGCGGCTTGGCGCCAAGCTCAAGGGCATGGTCGACAGATGAGAATCTGAGCTTGCAGGCGTCGCGTCTCGCTCGGATTCGAGCGGGACGCGCGCTCGTTTCAAATCACCACCACCCACCACCACGACAACTACTGCAAAAAGACGCACGATCGCCTAATGAAAAGCGAAGGCGGGTTAGTCCAGTTCGTAGCGAACCAGCAGCACGGTCGTATTGTCGAGACCGCCGGCGGAATTCGCCGCGTCGACGAGATCCGACGCCACCTGATTGAGATCTTCCCCAGAGCCGATCTGACGCGCAATTTCTTCATCGCCGATATGCGTCGTCAGACCATCCGAACACAGAATGAAAACGTCGCCGGGCTGCGGAGTCATTTCTGCGAGATCCGGCTCGGTCTTGTTTCGCACGCCGAGTGCACGCGTGAGGACGTGCCGATGCGGATGCGCCTTGGCATCCGCCTCGGTGATCTCCTGTCGCCGAAGCAGCTCACCCACGATCGAATGATCATCGGTCAGGCCGCGTAGGCGCCCGTGCCGCAGCAGGTAGGCGCGGCTGTCGCCGACATGCGCGAGAGCGAGACGCTCGCCGCCGAAGAGCATGCCCACGAAAGTGGTGCCCATCCCCGATAATTCCGGATTCGTTTCCGCTGCTGTGAGGATTTCACGGTTCGCACAGGCCACCGCATGACGCAGACGTTCGGCCAAACTGACCGCGGCGCCCTGCAGCGCATCAATCGCCCGGATCGCACCTTCGGAGGCCAGCTGGCTCGCCACCTGGCCGGCCTTGTGGCCACCCATGCCATCAGCCACCAGGTACAGCCCGAGCTCTGGGACGATCGCATAGCGGTCCTCATTCGCCTGACGGCGCATTCCGACGTGGGTGCTCGCGGCGGAGCGGAGCAGCATGCTTGGCCTCCAGGGACCCCGATCGGGTCCTCTCTCAGGGTCTATCGGAGATGCTTGATCGGGGCTTGACGCTTAGGGCGAAGTGCTTTCCCTCACAGATCGGCAAAAAACCATTCAATCGCCCGGAAGAACGGGACGATACGGGCATCGAGCGGTACGCTGACCGCATGCCGGACCCAGGGGGGTCCAACCGGGGGATTTTGATGTCGAAGACGCTTTTGCTGGCCGATGATTCGGTGGTGATCCAGAAACTTGTTGGACTGTCTTTTGCCAATGAGGACGTGGTGATCATCGCGACCGATAATGGCGACGACGCCATCGCCCGAGCCCGAGAGGTCAATCCAGACGTCGTCCTCGCGGATGTGGTGATGCCCGGTAAGAGCGGCTACGAGGTCTGCGAAGCGATCAAGCAGGATCCGGCCCTCGCACACGTGCCCGTCCTCTTGCTGACCGGCACATTCGAAGCCTTCGACGAAGCACGCGCTGCCGAAGCGGGCGCGAACGGCCACATCACCAAGCCTTTTGAAGCGCAATCCCTCGTGGAACGCGTGAAATCCGTCATGGCCCAAGCCGCCTCAGGGCCGCCCGTGATTGAGATCCCAGTTAGCCCGCCAGAAACAGCGGCCCCAAGCGCATCGACTGCGGGCGCCGGCATTGCCTCGTTCGGCAGAGCTTCTGATCAGTACGCTTCTCGCGCTTCGGAGGCCTCGCTCTCAAGCGAGCCAACGGAATCGCATGAGGCTCTGGGGTACGGCCGACGCGTCACGGATACTGAAACGAACACCGCCGGACTCGATGTGAGCGAAAGCGATTTCTTCGAGAATCAGCGCACGCCACAGCTAAACGTGGACGAGCTCAACGGCGATTTCACATCGGATCTCGCCGTCGGCGATGCCAGCGACGGTCGCGACGAAGATGCCCTGCTCAACAGTCCAGGCCTCGAAAGCAGCCAGGATCTCGCCATCGACTTCAGCGACTCGCCGCTTGCAGACTATGTCGGCGCCTCAAGCGCTTCAGGCGCTGGAAGTCGGACTCCGGCGACCTTACCCGTCCCCGAGGCTGATTTTTACGATCAAGCCGACACAATCATTTCGCTGCCGCCCGTGGCTCCGGCCCGCGACTATTTCTCTAAGACCACGGAGACGACTAACTCCACGGACTCCACGGACTCCACGGACTCCACGGACTCCACGGACGACAGTCTCGACGTGGAAGATTTGCTGCCTCTGCCCGACGTGATGACCGCGCCACCGCCGTTCGATCTCGAGCTTGACCCGAATTCGGACGCAGAGAGCCCGGCTCGAACTGCCGAAGCCACGATCCTCGTGGGTCGGGATGATGTCAACGCCTCGACTTCGCCGAGTTTTGAGATTCCTATTGATTATGCGGATGCAGCGAATGACGAATCGGTTGCCGATGTGATCGGTTCGTTCGAATCCGGCAGCAATCTAATCGACGCCCTGACGGTGCATGCGCCGTCCGCGCAAATCGATCAGGACGGGGCCGTCGCGCCCAGCCCCGCAGCTCCGAGCCCGCAACCAGGCGCGTCTCTCGTGCAGCCTTCGGGCGTCGCGGATCTGGATGCAAGTCTCAATCGCGAAACTCAGGATGCCCTTCACATTGGACGCCCGGGATCGCCCGGATCGGATTCTTTTTCCGTCCCCGCTGCCGAAGCCTTGCCGAGTGAGCCCGATCCGCTCCACGTCGGACCGACCAGCGTCGGCGCCGAAGATCTCGACTTCGCCTTTGATGTCTCAGAACAGCGTGAAGTCACCGAGGCCGAAGCCTTTAGCGAAGACGCTGCGATGGACATGTCTCTTTCCATGGAAGTGAACGATATCTCCGAAGGCCAGCTGATCGGACGCGACACTTCCGAGCTAGATGCCCCGGTGCTATCCGCCGACGAGGCGCTTGTCGGCGACTACGATGTCTCGTCGAGTGATTTGGCCACGGCCGTTTCTGACCTTTCCGAAGGAGGCGCGGAAAGCACGCCTGGTGGATCGAGCGCCGAGGACTTTGACGCGAACGATTCATCGTTCTCATCGTTCTCATCGCCGCTCGTTGCACCCTTCTCCTCCGGCCACTACGCAGTCGGTGTTGATTCCGCACCTTCTTCGCGCAACCGCGATGAGGACGACCGGGACGATTCTGAATTCCGTTCCGCCTTCGCGCCCGAGCGGACCCAGAGGGGTGATGCAGTCGAGATCGGCCTGGGCTCACACTCTGGCTCACACTCTGGCCTGCACTCTGGCCTGCACTCTGGCTTGGACTCGGCCGACGATCGTCGCGTCTCTGACCTATCGCCTCTGATGGAGCAGCGCATTCAGGAGACGCTTGAAAAGGTCGCCTGGGAAGCCTTCTCGGATCTCTCCGAAATGATCGTGAAGCAGGTGATCGCTCGCGTCGAGCAGGTGGCCTGGGACGTGATCCCGGAAATGGCCGAGACGCTCGTCCGCGAGGAAATTCGCCGGATGAAGGGCGAAGAAGACTGATCACGGCCGGGCGCGCCCACAAGCTCACAGCCCACAGCCCACAGCAATGGTGCCCACAGCTCACAGGTAGACGCGCATGCTTCCAGCCCGGCGCGCCTGCGATAGACTCCGAGACCGCTCAGGATGGGCCCGCTGCCCCCTGCCACAGTCCACGATACGGAGTCCGATCTCATGGCAACCCCGCCGCTCGTCGAAGCCTGGCGCCCTCTACTTGATCTCGCTTTGGCCGAAGACGTTGGCCCAGGAGATCTGACGAGCGCACTCGTGGTCGAAGCCGAACGAACCGGTCGAGCCCGCGTGGAAGCTCGTGAGGCGATGACGGTCTGCGGCCTGCCCATCGTCCGCGAGGTGTTTCGCAGCGTTGATCCCGAGCTCGTGATTCTCGACAGCACGGGCATTGAAGACGGTTACGAAGCCGTTGCTGGTGACGTGCTGCTCCGAGTCGAGGGACGCTACGGGTCGATCCTCACTGCCGAACGAACGGCCCTCAATTTCCTGGGCCGCCTCTGCGGCATAGCCACCCAGACGCATCGCCTCGTCGCTTCGGTGGCGGGCCTCGGGGTGGATCTCGTCGACACACGCAAGACTATGCCCGGCTGGCGAATCCTCGAAAAATACGCAGTTGCGGTCGGCGGCGGAGTCAACCATCGCGTCGGGCTCTACGATGCGGTGCTCGTCAAGGATAACCATATCGCGGCGGCGGGCTCACTTGATGCCGCCGTTGAACGCGCCGTGAAGCAGGCGCCCAAAGGCGTGCCCGTTCAGGTCGAGGTCGAGTCGGAAGCGATGGCGGACCGAGCCGTGGAATTAGGATGTCGTTTTTTGCTGCTCGATAATATGGACCCCGATGCGATTCGCCGTGTCATCGATAAACATGCGCCGGATATCTTGCTCGAGGCCTCGGGCGGGATCGACCCATCCAATTTGCGCGGCTACGCGGAAACGGGCGTGGCCCGGATCTCGATGGGCGCCCTCACCCACTCGGTCATCTCGACGGACGTCGCACTGGAGATCGAGCTATTGCCCAGCGGGCAGCAGTCATGAGTCCGCCGTCGGAAGGAGGCGGGGCACGCATGATTCTTCAAGCGCTACGAGGATCGCCTAACGCCGCTCTCTCGGGAGAGATGCTCTCCAATCAGCTAGGCGTGAGCCGCGCGCAGGTATGGAAACATGTCGGCGCATTGCGGGGCCGAGGGTACGAGATCGAAGGCGAGCGTGGTGATGGCTACCGCCTCGTTTCGGCGCCTGACCGACTCTACTCCGAAGAAGTGCAGGTAGGCCTCGATACCCAATGGCTTGGCCAGAACATCATCCACCTCGAAGAGACCGACTCAACGAATCGGGTTGCCTTCGAGCTGGGACGCGACGGAGCCGAAGCCGGGACCGCAGTGATCGCGGAAAGCCAGACCGCAGGACGCGGTCGCCTCGGCCGATCCTTCTACTCCCCGCCGCATACCAACCTCTATACATCGATCGTACTACGGCCTACCGGCTCGATCAGCGACACGCCGACGCTGATTCTCGGGGCCGCCATCGCCGTCGCAGAAACCGTCGCAGAAACTGTGGGCGACCTGGATGCGATCGAAATCAAATGGCCCAATGACGTCTTGATTCACCGCCGGAAGACGTCGGGAATCCTCATGGAAAGCAGCGCCGAAGGAACGCGCATCGCCTTCGCCGTCCTCGGAATCGGCATCAATCTGAATGTTGACCGCGAAACGTTCCCGGACGAGTTCCGATCTCTGGCGACAAGTATACGCAGCGAAACCGGCGAATCCGTCGACCGAGTCGCCTTCACGCGGCGCCTCTTCGAAAACCTTGAGCACCAGCTTGAGGCGCATGCCGCGGGCGGGTTCAACGCACTTCGGCCGCGGTTTTCGTCCTTCTTCAGGATGACCGGCGCTGAAATTGGTGTAGAGGAAATCGGCGGCGGGCGGATCGACGGCATCGCCCGGGACATCGCCCCAAACGGTGCCCTCGAAGTCGAGATCAATAAGGGGCCTCGATCCGGCGAGATCGTTCGCGTGATGGCGGGCGATGTGACCTTGAGCAAGCCCGACAGGCCCGACCGCCCTGCACCGCCGCGCACAGAGGACGAAGCTTGACGCTGAGTTTCTCTCTCTTCACATTTGGCCTGTAACAGGGCGCCTTTCAGCCTCGAACGAGGCACCCTTTGCCGTGAACACGCCTTTACCAGGCGCCCCGTGGAGCCGATACCTGCAGGGCACCAAGACAAGGAATCTAGCCAGTGAGCGAGCCCGTTCTCCTCGTAATTGATGTGGGCAACACCAATGTGTCCCTCGGCGTCTTCGACTATGCCATTCGCAACGCGGGTGGCGAAGCCACGCTTGCGCATCATTGGCGACTTTCGACGCATCGAGAACAGACCTCGGACGAGGTCGTGATTTCGCTGACTTCGTTATTCCAGAGCGAGGGGCGGGACACCACCGAGATCACGGACGTGATCCTGTCCAGCGTAGTGCCACCCGTGGTTCCCATCTGGGAGCGCGTTTCGAGCAAGCTCTTTGGCCGTCCTCCGCAGATCGTGGGCCCGGGTATGCGCACAGGAATGCCCGTCCGCTACGAGAATCCCCACGAAGTCGGGGCCGACAGAATCGTCAACGCTGTAGCCGCCTACGAGATCTACGGTGGCCCGATCATCGCCGTCGACTTTGGCACAGCGACCACCTTCGACTGCATCTCCGGACGAGGCGAATACCTGGGCGGCGTGATTTGCCCGGGCATTCATATCTCCATGGAAGCCCTGTTTGAGCGCGCCTCGAAGCTTCATCGCGTCGAGATTGCCCGGCCGAAATCCGTCATCGGCCGGACCACGACGGGCGCCCTGCAGTCCGGCTTGCTCTATGGCTACGCCGGGATGGTCGATTCAATGGTCGAGCGGATCCGCAAAGAACTGGGGTCAGAGGCCAAAGTGGTCGCAACGGGCGGCCTGGCGCGCCGCATCGCAACGGAAAGCGAGGCAATCGATCAGGTCGCCCCCTTCCTGACTCTCTATGGGCTCCGGATCCTCTTCGAGAAAAACCGAGCATAAACAGCTGGCCTCAATCGCTTTTTGTGATTTGATGAGCGTTTTGGGAAGCCTCTGAGGCTCCCCCATTCAGCGCGTACCGCCCTCGCGGCTCAGTGCCCCGCCCAGCCCTGGACCTAGTTGCGCGAAGTGAGCGAGAATACCCGCTGGACGGGCATCAAGTCGCGGAGTTGCACGGCCGATTCACCCTACGGACCGTCGATCCGCGTTCCCCCGCCCCAGAAGGGTTCCGGGGCATGGACGCGGTCGATTTCACCCGATTTCGGCCTGCCAGTCGGGATTTCATCGGAGCCGCCACCACTTGCCTGACGCAACCGCACAAACCCCGAAGGTCAAGCTGAAGCTCTCCGCGCAGGCTGAGAAATATGCGCGCCGGGATGCGCCGGTCGGGGCCCGACGGATGGCCGCCCGCGGCGCCCTTCCACTCGAACCCATCGAACTGGCGACCGTGCTCTTCGTGCTCGCCAATGATCCAGATGCTCAGGTCAAATCGACGGCGCGAGAGAGCCTGGAGGGCCTGCCGGACGTCGTCCTCAAGACTGTCCTCAGCGGCCCCGCACATCCCGCGCTTCTCTCGTTCATGGCCCAGGTCCACAAGGAGAGCGAACCTTTCTCCGAAATGATCGCCCTCAACTCCGCGACGGACGATACGACGGTCGCATTTCTCGCGACGCTGCCGCATAGCCGCGTCGTCGATATCATCAGCCAGAATCAAGAGCGCATGATGCGCAATGACGAGATCGTCGATTCGCTTGGGGCGAACCCACTCACGGGACGCGCCGTCATCGAGAGGATCCTGAGCTTCCTGGGCCTCGAAGAACGTCAGACCACGGAAGACACGGACGAGGCGCTTGATGAGAAAGCCGCCGAGGTAGCCGTTCTTGAGATGCTCGGTGAGAATATGGGCGAAATCGCTCGCCTCCTCGCGCGCGAGGGCGAGGAGGAAATCGAGGATGAAGAAGTCGAAGGCAGCCTTTACGCCGCCGTCCAGAAGATGAGCGTGATGCAGAAGATCAAGCTCGCCCGGCTCGGGGGCAAGGAAGCCCGCGCCATGCTGATCAAGGATCGAAACCGCATTGTGTCGGCCAGCGTGCTCGGCAGCCCTAAGCTGACCGAGACCGAAGTTGTGACCTTCACTCAGAATCGCTCAACGAGCGACGAACTCCTGCGAATCATCTCAAACAACCGCGAGTGGACCAAGAACTACAAAATTAAATTCGCGCTCACCTCCAATCCGAAAACGCCGGCTGCTCAGGCCGTCAAATTTCTCAACTACCTCCAGGACCGCGACCTGCGCATGCTGATGAAGAGTAAGGACGTCTCCAGCAATATCAGCGCGCATGCACGCAGGCTCCTGACCAAGAAGGGCAAAATCTGATGTCGGCTGTGAACGCACGCATCCTCATCTGGGGCATCGCTGGCTGCGGCAAGTCCACGACCCTGCGGACGATCCACGCGAAACTGCGCGGGGATCTCCGCGGCGAGATCGAGCAAAAGCCGACCCGCCTCGACCCGACAGTCTCCTACGAGTCCCTCGCGATTCGCCTCGGCGAAGTCGGCGGTGTGGGCACAGAGATTGAGATCATCGCCGTCCCCAGCGCTCCGGAAGAAGCGATGACGCGCAAACAGCTCCTCGACGAGGTGGACGGCATCATCCTCTCCCTGGACTGTTCGAAGGAACGTCTCGAAGCGAATATCGCAAGCATCGATGAACTCCGCGCCTCACTGGCTGCATACGGGCATCGCCTCGACGCCTTCCCGCTTGTGATCCAGTACAACAAACGAGATATCGCCGATCCCTTCGCAATCGAAGATCTACATCGTCGCATCGGACTGCCTGACGCCGCTGTCTTCGAGACCATCGCGAAGACGGGTCACGGAATTCTCGCCACACTCACGACAATCTCGAAAAACGTCGTCCGCTCCCGGCGCGGCGGCACGACCGGGTCGGATCTCGCGCAAGTGGCATCCGCACAGGCCGCACAGCCAGTCGCAGCATCGTCGTCGGCTTCGCCTGAGAACGAAGCGACCGAGGTTGAAGCCCCTGAACTTGAAGCGTCCCTCCTCAACGAGGAGGTCGCTCTCGATTCGGCCCCGCTTTTCGAATCAGAAGCTCTGCGAAGCAGTCCGCACGATTTTCTGGAAGCCGCCATCCTCGCCGAAGCAGATGAACTCGGAAGCGAAGATCTCGCAAATTCGATCGAATTCGACTTCTCGGATGGGACCCAGCCGGATTGGCATGCGGTCACGGCCGACGCCATGAAACCGGAGGCCGGCTTGGGCGGCGAGCTCCGCATCGTTTCGGTGGGCCAGGCTTCCGTTGAACTCGATGGCGGCGTGCGCCTTCCTCTCGTCCTCGGCGACGAAGCGGGCCAGACACGAACCGTTGTTCTGTCTCTCCGACTGGATGAACTCGCCCGGAACGGTACCGACTAGTGCGGCGCCGGCTCGGCATCTGGGGCGCCACCGAGGAGTCCCTACGGCTCGTGCGCCTCATGGCGGGAAATCCCGATGTCGAGGTTACGCGCATCTACGATGCAGACGTGCCTGCCGCGCTCGAACGCGCCCGAATTCTGGGCGCCTCGCTCGCACACGATATTTCCTCGCTTCTCGTCGATAATACTGCGGCATTTTTCGCTGAGCAGAGCTTCGATGCCGTCATCGATTCAGATGATCAATTCGAAAGCCACCTACCCAGTGGACCACGTTCTGCTTTGCAAGTCGTCACACCGCTTACGGCACGTCTTCTGTGGGGCTACGGCGTGGCACCGCGAGACCGCAAAGCGGAGCTACTGCAGGCGCTGCATGAAGTGGTTGAATCGGTGGACCTCACGGTCGACGCGGATGAACTCTTCGACCGGATGCTGGAGATCGCAGTTGGGGTGACGGGCGCAGAAGGCGGCAGTCTGATGCTGCTCGACGCCGAAGGGCAAACGCTTCGAATTCGCGTCGCGCAGGGTGTCGAGCCCGAGCTCTGGCCCAAGATTCGCGTGGCGCTCGGCCAGGGCATCTCCGGCCGCGTCGCTTCCGAAGGACGCCCGATTCATCTCCGCGGTCGCGCGGACAGAGCCGACTTTGATCTCGTGCGAGAGCGGGTCGACGTGCAGTCGGCCCTGTGTGTCCCGCTTGTTCATGCCGGTCGCGTACTCGGCGTGCTGAACGTCCACCATGCGAGCGAACCCGACGTCTTTACCAGCGAAGACCTCCGCTTCATGGAGCAGCTCGCCCGTCTCGACGCACAGATCATTGCGCGTGCGCAGGAACATCAGTCGCTCCGCAGTCAAGCCGCTAGCTACGACGCGGTACGCGAGGTACAACGCATTCTTCGCGGGCCCGCCATCCTGGCCGACCGACTCGGCGAGTTCTGCGGCATGCTCGCCGAGCGCGCGGGCGGCGGCATTGTTCATCTCTACTTGAAGGAAGCCGACGGCAGTCTTCGCCTCGCAGCCACTTCGCTTGCGGGCGGCGGCTTTGGCGGCGAGTACCGACTTGAGCCCGGCAGCGGAATCGACGGCGAGGCCCTCCGCAGTCAAGAAGCTAAAACGCTCCGGCGAGACGATGGGCGGCTCGGGTACGCCGCCCTACCCTTGCTGGCGGGCAATGCTCTCGTCGGAATTCTCTCTGTGCAGGCCGGGCAAGACGCCGGTCAGGATCACGACCGCTTGGCGCGCTGGCAAGAAATCGCCGCAGCCGCAGCCGAAACCATCGCTCGCTCTGATCGCGAGGCGCGCATGGCCTCGCGCGCCGAGCGGATCAACGCGATCAACGAAACTTCGATTCGGTTGCTCTCGTGCACTGAGCCCAACGAGGTCGCCCGATTGGCCACCTCCTCCGCAGCCATGATCCTCGAAGCGGATCACGCCATCTTGCGTCTCCAAGATCCCACGACCCGACGCTATTCGATTCGCTCCTATTTCGGAGCCGCCGACGGCACGGCACAGGAGTCGCTCTTTCGGCTCGACAAGGCCGTCACGGTCGATTCCATTCGTCGCCGCGCACCGCACCTGATCGCGGACGCCAGCCTCGATCCGCAGCTCGGAGAGTTCGCCGATAGCCTCCGCTCCGTGATGACGGCGCCGATCAAACGTGCGGGCGAAGTCATCGGTTCGGTCGCGGTCTACGATAAGGTCGCGCTCGACCGCTTCTTCGCGGGCCGCTTCGATGACGAAGATCTTCAGGTCTTCGGCCGCTTCGTATCCTACGTAGAGCGCGCGCTTGACCACGCGCTGTCCCATCGCGACAACCAGCTTCATCGCAATTTCGACGAAGAGACCGGTCTCCCGAACGAGTCCTATCTTGGCAAGCGTCTTCACGAGGAGATTGCTCGCGCAGCGGGTCGCGAGAATGCGCTCGCTCTTTGTGTCTGCCGCCTCGAGAACCGGGATGAGATCCATGCCGAGGCAGGAGCGGGCCACAGCGCGCGCGTCGTCAAAGCACTTGCCGAAGCTCTGCAGACCCACCTCCGCGAATTCGACGTTCTGGCGCGGATCAATCGCGACGAGTTCGCCGTCCTGATGCCCGAACCGGGGCGAACCCCAGGCGAGCGCGTTTTTGAGTTGGCGCGTGCGGTCGCGGACCTGATTTCGAAGGACGAAGTGCTGAACCAGCCCGTGCGGGTTGGCCTTGCCTTTGGCTACGGGATTCATCCCGTCGACGGCGCGGACCGCGAGGCCTTACTCGAGCACGCCCGCAAGCCGCGCATCCGAATGGTCTAGGCCGCTTCGGCGACGCAGTGTGTCCGCCGCTCCTCGGCCCCGGCTTACCCATCGCCCTCGGCTCCGCTTCGCAACTCGGCTCTCGGCAGCTCCAAAAACAAGAAAGCCGGCCTCCCTCACGGGCTGACCGACTCTCTCAATACTGCTCAGTAGGACGTTAGGCTTCTCGGAAGTTTCGCCCGTGCACTTCTTGTCGGGCGGCGCGGGATCCGAGGGACGCGTGTCCTCTATCCCTTGTACGCCTCGATCAGAACATCCGAGGTCTCGGGGCGCATGATCCGCGGATCCGGTCGTTCGCCGGCCTGAAGCATCGCGCGCACCTTCGTGCCCGAGATCGAGAAAGGCTTCACTCCCTTGTGGCGCTCCGTAAGGTCTACGCGTCCGAGCTCCTCGTAGAAAGCTGCGAAGCCGACCTTGCAGGCCTGGATATGAAGTTCGCCCGGCAGGTTGTCGAAGATCTCATGGGCATCGAAGTCACCCCAGATCGCTTCGCCATCTTCGAAGGGTGCGTCAGCGTGCTTGCGGCCGATGACGATATCCGAGAAGCCGTAGTTCTGGCGGTAGATGCCGTGCATCACTGCCTCGGACGGGCCTCCGTAGAACATCTTGATATCGAGCCCGATCAGCTCGAAGATGTCCGAGATGTCGTAGCCGGCCTTTTCCCAGATCGCCGGGTCCTTGTCACCTTCGCCGAGCAGGCCCTCACCATGCAAGCGGCGGTAGCAAAGCATCCGCGTGGCAGCCGGGACATCGTCGCCCTTGAGTTCACCCATCAGCGGGTTCAGCACGGCTCCCGTGAAATGGCCAGCCGCCGTCAGCTGCTCGACGCCGTACACGAGTGCATATTCATGTGCACGATGCAGCGGATTGCGTGTCTGAAATGCGAGTGCGCGCTCCCATTTCTTGTCGCGGATAAACGCGCGGACCATGGACGGCGAAAGCATGAACTCGGCGTAGGCCTTGTTGGCGCGCTGGGGCAGAACGCGAATCGAGCCACCGATCAGCTTGCCGCGATCGTCGTTGTCCACGATGCGGCCACCGGGATGATCAACGCGCTCCGTGCCGTACACGGCCTGGAGATACGCTGCCTTGTCCCAATCGAAGACCTCAAGATCACTGATAATGGCGACGACTTCGCCGTCTTCCGTCTGCACTGCGCAGGCACCACCCGCCGTGAGACCGCCGGCTTCGGCGTCGGTCAAAGGAAGCGAAATTGGAATCGTCCAGGCGTAGCGTCCGCCGTTCGAGAGAACGACCTTTTCCTTGATGGCGAGATCGTAGGCGTCCTTCTTCATGGGCCCGATCAGAGGAGAAAGCGCTCCGTCTGCGAGGCGATGGACCGTCGACAGATCGGCTGAGTTCACGCGCATGGAGGGAAGACCTGCCGCCTCCTTCAGGAAGGCCGCCTTGTCCTTAAAGGAGACGAGGCGATCGACGGGTTCGGCGAGACCACCGTGGACGGGGACGAGGTCATTCTGATTGGCTTCGGACATCTATTTGGATCCTCTTTCAGGCTTGTGAAGACCCGACGTATGTCGGGTGTGTTCATCGGCTCGCGGAGTGGGCCAGCGACGCAACTCATTTGAGCGTGGATTCAGCGCGCGGAGTGCGCGTGCTTCGGCTTCGCGTCGGTCGGCTCTATTTCGGACTGAGCGGAATCGCACAGTCACTGTCTGTCGGTCTTGCTCTGTGGGTCGGTTCGAGTTGGTTCTAATTCGTGTTAGCCGACTTGAGTGCCTGTGGTTGGCCTCGCTCTGCTATCGGGTTATCAGATTCGGCTGCCACCGATCCGCTTAGCCCCTACGACCTAACCTTATCTACCTACTCCCTACTACCTACCACACAGGGAATTCGGTCCAGCCCTTCGAGAGCAGGACGCGATTGCCCTGCCCATCGAAGCGTCTTACGGCGAGGCGTCGCTTGCCGTTGACGACCTGAACGTATGCGACGTATTCCCCATCCGGCGAGACGGCTGGCATTCGCTCTTCCGTGCCCCCGGGGCTAATGGGGACCCGTGAGGTCCCATCAGGCCGCATGCGACGCAATCGGTAGCCCGCTGAGGACTGAGATGCAAATACGATCCAGAGTCCATCGGGAGTCCACACGGGCTCCCGCCCCTTGAGCAGGACCTCCTGCTCGGCATTTGGCAAAACATCGACCGTCGCGATAAAGGACTCGTATACAGTCGGTCCGTCGCGACGCGGACGCGGGTTCACTTGCTCGAAAACCACGAGATCCCCCGCCGGCGATACGCGCACTGTGCCGGGCGGAACCCCCTCGGCAAAAGCCTCACCCATTCGGCCGCTCGGGCTCGACGAATGCACAGTCTGCAGCGCAGCCTGGTCCCGCGCGATCCCTGCCCGAGAGAGCCTCTCGATCACGAGTTTACCCTCAGCGTCGTAGCTCCCGCGTGGGTGTTCTTCAGGCCCTACGGTCAAGACGCTCAGATCTCGACGATCAACGTTGTATTCGTAAAGTTGTTCCCTGCCGCCGCGATGCGCGGACGCAAAGAGAAGTCGCTTATGGTCCTTTGACCAAGCGAGTGGGAGCGCATCAGCGGGAGCCGCTTCGACGCGCTCGACCTCTTCCGTTTGCGGCCAGTATAGGGTGAGGTGTCCGGGATATTTCGCGAGCTTCGAGCGCAGGACCGGAGAGATCTCGGCGCGAAGATGCGTCCGGATCTCGGCCTCCTCTTGGCGCGCGCGATTATCCTCGTCCACGGGCTGCCGGGGAATCTCACCGGCCTTGGCGAAGACATCTGATCGCTTGCTGGCTCCGCGATCCTCCCAATAAAGAAACGCGATCGGCTCGGCCGGCAAAACTTCGTTGCGCATTCGCGTCGCGAGGCAGCCAAGTCCGCCTGTTAGAAGCAGAACGAAGACCAGCAGTCCCCGTAAAACGGGGAGCGCTTTAAGGCCGGAGGGGTGGCATACCTGTCTTTGCTTCACGGAGAACCTTTGTGTGCAGAATCCGATCAAGAAGAGGCTTCCAGCCGTCTGCCAATAAAGAGCGAAGTCGATCCCTGCGTCGGTTCAAAGATCCCGACCTCGCGCACCCGATCGGCCAGCACGGAGACAACGATCTGAGAGGCCTCCGGAAAGGGAAAGAGCGGGTGCGAGGCGAAAGCCAAATCGTCCTCCGAGAGATAACACCCCTGCCCGAAATGCGAATGATAGACGGCGGTCACGGATTCATCTCTGGTGTCCGCCTCTTTCATGGCCCGCAAGTATTCAAGCTCGGACATGTAGTAGGCGTGTCGGGCATCCCGCGGAAACGCCCGGGGATCCGCTACGTGCATTTTCGTCATGACATTGGTAATCCGAACCACTCGAGAAAGCGGCGCGGCCTCTGTGCCCAAGATCAGACCGCAACACTCCTCGGGCGCCACATCCAAAGCGTGAGTGCAGATCTCGTTCAGCACGTCGTTCGATACGACATGGCAGTCGAGATCCGGGTCCAATTCAAGACGGTTCGGCACGGGGTGCTTTCAGACCACGTGAGCATGCGGCCATCGATCGGCGGGGGGCCTTTTAACGAAGTCTAAGCCACCCGCGGGATGAGTGCGAGCGCGGGGTGCTGCGCTTGCCCCCCGCCCCCCCCCCGAACTGCGCGTATTCGGCACACCTGCGCTAATCGTGAGGCGCGTCACAACAAGACGCCAAAGAGTCTCGCATTATTGCTTGGCCTTAGAACAGAATGGCCGCCTATGAGGAGTTCGGCGCTCACGAAGAACACACGGCGAACCAAGCAAACTACGCGAACAATGCGAACAATGCGAACAATGCGAAGAACACGACCTAGCCCAATTTCCAGGAGGACCTCATGATCCGCTTGTCCCGAACGTCCGCACTGATTGTCTTTGCCAGTGCCACCCTCGCCCTCTCTTCGACGGGCTGCGCTACGACGGCAGTGATTCAGTCCCTGCGCAGTGAAGTGGCCGAGCTCCGCGTTGAAGCGCGAGTCGCCCGCGACGCCGCGGAACAGGCTGCCGCCAACGCGAACCAGGCGAGCCGCGACGCTCAGGTCGCTGCCGAACACGCCGCAGACGCCCAGGCTCAGGCCGCGCTGGCCAACCAGAAGGCAGAGCGTGTCTACGTTCGGTCGCTTTCTAAATAAGCTCGAGCTTCGACTGCATCTAGATGGCTGTATCCAGATTAGAGTCGCTGCATGATCCACTGCGCCCAAGCTGAAATGGGGGCCGCCCCGCGCTTGCGTCTGCTCAGCTTTAGTCTCCTATGAGAGGTCCCCGCCGAGCGGGCGACTTCCTCAGTAGGCTGGCGCTTGGTTTGGCGTGCCTGGTCGGCGTGGCGGGCAGCGCTCTGGCCTCGGATCCGCCGTCGGCTGATGCGCTGCCGATGCCGGAATTCGCTTACGACGTTCAGCTCGCGCCCAGCGTGCCTCCAATCGCTGCGAGCGGGGCCACTCGGAACGGCAACCGAGCCTGGCGGGCGGATCTCGCGCGCGTCTACAAGGCAGAACGGCGCCTGGTCCTCTTCTCGAAGGATCTTCCAATCCATGAGTTTCAAGTAGCGCTGGGCAGTCGCCCGATCGGACCCAAGCGCCGGCAAGGCGACCGCCGGACACCGGAAGGCCGGTACACCATTGATTGGCGTAAAGTCGACAGTGACTTTTATTGCGCGCTGCATATTTCGTATCCAAACGAGAACGATCGGCGATATGCGCGAGAGCGAGGAGTCTCGCCCGGCGGGGCGATCATGATTCATGGCCTTCCAAACGGTCTCGGCATGATCGGATCCCATCACGTCCTCAAGGATTGGACCGATGGGTGCATAGCCGTCACGAATGAAGAAATGGCCTTACTCTGGGAACGCGTTCCAGACGGAGTTCCCATCGAGATTTTTCCATGAGGCCCCTTTCTTGATTTCGCACCCGAACTCGCTCATTTCAGCACCGCTCTTTTTCCGATCCACAGGGATCCTATGCCTGGCACGCCTCATGTTCGTGTTATTCGCGCTTGCGACGAGCGGGTGCGCTTTTATCGTGCCCGAATGGCCCGGCCTTTCGCCCAGCTGGCACGACCTGGCCGAGCCGACCGAAAGCGATTCCGTCGTAGGACTCATGCTCCAACATGAGATCGAGGGCCAGGAAACGCTGCTCGACCTGATGCGCCCCTATAATCTCGGTTACGTCGAATTGGTCGCAGCGAACCCTGGCGTTGATCCATGGCTCCCCGCCGAGGGATCGAATGTTTTGCTGCCCACAGCCCACCTGATTCCCGACGGCGAGCGCAAAGGAATCGTGATCAACCTCGCAGAGCAGCGGCTCTACTATTTCGATTCCAGAGAAGGCGGCACGACCCTGAGCTTTCCCATCGGCGTGGGCCGCGAAGGCTGGGAAACGCCCATTGGGGAAACCCGCATTGTCCGCAAGCGAGCCGCTCCCACATGGTATCCCACAGCCTCCGCAAGGAAAGAGGACCCCACGCTCGGTCGGGAAGTCGGACCCGGCCCTGAGAACCCGCTTGGCACCCACGCGCTCTACCTCGAATGGCCGACCTATTTAATCCACGGCACCATCGAACCCGATGGCGTGGGACGCCGCGTGTCGCGGGGCTGCATACGCCTCTACCCCGAAGATATTATTAGGCTCTTCGACATCACGACCGTCGATACGCCGGTCCGAGTTATCCATGAACCCGTTAAGCTCGCGCGGGTCGGTGATGAAGTCTTTCTCGAAGTCCATCCCACTTTGGCGGAGATGAAGACGCTCGCGGAAGAAGCGCAACTGCCCGAAATCGAGCCGGAGGATCTCCGCGAACGCATCACAGCTGCGTCCGGAGATGCGACTCCTCGAATCGATTGGGCGCTCGCCTACCAGACCGCCGCACAGCGACGTGGGGTTCCGGTCCGCATCACGCGTTAGCTACGCCCGAGCGACTGTGGCCTTTGGCTTTGGCTTTGGCTTTGGCTTTGGCGGAAGCATAGCCTCTGGCTCAAATCTGGTAGTCGAAGCCGTCAGGAAGGTCCCGCGGAATATGCTGGCGCACGGCCTCTCGACATAGGTCCGCCACCGCCACGTCTTCGAACGTCGCGGCCATCCGCTCGGCCAGATCCCGAAAGAGGAAATCAGGCCGATGCGCCGAGGGCGAAGTAGATTTCTCGTTGGAAGGAGACGGGGCTCCGTCCGCCCCCTTTCCGGTGAAAGCAGAGGCCCCGAACGGGCCCTCGATTGCCTCAATCAGCTCGCGCAGATTGATCTCTTCGGGGGCACGCGCGAGGACGTAGCCACCGCCGGGGCCCCGTCTGCCTCTCACGAGACCGGCCTTTCGCATCTTCTGAAAGATCTGTTCCAGAAACCGGTAGGGAATTTGCTGCCGCTCGCCGATGGTCTGTACGCGCACGGGTTCACCGGCCCCGTGGTAGGCCAAATCGAAGATCCCGCAGAGCCCGTACTGCACTTGTCTGGAAAAATGCATCCACATGAGGATGCAGAAGGCCCGCCGACTCCGCCAGAAGCACGACTTGCCTCACCCCGCCGCGGCCGTCATGATCTCGCGCGAATTGGCATGTGCCCTCCTGTCCCTTGTCCCCTCCTCCACGAGAAGACTCCTTTGCTGCTGCGCCTCGATGAACTGGAAAAGCGGATCGGTGGCCGCGTGCTTTTCCGCGGAGCCTCGGCCGTCGTCCGCGCGGGTGACCGGATCGGGATTGTGGGCCCGAATGGCGCCGGCAAGACCACGCTGCTCCGGACGCTGACGGGCGAGGAACCTTCAGACGGAGGCCAGATTCATCGCGCCCGCGGCGTGCGTCTCGGACTCCTACGGCAAGAGATCGATCCCCGCGCCAACCATACTGTGCGCGAAGAAGCCCGCACGGCGCTGGCCGAAATCGATGCGCTCGAAGAAGAGCTTCGCAGGCTTGAGGCGGAGATGAGCCGTCGCGGCGAAGCGGGCGAGGACCTCCCGGCCTCGCTGACCGAACGCTATGACTCGGCCGGCCAACGCTTCCAGCAGGTGGGCGGCTTCGAGCGCGACGCGCGAGTCTCGGAGGTTCTCGCTGGCCTTGGATTCGCAAACGAACACACGGAGCGCCCACTCTCAAGTTTCAGTGGCGGCTGGCTCATGCGCGTCGAGCTCGCGAAGCTGCTGCTCGCCCAGCCCGAAATCCTGCTCCTCGACGAACCCACCAACCATCTCGACCTGCCCTCGATCCAGTTCTTTGAGAACACCCTCGAACGTTTCTCCGGCGCAGTCATCGTCGTTTCCCATGACCGGACATTCCTGCGGCGACAAACCAATCGTATCATGGAGCTCGACGGGCTCGGCGGCTTCAGCCTCTACGAAGGCGACTACGATAAGTACCTCGCTCAGCGCGGCCAACGACGCGAAGAGCTCCTCGCACGCAAAGCCAACCAGGACCGCCAGATTGCCGAGAAAGAGCGTTTCATCGAACGCTTCCGCGCCAAGGCAACCAAAGCTAAACAAGCGCAGAGTCGGATCAAGGCCCTTGATAAGATCGAGCGCATCGAAGTCGAGCCCGACCGCAAGCGCGCGATTCGGCTTCGCATCCCGCCGCCGCCGCGATCCGGCGAACGCGTGCTCACCCTAGAAGATCTACACAAGCGCTACGACGAAGACGTGATCTACGCCGGCGTCGACTTCCACTTACAGCGCGGCGAGAAAGTGGCGCTGACGGGGCCGAATGGGGCGGGTAAATCGACACTGCTCCGGATCGCGGCCGGGGCGGCGAAATTTGATTCGGGCGAGCGCAGTATCGGACATAACGTCGAGCTCGCGTTCTTTGCTCAGCATCAGCTTGAATCCCTCGACCCCTCGCTCAGCGTCCTCGAGGAGGTAGCGCGCGAGGCTTTGACCGAGGAAATGCCGAAGCTGCGCGGCCTGCTCGGTGCACTCCTGTTTACCGGCGACGATGTGGACAAGAAGATCGCGGTGCTCTCGGGCGGCGAGAAAGCGCGCGTCGCGCTGGCCAAGCTTTTGCTCCGGCCCGCCAACCTGCTGATTCTTGACGAGCCCACCAACCATCTTGACATCGAGGCCTGCGAAGTCTTGGAGGAAGCTTTTCGAGAATACGAAGGGACGGTTCTTTTCGTCTCCCATGACCGCTCTTTCATCAACGCGCTGGCCACCCGAATTGTGGACGTCGAGGCCGGTCAACTCGAAAGCCATCTGGGCAACTATGATGAGTTTCTTGAACGCCGCGCCCGCGACGCTGCCGGCGGAGGCGAAGCGCAAAGCGCAGGGATGAAAGGCTCGCCCTATCTCTCGCCCTCCCCATCTCCTGCAGGATCCAACAGCGCGGAAGGCCCGCCCGCGACAACCAAAGAAGCGCGCATGCTGGAGCGAGAGCATCGAAAAACACGCGAACGCATCTCGCGAAAGATCGAAAAGCTTGAGGCCCAGATCGCCGACGAAGAGGCGCGTGCAGAAGCGCTCACGGAGCGATTCGCAGAGCCTGAGATCTATGAGAGTCCCGAACGCTCCGTGGCCCTCCAGGCCGAGCAAGCCGAATGCAAGTCCGGCATAGAGGCACTTTACGAATCCTGGGAAGCGCTCTCGGACGAACTCGCCTTGCTGTCCTGATCCTCGCCCTGATGCGAGTCGGGCCGGAGCACGCCCGAGCCCGCCAATTTGAATCCCAGGCGAGCCCGCTCTGAGTCCACCTCGACCAACCGGACCGCCAATTTATCGCCCAGCGTAATTCGCCTGCCCGAGCGAGCGCCCACGATCGAATCCGTCTCAGGCTCATACGCCCAATACCCGTCCATCGCCCGCATCGGAATCAGTCCGTTCACCGACGGGGCATCGACCCGGATAATGAGTCCGAACTCCGTTGCGCCCGTGACCTTCGCTTCGAAAAAGTCCCCTTCGCGGCCTTGCATAAGAGCACAGCAAGCCAGCGAATCCGCCTCGCGCTCCGCCTCCATGGCGACCCGCTCGCGCCCCGAGAGCCAGATGGAAAGAGCAGCAATGCCGCCATCAACCTCGCCGTCCGCTCCGCCCTCTGCCCCGTGTAGTGTGCTCGGATCCGGCTCATCGCGGATCATCCGCTTAAGAGCTCTATGCACATCTAGGTCGGCATAACGCCGAATTGGCGACGTAAAATGGAGGTAATGCTCAAACTGCAAAGCGAAATGTCCCCGTGGCTCGGGCTCGTAGCGCGCCTGACTCATGGAGCGAAGCGTCGCTGTATGAATCCGCTCTTCCGAGGGAATACCCTTCACACTTTCGAGGACCCTCGCAAGCTCACCCGGCTCGTCGAGTGCGAGCTTGTCACCGATCCCGAGACCCTCAAGCAATTGCGATAGAGCCTCGAGCTTCTGGGGACTCGGCGGGGGATGGACGCGATGGATGGTCTTGCGTTCCGCTCGATCGAGGGCCTTGGCGACTGCACAATTCGCGGCCAGCATCGCCTCCTCTACGAGACCGTGCGCCGTATTGCGTGCACGTAAGCGGGAATCGATCGGGCGCCCCGTCTCGTCTACGACGATTTCCGTCTCTGGGATTTCAAGCGTGACAGCGCCTTCCTCCCGCCGCAGCGCGTGCCACTGCTCTGCGATCTCGGCCAGACATTGCAGCGAGCCCAACCATTCGGGCGCCGCCTTATCAGCCGCCTTGCCCGCAATTTTGTCCGCCGAATGACGCGCGAGCCAATCCGCCGCTTCTTCATAAGCCAATCGAGCGTGGCTTCGAATCACCGCCTCATGGAACAGCGCGTCTACAATCTCGCCCTTCGCGCTTATTCGAAGCTCGGCCACCATTGCCAAGCGGTCCACACCCGGCCTGAGCGAACACAAATCGCTGGATAAACGTTCGGGCAACATGGGCACCGAGCGATCCGGAAAATAGAAACTGTTTCCGCGTCGCCGCGCCTCCGCGTCTATCCAGCCTCCCGAGACGACGTAATGTGCGACGTCTGCAATCGCGACCCAGACACGCCGCTCCCAGCCACGAGGCGTGGGTTCAGGGGCTGGGGCGGATCCAGGCTCTACCTCTTCGTCCTTCGCTCGTTCGGCTTCTGGCTCGACGAGAGAAACTGCAGGGGCCGGACGTTCTTCAGCGTATAGCGCATCGTCGTGATCTCTCGCGCTGCTTGGATCGATCGTAATGAACGGCAGATGCCGAAGGTCCAGCCGGCGCGCCAGTTCGGCGGCGGGCAAGCTCGCTTCAATCTCTTCCGCTTCAACCCGCGCACGGCGCGAAAAGGCCGCGGGAAGCCGATGTTTCCAGGCGATGGCTTGGAAATCCGCATCCGGATCCCCGACCGGCCCGAGCACGGATAAGACCCGCACAGGCAGATCCGGCGGACCGGAATCGCCGCCGCGCTGCCGCTGCTGTTTGCCGGAGGCCCCCGCCTTGATGGGCGCAACCAGGACCCGGTCACCCTCCTGCGCGTCTTTGGCATCGCGCTCCGCCAGGCTCAAGCGGGGAAGCGCGAGGCCGGCAAAGGGCGCCAATGAGCGGCCCCAGGGGCCCCTCCGAACCGTACAAACCCAAGATTCTCGCTCGGCCTCGATCCAACGAACAAGGACACCCTGTCGGGCCTCAGCGCCAGGCAAGGGCTCGAAAAGGATTCGCGTTCCGACCTGAACCGGCTCTCCCAAGCAGTCTACGCGCCAAGTCTCGCCGTTGGCGTCCTCGACCTCGACCCGCTGTCCGTTCGGGGAGGGGCGGAAGACGCGCGCGACCGCTCCCTCTCGGCCCGGCCGACCGGCCATCTGCGCCGTGCGTACGGGGGCAGATGAGGCCCGAGAACCGGGATTTTGCTCTGCACGACCCCGCCTGGCAGGTCGACGCGGATTCCCGCCCCTGCGACCGCCGCCGTTCTTATCTCTTCCCTTGCCTGCGCCTTTTTTCCCGCGCGGCGAACCCGTCCCTTTGGCCAAATGAAATCCCCTTCTCTTCCTCAGCCAATTGACGGCTTCTCGCGCGCATCGTACCCTGCTGCGTTCTGCCCGGGTGGCGGAATTGGTAGACGCGCTGGACTCAGAATCCAGTGTTCGCAAGGACGTGCTGGTTCGACTCCAGTCCCGGGCACCATCTACTCTTCTTTAATCTACTCTTCTTTAAGAGCCGCTTGAGGGAAGAGCCGCTTGAGGGCTCTTTGTTGAGAAGCCGCTGAGTGAGCTTTCCGGCCGCTGCTTTGAGCGACGCCGCTGAGGCAGAGCTTTGGCGAAGGCCTCTCGAAGAGTGCTTAAACGAGACGGCGAAAGAAGAGAAACCGAAGGCCCATTCGTATAAGGCCTCGCGATCCTTGCTTCTGCCCATTCTAGCGGCCTGGGGACTTCACGGGCGGGTTGGCTCGATTATATTCCTGCGATGCAGACCTCTGACGAATCCGTTCTTTTTGAACTCGACGCCGATGGCGTTGCGTTGATCACCCTGAACCGGCCTGAAAAAATGAACGCGTGCTCGGGGGATATGCTCGCGAAGCTGACCGGCTATTACCGACGCTGCGACGAGGACGACGATATCCGCGCAGTCGTGGTGACCGGTGCAGGGCGCGCGTTCTGCGCGGGCGCGGACATGAGCGACGCGGCCAAGACCTTTGACGTCGCGGACTCGGGTGGCTTCGATAATTTCAGCGCAGCCGCCGTCGACTTTCCCGCCTTCCGCGTGCGCAAGCTGATGGTCGCTGCGGTCAACGGGCATGCGATTGGGCTCGGCATGACCCTCGCGATGCAATGCGATGTCCGCATCTTCGCGGAGGAAGGCAAATACGGAATCGTTCAGGTGCGCCGCGGCGTGATGGGCGATGCCTACTCGCACTGGACGATGGTGCGCATGGTCGGTCTCGCTCGGGCTGCCGAAATCATGCTCACGGGTCGAACGTTTCGCGGCACGGAACTCGATCGCCTCGGCGTTGCCAGCGAAGTCTGCCCCTCAGCTGAAGTCGTCTCGACCGCGCTCGAGCTCGCTCGAGACACAGCGATCCACGCCTCGCCGATGTCCGTCGCGCTCTCGAAAAAGCTGCTTTGGGAAAGCACCCAGCTGAGCGCAGAAGCTGTCGAGCGCGAAGAAACCGAGGGCCACAAACTCATCATGGCTCATCCTGACGCAATCGAAGGCCCGATGGCTCACGTGCAAAAGCGCGCGCCCAAATGGGCCATGCGTGTCTCGAAGGATTGGCCCGATACGCCAAGCAGTTAGTGCACGCGGAGTGTCCTGCTAAATCACTTCGGAGACATCACGCTCGAAGAGCGGTTCGACCGAAAAGGCCGCCGCGTCCGCGTGCATCCCGTGGTCCGTCGGTTTGCCCTTCTCTTCCGCCCGCTCAGCAGCGATCAATGTGGCTTCGAGGAGAGACCCATCGCTTGAGCTGTTCGGAAAAACGTCGTCGCTAGACAAGACCCATCGCACCGCGCGATCGATCGCAGCCTCGTCGCGAAGCGGCTCGTACCAACTAAACCGAAGGCCACCCTCTTCGGGCCAGCGCCTCCGCGCGATCGACTTGATCGTCTGCAGCGCAACGCCTTGTTTCCGGCACGCCGCCGCGAGTGCCTCAAAGTCCTTGGCGTAAATAGGCTGCGACATCATCGAGAAATTCAGCGGACATAGTACCGACGCAAAAGGGAACTCGCCCAGGCTTCGCCGATGCATCGCCGGTGCATAGGTGCCGTGTCCCGTCACGCCGATGAACCGCGCAAGACCTTCGTCCCGCGCCTGAATCATCGCTTCAAGCGGCCCCCCCGCCCGTTCCCATTACACTTTGCCAGCCCGGTTCATCCACGAGATTGTGAAACTGGATCAGGTCCACCGAGTCGACCCCGATACGCGTGAGCGAGAACTCGTGTTCCGCGCGCGCTTCAGGGCCAGTGCGTTTGCCTGTTTTTGTGGCGAGGAAGACCTGGTTTCGACGAGTCGAGAGCCAGCGGGCCAGATTCAGCTCGGCATCGCCATAGCTTGCCGCCACGTCGATATGGTTCACGCCGCAGCGCTCGAGAAGCTCGAAGGTCTTCTCCGCGCGGACGGGCTTCATGAAGGCCAGTGCTGCCGCGCCGAAGAGCACAGGGCTGCTTTTAAAACCGGTCGAGCCAAAGCTTTTTGGGGTCAGCATGACTTGAATTCTAGCGATTTCGGCCACGTGATCCGACTGGAATGATAATACTTATTTAAATCAAATACTTGTCTATCTTTTCGAGACTTGTTCTCAAGCGGGTAAAGACCGCTCATCACGCGTCGCGCGAGGTTGACCCGGCCCTTCCGGCGCTTACGTTGCCGCTCATTGAAAGAGAGGCAATGCCGCGTGGATCACGTCCGCATACGACCTTTCTCAAGTTACCGATTGCCGCCCTAGGCGCCGTTGGGAGTTGCGTGTCCGAAGACGATTCGACCAAGAAGACTGATGAGAGCGCCAAGCGACCCGAGACCGTCGCTTCCCTCGCCGTTATGGTACCGGGTGCGGAGATCGTCGAAATTCCGGCCGTGCTGCCGGTTTTACCCGTGCGGGATGTCGTCGTTTATCCTGGCGTGACAATGCCCCTGGCGATTGGTCGCGAGCGGTCGCTGGCGGCGCTTGAAGAGGCAGGACAGGACGGATTCCTGCTCGTCCTTTCGCAGCGTGATCCGGCCACCGAAAATCCCGGTCTCGACGAACTTCATTCCGTGGGCACGATCGTGCGCGTCATGCGCATCATCGACGCCCGACGCGAGGGCAAGCAAGCACTCGTCGTCGGCCTCGCCCGCGCGGTGGTTACCCGCACTGTTGCCTGGGAACCCACGCTTAGAGTGCAGATCCAGCCCCTGCCTGAATCGGAAGAGACCTCGCCTCAGCTCGACGCGGCCTGGCGTCGCGTGGTCATGCTCGCGCAACGCGTTGTTGAACTTCGAGAGGATATGCCCGACGAATGGAAGACCTTCATTCAAGGCATTCCGACGCCCGGCATTCTTGCGGATCTGATCGCCTCGAATATCGCGCTCACCTCCGAAGAAAAGGTCGCCCTGCTCGAGGAACCGGATCCCGAAGCGCGGCTCGCGCTCGTCGAGGCGCATCTCGTAAAAGAGGTCACGATCGCCGAGACCCAGCGCACCCTCGCCGACGAGGCGGGCGGTGAAACCGATCCAAAGCGACGCGAACGAATGTTGCGTCAGCGCATGCGCGAGATTCAGAAGGAGATCGGGGAGACCGACGCGGGCTCACGCGAAGTGGACGACCTGCGCGAGAAGCTCGACACTATGACCCTGCCTGAGGAAGCGGAGATTCTCGCGGACCGCGAGCTGCGACGGCTTTCCTCGTTGCCACAGCATGCTCCTGACCGACATCTGATCCGAACCTATCTCGACTGGATGCTGGACCTGCCCTGGGACAAGGAAACCGAGGATCACCTCGACCTGGCCGAGGCGCGCAAGATCCTTGATGCGGACCATCACGGCTTGAAGCAGGTGAAGGATCGCATCCTTGAGTTCCTGGCCGTGCGCAAGCTCGCGCCGAACGCGCAAGCGCCGATTCTGTGCTTCGTGGGCCCGCCGGGTGTCGGCAAGACCTCGCTTGGAAAGTCCATCGCGCGCTGCATGGGCCGCAAATTCACGCGCGGCTCGCTGGGAGGAGTACGCGACGAAGCGGAGATCCGCGGACATCGCCGAACCTACGTAGGCTCCATGCCGGGCCGCATCCTGCAGAGCCTGAAGCGCGCGGGATCGAAGAACCCGGTCTTCCTGCTCGACGAGATCGACAAGGTGGGATCCGATTTTCGAGGCGATCCGTCTTCGGCGCTGCTCGAAGTGCTTGACCCCGAACAGAACAGCGCGTTCGCGGATCATTATATCGAGGCGCCTTTTGATCTTTCGCGAGTGCTTTTCATCGCGACTGCGAACACGCTCTCGACGATTCCGCCGGCGCTTCTGGACCGAATGGAAGTCATCGAGCTGTCCGGCTACACCGAGCGCGAGAAGCTCGCAATCGCTGAGGACTTCTTAGTCCCGCGGCAGATCGAAGCCCATGGCTTGCGCGAGGATCAGGTCAGCATCTCCACCGAGGCCCTCGACAAGGTCGTTGTCGAATACACTCGCGAAGCCGGTGTGCGTAACCTCGAACGCAATGTGGCAACGCTCATGCGCAAGGCGGCGCGAGCCGTCTCCGAAAACCGCGACGCGATCATCTCGATCGATCCCGAGTTCGTGAGCGAATCCCTGGGTGCGCCACCGCATCTTTCGGAAACCGCCGAGGAAACGAGCATCCCGGGTGTCGCTGTTGGCCTCGCCGTCACAGCCCACGGCGGAGATATCCTCTTCGTGGAGGCCGCAGGCAACCCCGGCGGCAAGGGCATCCGCTTGCGGCTCACCGGACAACTCGGCGACGTCATGAAGGAGTCGGCTGAGGCAGCGCTCTCCTGGGTCCGTGCGCATGCGAGTGAGCTCGGACTGAGTGACGAGGCGATGGCCCCAGGTGAGATCCATCTCCACGTGCCCTCCGGCGGGGTCCCCAAAGACGGTCCTTCTGCAGGTGTGGCGCTCGTCACCGCCCTCGTCTCGCTCCTCTCGAAACGGAGTGTGCCAAGCAATGTGGCAATGACGGGCGAAATCTCGCTGCGCGGGCGCGTCCTGCCCGTCGGCGGCATCAAAGGTAAGCTGCTTGCCGCCAGTCGTGCGGGGATTGATACCGTCGTGATTCCGAAGCGGAACGAGAAAGACCTGGAAGACGTTCCCGAGGAAGTACGTGAGTCCCTCACCATCCATCTCGTGGAGACCATCGACGAGGCCCTCGCCGTAACTCTGCCTGGACCTGGTGCCGCTGCCTCCTCTCCAATTCTTACAAGCACCGCAGCCTGAGGCGCCGGGGGCCTAAAAGAACTGGCGACCTCGATCGCGTTGTAGCCTGCTAGACTCACGAACTTGAAGATCGCGCTCGTACACGACTGGCTGACCGGCTACCGCGGGGGTGAGCGCGTTCTCGAACATTTGGCGGGGCGCTTCCCGACCGCGGACCTATTCACGCTGCTCCATAAGCACGGCTCCGTTCCCAAGTCGATCGAATCCCTTCGCATCCGGACCAGTCCCCTTGATCGCATCCCGGGCGTGACTCGCCATTACCGGAAGCTTCTCCCCCTCTTCCCCTGGGCGATTCAGCGCTTCGATTTCTCGGGCTACGACCTCGTGATCTCGACGAGCCACGCGGTCGCCAAGAGCATTCGCGTCCCTGCGGAGACCCCGCACCTCGATTATTGCTTCACGCCAATGCGCTACATCTGGGATCAGGCCGATGCCTACCTCGGTCTCGGCTCCCGGCGAAAACTCGCCACGCCCCTGATCCGACGGCTTCAGCGATTCGATGTCGCCACAAGCGGCCCTGAATCAGTCTCGCGTTTTGTGGCGATCTCGAGCGAAGTCGCGCAGCGCATCCAGCGACATTACGGCCGCCCAGCATCCGTCGTCGCGCCGCCGGTCGACGTGTCTTGGATCGAGGTTTCGAGCGGTCCGAGGGAAGACTTCTATCTGCTCGTTGCGGGCTTCGTGCCCTACAAGCAAGATGAGCTTGCGATCGAAACCCTCAGTCGAATGGGACGCACGCTCATCGTCGTCGGCGATGGCCCCTTGCGTGCATCGCTCGAAAACAAGCGGACCCTCAATGTCGAATTCCGCGGCCGCATCAGCGATCCCGCCCTCGCAGATCTCTATCGTCGCGCCCGGGCCTTGATCTATCCGCAGCATGAAGATTTCGGATTGATCGCAGTCGAGGCACAAGCCGCCGGTTGTCCCGTTATCGCGTACGGTCAAGGCGGCGCCCTCGATACAGTTCGGCCCTTTCGACCTACACCCAGCGAAGGTGGCATTCCCGATCAGGTTAGGCCCTTTCGACCTACACCCAGCGAAGGTAGAGCCTCCGAGTTGATGACTTCCGCTCCATCCGAAGAGGCGCTTACGCCGACCGGCCTCTTCTTCCAAGCGCAAACCCAAAGCGCACTCACGGACGCGATCGAGCGTTTCGAGAAAGCGGAGAGCGTTTTTCGCCCGATGGACCTTCGAAGATGGGCGGAGCGCTTTTCCCCGGAACGCTTCGACGTCGAGTTCGACGCGGAGATCGAAGCCGTACTCCGAGGATCCAAATGAGTCTCACGGACGCGAAGATTCCGATGCTCGACCTGCGTGCGCCGCACGCCCGACTCGAGGAAGAGATCCTGGAAGGCGTTGCTGCTGTGCTCGCCGGCGGACGTTTTGTCCTCGGCGATTCGGTTGAGCAATTCGAGGCGGAGTTGGCTGCGCTTTGCGGGCTGCCTCATGCGCGAACCTGTAATTCCGGGACCGACGCGAT
>JBDNFB010000080.1:0-4230 GCA_041690055.1 Myxococcota bacterium | reverse complement strand
GAGCCCAGTGCGCGATTGACCGGATGCCGGCGCGGCAGGAACGGAACGACCGGCAATCGCCGCCGGCCCAGACGAATCACAGCGGCACTGATGCCTTCATGCCCCGGATCGATCATCTGGCCTCGGCGGAGATAGCGGAGTGCCTCAGCGCGTCGCCCAACGCGAAGATAGATCTGAGCCAGATTCGCATAGAGGTCCGGATTGAAGAACTCTTGGCGAGCGGCTGATTCGCATAGATTTCGCGCCTCTTCGAAACCATCAGGCATGCGCGCCACCGCAACGCCCAAAAGGGAGCGCGTCTGCGCGTGGTCGGGCGCTCGGCGTGCGGCCTCGCGAAGCTGACCAACCGCTTCAGCATTTCGGCCCTGTGCCAGCAGAGAGCGCGCGTCGTCGCAGAGCGCACAGATATCCGCTTCGAGCGTACGGCTTGCGCGAGGCGATGTTTTTTGAACTTCGATGGGTTCGGACATGGATTCCGCTGCTCCATTAGGCGGGCGGCGCATCTGCCATCGGGCGCCACTGCGTAGCGGTGCTTATCGGAGTCGAGGGTCGAAAGCCGAAGCCTTATTCGAGCATCAACGGAAGGGATTCGATTCCTGCCAGTGCGTTGCCGGTCGGCTACGAGCGGCCGTGGGATTGCAGCGCGGACAGCGTGACCGGAGCGTCCCCAGCGAGCCAAAAACGCGGCTCTGCGATTGAGCTGGGGGCCAAATCCGTCCTGCACTCTTAATCGTCCAGGAATTAGTGCTCGATGATCTCAAGGATGTAGCGCTTCTTCTCTTTGCCACTCGCCGCCGCCATCAGCGTACGAATTGCAGAAGCATGTGCCCCGCCCTTGCCGATCACTTTGCCGAGGTCGTCTTTCGAGACACGCAGCTCAAGTACATGCGCATGATCGCCAATCACCTCCTTGATCTGCACCTCTTCAGGTCGATCCACCAAGGCTTTTACGATGTCTTCGATCAATAGCTTCATTGAGCTGACATGCTCACCCGCCGCATCGGACATTGTGCTTCCCCTTTCCCCGGTTTGTACTAGACCATGGGGTTGCCCCATGTCAGTCCCGAGGGGACTAATTAAGCATCGAATGTTCAACCCCGAAGCGCAACGGGTAAACCCCCCTCAATGACATTTTTTGTAACGCGGATCACTCCAGCGAAACGGGGCCCACGTGTGCACGCCCGCGCCACCCCAGAAACGCCTAACGGAAAAAACGATGAGACGCGAGCCCTAGAAAGCCGTGCGCGCGGGAGCAGTCGCTTCAGCAGAAGGACGAGAAGACCATGCTGGCAGGGATTCAGCGATCTCCGTCTCGCCTACCCGAACGACTCGCGCGCCATTTGCGATGCGTTGCGCATTGCGTAAAACGCGCTCAAGCAGATTTTCATCACATACTGGAACGATCGCATGCGTCACGAGAAGCTCCGCAGCATCGCCCGCGTCGAGCAACTCGCGGAACGTCCGCTCCGTTTTTTCAAGTGCATTGATCTCGATCACGCTCGAACAGATCGGAAGCCGTTCGTCCATCGCATCCGACCACGGCGTTCGAAAGGCGCGAAGTCGACCGCGATCTTCTCGGATCAGAATCGCGTTGCATCCGAGAAAAGAGTTGGAATGAGTGCGCCATCTATCGGCGGGGCGTGCGGCCCCTACTCCGAGATCGATCCTTGCTCCGCCAAGGTCGGCGGAAGCACGTGCGGTCAAACAAAGCCCACCCCGCGCGACCGTGCGATGCAAGACGATCCATTCATCGATCGGCGTGCGAAGCGGATAGCTCCGCATGCGACCCGCCGCGCGAGATAGCGTGATTTCTCCGGCGCGAAATTCTTGATCAAATACGGCGAGCTGCTCTCGCTCTCCCCGCCTTGAAAGGCCCAGCAACCAGTCATTGCCGCGGCGGGCAATTTCAAAAATCCAGGCACCGACCGCGTATCGTTCTCCACCGAGATCCTCGGAGCCGATCGCGGCCACCCGGAGCCCGATATGCACTTCCGGATCACGCGGCAGGCAGGTGTAGTCAGCGACAGGCCCGTCGGGCCATTCCCAGTCGCAGGTCTCTGGCACCTCGATGCCCATTTGAATGCCCGCGATCTCGAGTCCCCGAAGCCTTGTCCGCGCCATCTCTATACCGCCTCACATCCGGTCGAATCCGCCGGATCGATTACCCAATTACTTGTGATCAACCCCTCATTGATCGGCAACTCGCCGGCAATCTTGAGCGCCCGCAAAGGAAAGTTCTGATCGGGGCCCAGCGCGAACTGGGCCGACCCCCGACTCTGAACAGGCCTCTCGACGCGGCGGGCTGGGGTAGAAGCGCCGCGAGATCTGGGTTAAAGCATGGCTGCCGAGCGGCCCGTCGCTCTCTCCTTCATCCCCGCCGAGGCGCCGCTCATGGCTCAGCCCGTCGTCACTACCCGCATCCTTCGCCGCCTGCTCAAGTCGGGTGCCCATACCCATGCGGAGAAACTGCTCGAGCGGATCCATCCTGCCGATCTCGGCCCCCTGCTCTCGGATCTGACGCCAGACGAGATCCGGATCGTGATCGATCTCCTCTTTAAGCATCAGCGCGCCGCCACGATGCTGCGGGAACTCCCCCCCGAACTCCTCCCTGAAATCCTTGAGGCCATCTCCGACCAGCGCATGGCCGACGTGCTCAATCGCCTTGAAATGGACGATATGCTCGAGCTCGTCGACGCCATTCCCGAAGAAAGGCGCAGCGTCATCGTCAAGCATCTTCCCGCCTCTCGACGCGAGGAGCTTCGTCGTGCCGAGCTCTACCCGCCGCGAAGTGCCGGCCGCGCGATGACAACGAATTTCTCCCCGCTCGACGAAAAGATGAGCGCGCAAGAAGCGATCGACTCGGTTCGCGCCCAGGGCTTCGGGTCGAACGATGCCATCTTCTACCTCTACGTTGTCGACGATATGCAGAGACTGACGGGCATCGTCCCCATTCGCCGACTCGTGACCGCCCAACCAGAAACGCCCATCACCGAAATTGCCATTCGTGAAATGCTCAGCACACCGCCGGATGCAGATCAGGAAGAAGTCGCCCAGCTTGTCGCGCGCTACGACCTTCTGGCAATCCCGGTGACGGACGTCGACGGCACCATGCTGGGCGTGATCACGGTCGATGACGTGATCGACGTCATCACCGAAGAAGCCACGCAGGATATCTACAATCTCGCCGGCCTCTCGGAAGGAGATCGCGTATTTAGCTCCGCACGCGTTTCGATTCGCAAGCGACTGCCCTGGATGCTCGTGAACCTCTGCACCGCATTCTCCGCGGGAGCCGTCGTCGGCCTCTTTGAAAGCACGATCGAGCAGATGGTCGGACTCGCCGTTTTCCTCCCGGTCGTCGCCGGCGTGGGCGGAAACGGCGGAATCCAGACGCTCACGGTCATTACGCGCGCGATCGCGCTGGGCGAGATTGAGTTCTCGAGCGGCGTGCGCGCAGTCGGCAAAGAAATGTGGGTTGGACTCGTCGTCGGCGCGGCGGCCGGCGTGATCAGCGGAAGCGTCGCCTACCTCTTGCACGGCAATGCGTATATGGGCCTCGTGCTCTTCCTGGCCATGATCGCCACGATGGTCACAGCCAGCCTTTTCGGCGCGGCCGTGCCCTTGATCCTGAACGCACTCAGGCAAGATCCAGCGTTAGGCTCGGGCATCCTCGTGACATTTGCGGCGGATGCGCTCGGCTTCTTCTCTTTCCTGGGCATCGCCACCCTGCTGCTCGATCGATTGATCTGAGCACCGAGTTAGGCCGCGATGCCTGAGGGCCTCCTTACAGGTCCTAGTTGCAGGTCCTAGTTGCAGGTCCTAGTTACCGCGCATAGTTACAGTGCCTAGTTACAGTGAATAGGTCGCTTCGAGATACGCGATGATGTCGGCGGACTCGAACATTTCGATGCCCGTATTCGGATCGATTAGGTAAGGCACCTGAATTTTGCCAGCGTGTGCGCGGAAGTCGCTTCGGCGCGCGCTGCCCTTAGCCACGTTATGCAAGAGGTAGGTCAACTCGAGTTCGCAGAGGACCTCGCGCACCAGCCGGCAAAATGGCGATGCTTCAAAACTGTAGAGTTCGAGCGGTTTCGCAGGTGCCTTGGACGGACGCACAGCGCTTCCGGCCGTCCCGCGACCGAGGCCCGAAGCGACGACTGCCAAAGTCGCGATCGGTCCGCCCCGGAGCGCAGCGGGCGCTTCACCCTCGCCGTATTTCGAGAACAGGTAGTC
>JBDNFB010000079.1:0-41637 GCA_041690055.1 Myxococcota bacterium | reverse complement strand
CAGCATCAATATTCCGCTCGCCCTGCCCGGGCCCGACCTCGCGGGCGCCTTGTCCGAGCTCAGCCGCCACAAAGATCTTGATGCCGTCATGGCCTACCAGGATCCCGCCGGGCCCCGCGAAGCCCGAGAGGCGGGGAGCGTCTGGCTTCGTCAGCTCGGCATCGCGGCTGATCCCGATCAGATCGTCCTCTGCGCCGGTGCACAGCATGCCATCGTTGTCGCTCTTGGCGCGGTGGCCGCCCCGGGCGATCTGGTCCTTTGTGAAGCCCTCACTTATCCCGGCTTCATAGGCGCAGCGAGAATGTTAGGCATGCGCACACGTGGCGTCGCTATGGACGCAGAGGGCCTTATTCCCGAAGCACTCGAAGCGATCTGTCGATCAGAACGGCCGCGAGCGCTCTACTGCATGCCCTCTTTGCAGAACCCAACCTGCGCACAGCTCTCCCGTGCTCGACGCGAAGAGATTGCCGACATCGCGAAGCGGTACGACCTCATGCTTATTCAGGATGAGATTCAGGGCTCACTGATCGATGATCCGAATCCATCGCTTGCCGAGCCCGCCCCCGATCACGTCCTCACGATCGCCAGCCTTTCGAAGGTTCTCTCACCCGGGATTCGAGTCGCCTATCTCGCCGGCCCTCAGCGCCGGGCCGCTCGCCTCGCGGAGTTGGTTTGGAACTCCGTCTGGATGACGTCTCCACTGGGCGGCGCACTCGCGACGAGATGGGTCATGGACGGCACTCTCGACGAAGTTCTTCGGTCGAGAAGAGAAGCGATCGACGAAAGGCACTCACTCGCTGCGCGAGTGTTGACGGAGATTCCCTATTTCACCCGGGCCGGGTCCTACCAGATCTGGTTGCCGCTGCCGGATCGCTGGACGGGCGAAGCGTTGACTCAGGCCCTTTCTAAGCGCGGCGTCAAAGTGAGCGCGGCAGCCGAATTCCGCTCCGACGAGCGCGCCGTTCCGAACGCGATTCGGGTTTCACTCTCCGCGCCCGCTGATTTGGCCGAACTCGAGACCGGACTGGGGCTGATTCGGCAGCTTCTCGACGCCAGCCCGGGCCCCACGACGCTGCTATAGCCAAGAGGTGGACCGAAGATTGCGCCTGGCACGGATTCTGAACTGAGGTGGCATTCAGTTGGCTTAGGGCGGCAGCCGATTTTCTATCCTCATCTCCCAGGCGCAATCTTCAGTCCACGTCCTTTTGAGCAAGCGTTTCAGGGCGGGCCCCACGCTTCGTGCGTCACGGGCGCAGCTGATTTAGTCGGCGGGCAGGCTAGACTTGCAGGCCGATTGCCCGACCCACTGCCGCAAAATGGAGTCTGCAGACATGGCCGAAAATCCGATGACCGACAAAGAGTTCAACACCATGCGCAGGATCATCAAGCCCTTTTCGGGCCTGAACGCCTTCGTCTACAAGCTCTCCGGCGGGCGCCTCATGAACACCTTCCAGGGTCGCCCCGTCGTGCTGATCGAAATGACGGGCGCGAAGTCGGGAAAGAAGCGCACGATCCCGCTCATGTACGTCCCCTATAAAGAAGGCGTCATCATCGTCGGTTCCCAGGGCGGCGCGCCAAAGTCGCCCGTCTGGGTTAAGAACCTTTTCGCCCATCCGGACATCGTCGCGCAGTACAAAGGCAAGCGTATGAATCTGCACGCGCGCCTCGCCGACGATGCGGAGAAGGAAGAGGTCTGGCCGACCTGCGTCGAGCACTACGCAGAATTTTCCGATTACCGAGCGCGCACGGACCGCAATATCCCCGTCTTCATCTGCGAACCCCGTTAGGAGCAGAAGCCGAAGGGGTTCGCGGACGGGCACTTAGCCCGCAGTCCGCGAACCGCGCATACCACAGAAGTTCGGGCTCGGGCTCGGGTTATTCGTGCAGCTTTGCGCCGTATTTTCCGAGATAGTGGTAGTCGAATTTCGGATCGGGATCCATGCGCTGGTTGAGCTCGTAGATGCGCTCGTACTTGGAGTCCGAGATCAGCCACTTCCCATCGACCTTGAGATAGGTATCCCAGTAGATCGCGGTCCCGGTCGTAAAGTTCTTGCCGTTCATGATCCACATATTGTCGGCGAGGTACCAGACGCCGGTCGCCTTGGCATCGCTCAGAATTTCGATCTCGGGATGGTGGCCGTTATGGTGGCCCACCGAACGTGAGTGGAAGGACTGCTTGATCGACGCGACGTATTCTTCGCGTCCCTGCAGCTTCCACTCGTAGGTGCCGCCAATGAAATGCACCTTCACATCGGGATGGAAATACCCTTCGAGTTCTTCGAAGTTCCCGGTGTCGATGCAGCGAAAATAGGCGTGCTTAACACGCCGAATCGCTTCGATGTCGAGCAGGATCTGGACGGCGTCGCGCAATGCGCCAGGACTGTCATCTGCGATCTCCAGGGGCAGTCCGGAGACGATTCCCATTCCCTCTTTCGTGAGCGTGGGTTTTCCTGCTGCTGCTGCGTCCGACATATTCTTCGCCTCCTTCTTTTCTCAATCACTATTCAGCCACGTGGCATCGCGCATATTGCACGACCTACCCCGCCGGGCCGCGCGCGAAACGCGCAGCCCGGTAGAGAAGAGAAAGCCTAGTGAGAAAGCGGAGGGGTCGCGAGTGCCGATCAGCTCGAAGCGCGCTTATGCGGCGGGCGTCCAGCGGGCTTGGCACGGCGAGCGTCGCGCGCGGGACCACTCGGCGGAGCACCACCGCTCTGGCCGGGCCGACCGCCGGAACCTGCCGGACCGCCTGATCCCTGATAACCGCCGGTGCCCGAATGACCGCTGGGGCCATGATATTCTTTGGCCCGCGGAGAACCCGACGCCTTCGGGTAGCCGCCCTTTCGGGGCGGACTGCTCTCGGGGCGATTCTCTCCCTCGGCCACACGGCCTGTCGCTTTGCGGATCGTGATTCCGGGCTCGCGCTTGTCAGGCGTCTTCGCCCGGGCAGCGAAATTGTCTGCGATATCCGTCGCAATATCGACGATCGAGGATTTTGCGTTGATCTTGATCGCGCCCACTTGATTACTCTCGACGCCGCCGCGGCGACAAATATGCGAAAGCAACCGTCCGGCCGTCGCGCCCGTCTGCCCGCCCCACGTCACGGTAAAGGGCGTAAACGAAGTCGGCGGTCCGCTCGAATGCGCGCCGGGTCGACTATCACGCGCGGATCGAGATGCGCCCCGCCCCGCCGCTCCGCGTGCGTCGCGTCCTTCTCGTGCTTCTCGTCCTTCGCGGGCGCCACCGCGGCCAGCGGATCGGTTGTCCGCGAACGGATCAAGTCCCTCGACTGCCTTCGGCCGGCAAGGCGGCTTCGGCTTCGCCATCTCGAGCAGCGTCGCCACAATCGCGGTCGGATCATGCTCTTCAAGAAGCTGCTTTGCGTACATCATCTGGGTTTCAGTCGGCTGATCCTCAGCCAGGCGCTCATGCATGATCTTACGCGCCTGCTTGAGCAAAGCCTTCTCGACCTTCTCCGGCTGGGGCACGGGCTGAAACGCAACCTCGATGCGCGCGGATTGCAGCATGCGCTGCACTCGGCGGGTTTCGGGGCCAACAACCAAAAGGATGCTGCGGCCGGCCTGGCCGGCGCGACCCGTTCGCCCACTCCGGTGCACATAGGAATCGGGATTGCGCGGCGGGTCGACGTGGACCACGGTCGAAATGTCCGGCACATCGATGCCGCGCGCAGCAACGTCGGTGGAAACAAGAATCGGCAGCGTGCCGCTTCGAAACGCTGCGAGCGTGCGCGTGCGCTGGGCCTGCGGAAGTTCGCCACTAAAGGGCGCTGCGCCGAAACCGTCTCTCGACAATTTCTCGGCCAGATCCGTGGCGTCCACGCGTCGGTTCACGAAAAGCAGGCAACGCGAGTCGCCCGCAAGGAGCAAGATGTTGACGAGCGCTGGGTAGGTTTCGTGGCGACGGATCGAATAGGCGATGTGCTGGATATCCGCGTTGGCGACGCCAAGCTTCGTGCCCTCAAGGGTGAGCGCGTTCTTCTGATACCGATTCGCCAGCGCCTGCACGTTCTTCTGGAACGTTGCGGAGACGAGATGGCTCGAGCGGTCCTTGGGAAGCTGGTCGAGGATCCCTTCGAGTTCTTCACGGAAGCCCATGTCGAGCATCTGATCCGCTTCATCGAGAATGACATGCTCGATCTCGTGACAGGAGAGCGCGCCGCTGCGCATATGATCGAGCAGGCGGCCGGGCGTCCCGACAACGAGGTTCGGACCTGCAGCGAGCGCACGGCGCTCAAGCGGAATCGAGGTTCCACCGGTCACCACCGCGACAGAGAAGCCGCGAAGATGAGCGTAGAGCCAGGCGAGTTCTTCACAAACCTGCGCCGCCAGTTCGCGGGTCGGCACGACCACGAGGGCCGTGGGAAGCGAGCGCTTACCGCCGCGCTTCGTGGGCTTCGCCCCGCCGGAAGGGCCGTTCGGCGGGGCATTCTCAGAGGATGTGCCGGAAACAGATGCCGCGGCCGGCGGTGCGTGGGCCGCTTCGCTCTCGCGCAGGAACTTGGCCGCGAGGGCAAGCCCGAACGCAACCGTCTTTCCCGAGCCGGTCTGCGAGGAGATGCGCAGGTCGCGCCCTTCCGCGTCGGCGTCGACGACGGCTCGCTGGACAGCAGTGAGTTCAGTAAAGCCTCGACCTTCCAAGGCCGTGACCAAGGGAGCGGGAATACCCGCGAATGCTTCGTTTGACATTTTATTACGCTCGTCGACGATCAGGAGAGCAGAACGCAGCGCGCCACTTCGCCCAATGCGAGGTGATCACGGCGGCTCTCCCGTCGTTCTTATTCAGGTGTTTTTTCCGACCGTCGAAAACTCAGGCGAATGAGGAGGCCGCGGGCGAACATCGAGTAAGAAGTCGCGATCGACGGAAGCTTTCCCGATCCATGACACAAACCGGTTTGACCCAGCTCATGGAAAACGAAAAGCCCTCTTCACCCACTCAAAAACGGGTGGTCGGGCCTGGAAGAATTCCTGGCACACCGAACAGACTCGACGAGAACAGGGAGGATCTTCAAGGGTTTACGGCGGCGCACGCTAGCACACCGTTTCATTCCGGCACGTGGGGCGATCAAATACGCATGTATACGGCAGCCTCCGGGGAGGTCTGGCCGGGCCAGCAGCACCTCTCGCATGGTTCTGCGACGCCCTGACGCGACGAGTGCTGCATCTACGCGACTACACGACTAGGGGACTACGCGACTAGAGGGGCAAACCGCCCGTCGCGGCTTTCATGCTGCCCGTCTTGCTCCAAGACTCGATCGTGCGCATGGCGATTCGCCATTGATGCACCTCGTCGGCTCCATCGGCGAAGCGAGCCCAACGGGCCTGTGTGGCCATCCGGGCAAGCGGCGTATCTGTCGAGTAGCCGAGCGCACCATGCACCTGAATTGCACGATCGACAATTCGGTTCAGCGAATTCGCAACAAAATGCTTAGCCATGGAGACCTCGCTCTTAAAGTCCTCGCCGCGATCGATCTTGTAAGCCGCGTGCAGGACCATGAGCTTCGACTGATACAGCTCCATCGTGCTGTCGGCGATCATCCACTGAATCCCCTGCTTCTCGGAAAGCAAGGAACCATGCGCGAAGCGGTTCATCGAGCGCTCCACCATCAGCTCCAGAGCCGTCTCGGCCTGACCAATCCAGCGCATACAATGCGCGAGCCGCGCGGGGCCGAGGCGCGCCTGACCTAACAGGTGCCCCTGGCCGGGACCGCCAAGCATCTGATCATTCGAGACACGAAGATTTTCGATCTTGATCTCGCAATGGTTATGGCTTCCACTCATCGTCTCGACGTCGCGCACGATCTCCCAACCCTCGGAAGGGAGATCGATAATGAATGCGCTATTCCCGGCCTGCGGAATGTCGGGGTTGTCTTCGGTGCGCGCGATCAGAATCGCGAACTTTGCACCACGAGCACCCGAGATGAACCATTTATGACCGTTAATGACCCAGTCATCACCATCACGCACAGCCTTCGTTTGAATGAGCGTCGGATCTGAACCCGCCACTTCAGGTTCGGTCATCGCGAAACACGATCGCGATTTTCCATCACAGAGCGGGCGAAGGTACTTTTCGATCTGCATAGGACTCGCCCAATGCAGCAGCGTATGCATATTACCTTCGTCTGGAGCCTGAGCATTCAGCGCAAAAGGACCAAAGCTCGACATGCGCGCGGCTTCCGCAGAGACAGCCGCCATCGCGACATGGCCGAGTCCCATGCCTCCATATTCCTCGGGCATATGCGGAAGCCAGAGGCCCGCTTCGCGAGCGGCTTTACGCATCTTGATGATCTGGCCGACCAGCACCTCACGGTCGCCTTCATTCGAGCGGATCTCTTCCTCGCAGGGCGCCACGACGTCTTTACAAAATTCGCTCACCTTCGAGACAACAAAGGTGACCTCTTCGGGAAAACTGAAATCAATGGCCATTATGGGCTTCTCCGCGTTCGACGCTTGCTCAGGTCGGAAATGAGCAGTGCACGATAGCGCCCGACCCAAACAGCGGCGACGCGCGAAAAGGAACCCGGGTTCAGCAGAGCCCCGCCGCGCTCAGCCCGCCTTCGTCGCCGCTTCTCGCGCTTCGAGGTCTTCCCACCGTTCGGAGAGTGCGGTCGCGTCGGCCGTCGCCTGTTCGAGGTCGGAGCGAAGGCGCACGACTTCCTCCTCATCGCCCTGATAAGTGGCAGGGTCAGCGAGGCGCGTGCTCAAGGTGGAAACGTTTTCTTCGGCCGCCTCGATCTTCTCGAAGAGCCCGTCGAGTTCGATGCGCTCAGCGTGCGTCAGCTTCTTCACACTGCTCGACGCACCACTCGATTTAGACTTCGCCTGCTTGGCCGAAGCCTCGGGCGCCGCGCCGCCCTTTTTTCCGCGAGAGTTTCCGCGATGCGTTTCGGCGGCGCCGCCGCTGGTTCCCTCACCGGCCGCAAAAGAACGCTGTTTCGGTCGCCGAGCTTTATAGTCGGAATAGCCTCCGACCTGTATATCGACTTCCCCATTGGCTTCGATTCCAAGAATCGAGGTCGCCACGCGGTCGAGCAACCACCGATCATGACTCACGATCAGAACGCAACCTCCGAAATCCAGAAGCATGGACTCAAGCGCGCTTAGCGTCGCCACATCCAAATCATTCGTCGGCTCATCCAAAAAGAGAAGATTGCATTTCTGTGCAAGCAATCGGGCCAGACAAACGCGGGCGCGTTCGCCGCCGGAGAGTTCGCCGACACGAAGCCTCTGCTTCGGGCGCTCAAAAAGGAAGCGCTCAAGATAGCTTCCGGCGGACATCATTTCGTCGCCGAGCTGCACATTCGAAGCGTCGCCGACTGCCGCTTCAAGCACGGTGTCGTTATCGTTCAGATTCGACCGCGCTTGATCGAGGTAGCCGATCTTCGTATTGGAGCCGAGGACAATCTCGCCACTCCTGGGCGCGATTTCTCCCAGGAGGGTGAGAAGGAGGCTGGTCTTGCCCGAGCCGTTCGCCCCAGCGATACCGATGCGCTGCCCCGCGCCGAGTGCGAGATTCAGGTCCTTGATCAGAACGCGACCGCCTCGCTCGACCGAGAGCCCATTCGCTTCCAGGATCGTCTTCCCCTGTCTCTCGGAGTTCATCTTGAGATCGGCCTGGCGCTCTTCGCGGGGCGCATTTTGACCGAGCGCCGCCTCGGCCCGGGACGTGCGCGCCTTTTGCTTCGTGCCGCGCGCCTTCGGCTGACGCCTGAGCCATTCGACTTCTCGGCGCAGGAAGTTTTGGCGATTCCGCTCGGTCCGATGGATATGGGCGTCACGATCTGCCTTGGCGATCAGATAGCGCCCGTAGCCTCCGTCATAATCGTGCACGGTCCCGTCATGCAGTTCGAGCGTCCGCGTCGTGACCGCGTCGAGCACTTCACGATCATGGCTGATCAGAAGAAGCGCGCCCTTCCAGCGATCACGCAGAAATTCTTCGAGCCACTCGATCGTATCGACGTCGAGATGATTGGTCGGCTCGTCCAAGATCGCGAGATCAGGCTCGGCAACCAGAAGACGGGCGAGCGCAACACGACGCGCTTCGCCGCCGCTCAACTGGTCAACGAGACGGTCCGGATCAGAGATGCCGAGATGCCCGACGATCGTCTCTGCTTCGTGCTCGCGTTCCCATCCTCCCTGTCGCTCGATCGATTCACCGAGCGCCGCTTGTTTCTCAGCGAGCCGCGCGAGTTCGCCGTCGTCCGTCACTTCGGAAAGCGCCTCTGTCAGCGCCTCATACTCGCTTCGCGTCGCCGCCCATTCGGCAAGGCCTTCCAAGACGACGTCGCGAATCGTTCGCCCCGGCGCGAATCGAGGCTCCTGCTCAAGATAATCGAAAGTGGCTTCGCGGCGGCGAGAGATCCGTCCCCCGTCCGGTTCTTCCGAACCGGCCAGAACGCGCCCGAGCGTGCTCTTGCCCGAGCCGTTGTGCCCGACAAGGCCCACTTTCTCGCCACGCCGGATCGTGAACGTGACGTCTTCGAAAAGCGTCCGCCCGGCAACGATCTTTTTCAGGTCTGTGACATCGAGGACTGTCATGGCGGAGGACTGTCGCGCACTTGATGCCGCCGCGCCGGAGATTTTTTCAAAGCCTTCAACGACCAGGAGAGGCTTCTTCGCGGCTCTTCGCGGCTAAAGAGGCTAAAGAGGCTTTCCTGGAGAAAAGGCACAGGGCATGCGCTTGATGCCGTGAATGAAGTTGGACTGCAGATAAGCGGGCTCGCCCGTGATCTGGAGGTCGGGCAGGCGCCGAAAGATACGATCGAACATCACCCGAATTTCCCGCCGAGCAAGATTCGCCCCGAGGCAAAAATGCGGCCCGGGCCCGCCGAAACCGACATGCTCGTTAGGTTTACGCGCAATCTCGAAATCGTAGGGCTGGTCGAAAACCGACTCATCGCGATTCGCCGAGTTGTACCAGAGCACGACTTTGTCCCCGGCCTTCAGCTCCTGCCCGGAGAGCACCGTGTCTTGCGTGCAGCTTCGACGCATATGAATCACAGGCGACGCCCAGCGAACAATCTCGTCTACCGCAGTCGCCTGATGGCCTTCGAAGTCGGACTCCCAGAGCTTTCGCTGATCCGGGTTATCGCAAAGGGCTTTCATGCCGTGACTAATGGCGTTGCGCGTCGTCTCGTTGCCTGCCACCACGAGCAGCACAAAGAAGGAAGCCAGATCCTCGCTCGACAATGCGCCGTCTTCCTGGCTCGCGTCCAGCAGGGCCGACGTCAGATCCTCTTTCGGATTTTTTCGTCGATCCGCTGCCATTTCATTCATCAGGCCGGCGAGCTCCGCTCCAGCGCCCAGCGCCGAGGCGATTAGATTGCTGGGATCTGAAACCATCTCTGTATCGCCGAGCCCGAGAATGAGATTCGTCTTCTCGAAGACCATGCTGGCTTCGCTTTCCGGAATGCCCATCATGTCGCTGATGATCTCAAGGGGCAGAGGCGCAGCGATCTCGGTCACGAAATCGCATTCACCTTTTTCGATCACTTTGTCGATAATCGCATCGGCGCGGCGCTCAACGCTCTCCTCAAGCTTCCCGAGCGCGCGCGGCGTGAAGCCGCGGGAGATGATGCGGCGCTGACGACCATGTTCCGGATCGTCCTTATTAATCATGCCGCCGAAGAACTGATTGAACTCGGGCGGCAGATCCTGGATCGAAGTCGCACCACGCGCGGAACTGAAGACCGCGGGATTCCGACTCGCCTCGAGAACATCCGCGTGTCGGGTCAGCGCCCAGTACCCCGGCCCCGGCGGAATCGGCACGCCCGGCGTCTCGTGCTCCAAGAAGAACTTAATCGGGGCCTCAGCACGCAGGGTCGCGAAAGCGCCCTCTCGCGCATCCGGTGGAAGCAGCCAGAGGGGTCGCGCAGAGAGGTCGATCTCCTCGACACTCAGCGATTGATTGATCTTCATCAAGGCTCCTTCACAACCCAAAGGGCGGCGTATTCATGCCAAACGCGGACTTTCGCTGGAAGACAGGAGCGCGAACGTAAGTCAGTCGGGATTCCCGTCAAGATCCGAACAGGGGGTCCGCGCGACTCAGGGTCCGGCTAGACTCGGCGCGCTGCAGCGCAGGCCGTAGAGCCGTTCCCAGACACCCGCCGACTTAAAAACGAGGAAAGCCCGATGTTCGAATGGAGTGAATCCCAACTTATGATCCGCGACGCCGTTCGTCGCTTCGTCGAATCCGAGATCGCGCCGCACGTGGAAGCTCTCGAACACGGCGACCTCCCTCCCTACGATATTCTCCGCAAGATGTACTCGACTTTTGGGATGGATGAGATGGCGCGCGCGCGCTTCTCGAAGCAGATCGAAGCGGAAAAGAGAGGCGAGACCGCTAAAAAGGGCGGAGGCAAGCCCCGCGACCCCGAAGCCGCCGCCGACCAGGCCGCCGCGGCTCTGATCCCGATCATCGAGCTCTGCCGCTATTGCCCCGGGATGGTCACGGCCATGGGCGTAAGCGTCGGCCTCACGGCTTCCGCGATTCTCTCGAAGGGAACGACGGAACAGAAAGAGAAATGGGCGGTCGACCTGCTCACCTTCGAGAAGGTCGGCGCCTGGGCGATTACAGAGCCGGGATCAGGATCCGACGCTTTCGGCGGCATGCGCGCTTCGGCGCGGCGCGAGGGCGACGAATTCGTGCTGAACGGTTCCAAGACCTTCATTACGAATGGCCCCCACGCCGACACAACGGTCTTTATCTGCAAGCTCGAAGAAGACGGCGTGGATCTGCGCGATCGCAAGATCCTCAACTTCGTACTCGACCGCGGTCTGCCAGGATTCGAGCAAACGGCTGCGCTCAGGAAAATGGGAATGCATTCGTCTCCGACGGGCGAGCTCTTCCTCTCGGACGTTCGCGTCGGCATGGACCGCTTGCTCGGCGGCGAAGCGGCGCTTAACCAGAAGGGCGGCGGACGTGACGGCGCGAAGAGTACTTTCCAGACGGAGCGCTCGGGTGTGGCGGCCATGGCCTTAGGCATCGTAGACCGCTGCCTCGAACTTTCGCTCAAATACGCCCGCGAACGGGTTCAATTCGGACGCCCGATCGGCGAGTACCAGCTCATCCAGGATAAGCTCGCGCGCATGGAAGTGGCGCGCATGAATCTCCAGAACCTCGTCTTCCGCATCATCGAGCTCGCAGCCCACGGCAAGACCATGACCTTCGCAGAGGCTTCTGCCATGAAGCTCTACGCAGCCCGCGCGGCGGTCGAAGTCGCGATGGAGGCCGTACAGGTCTACGGCGGCAACGGCTACATGTCCGAATACTTCGTTGAACAGCTCGCCCGAGATTCCAAGGTGCTTCAGATTTACGCGGGAACCGATGAGATCCAGATTCGCGCGATCGCGAAGGATCTGCTCAAGGGAGTCTCTGCTTGAGCGCAGATATCACCTCGCTCTCAATCAATACGGCGATGTTCGCCATGATGTTTGGCATGGGCCTCACGCTCACGCCCGCCGATTTCCGGCGTGTCGCGAAGACGCCACGCGCAACCCTCGTTGGCACATCCTTGCAGCTCATAGTGATGCCACTTGTGGCACTCGGCATCGCGAATTTTTTCGAGATGGCGCCGCTGCCCACTGTCGGATTGGTTGTGATCGGAGCCTGCCCGGGCGGCCTCTTCTCGAATATGTATATCCACTTCGCCCGCGGCAATACGGCTCTGTCAATCACGCTCACAGCGACAGCCACGTTAGTCACACTCTTCACGCTGCCTCTCTGGGTGCGATTCGCTCTCAGTTCTGCACCGGGGGGCAGCTCGGCGATCGACATGCCGATCATCGATACCGCGATCCAATTGGGCGGGTTGACCGTTCTACCCGTATTTATCGGAATGATCGCGCGCGCCTATCGCCCGACACTCGCGAGTTGGGAGCGACGTCTTTCTCTTGCCAGCGCCGTCGTCATCGCATGGGGCGTCGTGCGGCAAGGGGCCGCACGCCCTGAGCCTCCGATCGAGGAATTTTTGGCCTCGCTGCCCCCCGTGGCCGCCTTTGCCGTTGCGGCCATCGTGCTCGGCCTCGCGATCCCGACGGCTTTCGGCCTGCGCGCGCGCGACAGCGTCACGATCGCGGTTGAGCTGATCGTGAAGAACACGCTGCTCGGGATCGTGCTCGTCGGGCAATCACTCGACTTCGAGGCCATGATTCCAATCCTGGCATTCGCGCTGGTGCAGACGCCGGGCGGCCTCTTGCTTCTAGCGGCATGGCGCTTCCTCGAAAGCCGCGGCTATCTGAGAGATTCGCCCGTCGACGAACGCGCTCCGGCCTCTTAGCGCACGGTGTCAGGCGAAATGTCGGAGAATTTTCTCTGCGTATTCTTCCATGAGCGCTTTCTTCGCGTCCAGGGTGGACTTCTCGCCTAGCGCCATAGCGAAGGGCAGATGGATGCCCGACGTCATGCCCGCATCTTCCAGCCGCCGAAAGAGATCCACCGAAGGCTCGGCATACACCCCGATCAGCGAGTCGAAAGCGAGATCGGAACGCCCCGCCTTGGCACGAAGCGCGTCGAGCTTGCCCAAAACGACGGGCACTTCTTCTGGCGTATTGCCTGCGCCAATCCAACCGTCGCCGAATCGCGCCGTCCGCCGCAGGGCGACCGGCGCCGCGCCGCCGAAATAGAGCGGGATCTTGAAGTCGCTTCGCGGGCTCACCACGATCGGATCAAAATCGAAAAACTCGCCGTGGTACTCGAAATAGTCGCCGGCCCAGAGCCCTTCCAGCACTTCGAGCATCTCGTCCATCCGACGGCCCCGGGATTCGAACTCGATACCATAGATATCGAATTCCTCGCGCATCCAACCCGTCCCCACACCAAGCACAAATCGCCCCTGAGAGAGAATCGCCAGGGTGGCCGCCTGCTTCGCGACCTCGACCGGGTTCCGGATCGGCAGGACGTAGACGGCACACACGAATCTCACGCGCGTCGTCACGGCTGCCATCGCCGCGAAGCTCGTCCACATATCCGGGTACTCGCTCCCGGCGTCCTGCGGCGGCATACCCGTCTCGGAATAGGGATAGTCCGGGCGCATCGTCTTCGGGTAGAGCGCATGATCCGAACCAATCAGGCCCTCGAAGCCAAGCGTCTCCGCATAACGTGCGATCTCGATAAGCTGGTCCGTCTCCGCCCAGGAAACGGATTGCCAGAATTTCATGCCCTGCCCTCTCTTTAGTGAAGTCACAAAAGGGTAGAACAGAGATCACAAGGTTGGAGCGTGCGATCGGCGCCCCGCCTCGTGGCGGTTCGGCTCTATTCTCCGGGCGGGTGTTCGCGGGCGGCGATCTGAAGACCGCTCGTCCCCAGTGCGCTGCGCATTTCCTCAACGCATCCTTCGCATAATGTCTGCTGATTCGGAACTGAGCTTCCCGAGACTGTTCGCAAAAGCGTGCCACACCAAGCGCAAACCTTACCCATGCTCGTTCTCCCGTGTAGACGCGCCCCTACCTCGACGGAGGGGCGCCGGTTGACTGGCTGCGCTCGATCGCAGCCGAACTCCACTGTTTCACCCGACGGTCCAAATGTCGCTCGGGTTTTTGCTGTAGAAGCCCTGTCTTTTGACCCGCGTGCGGTGATTGAAGTCCAGAGAGCAAAGCGCCACACTGAAAGGCCCTCAGTTCAAGGAGTATCGACGCGCATGCCGAATCCCAACCCTCTTCGCGTCTGCCTGGGCTTCCCCCCCTTCGCCGCGGCGCACAACCTCAAGCGCCTCAACGCGCTTCCGGGCGTCGAAGCGAAGGCATTGCCCATCGACGAAGGCGCGGACTGGGTCTCCCTCAGTCCAGGCGATCCGATTCCCGAGCCGCCGCCTTTTGCGATGGGATGCGCAGCCGAGCGTAAGGCCATCCTCGCCGAGTCACATATCATGGCTGCTCTGCACACGCCGGACCGCTTGAATGAGCGGGCACCTCTTCTTCGCTGGGTGCAGGGCGCCGGCGCCGGCGTGGAGCAGTTCAGCACGGCCGGGATCGACCCGGAAAAGGTCACGCTGACCAATAGTTCCGGCGTGAGCGCGGGCTCGATGTCGGAATGGGTCATCGGCCGGCTCCTCCAGGTCTGGAAGCGCTTCCGAGAAGCGGACGAATTCCAGCGAGAGCATCTCTACGAGCGAAGCTACGGCCGCACCTTCGCGGGATCGACGATCGGCATTGTAGGGCTTGGCCATATTGGCCAGGGCGTCGCTTCCCGCGCCCGCGCGCTTGGCTGCCGCACACTCGGCCTGAAGCGCAGCGCCAAACGGGGCCAGTCCTCAGACTACGTCGACGCGTTGTACCCGCTTGAAGACCTGCATCTCATGCTCAGCGAATGTGACGCGGTCCTCGTCTCGGCCCCCGCCACGGACGAGACGCATCATCTGATCGATGCGGCCGCCCTCGCCGCGATCCCGCGTCATGCCGTGCTCGTGAATGTCGCGCGGGGCACGCTCATCGATGAGGTCGAACTCGCTCGGGTCATGCGCGACGAACCGCTCGCCGCAGCCGTGCTCGACGTATTCGATCCCGAGCCCCTTGATCCGAAGAGCCCGCTCTGGGATTTGCCGAATGTCTATATCTCGGCGCATTCGTCGGTCGCAACGGATCGGTATATGGATGACGTGTTCGAGCTCTTCATCGAGAACCTTGAGCGCTACGTCGCCGGCGAGCCGCTCAAGAACGTGGTAGATATGAAGGGCCTCGGATTCCAGGCGCCATGAATGCGGGGCTGATCCCAGACGCCTATCTACCGCCTATCTACCGCCTATCTACCGCCTATCAAGCAGCTCTTAGACGCCTTAATAGGCCCTACATACTAGGAATGGGGCGATAGGGGTCCAAGCGGTCTTGAGCAACTAGGGGACGTTATCTCTAAAGGAAGCTGTCTTTGCGGAAGCGTTCGCTACGAAACGGCGAAGCCTCTTGAGCATATCGACCATTGTCATTGCTCGATGTGCCGTCGCTCTCACGGCGCTGCGTTTGCGACCTATGGGCGCGCTGCGCGGAGCGACTATCACGTCACCGAGGGCCAGGCGCATCTGAAGACATACCAGTCCTCTGAGGTCGCGAAGCGCTCGTCTGCGATCAGTGTGGATCGAGCCTGCTCTACGAACATGCCGGCATGCCGTATTTCGTCTTCGTATCAGTCGGGACGCTCGACGAGGATCCCGGCAGTCGACCGGGCGGGCATATCTTCGCAGCTTCAAAGGCAACCTGGTTCGAGATCACCGACGACCTGCCCCAGCACGACGAGTATCCACCGGACGTCGGAGACGAATAAGTTCGGGCGGGGGGGGGCAGCGCCTGCGGCAAAATTAAATGCCTGCGGCTGGACTCAGTGGACTAAGCGCCTGTGGCTGACCAAGCGCCTGTGGCCAGTCAAAAGCCTGCGGCGAATTATGCGTCGCCTGATGCCATTGGAAGCGAGATGGGAAGCGAGATGGGAAGCGAATGAGACAGGCCGACCGAGTTCGCATCCACCGCGCTCTGCCGCTTGGAGAACTCTTCTTCGACCGTCTGCGCGACCACATTACGCACGGCGGTGCGGCATCCGCCGCAGCCTCGGCCGGCGCCGGTCGCGCGCACGATCTGCCCCGTGGAGGTCGCACCCTCACGGACGAGTTTTCGAATCTGGCCATCTGTGACGCCGCGGCAATTACAAACGAGCATGAGTAGAGATCCTTGTGTCTCGAAGAGCCCTGATCCTAGACTCGTAGAAAATGAAAATCAATGTCGTTTTCAAAGTGTTTTGGCTTTTTCGGCATCCAGGGCCCTTACCTCAAGTCTTCTCCAATCCATTTTCCGCCCTATTTCCAGTAAGTTGCCTACTTTCCAGTCATCGCCTCCCCCCATTCGCCTCTGGGGAATCCCGCGAAGCCGCCCGCCGAACCCGACCTTCACTCCGCGGACCTCCCGGGCCTTCGACCCCGGCCGCCTTCAGGCACTCTGCACGTCCGTCCGCCGCAGAATGGCGCTGTCGCCGCCTTCCCTGGGCCGGGTCTCTTGGGTCGACCGGAGTTCAGCCTCGACCCGATGCAGGCGTGCATCTCGGCCGGATACTATGAGGGGCGGCGCAATCGCTCGCGGTCCCCCTGCATGCGAGACGCCTAAATAGAGGAACTGGAATGACGCCGGAAGACCTGGTCGAGATCGAGCTGATCAAACAATTGAAGGCCCGCTACTACATGCTGATGGACCAGAAACGCTGGTCCGAATGGGCGAACGTGTTTTGTGAAGACTGCACGATCGACTCGACCCAGGACGGCGCGCCACTCATTCATGGCCGCCAGGCCTTCGTCGATTTCCTTTCGCCGATGCTTCAGGAGGTCAAGACCTGCCACCATGGTCATATGCCGATCATTGACCTAACAAGTGCGACGACGGCGATCGGCACCTGGGCCATGGAAGACATGCTTTGGTTTCCGGAAGGCAGCGAGAGGCGCTTTCTCTGGGGCGTCGGCTGGTACTTCGAGAAATATCGAAAAGACGACGACGGACAGTGGCGCATCCTGGAATTGAAGCTCCGCAGGACGCGCGTCGAAGTCGATGGCAAAGAAATTTTTGCGCCCAACACCCCACCGCGCGGACATCACTAATCACATCTTCGACCGCGTGAAAACTGCGAAGAGCAAAGAGAAGAAGGGGAAATATCCATGAGCGAACTCAAAGACCTCGTCCAGAAGGGCCGCGCCGCGGTACTCACAATGGAGATGCAGCGCGGAGTCATAGGCGATCTCGCCGTGATCAAGCTCCTCGCAGAAACCGTTGAAGCGCAGGGCATTCCAAAACGACTCGGCCACCTCGTTCAGGGCGCTCGGCGCGCGAGCGTTCCAGTCGTGCATTGCCGCGCCGCATTCCGCCGCGACCGCGCGGGCTCGTACACCAACGTACCTATGGTCAATCACATGCTGAAGGACCCCGACTATATGGTCCTCGGTGAGGACTCGGTCGACGTGATTCCCGAGCTCGGCCCAGAGCCCGGGGATCTCGACACCGTCCGGCTCCACGGCATGTCGCCCTTCCACGGCACCAATCTCGATCCGCTGCTTCGCTCGCTCGGCGTGACCACAGTGATCGCCACGGGCGTTTCGCTGAACGTTGGAATTCAGGGCGTCGTCATCGAAGCTCTAAACCACGGCTACGACGTCGTCCTCGTGACAGACTGCGTTTCGGGTTACCCGACCGAATATGCCGAGATGGTTCTCAAGCACAGCCTGGCTCGGATCACGACGCAGACCACGTGCGAGGACCTTTTGGCGCTGTGGTCCTAACGCCTTCTACCTGCAGGCCTATAGACCTACTCACGAATAGACCTGGTACACCCCTTAGACCGACCGCACTCTAAAGGAGTCCACCTTGCCTGAATCCATCCCCGCCCCGAGCCCCATCGATTTCCAGGTGGACCGAGATCATTTCGAGAACTGCCGCTTCGCTCCCGGCGCGGCGGGCGACTCCCTCGCCGAAGGGCAAGTACTGCTCAAGGTTGACCGATTCGCCCTCACCTCGAATAACATTTCCTACGCCGCTGCGGGCGACATGCTCAACTATTGGGGCTTCTTCCCAGGGCCGGACCGCTGGGGGCGCATTCCGGCGATGGGCTTCGCCGATGTGATCGAATCGCGCCATCCGGACGTGGAGGTCGGCGCACGATGCTTCGGCTTCTTCCCCATGAGCCGACACCTGGTCATCGATGCGAAGGCGAACAGCACGGGGATGATCGACATGGCGGACCATCGCGCAGAACATGCAATGGTGTATCGCTCCTACACGTGGGTCGGCCCAGACGCGCTCTACGAGGAAGCGTACGAAGATCATATCCTGCTTCTTCGCGGCCTTTTCATGACCTCATTTCTCGCCGAAGACATGATCGCCGACGAAGGACATTACGGGGCCAAGTCGACGATCATCACGAGCGCCTCGAGCAAAACCTCCATCGCTCTTGCCTTCATGTGCAAACAGAAGGGAGGCAGCGCCGTCGTCGGCCTCACCTCCGCCCGTAATCGCGCCTTCGTAGAAGCTCTTGGTTGCTATGACGAAGTTCTTCTCTATGACGAAGTGGAAAAGATCCCGAGCGATCGCCCCGCGGTCATGGTCGATATGGCGGGCAACGGCGAAGTGGTCCATGGCGTGCATTCCCACCTCCGCGATCAGCTGAAATATTCCTGCACCGTGGGCGGCACGCATTGGGACTCGGGACCGCGGCCCGCCGACCTTCCCGGCCCCGCCCCCGAGTTCTTCTTCGCCCCTACACGCATTGCCAAACGCACCGAAGACTGGGGCGGCGCGGGCCTCCAGGAACGACTCGGAAGCGCCTGGCGCGAGTTTGCAAAGTTCAGCGATCGCTGGATGAAAATCCAACGCCATCAGGGAGAAGACGCGCTCAAGCACGTCTATCTCGAAGCCCTCGGCGGACGCCTCAATCCAGAAGACGGGCATGTCCTCACTCTCTGGTAGTCCTCTTTCTAATCCTCTTGGTATGGCCCTCTGCGCGCGCGGCGCCTGGGCGTACGCGCGCGCACAGATACCCCGCTCACAAGGAGATCCCCCCCCCGATGATCAAAGCAAACGGCGTTCACCACATCGCGTTCTCGACCGCAGACATCAAAGCGCAGATCGAGTTCTTTTCTGACGTTCTGGGCATGCCGCTCGTCGCGATCTTCGAAATGCACGGCGTGCCGGGCGGCATCCATGCCTTCCTTGAAGGCAGCGCCCATTGTCTGATCTCGTTTGTGCAGCTGCCGGCGAATGCCGACATCGAAATCGAATACGGCAAGACTCATGCGGGCAGCGGCGCCCTGCCCTCCGCTCCGGGCACGATGCAGCATCTCGCGCTGAACGTGGACAATCGCGACGAACTGCACGCGCTCCAAAATCGGATCCGCTCCCGCGGCGTCAACGTGCTCGGCCCGATCGATCATGGCATGTGCCACTCGATCTATTTCGCAGGCCCGGAAGGCCTAACTCTCGAAATCGCTACGTCGCCTGCGGCGATCGAAGCCAAGAACTGGGTCGATCCCAAAGCCGCCGCCGAGGCCGGGATCAGTAGGGACGACCTCGCACGCTTCGCGCAGCCCCAGGATTACGCTTCGCCGGCAGAAGCGCTGCCCCAGCCTCCGATGGATCCGAAGAAACCGCATATGCAGTACCCGGAAGAGGTCTATGCGGCGCTGCTCAAGATGACCGACAAGCAGGTCGGCGCTGCGGTGAGCTTCGCTGAACCTCCGGTTTCGTCGTGAGTGCCTCCTCTAGCTCTTCCTCTAGCTCTTCCTCTAGCGCTTCCGTTAGCAATACAAAGAGCTCCGCGAAGCGATCTTCTGTTCTCCGCGAGCCCTACGGCATTCTCCATGTTGACCCCAGCCCGATCAAGGATGTCTACGGCGGCGACGAAGGCGCGGTCTTCGTCGAGTGCATGCGCATTCGCCCTGCAGAAGAAGAATCCAAGACCGTGATCGTCTTCTCTCACCCGATCGGCGGCGGATCCTTCCTCCCGCTCGTGACGGCGCTCGCCGCGTCGGGCATTCACGTCGTCTACTGCAACCCGCGCTACCGGGGAAACGATACGGCGCTGATCCTTGAGAAATGCGTGCTTGATCTCGGCGCGTGCATCAAGGATCTACGAAAGCGCTTCGGCTACGAAAAAGTCTTGCTCGGCGGCTGGTCCGGCGGCGGTTCGCTCTCGCTCTTCTACCAGGATCAAGCGGAGCATCCCACGATCACGCAGACGCCTGCGGGCGATCCTGCCGATCTCGTCGCGGCCAAACTGCTACCCGCCGACGGCATTCTCCTGCTCGCGGCGCATGTCAGTCGCTCGATGACGCTCACGGAATGGATCGACCCGTCTATTCGCGACGAGGCGAAGCCTTTCGAGCGCGACCCCAATTGGAATCTCTACGATCCGGCGAATCCCAACCAACCGCCCTACACGGAGGATTTCATTCGGGCGTACCGGGCAGAACAAGTCGCCCGCAATCGCCGTATCACAGCCTGGGTCAAGACTACCCTCGCCGAGATCAAAGCAGACCCGACGGCTGCGCCGGAGCGCGCCTTCTGCGTGCATGGCACGATGGCCGATCCGCGCTTCCTCGACCCTGCGCTCGACTCCTCCGACCGCCAACCCGGCCTGTGTTATTTGGGCGTGCCTAAGGTTGTGAACGACGGCCCTGTTGGCCTCGCTCGTTTCAGCACTCTCCGCTCGTGGCTTTCGCAGTGGAGCCACGATGACTCGCGCGCAGATGGCCTGGGCAACGCGAGCAGAATCTCTTGCCCCGTCTTGGTCGTGAACAACTCAGCCGACCTAGCCTGCACACCGAGCCATGCACAGCGACTGCACGACGCCATCGGGCACCGGGACAAAGAGATCCATCATATCGCCGGCGCCGACCACTACTATATGCAGGCACCAGAGAAGATGAAGGAAGCCGTCGCTTTGGTTCAAGACTGGATGGCGCGCAAAGGCTTCTAAGCGGCGAGCAGGGCCTCCTTACGGTCCAGTGCCAGGCGAAACTCTTTCATCCCGAGCCAAAGCAAGAGCGCCGCAAGTAGATGCGCGAACAGCGTCGTCGAAAGCAGCGACCACCGGATTCCACCCAGGCCATAGCTCTCCTCAGTAAAGACGAAATCCGTGCACAGCGCGAGCACCATCGGTCCAATCGCGAGCCCAATCAAATTGATCACGAGAAGATAGAGCGCCGATATCTGCCCTCGCAGATTGTTCGGCACCATCTCTTGCAGCGCAGCCGGCGCCACACCGAAGGGCATGGACGCCAGGAAGGCCGCAGGGATCACGACGGCCATGGCGACCGTCCCATCGTCGATGATGGGAAATGCCACACCGAAGGGAATCCAGGTCCACGCAGCGATCCAGCCCACACGGATCTTCGCGTCACGATATCCACGCTTCAGCAGAGCATCCGCAAAGATCCCGCCGCAGATCGCACCACTCGCCGAACCAATAAAAACGACAAGTCCGTAGATCAAACCGAAGGTGGCCGCGTCCCAGCCATGCACACGCTTGAACATTTCAGGCAGCCAGGCGCCAGAGCCATAACTCGAAAAAGACAAAAGCGCGAAACCGACGTTATGCAAGGCGAGCGCACGCCAATTTTCTTTCGCATAAGCCATCACCTCCGAGAAGGGGAGTGCCGTCCCCTTCCCGCCCGTTTTCGAGGCGAGCAGTCCTTTCCGCTTCGGCTCGCGGATCGTGAGCAGCACGAGCGGAACGACAAGCAAGCCCGGCAAGCCGATGATGAAGAAGACCTTCTGCCATCCCTCAATCGCGCCAAGCAAAGGCAACTGCCAAGGCTCCGTGCCGCGAAGGGCCGAGACCGCGCGGCCGCCAATCATATAAGCGAGGCCCGAACCGAGATAGATCCCGCTCGAGTAGATCGCGATGGCTCGCGCAAGTTTAGCGGGCGGGAATTTGTCGCTGATGATCGAGTAGGCGGAAGGCGAAAGCGACGCTTCCCCGACACCCACCCCGACGCGGAGCAAAGCCATCTGCCAAAAATGCTGAGCCAGACCGCAGCCCACGGTCATCAAGCTCCAAATCGTGAGCCCAAACGAGATGATGTGTTTACGGCTTCGCGAATCCGCCAGGCGGCCGAAGGGAATCCCGAAAATCGTGTAGAAGATCGCGAAGGCCGGCCCCATCAAGAAGCCGACCTGCCAATCCTGATCGAGATCGAGTCCGGATTTCAGATCCGAGACCATCATGCTCAGAATCGAACGATCGAGGAAGGAAAAAACGTAGACGAGCATCAGGACGCCAACGACGTACCAAGCGTAGGCTTCAGAGGTCTCGGGTGCGTCAGCCGGCCCCCCGGCCCTGCGAGCGCCTGCGGCCCGATAAGAGCCGGGCCGTTCTATTTCGCGATCCGACTCATTTCCTTCGACCATTCACCCTCTCGCGTTTGCGGCCCCCTAATCCGCATCGCTCAAGACGGCGCGGATTAGGCGAGCCCACAACAACTACGCCAGATGCGAATGCTCATCGATCGGCGCTTCCCCACGCCCGATCTTATCGGCCCTGGCATGAAGCTGCTCGCCCGCGCCCTCCACACCGATCATCGCCACAAATTTACCGGCCTTCAGATCCGCTAACAGCGCCTCCGCCAGCTCATCGAGATCCTGGAACTGAAGCTTCATTCCCGCAGCATCGGCCTTCTCCATGAAATCGCCGAGCAGATCTTCAGGCTGCCCGGAGGGCTTCTCTCGTGCAAGCTCGTCCGGGCGATTCCGGTCACAGCTCCAGATCCCCGTCTTCAGGAGGCCGCCGGCCGGGTAGAAAATCGTCGCCTTAAGCTGGGGATGTTGGGTGCGCAGCTGGGTCTCGAGACACTCGGTGATGATCGAGACGCAGGCCTTGCTCGAGGCGTAGACAGATTGTCCGCCTAGCGGTGCGATGCCGCCGTCACCTGAGGAGGTGTTGATGATACGGCCTTCCTGCCCCCCCTCGATCATGCGAGGCACGAAGGAATGAATTCCATGCACAACGCCCATCACGTTGACTCCGTGTACCCATTTCCAATCGTTAACCGTCGTCTCCCACACGTTGACAGAGGGAGCGCCGACGCCAGCATTATTGAAGAGCATGTGGCAGACGCCGTATTGTTCATAGACCTTGGCAGCGAGGGCTTCGACCGAATCGGCATCAGAGACGTCCGTCACAATCCCGCTCACTTCGCCTAAAGAAGAGAGTTCAGACACGGCCTTATCGAGCGCACCCTGCTCGACATCCGAAATAACGACTTTGGCACCCTGTCCAAGCAACCCCTTTACGATCGCCTTGCCAATATCACCCGCGCCGCCTGTCACGACCGCGACCTTACCACTGAAATCATTCATTTTTGAAATGCTCCTAGTTCGGCCGAGCCTGAGCCGACCGATTTAGATTGAATGTAAATATTCTGCGGCGTGCTGCCGCGACCCAGGGGCCTAGACCCCGGCGGCCTTCATCACGCTCGCCATCCACGCATCGCTTCTTATTGTCATCGCCTCCGCCATCTTGGTCGGCAGCGCCTGGAAGCCATGGGGCGAGTCCGGGTAGACCTGAAGCTCCGTCTCCACACCCGCGGCGGTGAGCAAAGGCGCAAGAAAGAGGGTGTCGTCCCGCAGATGATCGAAACCGCCCACTGTCAGCAGACTCGGAGGCAGGCCGGCCAGATTTGCGAAGAGAGGTGAAATGTCCGGATTCCGGCGCTCCTCCTCCGAGAGACCCGGGGTAAAGCAATCCACCATCAGCCGCAGGCCCTCCGGATCGAGCATGTCCTTGTGCCCACCATTAAACCGCTGGCTCGGGGTCCCGTTCACGTCGTACCAGCCGAAGACGAGGTTCAGACCCAGCAGGCGTTCCGCCGCCTTCAGCCGATCGCGCACGCGGAGCGCCGTCGTAAGCGTGAGATGCCCACCCGCCGATTCGCCGCCAATAAAGAGACGGTCCGCTCCGAATTCGCTCGGCCCCTTCTCGAGCAGCCAGGCGGCAGCCGCCTCGCAATCGTCCGGGCCCGCCGGATAGGGATGCTCGGGCGCGAGGCGGTAGTCGACGCTGAGTACGGCGAGCCCGAACTCGTCCGCAAGATGTTCGTTGGTCAGGTCTCCCATCTCGGGCTTGCCGAGAATCCAACCCCCGCCGTGTATATGAAGGTAGAGCGCGCGCACCTTGCCGCTCGGTCGAAAGATGCGGACCGGAATATCTCCGGCGGGTCCCGGAATCGTAGTCGGCTCGGCGCGCTCCGAGAGCGCCATGGGAATCGCCGCCTCGAAGCCGTCTCGCGTCGCGATAGCCCGCGCAGCAGCATCGAGTGACGGATCCGGCGCGGGCAAAGCCGGCAGGTGCTCAAGCATTGCAACGGCTTCCGCTCGGTAGCCCTCAAGCTCGTCATCCCAAAGTTTCATGGTCGGTCTCCTCCTCATTTCGCTCCGCAACGCAGGGTTGCGCGCATCTACACGCGGCTTCAGACGTCCTCGCGACGCGCCGCTTCATCCAAATAGAAAGTTTAGATCCGGCATTTTCAAAATTCACCTGGTGATTTTGACTGGGAAGGCGGGCCGCAACTCCTCGGCATGCCTCGCATGCAGCGCAACCAGAGACCCTCTCGCCGCAGCGCGCGCAGAATTCCAGGACCAAACGAAAAACACCCTCTGGATCGATACACGAACAACTCAAGAGATCAACCGAGTAACCGATAGACACTCCCAAAGGAGCCCCCCCACCATGAAGTTTACAGCACACATTTTTTTGACAGCGGTATTCGGGCTCGGCCTAAGCAGCGTTGCTGCGGCTGAATCCCCGGTTTCCATCGGCAACGTAAGCGCAAATACTTTTGAAGCCTTTACGCATGACCAGCTCGACGCGGCATTCGAGAACTTCACTTCGCAAGGCACGCTCGACCTCAGCGGACTCGCGGGTCCGACATCCATGGATTGCGCAGGCTCGGCCAGAGCAAAAGAGAGTCTGGAGACCTGCGTCGTTCGGCTAATCGGCATTCCGCTTCCGGCCGCACTCGCCCAAAACTAAGTCGCATCGGCTTCGGCTCCGAGTCTCTCGACCCGGCGACCGCGCAAATGTATGGGGATGGTATTTAGGTCCCCCGACCCAGATGGTCGCCCGCATCGACCTGCGGCATTCTTCGGCACTCATCTTCTCTACTCGTAACGAGCAGGAAGGGAGTGCCGATTTGTCGTTTGTACCTGTTGCTGAACTCTCCGCGGTTCCCGAGCGCCAAGGATTACGCGTGGTCCTTGATCCGGAGACCGGCGCCCCACTCAGCGAAGCCGAGCGAACCGAGCGAGAGGGCCTTGCGATCGGCCTCTATCGAGACGGTGACGAGGTGTACGCGATGGAAGACGCTTGCCCCCATGCGGGCTTCCCGCTCTCACGCGGCACATTCGAAAACTGCGTCATCGTTTGCGATGCGCACGGCTGGCCCTTCGACGTCCGGACCGGCTTCGACCCCGCAAATGCGGACGGCTTTCCGGTCCCGTGTTTCGGAGCGCGCGTCGTCGCAGGTCAAGTCGAAGTTGACCTCGAGGCCCGCATCAACGACCCGCGGGCGAGGCGGCTCGCAAGAACGTAGAGCAGAGGTCTACAAGAGAGGCGGAGCAGGAAGGCGAGGGCGAGGACGGGGCAGCTAAGGCGCTTGGCGCTCATGGCGCGGCCCTGACCCTCGACGAGAACGACCTACCAGAAGGGCTCCTGGATTTGCTCTTTCGGGATCATGTCCTTGATCTCGTCATGCAACTTCGGCAGCAAGGACCAATGCACACCCGGCCGCTTATGATGCGCGGTGTGGTACCCGAGATTGCACGTGATCCAGTTGAAGAGCGGATTGATGTTATTGAAGCTCGCATCGTAGTGATCGGTCGGATAGAAGCCCGCGTGATGTCCGTACGTAACCCACGCCGTATGCGCGAGAGCCATGAAGCCCGGAAGGAAAATCACGAGGAACGCGTTTGTCGCGTTGATGTAGAGAGCCGCACCCAGAATCGTCCAAAGTGGAATCTTCATTAGAAGGAAGGCGCGCAGGTATTTCGGATAGCGGCGTCCAATTCGAAGGATATCGATCTGATGATTAAGCAGCAGGTCGACTGTGTATTCCATGCGACCCATCTGCGAGCCGTCGCGACGCGTCCACTTCGATTCGTCGGGCTGATCATGCGGCCGCTGATTCAAGTAGTTGCGGTGATGCCCCAGGTTGTGATGGAGCGTCCAGGCGTACGGCGCGATGCCCGTCTGTAGCGCTAGGAAAAGGTCATAGATCCGGTTCAGCCACGGCGCTTGAAAGGTATTGAAATGCTGGTGATGATGATTGATCGGAGAGACCAGGATGCTGACGAGAAAAAGTGGCAGAACCCAGATCGCCGCCCATGCCGTCGACGCCCAAAAAAAGACGGCTACGTGAAGCATCAATCCCGCGCACGTATAGGCGACGGGCATGCGATCTGCGGTGTAACGAAGCCAAGTGCCCTTGCCAGTACCACGACCAGGAGCGGACTTGCCGGTCGCTGAAGTGCTGGACTCGCGCGGCTGAATCTGATCCGCAGAATGCGGATGCATCCTGCGCTCGGCGCTCGAAGGGTCGAAATCGATTGCAGTGCTCATGCGTTCTCTAGTCTCTCCGCCCCTAGTAGGAATACCGATCCAGCCTGAACTGACTCGTCTTGCATCGGCTTCCTGATCGAATCGATTGAATTCGGACTAGGGTCAAACGGGGGGGAATCCGGTCGAGTGATCGACGTTTACCTATTTTCTACAAAGCAGCGTAAAAGCGGTGTACGTTCGAGTGCGGTCCTATTCGTTTTCACAAACAAGGCAGCTCTTCCTCTGAACCCGAATACAGGTTGAAGCATATCCTCGGAGGGCATATGAGGTCGGACCCACGCGTAAAAGCGGTGTAAAAACTGGGTACCAAGATCTAGTAATCGAGCCAGCACGAGAGCCAGAGCCGAATGCAGAACCGTCCCAAGATCGTCGCGATCCTCAATGTCACAGAAGATTCCTTCTCGGATGGCGGCCGTTACCTCTCGCCTGACGCAGCGCTGAAACATGCGAGGGCCCTGATCGCGGCCGGCGCAGACATTCTTGAGATTGGCCCCGCTTCGAGCAACCCGGACGCGCGCCGCGTTCCCGCTGGGGAACAAATCGAGCGGCTCCAACCTGTGCTGCAGGGGCTCGCCGAAGACAAGGGCACGCGCATTCCGGTTTCAATCGATGCGACGGAACCCGACGTGCTTCGCTTCGCAATGGAGCAGCGAGTCGCGTTCCTCAACGATGTGCGCGGCTTCCCCGACCCAGCCCTCCACGAAGAACTCGCCCACAGTGAAGCGGCGCTCATCGTGATGCATTCGCTCGTCGAGCGCGATCGAGCGACGCGGGACGACGCCACTCCGCAGGAAGCCCTCGACTCGGTCGAGCGCTTCTTTGAAAAGCGCCTGACCGAACTCGTCTCCGCCGGAATTGCCGAGCGCCGCTTGATCGTCGATCCGGGCATGGGGTTTTTCTTGGGGCGCGATCCAAATGCGTCTCTCGAGGTCCTGCGAAGAATCCCGGAGTTGCGCAAGCGCTTTGGCTTGCCGGTTCTGATCTCGGTGTCGAGAAAATCATTCCTTCGCGCGATCACCGGTCGCGAAACCGCGGATGTCGGCCCGGCCACGCTGGCCGCTGAGCTTTACGCGGCCAACCAAGGCGCCGACTATCTACGAACGCATGACGCAGCCGCGCTCAATGACGCGCTCACTTTGAATGACGCACTCGCAGGCTCACACCCGAGTTCTCAGAACGGCAGGTAGGAAGCCACCTAACGACGGCGCCGCGCGACCCACCAGGTTGCGACGACAAATACAAGCAGAGAGGCAAAGCGTCCCCAAGTGCCCGCCGGCCGAAGCGCACAAGCGACGATCTCGGCGGCGCCCAAATCCCAGATCATTCCGCATCGCCCTCATGCAAGGTCAATCGACCGGCGACACCGGTCTCGCTCCCCTGCGGCCACTCGAAAGCCTCGATCACATCCGCCGCCAAATACCGAACCTTGACCCAATGCGGATTGGAAAGATGCGCTTTCTGGGTCCAGAGGTCGGCGTTCTTCGCCCGAACCATCGAGGACAGCTGCTTGTCCATCGTCTGGAGCGCAAGAAGCTGAGCCTCCCCAGGCAGCGACTCAAAGGAATCGACAAAAGACGTGTAGGCCTCATCAAACGCCGCAACCAAATTTTCCGAGCGACCTGCGACTCCTCCCCTGTGGGCATTGTCGGTATTGTCGGTGTTGTCGGTGTTGCGCATCTCCGACTTCCGCACCATCGGCGGAGCAACAGCCGCCAACGCAACCAGCGCCCGCCAGAGCTGACCTGCCGCGCCACTCGGCGCACCGACGCCTACTGCAGAGGACGAGGACGACGAAGCGCTCTGATTTCGAATCGACGATCGGCTCGGCGTCTCTTCGCTCAAGCGGCACCACTCCCCGAACGGGCCGCATCGACACTCCAGATGCCCGAACCCTGCGCCGAGATCGCCAGAAAAACAAAGCAATACAATGCAGCAAGTTCGCCGCCGTTATCGATCGGAAGCGGCGCCTTTAGGCCGTGGGCCATCCAATAGGCCGCCGCCATCGTGCCACTACACAGAAAGGCTGCCGGCCGAGTCGCAAGCCCGATCATCACGAGCAGCCCGCCGACAAGTTCGATCCCGCCCGCACCGTATTGGACGAAGGTGGGCAGGCCTTCCGGGAAGCCGCCCGGGAAGCCGAAGAGCTTCTGGCCCCCGTGACAGAGAAAGAGGAATCCAGTCACCATGCGCGTAGCGGCATAGGTCTGCGCATGGAAGGGAGCCATGAATGAAGCCATTATAATCCTCCGGCGGCGTTGGACTATTCCGCGTTACAGGAGGGTACCACGCGCCCCCGCGACACACAGATCGCTCTCCCAAGTGCACGCAGCGCGCAAAAGCGAGCAGATTCAAGGAGAGGCTCGCCGGGATAGTCGCCAAGCCGATCAGGTGGGCGTCACCAAGTCCTGAATCTCCTCCATCCCGACATAGGGATTCGAAGGATTGCGCCCCGCCTCAATGTCCTTGTACCGAACGCTGAGCGCTGACTTCGTCATATCGTGCGTGAAGATCCAGAACTGATCGTTGCGCATCGCATCGACGATATCGCCCGCCACCTTTTCCACACCGATCCCCATCGACGAAATGGCCTCGCGAAGGGGCGCAATTGTCGCCGTCTGCGCCGCGGTCATCTCGGCCCCATCATCGCGATTTCGTTCCGAGTTAAAGATCTGGGTATCGACTAGACTGGGACATAAGCAATGCACGGAGACCACCGAACCTTCCAGTTCTCGATACAAAGACTCCGAGAGGCCGACGACAGCATGCTTTGTCGCCGTATACATACCTAACACTGCGCTCGACACATGTCCGGCTTCCGAAGCCGTATTGATGATATGCCCCTCGCCAGCGTCACGAAGAATCGGCCCAAACGCCGACACGCCGTAGGCGACGCCCAATAGGTTCACATCCACGATCCATCGCCAGTCCGCAGGCGTTGTTTCCAGCATCGGGCCCGCCGGAGCAACACCCGCATTATTCATCACCACATGCACACCACCGTAATGCGAGAGCGTCTGCTTCGCGAGATCCTCAACCGAATGCGGATCGCGCACATCGCACTCAACGCCGAGCACGTCTCCGCCGGCCTCGGAAAGCCGCGCAACCTCGCGGTTCAGCCGCTCCCCCTCGAGGTCCGCCAGGACGACTTTCATGCCTTCAGCCAAAAAACGCTGCGTCACGCCCAAACCAATTCCGCTGGCGGCGCCGGTCACCACCGCAACACGCCCCTTGAAATCCTGCATGTCCATCTCCTTTAGTACGCGAATTGAATTCGCGCTGAAAGGCAGACGCTAGCGGTCTTCGAACCGCGCTCGCCTCCCCCCTGGCCTTCGACCTGGCATCGGTCCGGGCCGCCGCACGGCACCGTCCCCGGCCCGGCCCGGTGCATCCCGAATCCGAGTCGCTAGACTTTTCCTATGGCTATTCTTGATCGCTTTCGAATTGATGACAAAGTTGCCCTCGTGACCGGCGCCGGTCGCGGCATCGGCCGCGCTACCGCGCTTGCCCTCGCTGAGAATGGCGCGGATGTGGCGCTCGCCGCGCGCAGTGTGGACCAGCTCGAGCTCGTCGCCGAAGAGATTCGAAAGCTGGGGCGCCGCGCGCTGGTCGTTGAATGCAACGCGGCGCGGTCGGAGAATCTCGAGGCTTTCGCGGCCCGCGCGTTGGACGAGTTTGGTCGCATCGATATCGTCATCAACAATGTGGGCGGCTCGATGCCGAAACCCTTTCTCGAAACCTCGGAGAAGGAATTCGCGGGCGCGATTCATTTCAATGCAACAACGGCCTTCGTCCTTTCCAAAGCAGCCGTGCCGCATATGCAGGAAGGCGGTGCGATCGTGAACATCTCCTCGTCGATCGGGCAGATGACCGGAAAAGGATTCGTGGCTTACGGCACAGCGAAGGCCGCCATGACTCATTTCACGAAGTTGCTCGCTCAAGATCTTGCGCCGAAGATTCGGGTGAACGCGATTGCCGTCGGGTCCACGGCGACCTCCTCGCTCGAGACTGTGCTGACCAACGAAACCGTGCACAAGGCGATGATCAACGCGACGCCCCTAAAGCGACTCGGCGAGCCCGAAGACATTGCCATCGGCGCGCTCTACCTCGCGTCCCCGGCGAGCGCCTATGTCACAGGATCCGTCATGGATATCCACGGCGGCATCACGAGCGCAAACCTCGACCTGGATCTCGCCGGTCTCTAACCGACCTCTAACCTGCCTCAAACGGGGCGCCAACCGAACCGACCCACGGGGCGGGAGCGGGAGCCTAACGAATCACTCCGTGACCTCGAGAACCCCAGCCTCAATTTTCGCATCAATCTCTTCAGAGGAGAGCCCCAGCATATCCCGCGCGATTTCGCGCGTATGCTCGCCTAACCAAGGCGCGGGTCTAATCTCGCGGGTCGCCATCCCGCTCGCCCGGAACGAGTAGCCCTCAAACCCGATCCAACCCAAGCCCGGCTGATCGACCCAATTGACGTAGCCGCGCGCCTGGTAATGCACATCGTGCATCTGATCTCGCGCGGTCAACATCGGCGCAGCGGGCACACCAAACATCTGCAGCGTCACAGCCAACGCACGCGGCGCCTGGGACTGCGTCCACTCGCTGATCTTCTCATCGATCGCGTCGTGGGCAGCGAACCGACCCTCCGCGTGATCATAGGCTGAATCGTTCGCCCATTCCGGGTCCCCCATCGCCGCCTTGAAACCGGCCCAATCTGCGTCGTCGCGCACCGTGATCGTCAGCCATTGCTCGAACCCCGCGCAGCGATACGAACCCCAGGGTGCGCCGCGCTGATTCCGGTTACCGAGGGGCTGGACACTGCCGGGCGCGAGCCCCGCCTTCAGCATCTGATCGCCGAGGATATTCGCGACGGCCTCGGCCTGTGCGACGGAACCGTGCCCACCCTTGCCCGTGCGCAGTCGCCGAATCACACCCGCGAGCGCGACCATCGAAAGCAGTCGACCCGCGAAATGGTCCGGGAAGATCGCACTTGCCCCGGCCGGCACGCCGTCTTCTGGATAATCCCAGAGATAGACCAGGCCGCCGATCGGCTGAGTGCTCGGCCCGTAGCCGATCCAGTTCGCCCACTCCCCGTGATTGCCGAGAAGCTGACTGCTCGCCATCACCAGCTTCGGATTCAATCCCTGCAGCACGTCGAAGCCAAGTCCGAGTGCTTCCATCGTACCTGTCGAATTGTTCTCCGTGACGATATCGGCCTGCTTCGCCAACTCGTAAATCAGCGCGCGCCCTTCTTCGGATTTGATATTCACGCCGAAAGCGCGCTTCGAATGATTCGAAGAAGCAAAGGAGGCGCTCATCTCGGTCGACATAATGACGCGCACAAAATCGGGGTAGGTCCGGCTCTCTACCTTGATCACGTCCGCACCGTAATCAGCAAAGAAGCGCGCCGCTTCAACGCCTACGCCTCCGATTCCGAAATCCAGTACGCGCAGCCCCGCGAAAGGCGGCGAGGGCGCCGGGCGGTCTCCCTTAGGCGTGGGTCGAGCGTCGGGCCACAGCTCATTTTCGATCTTCTGCGAATGCTCGCCGATTTCGGGCGCGCGGAACCGGTACCCGACACGCTCGTCGTCGAGCTCGAAAAAACCGGACGCGATCGGCCCCGTCTCGCCGGGCGCATACTCTGCGTCCGTGAACGTACCCCGTGACTTGAAATGAACGTTCTCGAGGACTTCGTCGGGCGAGAGCACGGGTGTACAGACGATGCCTCGCTTTTGCGCTTCGACGGAAACCTCCTCGGCCTCCATCGTCTCAAAGAGATCGCCGACCATCACGTTCAGCGCGTCGGCGATTTCCATTCGGCCCAAGAAGCCATTCAATTTCGGACCCCGGAGATACTCGGGATCCCCGAGCCACTCGCGCATCGCAAGCCATTGCCGCGGCGCCATAATGACAAGTCGGACATAGCCACCCTTACACGGGAAGATCTTGTAAACCGGCCCCGAACCCATCCGGACCTGCGTGCTGTCCTGCCCCCTGGCCTCGATCGAAGTGGAGTTGGACAAGGACCAATCGGTTTGCTGCGCCGCCGCTTCGAGCACCGAGAGATCAATCGTCTGCCCGAAACCTGTGTGCTCCCTTTGATAGATCGCGGCCATCGTCGAGTACGCACCCATGACGCCCGCGATGTCATAGGCCATCGCGCCCGGCGTCAGCAGTGGTTCCCGCGCCGCATCCCCTGCCTTCGCCTGCATGCCCGAAATCGCACTCATCGTTGAATCCGTCGCATGCCAATCGCGGTAGGGACCCGTCTGACCGAAATCCGAAATCGAGAGCACGATTAAATGCGGGAATCGCTCGGAGAGCGACTCGGGGCAGAGCCCCAGCTCTGCCATTCTGCCCGGCATTTCTGACTCGATCAAGACATCGGCGCGCTGCAGCAAGGCGATCAGTCGGTCACGATCGCGCTCGGCTGCGAGATCGAGCGCGAGCCCGAGCTTATTCGAATTGCGATAGGCGAAGTAGAGACTGCGCCGATCGGGACCTTCGCCAATAAAGGGCGGAATCTGTCGCGAGCGGGCGCCATTCGGCGGCTCGACACGGACTACTTCGGCACCGAAATCGCCGAGAATCCGACCGGCCAACTCGCCCTTCTCGTCGGCAAGATCGACGACTCGAATTCCGTGAAGCGGAGCATCAGTCAGCATGCAGGTTTAATCCTTCTTGGGAAGTTGGAGTTGGAACTCAAACGAGTGGCGGCAAAGCAGCATCCTGCTGCTCGCGAAGCACGGGATAAAGCAACGACTCTTCTCGCGAGAGTCGTCGATGAAAATAACGAATCAGCTCCGCGTCGCGCTCGGGTGGCGCGGCCAAAACGAGCTCTTCGAGTTGAGCATCGGCCTCTTCCCAACTGCCCGGGCGAGTCCCGAGTAGAGTGGCCACATCATCCAGATCATCGGCCTCGAGCGCGGCGCCGTAACGATCGGAGCGCTCCAGATAGATCGCGGTCCTCTGCATTCGGTCGAAATCGTACGCGCGCTCTTCACCGCCGTTGGCCTGTTCCGGATCGAGCAACTCAATGAGATGATCCGCAGCAACCGAACGGCGCGAGGGTCGCGCTTCGGGCAGCTGCGGCGGGTCGAGCGAAACGCCCGCCCCGTTCGCCATTACTTCGAGTCCCGTACGGCCGTAGCAAACGTACCAACCGAGGTACTGCACGTAGTTCGCGTCGACAACTGGATTGAGCAGCATGCTCGCAACCGAAAGCGGATTGAGCAGTGCGAACCGGATCGTGTGGTAGTCGATCACATCGAAATCAACGTCGCGGCCACTGATCTCACAGTATCGCCGCATCGCCGCTCCGAGATCGCCGAGAGGCTCTGTCAGGTCCCGCGTGCGCAGCGCCGCAAGATCCGCCGCATAGTCGCCGATATAGCCGAGCTCGAAATCGATCAAACCCGTCAGCCCATCATCATCGAACATGAACTGACCGGCGTCACAAACCAGAAAAGACAGCTCGTCGCGTCCCTTCGGCAGATTGCGCTTACACCATCCCAACTGAAACTCGATCATCGGATCGGGCTTCGTCTTCGCCGCGCGGTAACTCCGCTCAAAACCGCGAGTTTCGCCGTAACAGCTCTCTTCCCCGTTCGCGGGCCGGCGGAAACCGACCGCCTCGAACTCTTCAACGGGAATAGAATGAATGCGGGCGAGCTCGGTCAGGTACTCATCGAGCACTTTCTGACGATGAGCCTCGTCGTTCGCTGTCTCGAGATTGAACCGGCCAGGCAGGCGCTCCAAGATCAGCCCCGGCGGATCCTCGCAGATGCCGTAGGAATGGGGGACACGGACGCCGTTCCGCTCGAAAATTTCGATCACGTGCATCTCGCGCTCGAGCGGTCGGGTATTGCGATGCCATTCGCCGCGCGCGCCGCGCCAATAGAACGGCTGGGCCCGACCCGGCTTCCCGGCGGGATCAGCCGGACCGGCAAGCTCCTCTCCAACGATAAGATCCCGTCCACCCGCCAGTTCCATTTCAAAGAAACACGCCGGCCGCCAGCGGGGCTGAGCCTCCCAGGCCACGACCTTGCCTTCCAGAGTGTTTTCGGCCCACTCGAAAGCTTTCCGCCAATGGGCCGAGAGCTCTGCCCGATGCTGCTCATCGAGTTCCACGCGCATCCCTATTGCCCTCCTCTGGTTCTCGTTGCGATCAGACCATCGACGACGCCCACTCGCAACGCGCCATGCTTCAAGGTGAAGCGGCCAGCGATGCGACTACGCAATTTATTGCGGGCGCACTAAAACGGTAGTCGCCGAGGACCGAACGATCGACGCCTATTGCACAAGTTTGGAAGGGGGAACTCAAGACAAGCCCCCGGCAATCCGACCTGCCCGTCATTGGACGGAGTCCGGCCGGCGTGTTCTCGCCCCTCGGGATACCTCCTCAAGACCAATCATCGGAGCCATACCATGGGTACCTCAGTCTGGATCGATAAAGCACAATTTCGAATGAGCCCGGCCGGCGAACGCGCTGCCCTTGCTGCTCTCAAGAACGCTTTCCCGACCGAGTCGACTTTCCTCACGAGCGGCATCAGCGAGAAGCCTGCGCATTATCGTGAGTTCGCCTCAGCCCCCACCTTCGCCGCGGCGCTCCGCACCCTCACGGGACTCGGCGAGCATGCGATTGTGCACGAAGGTCCCGAGGGCGGCGTCTCCGGCATTGGTCGCGAGGGCATGATGGACGAGCTGCCTGCCCGCGCCATCGCACGCTTCTTCGCTCCGGTCGCGAACTTCGTCGATCCCGGCGGCTTCATCGAATTCGAGACCGATCACGGCAGCGCCTCGACGCGCTTCGAATTCCAGGCCGGGACGCTCCGCGTTGTTGAGCGCGAGCTGGGCGCGGACGAAATGGGCGATTGGGGAATGATCGAACACGATCGAACCGAAGTGCTGCTCGACCCGATCCTTTAGCCCGACGCTAGCTCGCCTCGCGAGCGGAGTTCATTGCCGCTCCGGGTATGTCGTCGCCTTGCCCTACATGGGCGAAGGTCTCGGATGAGGCGGAATCCCAGGCCCGCTCAAAGCTCTTGGGGCGAGGCTCCCGAAGGAGCGACCCCGGCTTCAGGTAATCGGTGATCTGGCCGTAGTGCATCGCCTCGAGCTGAGAGACGCGGCGCGTAATGTGCCAAGGGCGAAGGTCTTCCGGCGATTCTAATCCCGCAGCGCCCATCAGCTCCACAGCGGCCTCAATCGTCTCGCGATGATATCGGGCAACGCGCTTCGCCTTTTTATCTACAACCAATCCTGCGGTCAGAGACGGATTTTGCGTCGCGATTCCAACGGGACACTCATTGCTATTGCATTTCCGCGCCTGAATACATCCCATGGACATCATCATCGAACGTGCGGCATAACACGCATCCGCACCCAGCGCGATCAAGCGCGTGACTCCAAAGCCACTGCCCACTTTGCCCGAGGCGACAATTTTGATCTGGTCTCGCAGTCCGATTCCGACAATCGAGTTATGCACAAATGTCAGGCCATCGACAAGCGGGCAACCCAGCGCATTCGAGAATTCAAAGGGGGCAGCACCCGTCCCGCCCTCACCGCCGTCCACCGTAATAAAGTCCGGCACCATCCCCGTCTCCACCATGGCTTTACAAATCGCCAAGAATTCGCGCCGCTTGCCGACGCAAAGCTTGAAACCCACAGGCTTCCCGCCCGAGAGCTCACGCAGGCGAGTCACGAAGGTCAGGAGTTCAATGGGCGTCGAGAAAGCCGAATGTGCGGGCGGCGAAATCACGTCTTGTCCCATAGGTACGCTGCGGATCTCGGCAATCATCGGCGTGATCTTGGCTGCGGGAAGGATGCCGCCATGACCGGGCTTCGCGCCCTGGGAGATCTTGATCTCAATCATCTTAACTACGTCTAGCGAGGCCCGATCCGCAAACTTCGCCTCGTCAAAACCGCCCGTCTCTGCACGACATCCGAAATACCCAGTCCCGATCTGCCAGATTAAATCTCCGCCCTGTAGATGATGCGGGCTGATCGAGCCCTCTCCGGTGTTATGCGCGAAGCCACCTTCCTTCGCACCGAAATTGAGCGCTTCAATCGCATTGCCCGAAAGGGAACCAAAGCTCATAGCCGAGATATTCAGGATCGAGGCGTGATACGGCTTCTCGCAGCGGCCCTTGCCCACCCAAATCCGCGGATCCTCTTCTCGGGGACGAACCGGCGCCATCGAATGATTGATCCATTCGTAGCCGTTCTGGTAGACGTCGCGCTGGGTCCCAAACGGAAGTGAATCGAGGGCGCCCTTTGAGCGCTGGTAGATCAGAGAGCGCTCTTCGCGATTAAACGGGCGGCCATCCATATCCGTTTCGATGAAGTACTGCTGAATCTCCGGGCGAATCATTTCGAGCAGGTAACGAGCGTGGCCAATCACTGGGAAATTTCGCCGAATCGCGCGCTTCCCCTGCAGCATGTCCACAATCCCGAGGACCACGATCGGGGCAACGATGACGCTCCCATACCAGGCGGAGGGCCAGAAATAGCCCGCCGCCGCCACCCCTGCGATCGCAGCCGCCGCCGTGGACACGAAGATCGTCCGCGCCGAAACCCCTCCGTTCGAAGTCCACCAGATACTAATCAGTGAAAGCGGACCCACTATGAGAAACGCGAAAAGTGCGGGCGGCCATTCCCGTCCCAAGGCGATCAGGCCCGAGATCAAAATGATGTTAAGCGTGATCAGAATGGTGTTCATGGCGTTTCCCGGTAACGAGTGCGCTGAAGCACGCACTCCGATAAATTGAGCGCGTGATCAGACGAACTTCCGCCGGACCAAGCTAGGACCTTGAAAGACCCGGGTTCAAGCGGAGAGGACCTCTCAAGCTTTTATCGCACGCTTAGCCGATTCAGGCTCGCCCTTTCCCCAGCAACGCCTTCAGCAAGCCGAGAGCCGCCCACCAAGGCGCCGAAACACCTGATCAAGTCAATTTCAAGTCGCGAGACGTGTCCTCGATGAAACGTATGATCGCGTCTTCGGCGCTCTTGTCGCGCTTGGCCCCCATGTCCTGAAAGCCGCGCATGACGACCAGACGATCGACTCCGAGATCCTCGAATCGCTTTGCCGTATCGGCGTCGACGGGGCCGGGTGGAGTCACAGAGATTTCGAGGCGACCGAGCGAGTCGGGCCGAGGAACAGTCTTGGCCGTTTCCTCGAGCGCCTTGAGGACACCCGCCGTGCCCTCGACATCGAGAAAGAAGCCGTACCAGCCGTCGCCCTTGGAAACGGCGCGGCGAAGACCCGGCGCGGACATGCCACCCACATGGATGGGCGGATGCGGCTTTTGAACGGGCCGAGGCCGCACCTGGATTCCCGAGAAAGAGGTGAACTCGCCGTCGAAGGAAGGCTTCTCTTCGGTCCAAAGCGTCCGCAGCACATCAATGTGCTCGGTCGTGCGGGCGCCGCGCTCCGCATACGGAATCCCGAGCGCGTCAAACTCGCCTTCGACGTAGCCGACGCCAACCCCCACGAGAAGACGCCCCTTCGAGAGCACGTCGACCGAGGCCAACTCTTTGGCCACCACAACCGGATTGCGCTGCGCAAGCAAGAGGATGCCCGAGCCGATCTTGATGCGTTCCGTTTTGGCGGCAACGAAGGCAAGGCTCGCAATCGTATCGATGAAAGTAGCGTCAGGAGAAACCGGCGAGGGCGGAACCTGCGGGTCGATCACGACCACATGCTCGCCCGTCCACACCGATTCGAAACCTGCCTGCTCCGCTGTCGTGACGACGCGCTCGATCGAGTCCGGGTTATCCAGCGTCCCAAGATTCAGTCCGAAATAGCCAATATCCATTTCACTCTCCCCTCTACCGTTGAGAACCTTCGAAAACCCTCAAGCTTGATTCGATCTATCCCGCACGCCCGCACAGTGGCGCGGTCCACCTGTTAGTCCATCACTAGTCCATCACTAGTCCATCACAATGTCGGCCATCGCCTGAAGTGAGGCGGTATCGGCCGCGTGGACCAATATCGTTCGCACACGGCTATCCTTCCAAGCCTGCAGGCGATCGCGAATTCGCTCCTTCGAGCCCACAAGCATAATATCGTCGATGAACTGATTCGGGACCGCCGCAATCGCGCCGCCCTTATCGCCCGACAGGAAAAGGTCCTGAATCTTCTGCGCTTCGCCGGGATACCCCATCCGCCCCATCAAATCCTTGTGGAAATTCCGGTCCTTTGAGCCCATGCCGCCGACATAGAACCCAAGCATCGGCCGCAACTCATCGAAAGCAGCCTCGAGATCATCCGTCACCTTGATTGTTGCGGGCACGACGATGTCGAAATCGTCTTTCGCATGGGTCAGCGAATCCGCATAGACTTCCTCGCGCGTCGGCGAGTACCAAAGCGGAATCCATCCATCGCAGATTTCCGCCGCCAGCGCGACATTCTTCGGCCCTTCGGCGCCGAGGTAGATCGGCAGATCGGCGCGCAGAGGATGCGTAATCGGCTTGAGCGGCTTGCCCATCTTCCAGGCACCCTCGCCAAAATACGGAAGCGGATAATGCGGCCCGTCATTCTTGACCGGACGCTCGCGCCGCATGACCTGGCGAATAATGTCCACGTACTCGCGCGTGCGCGAGAGCGGCTTCGAGAAGGGCTGCCCGTACCAGCCTTCGACGACCTGCGGTCCTGACACGCCGAGCCCGAGAATCATGCGCCCCTCAGTGAGATGATCGAGAGTCAGCGCATGCATCGCCGTCGACGTCGGTGTGCGCGCTGAGATCTGGACGATCGATGTACCCAGTTTGATCTTCTTGGTATGCGCACCGATCCAAGCGAGGGGGGTAAAGGCATCCGAGCCCCAAGCCTCTGCGCTCCACGCGGAATCAAAGCCAAGCTTTTCCGCCTCCTGAGCGATCTCTACGAAATTGGGATTCGGCTGGGCCTGCCAATAACCGAACATGACACCGAAACGAAGGGCGGGCGACTGACTCACGAAGGAACTCCTGAAGAACGAGATCGCTGCCCCGAAACAGGCGAGCGGAAAAGATCGCAGAAACCGAAAAGGTTGCTGCGCGCAAAGCATAGCCCCGTGAAGCCCTGCGCGGGCAAGGGGGGGGGGACGCGCACGATGCAGAGCTGCGGTGGCGAGAACGCAATCCCTCTATCGAGCGCCCGTGCAGCCCGCACAGCTCGAATCAGGCCTGCTAGCGTCGAGTCATGGACCCTCGCCTTTCCGCGCTGCTCGATCAGCAAGACATCCGAGACGTGATCTACCGCTACTGCCGCGGAATTGACCGACGCGATTTCGACCTCGTGCGGAGCTGCTACCACGACGACGCAACGGATGATCACGGCAGCTTCTCAGGCGGCGCCGAAGCCTTCGTCGAATGGGTTGAAGGGCTGACGGCGCGCTATCGATTCACGATGCATATGGTGGGGCAAATTTTCGTCGAACTCGAGGAGGTCTCTCCCACGTCTGCCGGCTCGCCCGATCCGCCGAATTCAGCCGCCGTCGAAACTCTGGGCGTCTCGATTCATCGAAGCGATGAAGCGAAGCCGTACATGAACCTCGCCACGGGATTTCGCTACCTCGACCGATTCGAAAGGCGCGGCGGTGTTTGGAAGATCGCTTCGAGGAAAGCGCTTGGCGAATGGTCGATAAAGCTACCCAGCGATGCCTGGTGGGATATTCCGGAAGCGCAGATCGAGAGTCGACGCGACGGTACGGACCCGCTCTACACCCTGCTGGCCTCCCTCCGACCGTCCGAGGATCGCAGTTCGTAATAGTCCGTCCGCCCCGCTTCCACCGACCCACAGAGGACAATTGAATGCCCCCTGATACGCACTCTTCGAACGACGTCCCGTTCAGCACAATCGTGTTCGAAAAAACCGACGCCATTGGCCGAATCACCCTCAACCGGCCGGCAAAGCGAAACGCCATTAGCCCAACGATGGCCGAAGAACTCACGCGCCTACTCAACCAATGGGAGGGCGATCCTGAAGTGCGCGTCGTCTCCCTCCGCGGTGCGGGGGGCCAGTTCTGCTCGGGCGGCGATCTTGCTCCGGATCAGCCCGGAGCGCCCGCGAGGTCTGGCTCTGCAGCATCGATCACCCTCGACATCATGAACCGTGTCTACGGGGAGCTGATTCGTACGCTGCACCGTTTTCCCAAACCCGTGATCGCGCTCGTCGAAGGTGTGGCCGCGGGCGCAGGGGCGAACCTCGCCTTCGTCTGCGATCTCGTCTACGCGACGCCGACGGCTCGCTTTTCAGAAATTTTCGTGAAGCGCGGTATCGCGCTCGACTGCGGTGGCTCCTGGATTCTGCCGAGGCTGATCGGCATGCAGAAAGCCAAGGAGCTTGCGTTCTTCGGAGACTGGATCTCTGCCGAGGAAGCGCTTGAGGTCGGGCTCGTGACGTCCCTCTATTCAGAGGAAACGCTTGTCACCGAAGTAGAGGCCAAGCTTCAGATTCTCGCGAAGCGACCCCCGATCGCGCTGGCTCAGATCAAACAGAGCCTGCATCGCTCGAGCTCGGTCTCAATGAACGAGGCTCTTGAGATCGAGGCCGTCGCCCAGGCCATGTGCGCCGGGACAGAAGACTGCGCGGAGGGCATGCGCGCTTTCATGGAGAAGCGCGAGCCCAACTTCACAGGTTCCTAGAAAACAAATACAGACAACGAGTCTTGTATTAGGCGCGCTGTAGCTGCTCTCGCTGCACTGAGAGAGAAATCCGCTGCAGGGTCGCGAGAAAAACGTCCGTATGCGGGTCATCTTCAAGGGCGCGCATGCCATACCGAATTCGCCCCGGGCCGAATTCGCGAATGCTCTGTACGACGGCAATGCCATGGCATTCCTCATCATCGTGTCGAATCTGGACATCGACCGTCTGCCCGAGAGAGTAGCTATCTGCCGCGACCACCGCGAAACCGGTTGCGCTTAGATCCTGGACCGGCACATTTCGCTCCTCGCCGACGCCGGCATGCAAATTGGCCGCCATCGTGCTGACACGGTAGTTCTGCCGGCTCTCCGCCGAGATCGGATCGCCGACCGGCGTGATACAAAAGGTGACAGGCTCATCCTCCTGTTCTTCATTGGCGGGGAGGATCTCCTCGATCCTTCCTACCTGCTGAAGGAATTCGCTCTTCCCATTAAAGTAGAAGAGAACCTCTTGCTCCATTTCGAACTCGAACGGTTCTGCGACAAATTGAATCGAGAAGGAGTCATCGCTTGCCGCGACCACTACAGAACGACGAAGCCTTCGCGTGTCGCACATCGGTTCTTGGAAAAGAATGTCGCTACCTACCTTAATCATCTTGAGCTCCTTGAAGAATCAAGTTGCCTATCGACCGCATGTTCCCGAAACCAAAGTTGCCTGTTCGCGAATAAGTCAATTTTCAGAAGAATGCCTATTTCCCCCTAGATCATGACGGCTCATCTCCTGAGACGTGGACAGTAAAATGCGCCTGGCACGTTCCCTGCGATGTCAGTGGGGATGCCGACTCCGCTTCGTTCTCGCCGTCCGCCGTTCTGCCCCAACAGTCGCTGCGAATCCCGAAAGAATCCAACAACTTGGCGATACGT
>JBDNFB010000078.1:0-68906 GCA_041690055.1 Myxococcota bacterium | reverse complement strand
GCGCAGCCTGAGCGGGCATCTGCCCGAGCTGACCGCCCCCAAGAATGCCGACCTTCATCGCGCGCGGCACTCCCTTACGCTCGCTTCACTAAGATCTCGCTTCATTCGGGTCGCTTCATTCGGGTTTCTGTATTCGGGTGCTGCATTAGGTTGCCGCATTAGGATTTAGACGGATCCGGCACGGAGAGCACCTTCGCGGTCTGCTGCGCGCGCCATTCCTCAAGCCGCTTGCGAACCGGGCCATCCGTCGTCGCGATCATGGAAGCCGCCAGCAAAGCGGCATTCACGGCGCCCGACTTGCCAATCGCCAGCGTCCCAACGGGGATACCTGCGGGCATTTGCACAATCGACAAAAGCGAATCCATCCCCGAAAGCGCCTTGCTCTGCACCGGGACGCCCAGCACAGGGACCCAGGTCTTCGCCGCGAGCATGCCCGGTAGATGCGCCGCACCGCCGGCCCCCGCGATAATCGCACGCAAGCCACGCTCGCCCGCGGATTCTGCGTATTCAAAAAGAAGATCCGGCGTGCGATGGGCCGAAACCACGCGAGTTTCACAGGGAATCTCAAGGGCCTCAAGCGTTTGAGCAGCGTGTTCGAGGGTCGGCCAATCCGAGGTGGAGCCCATGACGATGCCGACAAGCACTTTTTCGTCCTTGGCCATAATGATAAGGAGCTCCTTAAAGGGTTCGGGCGGATCCGCGCAGCCAAAGAGCCCGCCCATGCGGAAACCACCTTCGCAACGTCCTCGGCTTTATAGCAAGGCCTCAATCGTTCCGACAATCCAGCTGAACGAGGCACCCGATTGAGCGACAAGGCCAGGGGAGCCCCGTAGGATAGACGTATGAAGCACTCTTCGATCGCGTTACGTCGGGAGCGGGACAGCTCATTCGCTTTCCTCGTTCCTATCGCCTTGCTCGTCCTGGTCGTCCTCTCCCCCTTGGCCACGCTTCGTGCCGAACCGCTCCCCGACAATTCCCTCCAGGAGACGGCCCCGCCGCATATCCTGGTCATTCTCGCGGACGATCTCGGCTGGCACGATGTCTCCTATCACGGCAGCGAAATCGAAACGCCGCAGATCGACCGAATCGCCCGAGAAGGCGTTGAACTCGACCGCTTCTACGTCCAGCCAGTCTGCAGTCCCACGCGCAGTGGCCTGATGACCGGGAAATCACCGCTCCGCCTCGGCATCACGACCCCGATCTCGAAGAACCAGGAGATGGGCCTCCCGCTTGGTGAACGCATCCTGCCGCAGTACCTCGCTGACGCCGGCTACCAAAGCATGATGGTCGGTAAATGGCATCTTGGGCATCACACCGTCGACCAGTTCCCGCAATCTCGCGGCTTCGAATCATTCTACGGACATGTCACAGGCGGCATCGGCTACTGGGACCATAATCACGGAGGCGGCCACGATTGGCAGCGAAACGGCGAAACCCTTCGCGAAGAAGGCTACGCGACGACCCTGATCGCCGACGAAGCGATCCGCGTCCTCGCGGCTCGGGACACCGCGCGACCCACATTCCTCTACGTCGCCTTCAACGCACCGCATCTCCCGAACGAAGCACCCCACGAAGCCCTCGCGCGCTATCCCGCAATCACCGACCCCAAACGCCGCATCCACGCCGCCATGGTCAGCGAACTGGACAACGCCATCGGGCGCTTGCTTGAAGCCTTCGAGAGCGAAGGTTTGCTGAAGAACACGCTCGTCCTCTTCTCAAGCGATAATGGAGGACTCAACGAAAACGCCTATCCGCAGGGCGTCAAGACCGTCACGGACGCCCTCCGCAACGTTTTCGGTCGACCAATCCCAGTCGACGGTCTGGAGTTCCTGGTTTCGAACGTCCACGATGGCGCAAGCAACAATTTCCCCCTCGCGGGCGGAAAGGGCAGCGTGCTCGAGGGCGGTGTCCGCGTTCCAGCAGCGATCTGGTGGCCTGGCAAGCTTGCGGCCGGCAAACACGAAGGCTTCATGTCGATCTCCGATGTGCTGCCTACGATTCTCGAAGCAATCGGAAAACCCGACGCGATTCCGAGCAACCTTTCCGGCGCGAGCCAATGGCAAGCGCTCCTCGGGAACGAAACGAACGCGAAGACGCCCGACTACGCCACGTATGGAGCCGAAGGGCTTGCGCTTTACCGCGCCCCTTGGAAACTGATCGATCCGGATTCGCCGCGCCTCTACCATATCTACGATGACCCGAAGGAAAAGCGCGACCGCGCCGACGAAGAGCCGGAAATCGTTAGAGAACTCGTCGCGGCCGCCGCCCAATGGCCCGAGGGCGTGCCGATCACTTCCAAGTTTTTTGAAATGCTCGCTGATCCCGACAGCTTCGGCGGTCCGGAGAACCGTGAACCTTGGGCAGACGCGGCCAAAAAGCGTTCCGCCGCCCAGCCCTGAGCCGCGACGAAGCACCGCAGCGCGAGGGCCTGCTGGTTGGCGCGCGTCCGCCGATTCCGTAGCTTCCCTCGCTCCATTAATCACTCACCCCGGAGTCCCGCATGCCCCTCGATACGTCCGATACCGTCGCCATCACTCAGCTCTACGCGCTCTACAATACCGCCATCGATACCGGTGATGGAAAGACCTTCGGCAACTGCTTCACGCCCGATGGCCATTTCAATAGCGGTCATTCCGTGCAGGACGGCCAAGAAGCGATCGCCGAATTCGCGGTAGGGACGCATAAGGCGATGCCCAGCATGCGGCACAACGCAACGAACGTGCTCATCGAAGGTGAAGACGAGCACGCCACCGGCTCCGCATTCCTCATCGGCTACACCACCGATGGCGGCTATAAGGTCATCGTCACGGGCCGCTACCGCGACGAGCTCACCCGCACGTCCGACGGCTGGCGATTCACGAAGCGCGTATTCACGATGGACAAGTAGGCGGGAACCCTTCATGAGCTTGCTCACGCCCTACCGCGTACTCGACCTCACGGACGTGCGCGGTCAAATCGCCGGAATGATGTTAGGCGATCTCGGCGCTGACGTGATTCGCGTCGAGCCGATGGGCGGGAGCGCAGCTCGGAACGTGGGTCCTTTCCTTGAATCGGGGGCAGAGGAAGACCGAAGCCTCAGTTTCTCGGCCTACAACCGCAACAAACGCTCGATCGAACTCGACTTCCATAGCGAAGCAGGCCGCGCCGCTATCCTGGAACTTGTGGCCGGGGCCGATTTCGTGATCGACTCGGGACCGCCCAGCCTTTTAGAGGAAGCCGGACTCGACTTCGAGAAGCTCCGCAAGGCAAACCCGCATCTAGTCCACGTCCGGATCACGCCCTTCGGAAGCGATGGTCCCTATGCCGATTTCCCCGCCGCCGACCTCACACTCGCCGCGTTGGGCGGACCGATGTCGGTCCAGGGCACGCCGGATCGCGCGCCGCTCCGACTCAGCATCCCCCAGGCCTGGCGCCACGCGGGGGCCGAAGCGGCGGTCGCCGCCATGATCGGCCTCGAGCGCGTACGCACGACCGGCGAAGCGGTCTTCATCGACGTCTCCGCCCAGAGTGCCATGACCTGGACCATGCTGAACGCCATGACGGCCTCGGCTATCCAGGGCTTCGACTTCGAGCGAGACGGAGCCGGCCTTCAGATCGGCCCCGCAGCCTTTCCCCTCGTCCATAAATGCAAAGACGGCTACGTCATCGCCCTGATCTTAGGCGCGCTCGCGGGCAAGATTCGTTCGTGGCTACTTGAGTCGGGCACGATCGACCAGGAATGGATCGACCGCGAAGACTGGACGACGTACGACTATCGCGTTTTTCGCGGCGGCGAATTTTCCATTCCCCAAGACGAGCTGCGCGAGACCGTTCGCAGCTATTTTGCGACGCAGAACCGGGCCGACCTCTTCTACGGCGGACTGAAAATCGGTGCGACGATCGCGCCGGTGATGACCCTCGACGATATGCTCAGCTTCGAGCAGCTCGTCGACCGAGATTATTTCGTCGATCTCGAATTGCCGGCTGGCCCCAGTGTCCGCGTGCCGGGCCCTTTCGCGCGGCCGAGCAAAACCCCGATCGAATTCCGTCATCGCGCGCCCAAGCTCGGCGAACACACGAAAGAAATCCTAGAAGAGCTCGCCTCTTCTCCGCGCGTCCGCTTCCCACTCCAAGTCCCAGCTTCGGGAGCTCCTGCGTCACCCGACGCGAAGAAGAGCCTCCCGCTTGAAGGCCTCAAGGTCGCTGATTTCAGCTGGGTCGGCGTCGGTCCCATTTCGGGCAAATACCTCGCGGATCATGGCGCAAACGTCATCCGCATTGAGTCTTCAACCCGCGCGGACAACCTGCGAACGGCCGGCCCCTTCAAAGACAATGAGTCGGGCTGGAATCGCTCCCATTTTTTTGGCGAGTTCAACACATCAAAGCGCAGCTTGGCGGTCGACCTGAAACACGCTCGCGCTCATGAAATCACGGACAAGATTCTCGCCTGGGCTGATGTCGTGCTCGAGAGCTTTACGCCGGGCGCTGTTGACCGGATGGGGATCGGCTACGAGACGGCCCGCAAAGCCAATGCTGGCGTGATCATGGTGAGCTCCTGCCTGATGGGACAAACCGGCCCGATCGCCTCCATGGCAGGCTACGGCTACCACGCCGCCGGCGTGGCGGGCTTCTTCGATATCACCGGTTGGCCAGATCGCGATCCCGTCGGCCCCTGGAATGCCTACACCGATACCGTCGCGCCGCGCTTTCTGACGACGACTCTGCTCGCTGCGCTCGATCATCAAAGACGCACAGGCGAGGGCCAACACATCGACCTCGGCCAAATGGAAGCAGCGCTGCATTTCCTCGCCCCCGAAATCATCGCCCGCCAAACGACCGACCTGCAGTTCTCGCGTAACGGCAACCGTTCGCGCGACGCGGCACCGCAGGGCGTTTACCCCTGCGCTGGCCAAGACGAGTGGTGCGCGATCGCGGTCGAGAGCAACGCGCAGTGGCAGGCCCTTCGCGCGGTGCTCGGCAATCCGGAATGGACGCAAGACGGCGCTCTCGATTCCGTATCCGGAAGAATGGCTGCGCATGACGCGCTGGACGCCGCGCTTGCCGACTGGACGCGGGATCAAAAACCGCGGGAGATCATGCGAAGGCTCGGCGCGGCGGGCGTACCTGCCGGCCATGTCCAGCGAAGCCATGACCTGCTCGAAGATCCGCAATATCTGCATCGCGGCTTCCACCGCTACCACGACCATCCTGAGATGGGACGCATCCCTCACTCGGGACATTCGTTCCGAGTCAGCGGCTACGATAATGGTCCGCGCTCCGCTGCCCCTGTGCTCGGCGGAGAGACCTTCGAAGTACTCGCCGAGGAACTCGGCATGGACCCCGAACTGATCGCCGATCTGATGGGCGCGGGGACGCTAAGCTAGGTCCGTGCAAACACCCCCATCGGATGGCCTTCCCGTAGCCGGCATAGGCCTCGCCGTCTGCGCCTACCTGGTCTGGGGTCTCACGCCCATTTACTGGAAAGCGATCGCAGAAATTCCGTCTACGGAAGTTTTGATTCCGCGGATTCTCTGGAGCTTGGTCATGCTTTGGGTGTTGGCGCGGGTGACCGGGCGCTCCGGGGAAATCTGGGCTGCGGGCGGATCCGCATGGTTGTGGACGGGCGCGGCGGCTCTGCTCCTTGCGGTAAATTGGTGCGTCTTCATCTATGCCATCCAGGTCGACCAAGTCATCGCGACCAGCCTCGGCTACTACATAAACCCCTTGATGAGCATCCTGCTCGGCATGCTCCTTCTGGGGGAGCGACTGAACCCGCTCCGAGCGCTCGCCGTCGCGGTGGCCGCTGCGGGCGTCGCCACACTCACGATCATGGCCGGGGAGCTCCCGTGGATTTCGCTTGTCCTGGCGCTGTCCTTCGCGTTCTACGGACTCATCCACAAGCTTCGTCCTCAGCCTCCGGTAGGTGGCCTGCTCCGCGAGATGCTTGTCCTCGCGCCGATCGCGGCGCTCGCACTTATTTCCCTTGCCACGCAAACCCTCTCGGACACGCCCTCGACGCTCATCTCGGCCTCTCCGGGCCAGCATGCTGTGCTCTCCCTCACGGGGCTGGTCACGATCGTCCCCCTCCTCCTCTTCCACGCGGCAACAAAGCAGCTGCCTCTCATTGCCGTGGGCATGTTTCAGTACATCGCGCCCACTATGACGCTCGGCCTTGCGACTTTCGTCTACGGCGAACCGTTTACACGGTTACATGCGATCGGCTTTGGATTGGTTTGGTTCGGACTGATCATCTTCAGCTACGACAGCGTTCGCCGTGCCCGCGTACAACGCGCCGTCCTCGGCGCCTGAGAAAACTGCACTCCCATCGCGCGAGTGCGTCGAGTCCTTTCCGACGCGTCCGGTAACATGCGTCGGCCGCATTTGATTCTCTGTTCAATTGCCGACACGGATTCTTTTTTTCGAGCGAATGAAACAATGCGCAACTCCGCTTCGGCCTCCCCGATCACACTCATGAATCTCTCGCTCAGTGCGGCGCAGTGCGCAGGCAAGCGAAACGAAGATCGGCCTCTATAGAGCCTCTATCACCCGAATTCGGCTACCTTACGTCAATCTTCGAGTTGACAGTCAGCGGCGCTAATGTGAAGATCGGCCCAACAAACGAACTCTCTGACGCGGAAAATAATCCGTGCGAGACGAATTGCTGAACATGCTGTGACGCGCAACATCATCTCGAGCGAGATGGAGGGGACGCGCGACGAACGTTTCGCGGAGATGACATGACGCCTGAAGAAATTGCATTCGAATTCGCCGAGATCTTTGAAGATCTCCCCCCCGAGCAGATCAACGAAATGCTCGCGAAAAACATCCCCTTCGAGACGATCGAATTCTTCTCGCAGTATGCGGACGCCTTCGCCGACGGTGCCGGCATCAAGGGTGAAGCCCGCAGCCGCCTGCCGAACCTGCTTCTCTTCGGTTACCTGGTCCGAGTCCTCGAAGACCGCCTCCTCCCCGAGCCGACTCTTAGTTGAAAAAGTGCAGAGCACTTTTTGGGCCGCAGGCGCTGAGTTCAAAAAGTTCAGAGCACTTTGGGGCCGCAGGCGCTTTCCTGAGACTTCTGAGCAGTGTTGGGATCTCCGCGCGTCTGTCACGTCGAAAGCGCAGTCCCCTACTTTCTAGCGCGCGCTTTCCTTGAGCGGACGGGTGGGGTGCACTCTTTCGTGGTGGGGCGGATGCCTGCTCGGGGAGATGGGATAAGGTTCGCTCCCGATGCTCTGGATTGAGCGAGGAGGGGTTTTGTATGGGACGCATTGAAATTCGGACTGAGGCGGCGCCGGCACCGGTGGGGCCCTATTCGCAGGGCATCAAGACCGGGAATATGGTTTTCGCGTCCGGTCAGATTCCGCTTGATCCCGCAACGGGGAAGATCGTCGAGGGCGAGATCGAGGACGAGACAAAGCAGGTCCTCGCAAATCTGCGTGCTGTCCTTGAAGCCGCGGGCAGCAGCATGGACAACGTCATCAAGGCCACGGTCTACCTGACTGACCTCAGCCAATTTCCCCGCGTGAATGCGGTCTACGCGGAGGCCTTTAATGTTGATCCGGCACCGGCTCGCGTGACCGTCGGCGTCGCAGCTCTGCCGCTCGGCTCTCACGTGGAAATCGACGCAATCGCACTCGCTGACTGATCTGCGCTGCGGGAGCGAAGCTCACGTCGCTGGACCGCGGGCGCTTCGTTTACCTTGCGCCTGCGCTGCATACCCAATCGCCCGCGCGGGCTTAGAGGTCGTCCCGACCGGATGCGTCTGATTCGTCGCGTGGGGCGTTCTCGGCCGATGCTGAATCGCCGGAGCCGAACCCTAGATCCTGCAGTCGAGTCGTCGACGCGGAGTCTTCCGCGCGTGCAGCCTCCTGCTTCTCTTCAAAGCGCCGGCCCAGCCGCGGCAAGTTCACTGCGTTCACGACCACGTGCGCGGCGATCGGCGCGGCGAGCTGGCCCGTCCACTCGAAGAGCGCACCAAACGCGACGCCCATCACGACTGCGAACAGGCTCCACAATGCAAGTTCGCGGCGCGGCATGAAATGGCAGGCGCCAAAAGCCAGGCTCGCCCAGAACAGCCCCAAGGCAGGCTGCATTGCGCCCCGAAAGAACATCTCCTCGGCAAAGCCGCTCGCGAGTGCCAACAGAATTCCGTCTGCGACGCTGAGTCCCGCCACGCCTTCTCCAAGCAAATCGGCGAGTGCCTCTCCCAGATCGCTCCATTGCGTGAGTGCCTCGGAAAGGGCGATCGCAGCGAGGCCGACGAAGACACCCATACCGATCGCTGCAAGAGGAGACCAAGCGGTCTCGGCGGCGGCGATGCTGGGGTGGAAGATCGACTCGCCCGGGGTCCACATTCGCCAGAGCAGAGCGAGGCAGCCCATCACGCCGTAGAAGATCAAACCGGCGCGCATCAGGCCCTGGGGATCGACCGGCTCGAGCTCCTCTTCTGGTTCCTCGTCGAGCTGGAAATCCGGCTCGTCATCGCCCCACATTCAAGGTCCTTCCCCGGCGTCGCGCCTGGATCGCTTTCTTCGACAGCGAGTGCTTCCCGCAGAGTGCCAGATTCCCCCACAGGGCGATCTCGTCTTGCCCTAGAGGGAACCGGTGGGTAGCCTATTTCGCTGAGCATTCCCCGCCAGGCCTTTCGGGCGATTAGCGCCGTGTTCCGCCGCGCCAACTGGCACACACGGCCGACGCCCGAGTACACAAAGCCCAGCCCTGAGCCGCATCCAGTTGTGAGAGCACAAACCGTGCCCCGCTTTGCGGTCGTTTAATGAGGAAAGACATGGACCAGAGAGTCCCTATGACTCCAGGAGGCTTCCAAGCCCTCAAAACTGAGTTGGCCCGACTGATATCCGTCGAACGGCCAGAGAACATCAAAGATATTGAGGAGGCGATCGCCCACGGCGACCTCTCTGAAAACGCCGAGTACCACGCTGCGAAAGAGAAGCAGGGGATGATCGCCGGCCGCATGGCGCTCCTCGACGATAAGATCGCGCGCGCGCAGATCATTGATAACGTGGGCGAAACGCCAGACAAGGTGCGCTTTGGAGCGACCGTGACTCTGACGGATATCGAGACCGACGAGAAGATCGAATACACGATCCTCGGTGAAGACGAGGCCGACGCGAAGCGGGGCCGGATTTCCGTGACCTCGCCCGTCTCCCGGGCCCTGATCAACAAGGAAGTCGGCGACGAAGTGAGCGTGAAGGTGCCCAAGGGCATCCGTGAGCTCGAGGTCCTGGAAATTCGTTTCGACGAGGTCTAGGCCGGCGGCGGGCCGCGGGGGGGGCCCACAATTCCCCCCCTCGCTCCAGATTTCGCGGCCCTTCCCGCGTCCTTGAAGCCCCTTTCGGGCCGCTTCAGGGCTCCCGAGGGCAGGTTTCTTGGTAAATCCGCATGCCGAAAGCGAATCTGCCGGCTCCTGAGCGTTGCGAACAGGTGACCAAGGTATAAACTCCGCCTCCCAGCGTTCCCCGGTAGCTCAGCTGGTAGAGCAGGCGGCTGTTAACCGCCTTGTCGCAGGTTCGAGTCCTGCCCGGGGAGCCAATTCTTTATCGCTGCGCTCGTGTTCGCTCACTCCGCTGGGCCGCCGGCGCTTCGTTTTTTTGCGCTGCGCGAGCGAAGCTCACTCCGCTGGGCCACGGGCGCTTCGTTTTTTTGCGCTGCGCGAGCGAAGCTCACTCCTCTGAACGCGCTCTGCCGAAACGCCACGACACACGTGGTGATGGAGCTGAGCAGGTAGACTCCGGCCCGAGGTCAAACACCTTTGGCTTTCTTCGCTTTGAGCGGCGCCCCGCAAGGGTCGCGCTATTCGATGATGGTTGATGTGGAGAGACGGCTCGTGAACTGGCGCACTAAAGCAAGGCTCCTGCGAGTGTTAGGCAGGGCCCCCGGAGGCTATGCCGCTTACCAATTGCTGCAGCGCCATTTTGGGCTCCACCGGAACCCGGCCTTCATCCGCGCCAAGCTGCAGCGCTTCACCAACTTCGCACATCATCTCGCCTCGCACGGCGCAACAGCCGAAGGCAAAACCTTCTTCGAAGTAGGAACGGGCTGGACGCCTCTCTATCCGCTTGGTTTCTGGTGTCTGGGCGCAGAGCGAGTGCATACCTACGACCTCTCTCGTCACCTGCTCGTTCCGGTGTTCCGCCACACCGTCGACTATGTGCTCCGGGAACGGAGCCATCTCGAAGATCTCTGGTCTCCGCTCGTGGCGCCTACGCTACTCCGAGCGCGCCTGGATGCTCTGCACGAAGTGTCGAAAGCGCCAGAGCGGCTCCTGAAGGACGGCGCAATCACCTACAGCGCTCCCAGCGACGCTGCTTCGACCGACCTCCGCGATGCAAGCGTTGATGTTCACTACTCATCGAATGTGCTGGAACACATCCCAGCATCCTCACTGAAGTTGGTGCTCAAAGAGGCTCGCCGTGTGACCAAAACCGATGGCCTCATTGCCCATCACGTCGATGCCAGCGACCATTTTGCGCATTCCGATCGCAGCATCCCACGCATTCACTTCCTCCGCTTCACGGCTCACCAATGGTCTGCCCTCCTGGACGAGCGTCTTAGCTATGCCAATCGCCTACGCTTCCCCGAGTTCGTTGATCTCTTTCGCGAGGCCGGTATGGAAATTGAGTACGCCGACGGACAAGTAGACAAGCGTTCACTCGAAGAGCTGGCTCAGGGCTTTCCTCTCGATTCCGCCTTTAGCCACTTCAGCAAAGAGGACGTGTGCCGACTTGCCATCGACATCTTCGCTCGCCCTCGACCCAAGAGACTCAATCCGCAGCCACCGGCAGACAGAAGCGTCGCCAATCCAGGCCCCGGTAGGGGACAACTCGGCATGGCAAGGGCTTAGTTGTCCGAATCTCTAGGATCGGCGGCGTCGAAAAAGGGGGTTGTTCTTCCTAATTCTTGCCGGTGGGCAAGATTCGTCTCGCTCGACCTTGGATTGGTACGAGCGAGGCTCGCTGCGCGGGGCCGCGGCCGCTCCGAGGCGGACTCTGCTATCGGTCCGTCTTTGGCGTGGGCGTGGGCGTGGGCGTGGGCGAGGGCGAGCAAATGATCGGCAGGTCACACCCAGAACGCATGGGAAGGATCCGAAATGAGCAAGACGGACCAGGGCATCGGAGCGGGGCGCCGCGGCAGACGAGTGCATTCATGCGGGGCGCATCTGCTTCAGTCACTGTCTCGAAACATTTCGGGACGGCAATACCAAGATGACGGATTGCGCGGACGTATGCGCCGTCCTGATCAAGAGCATTCAGACACTCTCCCACTCACATCTTGGGTGGTGGAAGAACTCCGGTCGATGAGATCCCGTAACTGGATCGCCGCGCTCGTTCTACTTTGTGCGATCGGGTGCGGCGAATCCGCGCATGACGCCGCGCTGACCGACACCTCTTCCGGTTCAGTTGGGATCGAAAGCGCAACGTCGACACCCGATTCACAACCTTCCCTTGTCCGCGCCTCGAACGCTGGCAAGCGGCGGGTGATCCTGATCCTGCTCGATGCCGCACGGCTCGACCGCTTTGGCTATGCCGGATATTCACGCCCGACCACGCCCGTGATGGATGCACTCGGCGAGCGGGGCATTGTCTTCCTTAACCACTACTCCCATGCGACTCATACTCGCGAGTCCCTTCCCAACCTTCTCTACTCCCGATATTTCCTGCCAAGCCTCTTCCCTTCGTCCCCGTCCGTCCCCTTCGACACGCCGGAAAACCTGTTTCGCAAACCCGATGCCGAGGCGATCTCTCTCCCAAAAGCGCTCGAGCAGGCCGGATTCACGACCGCTGCGATTTCCGCACATAGCTGGATCAAGCCAGGAACGCGCATCGCCGACGAGTTTCAACAACTGCAGGATCTGTCCGGCGAATTGCATCGCTACTCGCCACCCGCGGACATCGCAGTCGACCGTTCGATCGAATGGATCGACGCGCATCGCGGAGAGGACGCCTTCCTCTATCTCCACCTCATGGACACGCATTTTCCCCACGCGTTCGAGGCCGATGCCCGCGTGTTTTTTGGTGAAGAAAAGTACGCGGGCCGGGTCACCGGCGGCGTGAGCAGCCAGGACAAGAGTCAGGCCTTGTCCGGCGCAGATCGCCGCTATCTCGACGCGCTCTACGACGGCAGCCTTCGCTCGACCGACCGCGAGATCGGACGTCTAGTCGAATTCTTGCGGCGCGAGAGCATGCTCGACGAAACGCTGATCGTGATCACATCGGATCACGGAGACCACCTCCTAGAACATCCCGGACGGTTCACGCACGGAGGCCCCTGGTTCGAGACGCTAGGACGCATCCCGCTCATCGTCTCTTATCCCAAGCGCTTCGCAGCCCCCCTCGAGATCGAGTCCTTCTCGGAACTCGTCGATGTCGCGCCTACGATCTTCGGGTTGCTCGACCTTCCGATCCCGTCAGGCAAAGCCTTCGACGGACAGGATCAATTCGCCGTGGCCGTAAAACGCGCGGAGGGCAACGCGAGAGTCCTCTCGCTCCACGGCCTGCGCGATGCTCGTTACAAGCTGCTGCTCGAGAATTCGCGCACCCTTCTCGCAGCCGACGAAATGTCTTTGCCGAGCGCGAAGGGCTCCCTCTTCGATCTCCAGGAGGATCCGAGCGAGCTGCAAGATCTCTGGTCGTCACGACCCACGATCGTCGATCGACTCGTTGCGGACTATCTCTCAGCCCTTCGAGCTCCCTATCGCCGATTCCTCGCCGCCAAGAACCACGAGCAGCCGAGCCTACCCTTCGCGATCTCGTCGAAGCATTTCGAAACCTCGAGCCCGATCACTCGCCTTCCCCCTGAAACCGGCCCGCGGCAGATTCAGCAGGAGAGCCAGCCGGGACAGTGGCTGCGGTCGTCCGGTTCGGGCACGGCCTGGATCCTCGCGCGCGAGGGCGCCGATCCCCTCGATATCTCGTTCGCGATGCCGGACGGAACCTACGAGGTGGTCGTTCACGCCGCAGGGGGCGGCGGCATTCAAATGGACGGAGACGAGCCCATCGCTCTTTCAGCTTCGGCGAACTCGCTCGATGGAGTCGCCCGGCCATCCGTGGTCGGCGCGACGCAGGTCGAGAACGAATCATTCAGCGCGACTCTCATCCCGCCGGCCGACGGCGCCTGGATGAAGGTGACCATGCTGGGCTTCCGCCCGATGCGGAACGCCGAAGAGGCGCTCGATGCGATCGATCCGGAGCATCTCGAACAGCTCCGCGCACTCGGCTACGTCGAATAGTGCAAAGACCGGCCGGGCCGGCCAGGCATGAACCCAGCAGGTTCGATCGCCACATCTCTGAGACCATGAGCACTCCCTGGCGACGAGCTAGGCTTATTCATTCCGCGGCAAGTCGCACGCCGCAAAAAAGGGAGACCCCGACATGATCCTCGATCGTTTTCGTCTGGACGGACGCGTCGCCATCGTAACCGGCGCCGGAAAAGGAATCGGCAAAGGCATCGCGCTCGGCTTTGCGGAGGCGGGTGCCGATGTCGTCTGTGCCGCTCGGACCCAGAGCGAGATCGACGCGACGGCCGAGGAGATCCGAAGGCTGGGTCGACGTTCACTTGCCATCCAGACCGACGTAACCGTGACCGAGGACCTCGAACGGCTCGTCGAGATGACCGTTTCTGAGCTCGGTCGCCTCGATGTGCTCGTGAACAATGCCGGTGGGACCGGCCCGCGGCCCGTTCTCGACACGAGCGAGCGCTTCTTCGAAGCGGCGCTCCGCTTCAACGTCACCAGCGCCTTCCTTCTCTCGCGACTCGCCGTTCCCAAGATGGTCGAAACAGCGGGCGGCGGCTCGATCGTGAACATCTCCTCGCGTTCGAGCGACATGGTCCAAACGGCCTTCGTGGCCTACGGGGCGGCGAAGGCGGCGCTAAACATGATGAGCCGCAACATGGCCGCGGAACTCGCGCCGAAGGTTCGCGTGAACGCAATCTCAGTGGGGGGCGTCGAGACCGAAGGACTCGCGATGGTTCTCACCAACGAGGCGATCCGCGAGCAGTTCGAGTCGAACACGCCAATGGGCCGCCCTGGCGACGTCGAAGACATTGCCTGCGCGGCGCTCTACCTGGCCTCGCCCGCCGCCTCCTGGGTAACGGGCAAGGTCTTCCAAGTCGATGGTGGTACCGAGGCGCCCGCTATGTCGGTTCCGACGCCAACGCTCTAGTCAGTAAGCCCCTGACTCGATCGGCATATCACCCGTAGACTGGCATCGAGTCGAAGCCATGGAAGTTCAGACTCACGGATGGCGGCGCCGCGCAAGACGAGGCACCCTCGCCTTACCGAATCGTCTTGCCGTGGTAAGCGATGTCCGCGGCTGCAAAGCTGATGGTCAACTAGACGGGCGTATCGAAACTCAGCAGCTCCTCCGTGGCGTTCCCCGGAAGGGGCCAACTAGCCTTGGCGGGGCTTAGTCGTCAGAATGTCGAGTATCGGTAGTGCGGAAAAGAAGGGAGCTACGTCGAATAGAATGGGATGGATACGGAAGTTACAGCGCCGAGGTGTGCGGGCACGCACCTTTCCGGCCGAATGGCGCGCGATTCTCGAGGCGAAGGTGCCCTTTGCGACTCGGATCCCACCCGCCTCGCGGCCAAAGTTCGAAGCCGACCTCATGATCTTCGAGCATGAGAAGTCCTTCGTCGGTGCCGGCGACTTTATCATCACCGAAGAAGTGCGTGTCGTTATTTCCGCGGCGGCGGTGCGCTTGGTGTTATGTCTCAACATCAGCGCGCTCGACCGGGTGAGCGAGATTCTCGTCTATCCCGGGGCGTACCAGCATCCCAACCCGGACGGAGCGAACCAGGACCGAGCGATTCTGGGCGAAGTGAGCGATTGGAGCACTGTCGTGTTGTCGTGGAAGGACGTTGTGGCAGGGCTTCGCAACGCGCATGATGGTCGCGATACCGCGACCCATGAGTTCGCTCACGTGCTCGACCGCGCGTCGGGCGCATTCAACGGAACGCCCAACCTGCGTGCGCGCGAGGACTACGCAGCGTGGGGACATATTCTCAGTGAGCACTATCTGCGCTTGCGAGCGGGTGACCCCAAGGAGCGGTCGATTCTCCGGGACTATGCCGAGACGAACGAGGCCGAGTTTTTTGCGGTCGCAACGGAGGTGTTTTTCGAACGTTCCGGAATGATGAAGCGCCGAGCGCCCGATCTCTACGAGGAGCTGGAACGCTTCTATGGCGTCGACCCAACGAGCGCCCCGATGACTCCGCTTCAGGAGTCACCCCGCGGCTGAACCTCGCAGCCGAGCCAATATTGAAGAGAGGCCTCGCTCGGCCCGTCGCATATTCGTCTCTACAGAATCACGTCCCGGGGGTAGGTTGCGATTGGCAGATTGCTCCGGCGGGCTCAGGAAATTACTCTACACTCGTGAGCGCTGCCGATCGCAGGCATCCAACGTGCTATTTAGGGGTAACCTGAGTTGCTAGGCGCCTAAATTCACGGATAGAACTCACGCGCAAGGCTCACGCGTAGAACGCCCGCATGGAGGCAACATGTTCCGACGAAGCTTTTCTCTTGCTCGACCCGCTCGAAGTCGTGCTCATAGGTGGCAGCGTGGTCTTCTGCTGACGGCGCTCATTCCAGCGATGCTGGGTCTTCTGGCGACAATAGGATGTCGCCATCCCGCCCCCCCCGACACCAGCGCTCAGAACCTGACCGTGGGCAAGGTGCAGGGCGAGATCAAGGTAGGCATGTCAGCCGCCGCAGTGGCGGAGATCCTCGGTTCGCCGAATATCGTGACGACGGACGAAAAGCGTCGCGAGCATTGGATCTACGACAAGGTTTCCTCCGAGAGTGTCTCTACGTCCAACTCCGTTGGCGGCGGGATCATCATCTTCGGCGGCAGCAGTGCACAGCGCCAAAATTCGCGCACCCAAAAAACGCTGACCATCATCATCAAGTACGACGAAGATATGATGGTTCGCGACTACTCCTACAACTACTCACAGTTCTAGTTCGCTCGCGCGCAGTGGATTCTCTGGCCGGCATAGATGGCATAGCTGTGCGCGATCGCCGCTTCCGCTTCCGCAGCCACTCGGCGCTTGCCGCATTCGTCGTATCGCTCCTGTTCTTGGGTTGCGCGACAACGCCTCGCACGACCGGAATCGAGTTCTTTCAACTCACGCCGGAGAGCGCGGCGAACCGTGCAATGCAAACGCGAGAGTTCGAAACAGAGAACTCGGACGAGCTGCTTTCTGCTGCCGCCGCGGCATTGCAAGACCTCGGCTTTCAGGTGACCGAAAGCCAACGTAGTTTGGGCTTTCTTCGGGCCGTGAAGGAGAGGAGCGCGCGTGAGTACGGGCAGGAAATCACGCAGGGAGTCGTGGGGTTTTTCACGTTCGCTTTGAGCGTCCTGGGCGGATCGAATGCCACGATCTTGATGCCGGTCGATTTGCAACAACAGATCAACGCTTCGCTCGTCGCACATCCTCTTCCGCCTAGGGAGGCGGCGCCAGGCGAGAAAGGGGAAGCCCGAAATGAAATGCGGATCGTCTTCTACCGCCTGATTTGGCAAGGCGAGGGGCAATCTGGTGACACCTACATTCCGCCCGGGCAGCAGAAGATGGAGATGATCAGAGATGCCGAGCTCTATCAGAAATTTTTCGCCCGCCTCAATAAAGCCGTCTTCCTCGAAGCGGAGAAGATCTAGCCGCCTCTCCGAAGGGTGCGGACAGGGAGTCTGAATGGGTTCAAAATTTCCGCGAGGCGTTTTACTGAAATCTTTTTGCGTCAGCTTTCTGTCATTAGGCATTATGAGCTGCGCGTCTGCGCCGGAAGAGCCTGTGAATCTGCTGGCCCCAACGGAGGCGCAGGCCCAGCTGCGAAATATGCAAACGCGATCCTTCGATATTTCGGATCGAAGCGTCGCGATGCGGGGGGTGATCTCAGCGCTTCAAGATCTTGGCTTCATTATCGAGCGTGCCAATGAACCCCTTGGGTTGGTGACCGCCGCGCGCTTTGCGGAGCCTCGCTATTTCGATGTCATGGGGATTACGGTGACCGTGAGGAAGTCGAGTGAGTTGCAGATCACGATTCGAGCGAATGCGATCTACAACAACGAGCCTATTACAGATCCCGAGGTGTATCGAAATTTCTTCGCGACCCTCGAACGCTCGTTCGTTCTCGGGCGGGAATAACGGCAATGAGCTCGAAGCGCTTTCTCGCGATGATGATCCTCGGAGCAGTGTTTTCGCAGGGCTGTACGGGCTTGCATGGTCGGCACGAGATCCAATCGGATAACTGGAGTCAGGTGCTGCGCTCCGAGGAGAGCCAGGTCAAGGTACGCAACGCGCAGAGTCGCGTATTCGATACGATGGACAAGCGCTTGATGCTCGAGGCGCTCGTCGTGACGTTTCAGGATCTAGGATTCAAAATCGAAGTGCTTGACCCTGATCTCGGCATTATCTCGGGCAAGAGGTACCTCTCAGCGGAGCGACCCTCCGGTCGGGAACTCGCCAGCTACCTCCTCTACGACGAAGAAAGCCTCGTCGTTTTTAATCGGGTCTATCGAAGCTGGGGACCGTTCGCCGCCCGCAGCGACATGGTCCGTCTCACGGCCACCGTGCGCACTCGAAATCAGGCGCAGCTTATTGTGCGCGCATCCGCACAGTACTTTCTTCGCCCTGTCGAGACGCCGGAGGCCTATCAACAATTCTTTGCGACGCTGACTCAGGCGCTATTCACGGAATATGCGAAGGCCGAGCCCGAATCATCCCTCCCGCTCGATTAGTTCGCGAGCCCGGGAATTGAGGTTCAAAGATGGACGAACTGGTACGACGCCTGCTGACCGAGCAGAGCGAATGTACACTCAGCTGGCTCACGCGCGAAGGCCTGCCGGCCTCGACGATCGTGAGTTTTGTCCTGCTCGACGGGCTGATCGCAATGACGGCGCTCGAGTATGCGGCGCGTGTCACCGCGATTCGCCGAAATCCGAATGTGGCGGTCGTCGTTTCAGGTAGTGGCAGTCCCGTTGGCCACAGTCGGTGTGTTTCGATTCAGGGCGAGTGTGAGATTCTCGGCGACCAGGCGACTCGAGATCGTTTCTTTCCTCTTTTTAGCGAGGCGGTGCTTCCCGGGAGTCGAAAGGGCGCCGAGATGATGTCGAAGGGCATGAACACGCCTGAGAACCTCGTGTTGCTCCTCACGCCTCGGAAGCTGATCCCCTATGACGCACAGGCAGGTCTCGACCGAGCCAACCGCATGTAGCCGGGCGCGAGTCCCACCTGCTCGGCCTCTCGGCAACTACGACCCGCTACTCCTCGGCATCGACGGCGACGAAATAGCGAGGATCTTCCAGGACGTTGATGTCGCACAGGTGTTGTGCCCGGTCGATCAGACGGATGCAATCCTGGCTCAGGTGCTGAAAGTGGATGCGCTTGTTGGCCTTCTGATATTTCACCGCGAGCTTATCGAGGACCTCGATCGCACTCTGATCGACCACCCGTGACTCAGCGAAGTCCACGATGATCTCGTCCGGATCGTTGGCGACGTCGAACTTGGACATGAACTCCGTGGTGGAGCCGAAGAAGAGCGGCCCGTAGATCTCGTAGTGCTTCACCCCGTCGACGTCGATACGCCTGCGGGCGCGGATCCGGAGAGCGTTCTCCCAGGCGAAGATCAGCGCTGAGAGAATGACTCCGCTCAATACCGCGAGGGCCAGGTCGAACGCGACCGTCAAGCCCGTGACCACCAGCATCACGATCACGTCAGAAAGCGGCACGCGTATCAGGACCATGAACGTGTTCCACGCAAACGTCCCGATGACCACCATGAACATCACGCCGACCAGCGCCGCGATCGGGACCATCTCGATATACGCCGAGCCGAACAGGATGCAACCCAGCAACGCCAGCGCCGCCACCAGCCCCGATAGTCGCCCGCGACCGCCCGAGTTAATGTTGATGATGCTCTGGCCGATCATTGCGCAGCCGCCCATCCCACCGAAAAATCCGTTCACCACGTTCGCCGCGCCCTGCGCCAGGCATTCCCGATTCGCGTCGCCGCGCGTCTCCGTCAGCTCGTCGATCAGATTCAGCGTCATCAGCGATTCGATCAGACCAATCGCCGCCAGAATCAGCGCATAGGGCAAGATGAAAACCAACATCTCCCAGTTCAAAGACACCAGCGGCGCCGTAAAAACCGGCAGGCCTGCCGCGATCCCCTCTCCTCCTCGTGCCTGAATGAAGCTCGACACCGTCTGCGTCTCCACCCCGCCAAAGATCACCACCAGCGATACCACAACGATCGCGGTCAACGCCGCGGGCAGCTTCGCCGTCAACTTCGGCAACCCCGCCATGATGCCCATCGTGAGCGCCGTCAATCCGACCATCGTCCAGAGCGCGCCGCCGTCCATCCAGGACCCCTCCGAGGTCTTGAACATCCCCAGCTGGGAGAGGAAAATCACGATCGCCAATCCGTTCACGAAGCCCATCATCACGGGGCTCGGAATCATGCGCACGAACTTGCCCAGCTTCATCACGCCTGCGCTCACCTGCAGCAAGCCCGCCAGCACCAGCGTCGCGAAGAGCAGCTGCAGGCCCTGCCCCGCGCCCATTGCCTCGCCCTCGCGTACGAGCGAAACCATCACCACCGCCATCGCCCCGGTCGCACCCGAGATCATCCCCGGACGCCCCCCGAACAGCGACGTGATCAGCCCCATCATAAAGGCACCGTAGAGCCCCACCACCGGAGAAACGCCGGCCACAAACGCGAATGCCACAGCCTCCGGCACCAGCGCCAGCGCCACCGTCAATCCCGAGAGGACGTCCGCACTCACGCTGCCATGTTTCTTGTCAATCAATGAAAACTTCAACCATGCTCCTTACACACCAGATTCTCGCGATCGCCGACACCGAGGGCCTCTTGCCCTCCTCACACGGTCCGCTCACCGGGGGGCAGGGTTTTACACCGCTTCCGACAACCCGGCAACGCAATTCACGCGCGCAGAAGGCAATCGGGATTCGACTCGCAAGATTCCAGTACACTCCGCTGAGCACAGAGGAGAGATCCGGATGCTTCACTTGTTTCCCTCAGCAGCATCTTGGCGGCGAGTTGCGTACCGCGTTCTGACTTCCGCTTGCACCGCGCTCACGACAGGCTGTGTTGACTTGCGCCCTCCTGTTCCAGAAACGGCCTACCGAGCGGCCGTCTCGGTCGAGGCCTCTCCCGCTTCGGCACATGCGTCGGCAGTCCGGTTGGAGTTCATCGAGTTCTATCAGGAAGGAAAATGGCGCCGAGAATCCGATGCGGCTGAGGGGAAGCCCGTGCTGATCGATCGCCCCGACCTTCGCGTGAGCTGGTTGCTCGATACAAACAAAAAGCTTTTCGACGAGCGGCACATCTCGGAAATGGACGAACGGTTCCCTTGGCTAATCAACCCCTTCGGCCCCCGCGCGAAAGCGGACTTCGAACTGATCGGGACAGAAGACATCGCAGGGACCCCGGCTAAGAAATACGACGTCAGAGGGAAGCGGGTCGAGGGCCTCGCTTGGTTTACGCAGGAAGGCATCCCACTTCGGTTTCGGGGGACTCTCCGAATCGACGACGCAGAAGCAAACGTCGAGATCGACTACAGAGACATTAAGACCGGCCCGCAACCCGCATGGATCTTCGCCGTTCCGCCTAACTTTGCTGGGTACGAAGACCGAAAGAAGCCCACGGTTCCCGAAACCAATGCCGACCCGGAATCAGTACGCCGAGCACGAGAAAGCTTGGAGCGCGACCAGGCGAAGGGCAACAGCACGAGATTCTAGAAGCCGGTACATTCCCGGAATGCCTAACTTGACTCGTAGAACCGCTCCGAACTTCGCTTCCACCCGTGACCACGCCCTCGCCTACGCCCTCGCCTACGCCCTCCACCTCCTCGCCCGCGCCCGCGGCCACGTCCGCTCACGAGCCTGGGGCCTCGGCCTAGCCCTCCTCGCCTGTGCGAGCCCCGCCGCCGCCGCCCCTAAAGATCGCGAACTACTCTTCGGGGACACCCATCTCCATACGTCCTGGTCCCCAGATGCAAGCCTCTATGGCAATCGCAGCGCGGATCCCGACACTGCCTATCGCTTCGCTAAAGGACTGCCCGTGATTCATCCGGGCCACCGGGCGCGCGTGCAGATTAAGACCCCACTCGACTTCCTCGCCGTCTCGGATCACGCCGAGTTCATGGGCATCATCCCCATGATTCTCGCGGACGATCCCCGCGTCTCCGCTTCCAAAACGGCACAGCAATTCCGGGCCCTCGTTCGCGAAGGGCGCGGCATGGAAGGCATGGGCATCCTTCTCCAGCAAATCACCACGGGCAAGATCGACCCTACGCTGATTTCGGATGACGTGACCGGTTCGGTCTGGCACGAGATCATCGATGCAGCAGAACGGCATAACGATCCAGGGCGTTTCACAACGCTGCTCGCCTGGGAATGGTCCTCGATGCCGAACCTCGCCAATCTGCATAGGATCGTGATGCTCCGCGAAGGCTCGGAAGTGGGCAAGCAGTTCATCCCGCATTCGAGCTTCGGCGATAGCCGCCCGGAGAGCCTTTGGGCCTGGCTCGAGGAGACGTCGCAACGTACGGGCGCGCATTTCATTGCGATGCCGCATAACTCCAACATCTCCCGCGGCCTGATGTTTCCAACCACGATGAGCAATGGCGAGCCGATCGACGAGGCCTATGCGAAGACGCGGATCAAGTGGGAGCCCGTTGTCGAGATTACGCAAGTGAAAGGCGATTCCGAAACGCATCCGAACCTCTCACCTACGGATGAATTCGCGGCCTACGAAGACTTCGGCCAAATCACTGGATCTACCGAGGATCAGCGAGCCGACTTCGTGCGCAGCGCACTGCGACGGGGTCTAGAGATCGAACGCCGCATCGGCACGAACCCCTATCAGTTCGGCATCGCCGGAGCGACCGACTCTCATACCGGCCTCGCGACGGCCGAAGAAGCCAACTTCCTCGGGAAATTCGCCGCCCCGGCCACGCCCGAGGCCAACCTCGCGCCGTCGCGCGGCGGTCAAATCAGGGGCATCGATCTGGGTGCGGCCGGCCTCGCCGCCGTCTGGGCGGAAGAAAACACCCGCGATGCGATCTTTGACGCCTTCGCGCGCAAGGAAACTTACGCCACGACCGGTACCCGCATCGGTCTTCGCTTCTTCGGTGGATGGGATTTTCGAAAGCGTGACCTGAAGGCCAAGGACGCGGCGAAACGCGGCTATGCGAAAGGCGTTTCGATGGGCGGCGTCCTACCGACGCCTGCGACCGAGAGCGGCGCACCTCGGTTCATGGTTCAAGCCTACAAAGATCCGAAGGGCGCGAACCTCGACCGTATCCAGATCGTGAAAGGATGGGTCGACGAGCAAGGGGAAAGCCACGAGCAGGTCTATGACGTGGCGCTCTCTGACGATCGATCCGTCAACGCAGCAGGTCAGGCCCCTGCGGTGGGCAATACGGTCAATCTTTCCCGAGGCACCTACGAGAATTCGATCGGCGCGCGTGTGCTCTCAGCACTCTGGGAAGATCCGGATTTCGAGCCGGCTCAGTCCGCCTTCTATTATGTCCGCGTCCTCGAGATTCCGACGCCGCGGCACTCTCTACTCGACGCGATCGCCGCGAACATCCCGCATGAGGAAGGTTTCGCGGCAACGATCCAGGAGCGTGCCTACTCCTCGCCCATCTACTACAGACCTTAGATCGGGCTCCCTAGTTCCTGCGAAACGTCCGGCCCGCTAAGGACGCCTAACCTCGTAACACCGCGGGACGTGGCAAGCCCCGCCCCGCCGATTCGCCGAGCGGCTCTGCCCGATAATGGACCGTCACCATCCAGTCTGCGTAGGTCGGCTCGAAGCTTCGCATTTCATGGGCGATCGCGGACTTCGTCGCCGTCTCCAGAACGGCCCCTTGCCCCGGCCAAATCTTGAACTTCGTCCGAACGTATCCCGCGCCAGAGCGTGTCTGAAAAGCACCTTCGCTCTCGGGCGGTAGAAGAACGATCCCTGGATACTGCTCGAAGGCCGCATTCGCGATCGCCACGATCGCCTGCGCCGCTTCAGCCGAGACCGAGCCGTCCTCAGGCAAGCGCACATCGACATAGGCGCGCACATAGCCATCGGTATAGTTCACGACATTGGCGATCGAACGATTCGGAACAAAGACGCGGGCCCCCATAAAGTTGATCAGCACCGTGAAGCGCATGCCGATCCGCTCCACTATGCCCACTTGGCCGCCGAGGTCGACCAGATCGCCGACGTCGATCAGATCGGAGAAGACGACGGTCAGTCCCGTGATGACATCCTGCACGATGCCCTGGGAGCCGAAACTCACAGCGAGTCCGATCACCGAGGCGCTCGCGAAATACGTCGTGAGCGAGACGCCTAACTCCGAGAGGATGAATCCGAACGCGCCGAAGTAGATCGCGAAGGCGATCGCACTCGTGGCGAACCCAACGAGGGTACGCAGTTTCGCGTCCGAGTGAGAGCGCGACTTGAGGATGCGCAGACTGACCCATCGGATCGCCATCGTCGCGAGATGAGCGGCGACCGCGCAGAGCACGATGACCGCGAGGCGCATGAGTGTCGCGTTGAGCACGATTTGTTCTTTCTCTGCGGCCGGCTCTAGTTGACGACGGGCTTCAGCAGAATCTGGATTCGACGATTCATTCGGCGACCCTCCGCGGTCTCGTTGTCGCCAATCGGGACGAAGGGGCCTCGTGAAATAGCGCGCAGACGCTCAGGCGACACGCCGGCATCCGCCAAGATCCGAACCACGCTTGCAGCACGCGCACCCGCCAGTTCCCAGTTCGAAGGGAACCGGCGCTTGAGCCCCGCGCTCAGCTGAACGTTATCCGTATGTCCCTCGACCAGGATTCCAGCGCCCTGATCGCGAATCCTCGAAGCGACGCGCTCGATGACCGCACGCCCGGACTGATCGAGTTCCCAGCCGCCCGAAGGAAAAAGAATTTCCTGCGCCAGATCGACCTGAATGCCGTCCGACACCTGCCGAACCCTAATTTGCCCGGACTCGACCTCGCTTCGAAGCTCATTCACGAGCGAACCGTAGGTGGACTCCAACGAGTTCACCTTCTCTTCTGCCTCAGAAAGGCCCCGGCCGATCACGTCGCGCTCAGCGCGTACGATCTCTAGCTCGGTCATGAGTTCATTCTTCTCTGCAGCGAGGCGTGCTGCCTCCTTTGCCTTGGCGTCGAGCGTGGATTCCAGATCCTGGTAGCTGCCCTTGGTCACGCAGCCCGGAGTCGTCACGAGAAGCGCTGCGAGCGCACAAAGGATAAATCTCTTGAAAAGCGCCCGCGGCCCAGTGAGGTGAGTCAAGCGAGCGTCGAGCATAAAATGAGGCATGGGATCTCTCCTTGTTGAGATGGGTGCCGCCGGTCGAGTGCTCGGGACGAAGGCGTCCCTGCTCGGTTCGAAGACTACACCAGCAGCAATGCGAACTATCCGATGCAGGTCACAATCAAGTTCCAGGTCTAGCCCCAGGACCGGGTCCGGGTCCGGGTCCGGGCCCAGTCTAAGTCCAGATCGCGCAAGCGAATGGATCCGTTCGGATTTCGCTATCATGCTTCATGCCGGAAGCAGTTCTTTCTGGGGCCTAGGTCACAAAATCTGCGCCGCTCTCCAGCCCCCGGGTCGCGTTGCCTCAACTTCGACCTTGCAGCGAACGCGCGTGCACTACAAGAGGAAACGAAACCATGTCCGAATTGACACAGCGGCTCCGAGGGGAGCTCGAAAAGCTCAAGACGCATCGCGACGAACTTCGCGTTCAACTTGATCTTGGCAAGATGGAAGCGCGAGATGCCTGGCATGAGCTTGAAGGGAAATGGCATGAGCTTGAGTCGAAGATGTCCGAGCTCGCGAGCCTCGATCTCGAACCCGTCGACGATGTAAGCGAAGCCGTCGAAGATGCGGTCGAGGAAGCCAAGATCGGTCTCAAGGTCACTGCATCTGAAATCCACGACGCTGCCACCCACTTGATGAGTGAAATTCGCGAAGGCCTCACCCGGCTTCGCGAACACCTCTAACGAATATTTTTGACGAACCCAGCAAAACGCCGCACCGGCAAAACCCGTATAGCCCTGGACCCGACGTCCGCTCAATCGATCTAAGGAACGCCTAGCATTAGTACAACAGGCGTGATCTGGTTGGACATCGTATTTCGCCTCATTCAATCAGGACTCTTTTCGGGACTCAATCTCGCGCTCCTGGGGCTGAGTCGGCTTCAACTCGAAGTGGAGTCCAAGGCCGGCAATAGGGCCGCTGACCGAATCCTGTCCCTTCGCGAAGATTCTTTGGGGCAATGTCAGCGTCAACTGCTTGCTGACCGTGCTTTCGGATTCCATCCTCTTCGGTGCGGCCACTTTCATGTTCTCGACGATCGGCATCACGATTGTCGGTAAAATTCTGCCCCAGGCCTACTTCTTGCGACATGCCATCGCGGTAGGCTCGCGTCTCGTCCCATTCGTTTTGTTTTGCCAAAAGGTTTGGTACCCCGTCGCTAAGCCCACAGCGCTCGTGCTGGACCGATGGCTCGGTTCCGAAGAAATTTCTTATTTCCGTAAAATGGAGCTGCTCGAAGTGATTCGGCAGCACATGGCAGAGGAAGATGCCGACCTGAATCGACGCGAAGGGATTGGCGTCCTCAACTTCCTCTCGCTCGACGATCTACCGGTCGGGCAAGAGGGAGAGAAAATCGATCCGCGAAGCGTGCTCTCTCTTCCGATCGCGCTCGACCTCCCCGTGTTTCCTGCGTTCTCTAATCATCGGGATGACGCGTTCTTGAAACAGGTCCAGTCGAGCGGACGAAAATGGGTCGTGATCACGGATACGGAGAACGTGCCAAGAGTGGTGCTAGACGCCGACGGGTTTTGCGCAACGTCTTCTTCTCCGACGAAACGTCCGACCCGTACGCATATTGTCGTCGATCAGGATCTGATCCTGCTCTGGAACGCAGAGCCCGGAATCATTACTGGGGGCGACCTCCTCGGCCGGATGCTTCGCGGAATCGCCAAGAAGGTTCCGCAATCCCAAGCGGCGCGCACGCCGCTCAACTAGCCCGGCAGTACAGGCCGGATTGCAGCCGATTACCTCCGCGTGGCCTCCTTCTGCCCTCTGCAGTTCCCTTCTCGCCGCCTGGGGCCTCAGGGCAAGGAGCGAGAAACCCGCTCCGAATGGACTCATGTGTTAGGCCTACACGCACAGAGGACAACTCGATGCGCGGCCATTTCCTTTTCATGCTGGCCAGTCTCAAAGTCGTCGGCTTAACAACGGGCCGTGTCACGGGCACTCGCTCCATCGCGATGCCCAAACCCGACTGCCTCATGACCGGAACGACTTCAAAAATCTGGAATCCGCTCTGGCAGAAGCGGAACTGGAGTGTGATGACGGAGAGATCGGCGTGAGAGTCCTCGTCACCGGCGGCACAGGCTTCATCGGCTCACATACCGCGCGTGCCCTCCTCGAGAGCGGACATGATGTTCGCCTCCTTGTGCGCAACGAAGAGAAGGCGCGCCGCATCTGGGCGCATACCCTCCGCGCCCTCGATGATCTTGTCGTCGCGGATATTACGTCCGGCCCTGATGTGGCCGAAGCGCTGCGCGAGTGTGATGGAATCGTGCATACCGCCGCTCCTGTGGCGCTTGCTGTTTCCCGATCCGAGGCAAAGAAAGTCGCTCGCGATAATCTTAGTGCCGTCCGAAAGCGAGTGGATCGTGCGCTCGACGACGGTCTCGAACGAATTGTTCACCTCTCCACGTCCGCGCTATTCGACACCTCAGGTCTCACCAAGGCGGACGAGACGACGTCGATCGTGGAAGTCGGCGACACCTATGCGATCTCGAAATCTGTGCCCGAGCGATATCTTCGACAGCTTCAGGACCAGGGCGCACCGTTCTCGATCGTGTATCCGCCTGGCGTCATTGGACCGAATGACCCCGGCCTGTCTGAGGCCATGGTCGGCATCCAGCAATTTCTGCAGGCGACGGTCCTCGTGACAAGCTCCGGCTTTCAGCCCGTCGACGTTCGTGATCTGGCTCAAGTGCATACGGCGCTGATTAACCGCGATCCCGGTCTCGGTCGCTTCGTGGCCACCGGGAAATCCTTGCCCTGGGACGATTTCGCCGAGCTGCTTGATCGCGCCGCCGGCGTACGCCTAACCCCAATGCCCCTGCCGGGTCGCGCGATCCGCGTGATCGGCGACATGATTTGTCTATTCGTCAACCTCGATGCATCGATCTCTCGTGAGGCCACACGACTCGCGACGCAATGGGTCGAGCTCGACGGGAGCGGAACGGAGCGGGTTCTCGGGATTGAATTCCGAGACTCCCACGAAACCCTCTTCGACACGGTCCGGTGGCTCGCTGCAGAGGGCCATATCGACAAAGATCGTGCGCGCCGGTTCACCCATCCCGGTCGTGGGCGACATTAGAGACCGCTGCGCTGCGACCGGCGAGAGAAGCGAATTCGTCGAGCTCCGCGACGACGCAGCTGTGTGACGCGCGCACACTCTCCTCGTCTTTTTCAGATTTTTCGCTCAACTTGCAGTGGCGATGCCGCCTTGAGAACCCTTCGGCGCTTCGGTTCTCATTACCGATGGCCGAAGAACAAAGAGTCGTGAGCGGTGGGGGCCGCGTAAGAAACGACTTTTGCATAACAAAACACACGGAGCCTGTTCTCGTGAAGCCCCCCTTCCCGCCCCGCCCGCATCATTGCTTTCGTGATACCAGCCGCGATGCCGCACGCGCTTCTAACACTCGAAGCAGGGCCTTGATGCTCATCGCGTTCGTCGCCTTCGCTCTCGTACTCCAGAGCACAGCAGCCGCCGCGCTCGATTTCCGCGTCGACTTCCGCACATCGACCTACCGAACCCAGGTCGGCGATACGTTTTCCGATCTTGTCGCGCAGCATGAGAGCGAAACGCTGATCCAGTCCTCGATCACAACGGCTCTGGAGAGCATCTCGACTTCCGTCTATGCCGGCGGCGTCTCAAGCGATTACAGCATGCTCATGACAGCCACGGTCGAGATCGGCGTCTCCGGGTTCTACGAATTCCAGGTCGGAACGGACTGGGGACGAGGTGGCGCGGCAGCCTTGATCGACAATAATTCCGGCTCGATCCTTTCAGAACGCGTGATCACTGACAACGTGTGGTGGGCAAACAGCTTCGATAACTCGGACGTCTTCACCACGTCTTTCAACTTCAATGAAGGTGATTCCTACTCACTCGTCTGGGTGGGATTTGAAGATTGCTGCGGCGGAACGACGAGCGTTCGCTTCGCCGTCGATGGCAGCGTTTTCACGCCGCTCAACGAGGACAATTTCGGTTCCTTCACCGTGGTCCCGGAGCCGTCGACGGCCCTCCTTCTCGCTTTGGGTCTCTTAGGGCTCGCCGTCAATCGACAGCGACATTAGGTAGATAGAGATGATCCCACGCGGTCGGCTACTTGCCTGAACGCCGAACGCCGCCGCCCTCGCAGAGCGCCTCGAGCATCGCGTCGATCTCCTGCGCGCTGGCCTGCCCAAACGCGAGCTGCCGACCGAGCTGCATCACCGCCGCCGCCACCACGGTCACGGACCCTTCTACCCCGAGATCGGCCAGCTTGGCACAAAGGTATTTGTAGGGATCGACTTCTTCGAGACCATCGGTGCGCGCCAGTTCATCCCCGATGGTAAACAGCACCCGACCAACTGGGTCCGACTGCTCTTTCAAGAGCGCGCGGATATAGCTGTAGGCCCGCGATTCGTTTGGGTCCCGAGGCACCTCCGCCACACGCGCCTCAATCTTCTGGAAGACCCAGATCGCGACGGCCGCCAGAAGCCCCACACGATTGTCAAAGTGGTAGTGGATCGAGCCCTTCGTGACGCCCGCACGCTCGGCGATGGCTTCAAGCGCAACGTCGGGCGCTCCACTCTCCTCGAAAGCGGTGTAGGCCGCCTCGATGATGGCCCGGCGGGTCGTCTTGCTGCGCTCGGTCTGGGTCGCCACAGCCGCAGGGTAGAGGCGAGAACCACCGTCAGTCCACTCTACTCTTGAAAACATACCAACGGTTAGTTAGTAAATAGGCATGCCGACCACCCTCTTCAACCGAATCAAGCCCACCCTGACCCCCGGAAACCATCCCTATCTGAACGGCGCCTGGACGCCGACCCACGAAGAGGTCGATGCGACGGACATGGAAGTGATCGGCGAGATTCCGGCCGATCTCTCCGGGATCTATTTTCGCAATACCGAGAATCCCGTCCACGACGCGATCGGGACCTATCACCCCTTTGACGGCGACGGCATGGTCCACGCGATGTCTTTCGAAAAAGGCCGAGCGACCTACCGCAATCGTTTCGTGCGCACAGAAGGATTCCTCGAGGAGCAAAAAGTAGGACACGCACTCTGGACAGGGATCGGTGGCAATCCGAAGCGTTCTCAGCGCGAAGGATGGGGCGCGCGAGGCGGCATGAAAGACGGCGCCTCCACCGACGTCGTTGTCCACGCGGGTGAAGTCCTCGCCACTCACTATATGTGCGGAGAAGGCTATCGCCTTGACCCGCATACGCTGGACACGCTCGGCACGCCCAGCTGGGTTCCCGAAGAGGGCATCTCGGCGCATCCAAAAGTCGATCTGGCGACGGGCGAGATGCTTTTCTTCAACTACTCGAAGAAGGCGCCCTACATGCATTACGGCGTGGTCGGTCCGGACCGACAGCGGAAGCATTTCATCCCTGTTGAACTCCCCGGCGCCCGCCTGCCACACGATATGGCCTTCACCAAGAACTACTCGATCCTGGTCGACCTTCCGCTTTTCTGGCGGGCGGATCTTCTTCAGGCCGGTTTCCATGTTCCGACGTTTCACGAAGACCTGCCTACCCGCTTCGCCATCGTCCCGCGATATGGCTCACCGAACGAGATCCGCTGGTTCGAGGCAGCGCCGACCTTCGTTCTGCATTGGATGAACGCCTACGAAGAGGGAAACGAGATCGTCCTCGACGGCTATTTCCAGGAAGATCCCGACCCCGCTCCCCTTGCGATGCCAGGCGTCGACCCTCGACTCGGGAAACTGATGGCGACCATCGATGAACATTCCTTTCGCCCGAAACTGCATCGCTGGCGCTTCAACCTCGATACGGGCGAGACGCGTGAAGAACATCTCGACGAACGCCTGCTTGAGTTCGGGACGTTCAACCAGAAATACGCGGGCCAGAAATCACGCTACCTCTACTCCACGACGGCAGAGCCCGGCTGGTTTCTTTTCAATGGCCTCGTGAAGCACGATCTTGAAACCGGCGATTCGACTTCCTTGTCTTTCGGAGAAAATCGATTCGGTAGCGAAGCGCCCTTCGCCCCGCGTGATGGGGCAATGGCCGAAGATGACGGGTACCTGATCTCCTTCGTGACGGACACCGAACTCGGCCGCTCTGAATGTGTCGTCGTCGATGCCAAAGACGTCGAAGCCGGACCTGCTTGCCGAATCATTCTGCCCCACCAAATCTCGAGCGGGACACACGCGACTTGGGCATCGCACTCCGAGTTCAGCGCGGCGAAGTAAGTCGCCTCCCCACCTCCTCGCCTCCTCACCTTTGAGGCAACCTCGATCGCAACTGCTATACCCGAATCATGCCTGACGAGATCGCCTGCCCGATCTGTACGATGACGGACTTGCTCGAATCCGAGAGCGGATTCGAGTGCGCGACCTGCGGTCACGAATGGGACCCCGAAACGGATGCACAGCCGCTCAAGGTCCTCGACGCGAACGGGAACCTCTTGCAGGACGGCGACTCCGTCACGCTGATCAAGGACCTGAAAATAAAAGGCAGCGGCACAGGCCTTAAGGCCGGCACTAAGGTCAAGAAGATCCGGCTTGTCGATCCCGACCTGAATGCGGGGCACGAAATCGACGCAAAAGCTGCCGGTATGGGCGTCCTCATCCGCGCACAATTCGTCAAAAAGGCCTGAGCGGCGCTGCACATGCCTTGAGAGTCCCGGAGGGAGCCGGAAGTCCCCAGAGCGCGCCGGGGTTCACCGAACTGAGAATTCCTTCACAGAAGCCCCACCGCAGACGGGTATAATGAGGACATAGCAACTTCTTAGAGCGTCCCCATGATCCTAAATGCTTCTTCCTTCGTACGCGGCTTCTGCCTTCCTCTCCTTCTGCTCATTTCGGGTGCCGTCTCCCAAGCCGGGGCACAAGAGCTCATCACAGCCTCGCCGGATATCACGATCGCCTTCAATTCGGGAGCCGTCGTGACGGACGAAGACGCTGCGGTCGATAACCAACTCGGCATTACGCTGTCCGAAAGCTACGGATCGCTTCCCGACGGAACGGAAGTGATTGCCCTGGGTCGTGACGTCGGAGGAGATTCGCTCCTCGCCTTTGACACGACGGTTTCGCTCGCAGGAGGCGTCGTTGCGTCGCCCGGAGATGTGATGCGCTTCAACGGTTCGACCTATACGACGGAGTTTGATGCTTCGGCGCAAGGCATTCCGATCGGCGTGCGCACCGATGCAGTTTCCGTCTCCTCGACCGGCTTGATTCTTTCTTTCGATACGACGACGAGTCTGCCGGGCGGGCTCGTTGTCGCGGATGAAGACCTCGTTCGCTGGTCAGCAGGGACATACTCGCTCGTGCTCGACGGCTCGACGGTCGGCGTAACTTCGAATCTCGACATCGATGCTGTCCAGGATCTGGGTGGCGGGGCCTTTGCGGTTTCCTTCGATACCACGGGCAGCTTGAGCGGAATCGTCTTCGGCGACGAAGACCTGATGCGCTGGAACGGCACGAGCTGGAGCCTTGAATACGACGCGTCTGCGTCGGATAGCGACTGGCTGGCCGCAGATCTGAATGCCGTCGTCGTGCCCGAACCCGGACTAGCAGGCCTCCTGCTTGCGGGCTCGGCTCTCCTGACGGGACTCCGCTGGAATCGACAGAGCCAGAGGGAGTGGAGAGCAGCGAGAGAGCGTCATGCGAGCCGTAAGGGCCGTAAGAGGAAACCAATGTCCGATCGGCTTTGGGCCGCTAGCGAGCCGCTCGGTTCCATGCCTCGACAAGCTGCGGGCTCTCGTGAATCGCGCTCTGCTTGATGGTTTGAGCGAGGGGAAAGGGCTCGGGGCCCACCGAATCGACGTCGCGCCATGACTTCGTCAATGTCGTGCCCGTTCCGTTCTTCGCGAGCGCCCAATCCTCGAACATCGTAAAGGTCGCATTCGATTCGATCCGTTCGCGCGTGAAGGGTGCTTCGAGCCCGATGGCAGTCGTGACCTTCAAGACGATCAATTCGTCATTCGTGTCGGCCGTCGCAGGCCCAGTGCGCTCATCGCGCTCAAGCATCGATACGCCCATCTCACCCCGGCAAAAAATCGCTTTCCCGGCCTCTAACACGCCGCCTTCGACGGGCGAAGGGTAATAGTCAAGGATTCGTTCGGGGGTCAAGATGAACTCCTTCACCTGAGCGGGCGACGCCACGAGTTCCATCACTTCGGTGTGGACGATATTCGATGCGCTTGCTGAATCGGATCCACTCATTCGCCGGCCCTTCCCATTCGCCTCCGTCAGGGGCGAGCTGAATCGAGTTCTCCAGGAGTCCGATCGCCTCATTCGGCGCAAGCCCCTTCGAGAAAAGATACCCCCGCATCCGGTCGCAGCCATTGGCAAAGAGAAAATCTCGCCGCGCACAGTTTCGACGCAGCTCTCGCTTGAACCGATTTTCTGCCGGAGCGCCCAGATAGGTGTGTCCACCGTTCGTTCGCTGACGGCCCGACCATTCCAGGCATCGGCGATCAGGGTTTCTCGAGTGCCCCCTTGACCGGGGTGCCGCTCCAACTTCCTGGGCTCACAGAGAACAAGTTCCTGCAGAAACCCTTCAAAGGCGCTCAATGCAGAGAGTTCATAGGGAAGGCCTTCGAGAATGATCTCCCCTGCCAGAGGGCGGCCTGATCCCTGAGCCGATGCCGCCTCCGCCTCAACCGACCGACCTCTGCCAGAAGACCGAGGAATCGCGACCGCGCACTAGCAGTCCCAGGACGGACACGCGAAGCCCGAGCATGGCCCTAACGCGACCCGCAAAACTGCGGAAATTCATGCGCGACGCAGAGCACAGCACTCCCGCGATTCCCTAACGTCTTTTTCGTGGAGGGTAATTGGATGGACTCTACACCCTCGACGCATCGCCCCTGCCCTTTTTCGGTTTCGTCGCTCCGATCGACCTGCAGATCGATTTTGACCTGCCTTGCGATTCTCCTCGTGCCGGCCTCCGCACTCGCAGGGGGACAACTTCTCATCGTCGCGCATGAGGACGATGACCTCTACTTCATGACGCCCGCGCTTCCCAACGCAATAGCGACCGGTGAACCAAGCTGGTCCGTCTACCTCACGGCGGGTGACGCAGGGCGAACGAATGGGCATTGGCAATCGCGCGACCTTGGGATCCGCGCCGCATATGCCAGTATCGCGGGCGTCGCCGACGCATGGACTGCGCTGCCCTACTTCGCAGCCGATCGCAGTCTCGCCGCATTTCAGCTCGACGCCGCGCCTCAAATCATTGTGGTCTTCATGCGGCTCCCGGACGGAAATCCGAGCGGTACGGGCTATGCGGTCACGGGCAATGAGAGCCTGCGCAACGTTTGGGAGGGAACCTCGCGCACGCTGATTCATGCAATCGACGGCACTGATCAGTACACGCGTGACGACCTGATCGACACGCTCGTCGCGATCATTCGCGACCGCGACCCCGACGTGCTGCGCATTCAGGACATGACCGCCTATCACGGCAGTGATCATTCCGACCATTTCTATTCAGGCCGCTTCGCGTTCGAAGCGCATCTCGCGAGCCATACGCGGCATAGGCTGCGCGCCTATCGCGCCTACAATATTGCTGACCAGCCCGTGAACTTTTCCACCGCAGAGATTGCTGAGAGCAACGCAATCATTGCGGCCTATGGCCCCTTCGATCCCGGCGTCGGACCCACCGCCTGGAATCAGCGCGAGATCCCGATCGCCGACGTGCGCGGCACCCAGGCGAGCCTCGTCTATATGGGCTCCTCGCCGAACGGCGAATGCCTGGCGGTCACGGATTTCGGAGGCCCGGGCGAGGGAGTCGAGTTCGCCGCCTGTGCCGACGTAGAGGAACAAGCCTTCTATCTCACCGAACGCGACATTCGACATGGCGACCATTGCCTTGCCTCTCCCGCACCGGGTGGCAGCTCTTCCGGGGGCGGCAGCGCTTCCTCCATCGGGCTCGCCCCCTGCGGCATCGGCGAGGGCCAAAGCCTGACTTTCTTTACGGATGGGCATGTGAGAGGTCGGAATGGCCTCTGCCTGGATGCCTTGTTGGGCGCGCCTCAGCTCACGGCCTGCTCGGGTGCGAGCCGCAGCTGGGAAGTGAGTGCGAAGCCCGATTTCGCCGCGGGCATGGGCGCGTCCTTTTCTTCGCTTGAGTTGGGCGTCGCCCCGGAAAGGTACGAGAGCCTCGAATTCGGCGACTTGAATGCAGACAGCATGGACGACGTTTGCGTTCGACGCGCAACCGGAATCTTCTGTGCACTTTCGATCGGCGATGGATTTTTCGGAGCGGCAACCGAGTGGCATCCCAATTTTGGCGACGACGATCAGTGGGGCTTTCCGGAGTACGGCACGACGATCATGCTTGGCGACCTCGACGGCGATGGCCACGCGGACCTCTGCGGCCGCGGCATCGCCGGCATACTCTGCGTGCGCTCGACGGGATCGGCCTTCACGGACTTTCGCAGCTGGACCTCCACCTTACTCCAACTCCGACGGCGGTTCGGTGGAAGCGGTCTACCGATCGCTCCGCCTGGGCGATGTGAACGGTGACGGACGGCAGGATCTCTGCGGCTACCGCAGTGGCGAAGTGCAATGCCTGTTAAGCGACGGCGCAAACTTCGGCGTACCGAGCCCATGGATATCGACGAGCTGGGAAACTCTACTCGCCCTTCCCGCAGACCAGGTCGGCAAAACGCTCATGCTCGGAGACGTCAACGGAGACGAGGCTGCGGATCTCTGCGAGCGCGGCTCAGCGGGCGTCTACTGCGCTGTGTCGAATCCGTCGCTCGGCCTTTTTGAGCATCCTGCGATGCGGTCCCAGGCCGAGTTCTCCGACGGCTTCGGATGGTCAGGCTCGGAGAGTTCTTGGGGCACGCTTCGCCTGGGCGATTTCTCGGGCGAGGGTCAAAGTGATCTCTGCGGCCGCGGCTCCGCGGGTGCGCTCTGCCTTTACTCGATTGATGGACGCTTCTCCGCGCGTAACCAGCTCCTCTCCCCGGACTTCTCGAACGCAGCGGGCTTTTTTCCACTTGAGATCGCCGCCACTTTTGCGATGGCGGACATCGACGGTGACGGTCGCAGCGATCTCTGTGCGGCGGGACCGACCGAGCTTCGCTGCGCGGTCCTCGACGATCCGCTCGCTGCCCCGGAGCCGGGCTTCGGTACGGGTCTCTTGGCCGCATCCATCGCACTCTGCTTGAGTTTCGTTCGCACTCGGCGCGAGGCATCCGAAGGTCCAGTCCGTCAAGGCGTCCAAATCCTCGGAAGCACAGCCAAACAGGGGACATGCCCAGGCTGCGCATGACGTCGGATTCCTCCTCATCACCGGACACTAAGGCTCCGCCAACTCTCGGAATGCAGCTGACTGGTTCAGGCGAGTCTGCTCCTAGAGCGAGCGCGCCAGAATGCGGACGCAGCTCTGGAGACCGGCTACGAAGACGCAAAGTTTGGCGTCGAAGACGTTCGAAGAGCGGAGCCTGCGGACGGCGTGTCCAAATAGCCTCGTTCAGATCCTCAGCGCCTGATTCAGAACACCCCCTTGAGACACAGGCCGTTTGACCTATAAAACCTGTATCCAGCATTTTGTGTAAGTGTGTCGCGTCACACTTTCCAGCTCATGTATTCTCTATTTTCAAGAGTCGCGACTGTTTAAGCCGTCCCCTTTTTTTCCAGCCGTCCCCTTTTTTTCCAGCCGTCCCCTTTTTTTCCAGCCGTCCCCCGCCCCCCTTATCGGGAGTTTCGATTGTATCCGTTCCGCTCGCCGTCTTTTCGATGGGCCCAGGCCCTGATCGTCGCACTCTTTATTTTGTCTACTCTCATCCTCTGCGCCGGAAGCGCTGCGGCTGAAGCCGCCTGGATCAAGGGCAGTATTCGGCTCAACCTGCGCTCAGGTGCGGGAACGCAGTACAAGATCCTCCAGTCCGTGGAGACCGGCGATGCCATGACCGTCTTGGGGCGCGCCGAAAGCTGGACCCGCGTCCGCACTTCCGAGGGCAAGGAGGGTTGGATTCCTGGGGGCTACTTAGACACCGAGCCGCCGCCGATGCTGCGCCTGGGCATGCTCGAGACGGAGACCGCTACGCTCCGTACAGAACTCGAAGATATTCGTTCCGAAGCCGCCCGGCTTCGCGAGTCGAACGCGACGATGGCCGCTTCTGACTCGGGACAGCGTGAGCAGATCGAGTCGCTGAACATCGAGAACTACGAGCTTCGTGCGGGTAGCCGCTATCAGGAATGGATCACCGGCGCATTAATCCTCGCGCTGGGCATGATCATCGGCGCGTTCCTGCATCGCAACTCGACGCGGCGACCGTCTTCCCGGATCAGGCTTTAGTCGCGGAAGTCGCGAAAGCCCCGACGGCGCACTCTATGGATTTCGACGGCCTGAACGTGGTGGACGAGGTCAAGCTTGGCCTCATGCTGCCGGGTTCGGACCGTCAGTCTGTCCTGAATATTGTGCGGAAGATCGAGGACGCCGGACTCAGCTCCGTCTGGGTGGGCGACCATATCGCCTTTCATATTCCCGTCATCGAAAGTCTCAGCCTGCTCTCTTTTGTCGCCGCGGCGACCGAGCGAATCGAACTCGCGACGGGGGTTCTCCTGCTCCCCCTTCGCAACCCCACACTCACCGCGAAGATGACGGCCACGATCGACATGCTCTCGGGAGGTCGCCTTCGCTTGGGTGTCGGTGTCGGCGGCGAATTCCCGCCGGAGTTCGAGGCGGTCGCCTCACCGATCGCCGAGCGCGGCCCGCGCACCAACGAATCGATTGAGATCCTGCGCAAGCTCTGGGCGGAAGGTGCCGCCGAACATCACGGGGAATTCTACTCCTTCGACAAGATCAAGATCGAACCGAAGCCCGCTCAACCCGGCGGACCTCCGATCATCGTCGGCGGCCGGAAGGCCGTGTCGATGAAGCGCGCCGGGCGACTCGGCGACGGCTACATCTCACACATGTGCGATGTCGATACCTACACCGCGAATATCAGCTCGATCGCGGGGCATGCCCGCGACGCCGGACGCGCGGGCATGCCCTTCCAAACCGCGGCACTGCTTTTCACCGTGCTGGACGATTCCTACGAGGCAGCGCATCGCCGCGCCGCGAAGGCCCTCGGCACGATCTACAACACCGATTTCGAAGAGGCCTCGAAGCGCTACTGCCTGCTCGGAAAGCCGGAAGACTGCTTGGACCAGATGCGGCAATTCGCAAAAGCCGGCTGCCGCCACTTCGTCTTATCCTGCCTCTCCGACCCCAACGAGATCATCGAGCGCGCCGCGGCCGACATGATGCCCGACCTCCAGACCATCCTCTAACGCCCGCGGCCCAAGCGCCCGCCTAAGGTAAAAGCCGCGCGAACATTCCGGCTAGCACGAGAATTGCCATCAAGAAGCCGAGCACTGCGTTGATGACCGCGGTCCGACCGGCGATTCGATGACGACGTGCCACCTTGGCATCGGGCTCCGGATCGGCAGGATCGTGGGTGACGAGGCGCGTGCCCTCGAGCTTGCGAGCCTGAAACCAGGCGACCGCACCCGCCATGAGCATGACCATCACGAAGAGTTCATGAATGCGCAGGACCCAGACATCGAAGAAAGTCCAAACCGACTGATCTTCACGTCCGAGGAGCATGACCTTCAATACATAGGCGCCCAAGAAGGTGAACACCAATACCGTCGCGATCTTCATCGCGCGGCGATGTCGCGCGATCTCGCCGCGGCGCGCGTGGCGCACGCCCATGATCGCCACGACGCAGACCACTGCCAAATCGAGCAACGCGGCAATCCAAAAAAGAAGCTTAGGGTCCATTATCCGGAGAATCCTAGCCCAAGGAATCTAACGCGGCGCCTCATCTCCTGAGCCGATTTGACTCGTCTCTTCGAGCTCCCGACCCGCGGTTTCTGGAAGCTTCCAAAAGATCAGCACGCCGGCGACCGTCACCAGACTGACCAAAAAAATCGCAGGCCCCATCGAATCGGAACCGGCCAAGGCGTTCGAAGAGCCGAGGGAAGAGCCCCCGACGGCGAGCGCCAAGCTTCCCACCACCGCATAGCCGATCGCGGCACCAATCGTTTCGTTTACGGTCTCGAGTCCCATTGCCGAATTGCGCGTCGACGTGGGAAAGAGTTCGCTTGCGACGACGCGCATGATCACGTTCCCCCCGGTCAACAGGAAGAGGAACGGGACGGAGAGGAAGGGGATCGCCCAGCTGGGCCCATAGTAGATCCCGAAAACCGTCGCAGGAAGGAGCCCGAAAGCCGCCATCGCCACGGGGCGTCGCCCCACCCGATCTGCTGCCCAACCCATCAATGGATTCCCGATGGCGCCTGCGATTCCAGAAATCAAGATGACAAGCGAATAGCTGCTCGGCTGCCAACCATGCTCGGTCTGAACAAAATCAGAGAGCAGACCAAAAGCAGGACTCGAACCCGCCGCAAAGACCAGCGCCATAAGCGAGATGGCAAGCGCACGACCGGGGTATTGGCGAAAGAGTTCGACGAGCGGCGTGATCGCAGCGCCCACGATCGATCGGCTGCCCTGCTCCTCCGCTTGCTCTTGTTGATGCTCCCGGAAGCGCCTCGTTTCGGGAATCGTCCGCCGGAAAAACCCGAAGAAAAGCAGCGGCGTCCCCCCAACAACGTAGAGAGACCGCCAACCGAACGGGATGTAGTCCACGAACGCGTAGAGAAGCGCGCCCAGCCCAAACCCGAAGGATCCAATCGCACCTAACATTCCGATGCCCCAACCTCGATGTTCAGCAGGAAGCTCCTCCGCGACGATGACCACCGCCGTGACGATCGATGCGACAATGAAAGGACGTGTGAGGGTCTGGGCAGCGATGAACTGTAATGGCGTCTGCGCAAACGCCGAGAGCACCGTGCCAACACTCATGCCCACGATCGCGGCCAAGAACATGCGCCGGCGACCTATGCGATCGGCGAGGGGCAGAATGAAAAAAGCCGGAATCGCACCGATCCGCACCCATGCAAGCATCGACGACATCTCGGCCTGCCCGAGCCCGAAGGTCTCACGGATTTGCTTGAGGGCTGCGCTCAGCATAGAGATATCGTAGTTCTCGAAGAGCGCGGCGAACGAGACGACCCCGACGAGCGCAATATGATGAACCTCAAGGCCCGCTGGAATACGGCCAAGGAACCCGGGAATCCACCACGGCCGAGCAAGGCGCGTGGGTTCCGTCCCAGGCGTCTCAGGATCGGAGGCTGGCTCTTCAGCGCCCAGTGCGGGTTCAGGCGGCGTTGGGCCCGCGAGAACGTCCCGGGCGGCTGGGGCGTCAGGTGGATTGCCGGGCGCTTTGCCGGATGGAGTGTCGGGTGGAGTCACGCGCCAAAGCTAGCAACCGGCGCGGGACAGCGGATGACCAACGGTCCTGGCGCCCCTTAGGGTCGCGTATTGCGCGTCCTCGACACCCTTACTCCAGACAACTCAGTGAGGCATTTCAGCAAGACATTTCGTCTCCGCAGCCGTTTCCAGTAGAATGGCGGCATGACCGTTCTTGCCATTCTGCCCGCCCGCTACGGCTCGACTCGCTTTCCCGGAAAGCCGCTCACCCCGATTTCGGGCAAACCCATGATCCAACACGTTTGGGAACGCACCCGTGAGGCCAAACACGTCGATGCCGTCGTCGTGGCCACGGACGATGAACGCATCCAGGAGGCCTGCATAGCTTTTGGCGCAGATGTCGAGATGACCGCCACGACTCATCCGACAGGAACCGACCGACTCGCCGAGGTGGCCGTTCGCTTTGAGCACGACTTGATCGTCAACGTCCAGGGCGACGAACCCCTGATCGAGGGATTCGTCGTTGATGCCGCGATCGAAGCGCTCCTCCAGGATGACGACGCTGCGATGTCAACAATCGTTCACCGCGCCGAACCCGAAGCATTCGACGACCCGAATCGCGTGAAGGTCGTCGTCGATTCAAACGGTTTCGCGCTCTATTTCTCCCGTGCTGGAATTCCGTTCCGTCGCAAGGACACCGGCATTGCCCCGCTTCAACACGTCGGTCTCTACACCTATCGCAAAGATTTCCTTCTTGAGTTCGTGAAGCTCGAACGCAGCCCAGCGGAAAAGGCAGAAGAACTCGAGCAGCTTCGTGCACTCGAAAACGGCTACCGCATTCGCGCTGCGGAAATAGAGGGCTGGACGAGCGTGCCCGTGGATGTTCCGGAAGATGTCGCGATCGTCGAAGCGGCGCTTGCGCGCGATCGTGGCTAGGAAGAGGCGATGAGCGCGCGAATCACTTCAGACACAGTTCGCGAATGGGGGCGACGCTACTCCAATTGGGGACGCTGGGGCGAGGACGACGAGATCGGCGCGCTCAACTTCATTACCCCCGAACGCATCCTCGCAGCAACCGCGCTTCCGCGACGCGGACAGGTCATCTCGTGCGGACTCAACTTCGACCAAAATGGGCCACAAACAGGTAAAGGCGGCCGACACAATCCGATTCACGTCATGCTGCAGGATGGCGGTGACGTGCTTGCCGGCGCGCAAGATGGGATCCCCGGTGGATTTCGTTATGCGGACGACTCTGTGACAATGCCGCTTCAATGCGGCACGCAATGGGATGCCCTCTCCCACGTCTTCTATGACGGAAAAATGTACAACGACCGAGCCATCGAGCTCGTCACGAGCCGAGGCGCGCAGAAGAACGGAATCGAAGCGGCCAAAAATGGCGTCGTCGGACGCGGCGTCTTGCTCGACATCCCGCGGCACCGCGGCGAGCTCTGGCTCGAAGACGGATCCGCGATCGGACCGGAAGAATTGGACGCCTGCGCCGAGGCGCAGGGAGTTGCGATCGAATCGGGCGATATCGTGTTAGTGCGAACGGGCATGATGACGCGATGCCTCGCCGAGGCTTCCTGGGAGGGCTACTGCGGAGGCCCCGCGCCAGGCCTCTCGATTCACACGGCGGCATGGCTCTACGACCGCGAAATCGCAGCCGTGTGCACAGACACCTGGGGCATCGAGGTCATTCCGAATGAAACCGAGGACTGCTTCCAGCCGCTGCACATGATCTCCCTGCGCAATACGGGCGTTCTCTTTGGCGAGATCTTCCATATGGACGCCCTCGCAGACGCCTGCGCCGAAGACCACCGCTACGCCTTCCTCTTCACAGCGCCGCCTCTCCCGATCACAGGAGCCGTCGGCTCGCCCATAAATCCTTTGGCGATTCGCTAATCAACGCGGGCAATGGAGTCGGCGAGCGCCTGCGGCCCAAGAGCGTGGGTTGGCTAAATACAAGCGTGCGGCCTAGGCGCGCGCGGCGCGCCGAAAAAAAGAAACCCTGGGAACAGACCGAAGTCTCACAGCGGCTACGACATCCGCGTTCCCAGGGTAGGCGGCGTTGGGAACAAGCGTCCCATCGCAGCATCTAGCTATTCGACGAACAGTGAGCGTTGCTAGGACGCCACCACCTCACTCGCCGTAGTGCTACGTTGATACATTGTTACCTCCCAAAGCCGGCATAGACATGAAGGCGAGCACCCCAAAGCGCTTGCCAAAACCCGGGCTCAGGTGGCCGCCGTCGCCGCCCCTCCAGGCCGCTCTCGCATTTCACCCCCATGAATGAACAGCGATGAACTCGAGGATGAGTGATTCCCCTTTTGGGAGTTTATCGGCCCCGCGCCATAGGAGCCATAGTGGGAATCTTGGCGGCAACTCTGCGGGGCTTCGGCTGCGCGGGCCCCGCAGGCTCAGCTAGGATCCCCGCAGAGGAATCCTGATGAAGCCATCCAACAAAGACTCGACTACAGCGGACTCCACGACCGCCACATTGCTGGTGAGCTGTGACGACCGCCCTGGGCTGGTCGCCGCCCTCTCGCAGCTGCTTTTTGCCCTGGGCCTCAATATCCTCGATGCGGACCAGCATACGGACACGAGCGCCGGCAAGTTTTTCCAGCGCATCCGGTTTGATGCCGCTCCCCTACGCTCCGATAGCCCAGAGGGCGCGAAGGGCGCGAGCGGCCATAAAGACGGAATAATCGACCTCGCCACCCTCGAAGGCGCGATCCGCGAGGTCGGCGATCGACACAATATGAAGATCGACCTCCGTCTCGATCGAAATGTCCAGCGCATGGCGCTTTTCGTGTCTAAGACAGACCATTGTCTCTATGACCTGCTCTTGCGCCACCGATCCGGCGAACTGCATTGCGAGATTCCACTGATCGTGAGCAACCACCCGGACTGCGAACCGATCGCGAAGCATTTCGGCATCGATTACCACGTCTACCCGATCACGAAGGAGACGAAGCAGGCGCAGGAAGCCCGCGAAATCGAGCTGCTCCGTGAGCACAAGATCGATCTCGTCGTCATGGCGCGCTACATGCAAATCCTTTCACAGCAGATGATCGAAGCGTTCCCAATGCGCATAATCAACATTCACCATTCCTTCCTGCCCGCTTTCCAAGGCGGCAAGCCCTACCACCAAGCCTACGGCCGCGGTGTAAAGCGGATTGGTGCAACAGCCCATTACGCGACCCTTGATCTCGACGAGGGTCCGATCATCGAACAAGACGTCATCGGCGTTTCGCATCGCGACACACCGAAGGATCTCGTTCGCAAAGGCGGCGATGTCGAACGCACTGTTCTCTCCCGCGCGGTCGCTTGGCATCTCGACGGACGCGTTCTTGTCTATGACAACAAGACAGTTGTGTTCGACTAATCCGAACCAGCACGATTAAGGATCCACTCAAATGGACGGCAAGCTTTTCTTTCTCGGACTCTGCCTCTCGATCATGGTGCTTGCCTGGGTCGGCGCGGGCGTTCTTTGGCGTGCGGCCGAGATGGCCGAGATCGTTGCGCCGATTGATCGCTATACCGCCTTCGAACTCGAAGCGATTACGGTCGGAACCGGAAACGAGTACGAAAACCCAGAGCGAGGCGGTCCGTCCACCGCGATCGCCTTTGGCGAAACCATTGTCCTCGTCGATGCGGGCCGGGGCATCGCCGAAGGTCTTCGCAGCGCAAGCCTCCCCCTCGACCAGCCGAAGCTCCTCGTTCTCACCAACCTGCTTCCCTTGAATACGATGGGCGTGGACGACCTTCTCTTTACGGGTTGGCTTTCGCCGCGCAAAGAAGCGCTGCGCATCATCGGTCCCGTAGGCACGGTCGCCTTCGTCGATGCGCTTCAGAAGGCGCATTCGACAGGCCGCGATGCGCTCGGCCCCGCACTCGATCTCGAACCAGCAGGCGGACGGATCGAAGTTAAAGAAGTCGGCGACGGCTTCAGCGAAGAAATCGCTGGCCTCCGGATCGAAGCGCGGTCGCTACCGGGCGGACCGGTCCCGACACTGGCATGGCGATTCTCAGACGGCGAGAAGCGCATCGTTGTTTCCGGCAGTGGCTGGGGTTTCGATGAACTTGCAAGCTTCGCTGCCAATGCGGATGCGTTGATCCACGAAGCGGCCTACCTGCCCACCGTAGAGGAACTCGAAGGCACGGGCGCCGAAGTGCCTCACCCTGAGCGCATCGAACTCGAGGCGAAGCTGCACACATCCATTCTGGACGTCGGTGACCTCGCCCGAGAGGCCCAGGTCGACAGCCTTATCCTCGTTCGCCTGCGACCGCCGCCCTTCTTCAATCTCCAGGTGAGTTCACTCGTCGGCGAAGACTATGAGGGCCGGATCATCATTCCCGACGACGGGGACGTGGTCTTTCCCTAGTTTCGATTTAGGATTTTTAGTTAGGCGTTAGGGCAGCGCGTACGCCACATACTTCGACCCCGATTTCGTTCCGAGCTTTCCGCCACCCGCCGCGACGACGATAAATTGACGCCCGCCCACCGTGTAGGTCGACGGCGTCGCATAGCCTGCCGCAGGCAGCGTATCCTCCCAAAGTTCCTCTCCCGTCGCCTTATCAAACGCGCGAATCTTCTCGTCCGCGCTCGCAGCGATAAAGAGAAGCCCACCCGCCGTCACAACGGGTCCGCCGTAGTTCTCAGTGCCGGCCCCCACGATGCCTTTTTCCCTAAGATGCGGATAATCCCCAAGCGGCACCTGCCACCTGAGTTCTCCCGCCGCCAGATCAATCGCGGTCAGCGTTCCGAAAGGCGGAGCGTTGATCGGCACACCCTGTTCATCCCGAAGATAGAGATACCCCGCACTCACATAACGCGAATCGCTCCCGGGCCGCGCATCGAGTTCCGCGAGTGCAGCTTCGACGTTATCCGGCTGGACAACATATGCCGTAAGCCGCTCCATGATCGGTAAAGGGATATCGATGAAGCTTGGCATTCGACCGCTCCCGTACGCGAGCATCGTATAGATATCGACGAGCGATCGACGCTCCCCCACTCCGACCAGCGACGGCCCAACGCCCGTCCCCTGCAGCTCGGCGCCGTGACATACCGCGCATTTTTCGACATAGATGCTCCGCGGATTCACACCCTTAGGCCGCTCCATGAGCTTGAGCATCGCGCCCACTTCGTTGGCGTTGATATAAAGAAGCCCGGACGTTGGATCCCATGCCGCGCCACCCCATTCCGCCCCACCATCAAAGCCGGGATACATCGTCGAGCCCTCCATGCTCGGCGGAATAAAATTCTCTCCGAAGCGAAAACCCGAAAGCGAAGCCAAGGTCTTTTCCTTGAACCCCTTTTCGCGCGCATCCCCATCCACCATCGACGGATCAAAGCCACGCCGCGTGAAGGCAGGCGGCGCGCTCGGGATCGGCTGCGTCTTGGAAACCCATTCCTCTGCATAGAGAGAGGGGTGCACCGGCTGCTCTTCAATGGGGAAGACGGGTTCTCCGGTCTCGCGATCAAATACGAAGAGCAGGCCATCTTTCGTCGGCTGCGCCACGGCATCTACGATGCGGCCGTTATGCGGGAACCGGACGAGGTTCGGCGGTGCAGGCAGATCCCGATCCCAGAGATCATGATGCACGATTTGGAAATGCCAGCGCCGCTCGCCGGTCTCCGCGTCGAGCGCAAGAAGTGAATTCGCGTAGAGATTGTCGCCCGGCCGCTCTCCGCCCCAAAAATCGGGTGTAGCCGATCCCGTCGGCAAAAAGACAAGTCCCCGCTCCGCATCGAGCGTCACACCTGCCCAAGAGTTTGCGCCGCCGGCCGTCTTCCAAGCCTCGGCAGGCCAACTTGAGGAGCCAGCCTCCCCCGCTTGCGGAATCGTATGAAAGGTCCACCTGATCGCACCCGTATTCAGATCGTAGGCGCGAATATCACCCGGAGCGGCGCCTTCCGTCTCGCCCACCTTCGTGCCCAGAATCAACAGGTCCTTATAGATGACGCCCGGGGTCGGTGACGTGACATCGCCTGCGGATTGACCATGCGCGAGGCCCGCGCGAAGGTCGACACGACCGCCCTCCCCAAAACTCGCAACCGGCTTTCCCGTCTCTACATCGAGGGCCCAGAGATCATTGCCCGACGCCGCAAGAATGCGTCCGCCCGCTGCACCCTCCTTCAGATTATCACCTGCCCTGCCCCCCGTGTTGTCGCTCGCCTCGTCACCCGACCAGTACACAACTCCGCGGTTATGCCCCTGCGACATGCTGCCGTACACGGTCGGATCGAATCGCCACTTCTCGCGGCCCGTCGCCGCGTCCAGCGCGAAAACGTGGGCGCGGGAAGTTGTTCCGAAGAGAACGCCACCCACTACGATCGGGTTGCACTGGATCTGCGTCAGAGCGCCGTCAAGGGATCCCGTATCGTAGGTCCAGGCAACCTGTAGCTGATCCACGTTGCCCCTATTGATCTGATCGAGCGGCGCGTAGTGCGAACGTCCCTCATCTCCGAGGTAATGCCGCCACTCCCAGTCGTCGACAGAAGCCTGCTCGGTCTGCGCGGGTCCTGCTTGGGCCCACTTCCCATCGCCCGACGGGTCGCTCCCAACGCAGGCCACAAAAACGAAGCAGAGAACGGCCCCGGCCAAAGGAATTAGGCTGACTCCACGCATACTCATTCTCCGTCTGGCTCGGGCCATTCGCGGTACCGACTCGCTCCGCTGCCCCAAACGATACCGCCCCGCGGTCGGCGGACCGCGCATTTTTCGCTCAATCACGCTAGAAAGAAGGCATGCAATTCGTGCTGAGCCTCCCCTTCATGGTCCATCCGCTGAACCCGGTCTTCCTGACTCAGGAAGCAGTCGCGGACGTTTCGCGCGCCGCGGAGTCAGCGGGTTTCGACGCCGTCGCTGTCACAGAGCATCCCATACCGAACGATGCCTGGCTCGACGGCGGCGGACATAACGCCCTCGACCCATTCGTGTCACTCTCCTTTGCAGCCGCGGCAACAACGACGCTTCGCGTCCTCACTAATCTAACTGTGCTCCCTTACCGCAATCCGTTTATGCTCGCGAAAGCGGCCGCCAGTCTTGACCGGCTTTCAGGCGGACGGCTCATTCTCGGCTGCGGGACGGGCTACCTCCGCGAGGAGTTTGACGCGCTCGGCGTCGACTTCGACGAACGCAATGCACTCTTTGATGAAGCCCTTGAAGTGCTTCGCAAAACCTGGCGAAGCGAAACCGTCGTCCACGAAGGCATCCATTTCAAGGCGGTCGGCAACACGGCGCATCCCGCCCCCTCGCAATCCGAAATTCCCATCTGGATCGGTGGTAATTCAAAGCTCTCACGTCGACGCGCGGCCGAGAAGGCCCAGGGCTGGATGCCGATGCCTAACCCTCGGGCGTTGGGCGACCGAAGGCGGACAGTGCACGTCGATGATCTCGATGACTTGCGCAACATCACACGTTACATGACAGATCACGCGGCGTCGATTGGTCGGACGACACCGATCGACATCCTCTTCCCTGCTCTCGAAGGCGGCACGTTAGGCTTTGGTGCATTCGACCTCGGGAAGCATCACGACTACCTCACCAACCTCTCGGATATTGGGGTGAATTGGGTGCTGGCGCCCGTCGCGAGCAGGACCCTAGAGGGCTTACTTGAAGCCATCGCACGCTACGGCCAGGACGTGATCGGGGAAATAGAATGAACGAGACCTTTCCCGTCCTGGATGTGCATCATCACGTGGGGAACGCATTCCGCGCGCTCGGCGGGGCGTTAGAAACCGACACCATAAGCGAGGAGCTCCAGTCCTTCGCAGCGAAGGAAGTGGCTTCACGACTTGAGATCATGGAACGCGGCGGCGTCGATCAGGCGATCGTGATTCCCGGGCATGGCTATGAGCGACCTGAAGGCATTGTAAATACGCGCGCTGAAAATGATGCGATCGCGCGATACCAGGATGCTCTTCCGGATCGTTTCCCCGCGGCGGTGGGGATCGTGGAGCCTAGAGATGGGCAAGCGAGTTTCGATGAACTGGAGCGCGCCCACCGCGAACTTGGACTCGCTGGAATCAGCTTCCATACGCGCTTTCAGGGTGTTTCCCTCGATAGCCAATGGATCCTGGGCTACGTCGCACGGATGGCAGAACTGGGACTGGTCCCCGTCATCCACGCCATGAACGAGACACCGGAAGAGGCGCTGTGGAAGCTTGCCGTCCTCGCGCGCTCAATCCCTGAAACGCCCGTGCTCGCGCTCGACGCGTTCTCCTCTTATGAAGCAACGCGAGAGTGTTCCTTCATCGCCGAGGTCGCACCGAATATCATCTTCGACACGAGCCTTAGCTATAATTTTGACTTCATCGAGGAATTCGCACGCCGCTTCGGCGCAGAACGCGTCGCCTTCGGCACGGACCTCTACTCCCATCCCGTCGGCAAGCGAATCAGTCATCTCCTTCCGCAGATCCTTGAGTCCAGCCTCTCTGATACAGACAAGGCCAAGATTCTGTCCGGGAATGCGCGTCGACTTTTCGGGCTCGACTAGCTCGGCGCTCTACGTTCCGCGATCTTCGGCTCTCGGCTCTCGGCGATCTACGGGTTCTCTACCGCTCGCTACGGCTTAGGATCTTCGTACGGATCTGAAGCGGCTTCGCCACGCTCCTGATACATCGAGCGACCCGGCCGAATATTCAGGAAACGTACGCCCTCATCCCAGACGGTGAAACCGTAATCCGTTCCCGCCTCGAGGTAGACGACTGTGCCCGGGCCACATTTCCGGCGCCCCATAGAGAAACCGCCCTCGAGGATATACATCACCTCTTCGTGGTCGTGTTGATGAACAGGTGCCACCAATCCGCCCGGGAGCCAGTTCACATGCACCCAAGGCCCCTTCTCGAGGTCGCCGACGATTTGCCCCCCGCCCTCCGGATAGGAACCATCGTCTTTCGGCCCGCCCCGAACCCAGGGAGCATCGTCCACATGCATAATGATTGCGCGACCCATTCGGAGCCCTCTCTCTTGATGCTTCTCGTTTCTCGGTTGTGAACGCTCCGCGCCCGCCCTGAGATTAGGCGACGGGCAGAGAAACCGTATTCGTATCGCGACCCGAGCGCAGAATCTGTCCGGGACGCGCGTCCGTCGGCTTGCCATCTTTCACGATCGTTTGGCCATTCACGATGACCTGCACGATTCCCGTCGACTCCGCGAAGAGACGCGCAGAATCGCCCGGCAAATCCGTTCGCTCATGGATTTCGCCCGAACCGATTGTCTTGGGATCGAACAGTACGAGGTCCGCCTGGCGGCCCTCTTCGATTCGACCGCGATCCGAGAGTCCAAAAAGACGCGCCGGATCATCACTCAGAGCCTTCACCGCCCGCTCGAGACTCCAGAGCTTCCGCCCGTGCAGACAATCCGCCAGGAATTCCGTCGTGTAGGGCGCCCCGCACATCCGGTCGAGATGCGCCCCCGCATCCGAACCACCCAGCAAGGTATGCTCGCTCCCCCAGGCTGTCGCGCGAAGCGACCAGCTCTCGGCATCATTATCGGGCGGCTCCGGCCAAAGCACGGTCTTCAAATCGTCTGCAAGCACGATCTCAATCAGAGTGTCGAAGCTCGAAGCCCCACGCTCCTTCGCAATCTCCCACACAAGACGTCCGGTCAGGCCTTCGTTCTCGTTCGAGCAGGTCTCGCCAATCCGGAAATTCGGGAAGTCCGCGACACGCGCGAATACGCCCGCATCCGGCGAACGCGATCCTTCAAGCAGCTTCGCTCGCGTCCCAGGATCGCGCAGGGCCGCCATCCGCTCTTCCAGCGGAAGCACGAGGACATCACGCCAACCCGGAAGCTGATGGATCGGGGAATAGGTCAGAAAACTCATAGTGAGTCCGACCAGCGTCGGCATCGTCAAAGCGACAATATGCGCGCCCTTCTCCGCCGCCTTCTGCGAAGCAAGCAGCTGATTCGCGAAGCGGTCCTTTTCCTTCGAATCGATCGTGAAAACATTCCAATTCAGCGGCCGACCCGCGCGCAGCGACATGCGCGTCATCAGATCCACCTCGGCATCCTCGAAGCCGTGCAGGCAACCGCCGGTGATGAACTCGAGCGTCGTCCCCTCATGCTCTCCCGTCTCATCGCATAACGCGAGGAGTTCATCCTCGGACGCGTGGCGCGAAGGCACGGGTTCGCCGTCTCCATCTCTATGCGTAAAGGAGCGCGAGCTGGAGAGCCCAAGCCCCCCCGCCTCGATCGATTCCCGGAGCAGCGCGCGCATCTGGTCAACTTCGGCCTCCGTTGCCTCATTGCCCACCGCACGATCCCCCATCACCGCACGCCGAAGCGCGCAATGCCCAACCAGGAATCCCGCATTCACAGCGGTCTGCCCATCAAGACGATCAAGCCATTCCCCAAATGTTCGCCAGTCCCAATCGAGGCCCTGCTCCAGCGCCTCAAGAGGCATGCCTTCGACGACGGACATCATCCGACGCGTGTACTCGCCATCCGCCTCGCTAGAAAGCGGCGCAATCGAAAAACCACAATTCCCGCCGATCACCGTCGTGACGCCATGGAGATTGGACGGCGAGGCCGTCGGATCCCAGCCGAGCTGCGCGTCGTAATGCGTATGCGGATCGATAAAGCCCGGCGTGAGCACAAGCCCCGTACCATCAATGACTTCATTCCCCGTGAGCGCGGGTCCGCCGTCGGCCTCGGAACGAACCTCGGCGATGCGACCCTCTCGCAAGCCGACATCGCCCTCAAAGGAAGGCGATCCTGAACCATCTACGATCAGCGCTCCTCGAATCACACGATCGAGTTCAGCCATGGTCTTTCCTCCTGTCTGTCAGCAACTCGCCCCAAATCTGGAACGGTCGCCAAAGCGCCGTCCGCACGATCGGCGCGTCGGTCGCAAGCGTCTCTGTACCTGTGGGCGGGAACTCCTCCCGCGCCGGGGCATGATAGGTCCCAAGAACCCGGTCGATCACGGGGAAAAACTGCGCGAAGTTCCGATCTCGATGTTCCGGAAGACGCGAGTGATGCACGCGATGAACCTGGGGTCCGCATAACCAGAGGGACAACGGTCCCAGCGCAAGCCGAAGATTACAATGGGTGAAGATCAAAAAACCATACGAGAATACGCCCACGGCCAAGGCATGTTCCGGACCCCGAATTCCAAACAACAGGACCGTCGGCAATGTGATCAACAAGAATTGAACGGGCGATTCGAGCCAAAAAGTGCGAAAACTCGTCGTGGCATTAAGCTCCGAATCCGCATGATGGAGTTCATGGAGGGCCCAGAGAGCGGGAATGGCGTGCTGCGCGCGATGATACGCGTAGTAGACCAGATCGATCACCAGAAAATTCGCGGCGACATAGCCGACCCATTCCAGACCGCTGGCCTGATGCCGAACAACGTCAAGCCGGGGACCGTAAGCGAACCACAAGGCGATTCCGCCTAACCCAAAAATTTTGAAAATCACGAGATACGCCAGATTACGTAGCCGACCGCGCCCGGTGTGGCCCCGCTCCGCCGGCCAGCAAAGCTCCAAAAGAGTGAGGATCGCTACGCCCCCGAGCGCGACGGCAAGGGGATTCATCTCACCGATAAATGTGGCTTTCCAGAGATCAAGCCAGCTCGACACGGCGTTTCCTACAAGCGTCGCAGGATCGCACCCTGCGAATTGAAGAAGAACCCGCCGCATCCGATGAGCGCCGTCTTTGCATCTGCCACTTGTCGCTCGCCGGCATCACCACGCAGCTGCATCACCGCTTCCCGAAGATGCCCGGATCCGCGCGTCGCGCCCTCAGAGAGCGAACCACCATGCGGATTGATCGGCACGCGACCGTCGATCAAGACCGCCCCAGCCGACTCGTCCCAATGCTCCTCAAGGAATCGGCCCGCACCGCCTGGCTTGCAATAACCCACGTTCTCGATCCAACCGAGGGTGATGATGCTGAATCCATCGTAGGGAAAAAACACGTCGATATCGGGCAGCCAGATATCGCTGCGCGCCTTGAGCCCCTCGACAACGACTTGCTGTCCATGCCTTTGCAGATGGCCAAGTTGGTCCTCATCGTTTTTGTCGACGAGGCCCACATTGGCGGCGTGAATCACAATAGGATCGCCGCCCATCTTTTTCGCGCGTTCCGTCGTCGTCAAGATAAACGCGTCCGCGCCGTCCACGGGCACGTCCATATCGAGCATGCAGAGCGGTTCGCGAATCATCCGCGCACCGAGATAGCCCTCCATTGTCAGTGGCGACTTCATCAGGGCGAGCGGGTTGCGTGCAGCGTTCGCGCGCATGTTGATCGCGACGCGACCAAAATCTTCGCGCTTCGCGTCGTACTCATGGATATAGCGACTCGCCCAGGCTGCGTAGGCCGCCGCCGCATTCGTCGTCTCCGGCGCGGGCTGCACACCGAGCTGAAGACCGCGGCGAAAGGGGTCTTGCGCGGCCGAGCGCGAGTTCCACGGCAAGCGCTGGTACGCGAAATACACAAGTACCGTGTCGCATACGCCCGAGAAAACCGCGTTCATCGCGTCGATCAGGGCGAAGCCGGCGACCGGAACCGGACTCGAGAAATGCGTGACTTCCGGAATGCCAAGCGCCGCCGTCATCTGATGGGGCGCGGGGCCTCCGGGCTCCGCTGCGCCGACAATGCCATTGATATCGGCTGCCGTCAGACCCGCATCGCGGATCGCATTAATCGACGCCTCACAAGCCAACGCCTTGGATGAGCGTCCGCCCGAATCGCGGCTAAAGCCCGTCGTGCCGAGGCCAACGATCGCAACCTGATCTCGAATCGGATTGCGGACCATCAGCTCGCCTCCCCGCTTTCGCTCGGCAGAGACCCTGGGCGGGAAACAGGCTGAAGGGCGGGTCGGGAGACAGGCCGAAAAACAGGAAAGGGCGAGCCGAATCGATCAATCCAATCGAGTTCAACCGGAAGACCAATCTGCGCTTCCTCGAGGGGGCAGTCGATGAGCGTCGTCGTAAACCGAAGGCCTGCCTGCTCCTCGAGCTCGACTGTCATGACGGGATGCGGCCCTTTCGCATAGTCGACCCCCGGAGCGGGCGGCCCCTGATGAAGCAGCATGCGTAGATGAATCACGCCGCGACCGCTCACTTCTGTTGGCGTTAGGTCATGCGACCAGCAGCCAGGGCAAACGGGCTTCGCCGGATGGTTAAACAGACCACACTCGTCGCAGCGCATCATCAGCAAACGCTTCTCAAGCCAACCGCGATACATATGCTTCGTATCGTGGTCAATCTGGGCATACGGAAAGCTCTGGACGAGCGTCTCGTCATCAACTATTGCTGCCATCTATTCATTCTCCAACTGAACTCGTCGCTGCGGCGCCGGAGCGGCGCCCCTGCCCCACTTCTCAATCGTTAGGCAAGGGATCTCGACTTACTTGCACGATGCGCTCAGCGGGCACACGAAGCTCGCGCAAAAGATAGGCCACGAAATCCGGCGGGTAGTCCCGCTCTTTCAAAGCGAGCGCCATGCAAGTCAGCCAAGCCTCGCGCTCCTCAGGCCCCACGTGCAGATGAGCGTGGGCGGGCGGGAGGCGGATCTCTCCGTATTTTTCGGCATAGATCTTCGGCCCATTCATCCATCCCGACAGAAACCGCGTCAGCTTATCGCGGGAGATCTCGAGGTCTGAGGGATGCATCCGCCGAATCTTCTGCGCTTCGGGCAGCTCGTCCATGACCCGGTAGAAGGCATCCACAAGGAGCCGGATTCCTTCAAGCTCCCCCGCAGCGCGATAGGACGAGTCGCCTTCGCCGTGGGGCAACTGCTTGCTACCCGGAGGCGGGGTCGGCGAGATCGCGAGCCCCGTGGCCTTAGGCGCTCTCTCGTCACTCAACGGAATCTTGCTCCAAGACCTGTGCAATGTGCTGGCGCGCTTCTTCGCGCAGATCTGCGGGAAGCGGCCCCTTGGCCGCGACTTCGACATTCGCTTTCAGATGGGCGGGATTCGATGTCCCTACGATTGTCGTATCGAGATGGGGATGGCCCAGAACGAAGCGCAGCATGAACTCCATCCGCGGCATCTCGCCACGAAGTTCGTCGAGCCCGGCCTGCTCGAAGACGTCGCGCTTCTCCGCGGCGAAATCCTTCCAGAAATCGAATTTCTTACCCTCGCCGTAATCCGGCGCCGGTGCCCCTCGAGCAACGCCCCCGCGCACGATCTTCCCGGCGCCACTCTCCGCCGCGCGCGTCAGGATCGATTCATGCTCGGGCTGAAGCGCCCCAATTAAATCCTCCGACGCAGCGTAGTCCGGTGCCGTATCGATCAGAGTGATCCCGGAATCGAGCACCTCGCCCAAAATGCGCGCGGCGGCGGACTCGGCCTCTCCGCCGAATCCGGCGAGTTCCATCGCACCGTATCCAAGCCGAGTCACCTTTGCGCCCGTGCGACCCAGTTCGCGTTCTTCATGCCCCATCTGGATCCTCTCCACGCCGATGCAACGGCCCATTCGGAAGCGAACCGTCTATATCCGTAAAACCATACTCGTCGGCTAAAGCGCGCGACACGAGCGCCTGCCCAGTCCGCTCGATCACGTTCGCGTCTGCGGCCAGCGCCGCAACGGCTCGTCCCGTAAACCGAAGCGATTCCGACGTGCTGAAATCAAGGCCCGGCACTTTCCCGACGTTGGCCTCATTGCGTTCGGTAAGGACGAGGCCCGGCCAAAGCGAAACGACCGCGACGCCGTGCTTTACCAACTCATGCGCCGCATCGGAGGTAAAGCGGTCAAGCGCCGCCTTGCCCACTCCGTACGCGACATGCCACGCGTATTCCCGCGCGCCTGAGGAGCTGATATTCGCGATCAAACCCTTGCCCTGCTCGATCATGATGGGGGCGGCGAGCCGACTCGCGGCGTAGGCCGAACGTGTGCCGACATCGATCATGTCATCCCAATTCGACAGCGGCACTTCCCAGAACGGCCTCAGACTCGTGAGCTCGTCGGGAATAATAAAAGCGTTATTGACGAGAATGTCGAGCCGGCCGGCCTCCTCCTCGACGCGTGCGAAGAGCGCGGTCACTGCGTCATCGTCTCGATGATCGCAGACCACAGCAATGCCCCGCCCACCGGCTGCTTTACTTGCCGCTTCACCTGTTTTAGTCACTTCGGCGGCGACCGCCTCGACGCTGCCCGGCTCGGGCGGCGTCGCAGTACTGCTCCGGCGGCCCGTGCAGTAAACGGTCGCACCCGCGGCACCGAGCTCAAGCGCACAGCCTCGGCCAATCCCGCGACTCGCACCCGTCACGATCGCTACTTGCCCAGCGAGCGGCCCGCTGGGGGTATTGCTCATGAAGCGTTCCGTGCGAGTGCACCCGCGTGAATCGCTGCATCGTCGTGATTGAACCGCGCGCGATAGGCCACTTCGGCCACCTGCGACAGAACCTGATCCACGGCCATCATATCCACTTCAGCCGCGACCTCCGCTGCACCGGCGCGAGTCAACATTTGCGGTAGACGCGTGCGGATGCGTTCGATCGCCCAGACCAGCGGATCGCCTAACGCAACGGGATCAACGTGCACCATCTGGTTCGTCTGATTCTTGTACGAGACATAATGATAATGCGGGTCTTCGTCAAAACAGTCGAAGCGCAGATACTCGTACTCTTCTCCTCCCGACCGACCAAACACGTGAAGAGAAACGCCGCAATCCGAAATATCCACGTCCTCCATGTCTCCCGCATAGCCTACGGCGTCGGTGTGGGCAGCGGAGATCGCCTCATCCAGCAGGCGGTACTCCACGCCGATCGTGACTGGGCCGACATCGAAGCGCTTCATCTGCGCCTCGATCGGAGGAATCGGCATGATATTGTAAGTCGTGATCCCGCGATCAAATTCCATGGTCTTGTCCTTTTCGAGAAGAGCCACCCATTCTACCCCGCTCCTGACGAGCAGCCCGCCATCCCACCCCAAAAATCCGTAGGCCCCATCCCGCGGGCCTGTCCTGGTTGCCGATTACCGATTGTGCACGAGCATGCACTCAATCTGGAACACAGCGGCACCAGCGCGGTATCTTCGGCTGCCACCTAAGCCAGGAGATCCAAATCATGTCCATGAATCGTCTTTCGGGGAAGCGCGCGCTGGTGACCGGCGCTGCTTCCGGAATCGGCCGCGCCTCTGCCCTTCGTCTCGCCGAAGAGGGTGCCCAGGTTTTCTGCGTCGATATCGCGGCGGAAGCCGCCGAGGAAACCGCCGAGCTGATCCAGAAGGCGGGCGGGCGGGCCGCGAGCGGCATCGCGGATGTTTCCAGTTTCGCGGCCTGCGAGGCGGCAGTCGCCCAGGCTAAGGAGTCCTGGGGTGGCCTCGACGTACTCGCCAACATCGCGGGCATCCTGCGCCCCGGTCACACAACGGAACTCCCCGTAGAGGCGTTCGAGCAAACCATCGGGATCAATCTCACGGGCACCTTTTTCATGTGCCGCGCCGCGCTGCCCCTTCTTTTGGATGGCGGTGGCGCCATCGTCAACATGGCCTCGGCCGCGGCGCTTCAGGGCGTCCCCTACAACGCCGCTTATTGTGCATCGAAGGCCGGCGTCGTCGGCCTCACCCAATCGCTGGGCGCCGAGTACGCACGAAGTAACGTCCGCGTGAACTGCATTTGCCCGGGCGGCGTAATGACGCCGATGACGCGGGCGGGATTCGCTGTCGATGGCCTCGAGCCGGCCTTGATGGCGCGCACGATGCCGCTCATGCCCCGCATCGGCAAACCGGAAGACATCGCGGCGCTCGTCGCCTTTCTTGCGTCAGACGAAGCGGGCTATATCACGGGCTCGGCGATGCGTATCGATGGTGGCCAGGTTGCCTAACACCTTTTTCAATACGTTCTCGATTTTTCATCTAAAGTAGAGATAAAACCTATGAATCCCTTTCAGCCCGCGAAGCTCGGCCCTATCACGCTCCGCAACCGTGTCATCAAGGCGGCGACTTTCGAGGGCGTCATGCCCGATGCCCTCGTGACGCCCGAGTTGATCGACTACCACCAGAAAGTCGCACGCGGTGGGGTTGGTATGAGTACGGTTGCGTTTCTGGCAGTCGCACCAGAGGGGCGAACGAACGCAGAGTGCATCTGGCTTCGGGATGAGGCTGTTCCCGGCCTTCGGAAGCTCACAGACGCGATTCATGAGGAAGGCGCGGCCGCCTCGGCGCAGCTGGGGCATGCCGGGCTCGTCGCGAATTCGAAGTCGACGGGTCAACCGGGACTCGCCCCGTCCAAGCGCTTCAACCCGCTCTCCCTGCGTATGACACCCGCCGCCACCAAGGCCGACCTCGACCGCGTCCTTGCGGATTTCGCCCGAGCCGCGCGTCTGACTGAAGAAGCGGGATTCGACGCGATCGAGCTGCACCTGGGTCACAACTACCTATTGAGCTCCTTCATGTCCCCGGCGCTCAACGATCGACAGGACGAATTCGGAGGCGCGCTTGAGAATCGTGCACGCTTTCCCCGCCGCGTGCTTGAGACCCTGCGTGAGGTCACCGGCGGACGTATCGCGCTGACCGCCAAGCTCAACATGAAAGACGGCGTCCCGGGCGGGCTCGAAGAGGAGGAGAGTCTGGAAATCGCGCGGATGATTCAAAGCGACGGGAGTCTCGATGCGCTCGCGCTCACGGGGGGCAGTAGCTTCGGCAATCCGATGTTTCTGTTTCGGGGCGACGCACCGCGCGCAGAATTCGCGAAGACGCTCCCGCCCTTACTGCGCCTCGGCTTCAAACTCGTCGGTCGTAAGTTCATGCCCGATTACCCCTTCGAAGAGGCCTACTTCGCGGCGTTGGCGAGAAAGTTCAAAGACGCCCTCGAGCTGCCCGTCATCCTCCTCGGTGGCGTGAACAAGCTCGAAACAATCGAGCAGGCACTCGACGAGGGATTCGCGTTTGTGGCGATGGGCCGGGCGTTGCTGCGCGAACCGGAGCTGCTGAACGAGATGCAAGCCGGAACGCAGAGAGAAGGCATCTGCATTCATTGCAATCGGTGCATGCCGAGTATCTATTCCGGCACGCGATGCGTTTTGATCGACCCTGAACCCATCGTGGCAGGCGCGCCCGTCGCCTAGCTCCAGCAAGACTTCGCAACGCCTTCAGCGGTGATGCATCGGCCGTCGACCGTCGCGACGAGTTTTGGGTCAGGCTCCTAACTCCAGACATCGTCCTTCACGCCGAGTTCGCGCATTCGGTCGTGGACGGGAATCAGGGGGTCTCGGTCGAGCTCGCCCCGGCGAAGGGCCGCCACATGCTCGCCGTCTTCTGACCAGATATGGCACGTATTCTGGTTCCCGCGAATCCGGCGCTCGAGCTCCTCCGGCTTGATATCCGTGCGCTTTTTGGCTTCGAGGCGTGTCTTGCGGATCGAGACGGACCAGGTCGACTGGACCACCGCCGGCGCCATCGCCTGCAAAAGCGCATTCGTATGCGTGCAACCCTTCGGCCCGCCAAAGAGATCTCGAATCTTTCGAGTGAAACCGCGCGCAATCGAGAGCCCCACGAGCTTCTCGTAATCGGCCGCGATCATCGGGCATTTCGAATGCGGATGCGTTTCGAAGACGACACGCGCCGAAGTGATTTCCAGCGACGGAAGCGCGACATGCAGCTCGAGCTGCATTTGATGCACCTCGAGGGGCTTCGGGTCTTCCGCGATGTAGAGACCCGGCGGTTTCTTGTCCGAAATCGCGCCGCGGACGAGAATCTCGTCATCGGAAAGCAGATAGACCCGGGTCTCGTACTCGCGAGTATGAATCAGGTCGAGGTCGTCATCCGGAGGCAGTAAAGACATGCGGATTGGGTAGCACGTCGTCTATGGTCGGCGGCCATGTCCCAGGATGAGCCCGTAATCGAGCAAAGAGTCGAGCAGAGAGCCGAGCCCCACTCGAGCGCGCTTCTGCGCCCCGCCCAACGTCGCGCCGTTCTGCTCGGCATGATGGCGGGGGTCTCGCTGGCCGCGATTGACCAGATGGTGCTTTCCACGGCCGTGAGTGCCATTGCGGCCGAATTCGGGGATATCAGCCAGGCGCCTTGGGTGTTCACGGCAAACCTTTTGACGAGCGCGGCGAGCATGCCGATCTGGGGCAAGCTCGGCGATCTCTACGGGCGCCGCCGCGTTTTCCAATCAGCGATCAGCCTCTTCATTGTCGCCTCGCTGCTCGCGGCGATGAGTGATTCGATGGCGTGGCTTTTGGTCTGCCGCGCGCTCCAAGGACTCGGTGGCGGCGCATTGCTGACGATTCCGTACGCAATTCTGGGCGACATCATCCCGCCCCGCGAACGCACGGCCTATGTCGCGTTCATTACGGTGGTATGGACCACTGCGGGTTTCATCGGTCCGCCGCTCGGCGGCTTTCTTGTCGAGGGGCCGGGCTGGCGCTGGATGTTTTATCTGAACGTGCCCGCCGCCGTGATCGCATTCATCCTGATTCAGTGGGGCTACCGCCTACCTCGACAGCGGATCGAACACCGCATCGATTTTCTGGGCGCTGGCCTGCTCTTCTCCGCCGTGGGATCACTCATTATCTATACGTCGTGGGCGGGCGAGGCGATCGGCTGGCAGGCTCCTCTCTCGCTGGGACTCGTCGCGATGAGCGCCGCGCTCGGCACAGGCTTCATTCTGCAAGAACGACGCGCAGCCGAACCGATCGTACAACTCTCGATCTTCACGATCCCTGCGGTCTGGGCGCCGCTCCTGGCGACCTCTCTCTTCGGCTTCGTGAACTTCTCGATCGCCTTCTTTTTGCCGCTCTATAGCCTGGTCGTCCGAGGGACCGATGCGGTTCAGGCCGGCTTCACCCTCGCGCCACTCACCGGCGGCATGCTCGTCGCGGGACTCATCGTCGGACGCCGCGCGACCGTGACCGGGCGCTACAGACGTTATGCGACGTTTGCACTCGCGACCTACACAACGGGCCTCGCACTCCTCTCCACCGTCGACCGGAACACCCCGACGGCTCAGTTCCTTTCCTACAGCCTTTTGCTGGGCCTCGGCTCTGGCACCCTCAGCCCCGTCGTGATTTCGTCCCTCCAAAATGCGGTCGACGAAAAACAGCTCGGCGTGGTCAGCTCGCTGCCCGGCTTCTCCCGCGCCATCGCGCAAACGATCGGCACCTCGATCCTCGGGATGCTGCTCGCAACGCGGATCGGCACGCATCTGCGCGCGGAAGTCGCCCCGATCGCCGGGCCGGGCGTGGATCTAGCCGAATTCATCGCCCGCCCCGCCGCGGTCCGCGATCTCGCGGAACCGCTTCAGAGCGTCGTGATCGAATCCTATCGGTCGGCCTTCTCCGAGACCTTCCTGATCATGGTCGCCATCGCGTGCCTCTCACTGATCGCAACGCGCTTTATGGTCGACGCCAAAGACTAGGAGCCTGCCCCAAGCCTCTCGTGGAAAGTCCAGCCTCTACATCGAAGCCGCTCGAGACCGCTCCTCAAAGGCCGGACACTTCATTGCCTCACGAGGCAGCGTCGAGCGATCGAGCGGCTCTGCAATCTCTGCTTTGGTCGGACCCACCCGCGCCGCGATCGGTGCGAGCTTCTCCAGATCGAAGCCGTAGACCTTCGCCGCGTTGAGGCCCACCATCTGCTGAATTTCGTCGGGATCAACGCCGGCGAAGGTCAGTCGTAGATGCTCCCGGGTGTAGGGATGGGAGCCTTCTACATGCGGATAATCGCTGCCCCACATGACCTTATTGATTCCGACTTCGTGGCGATACGCGCATTCAGCGGGCGGTAGAAAGCTTGCGCCGATATGACATTGGCGCTCGAAATATTCCGAAGGCGTGAGCGACATCTTGGCCACGGTCGGCGCGCCGAAAATATGTTCGGAGCACTGTTCGTTGTTTTTCATGCGGTCGTAGAAGGCATCAAGCTTGTCGAGCACGGGGGGCGCCCAGCTGAGGCCAGTCTCCGTCAGGATGTACTGCAGGTTCGGGTAGCGCTCGAAGACGCCGCTGAACATGAGATGCCAAAGCGAGCGGTGTGCCCACCAAGTCACTTCGAGCATGAACATCGCAAGAGACTGCGGCAGGTAATTACCAAAATCCGGGGTGCTCCCACCAGCGTGATGGTTGAGCGGCATGCCGAGTTCTTCACATACCGCATAGATCGGTTCGTAGGCGGGAGAATAAAGCGGTTCGAGCTCTGAACCGGGCGCGGCTCCCGGCAGAAGGACGCCGCCTGTAAGACCATTCGCCTTGGCCCAGCGAATCTCTTCGACGGATTCCTTCACGAAGGGAAGGAATATCTGGCAGATGCCGGCGCGGCGATGCGGCGCCTCCTTGCAGTAGTCGGCCAGCCAGCGGTTATGCGCCTGGATCCCGGCCCAGCGTCGCGCATAGTCCTCGCCAATTTCGGCTTCCCCGAATTCGGAAAGCATCGTCGGCGCGAAGGGCGGCGAAGTATTCGAAAAGATCACTTCTGCGACGACGCCATCGGCTTCGGTCTCGCGCACTCGGCGCCCGCTATCCCAGTTTCGATCACCAACTTCGTCCGGATCGCCGTCGACCCCTATGCTCCGATTGCCCATAACCTGGCGCATCATCCCTGCCAGTTGCTCGCTTTGCTTGAGCCAGTCCTGGTAATCGTTCTGCCATTTTTTTTCGAGGTAGGGGCCGTAGCCTTCGGGGCTCGGGCCCGCGTGAGAATCGGCTGTGATCAAGAGATAGCGGTCGAGGTCGGCAAGCGGATTGGCCATCGCGATTTCCTTCGTTTTCTATGCGGCGTAAAATGCAGAGTAAAAGGCGGAGTGAAACGCTCAGAGAGCGCCAACCAAAGTGTAGAAGCCCAGATCGGCACCTGCCTCCCCTCCAGACGAGTCCACACGGAGCTAGCGAAGCCCTCCACGACCGGCGAAGATGGGGGAATCGACCGAGCCGGAAGGAAAACCGATATGAGTCTGCAAATTACGCAATTGAGTGGCGCCCTAGGAGCGGAAATCGGCGGTATCGATCTGTGCGGACCGCTCTCTGACTCCGTGTTCTCAGAAGTCGAGCAGGCGCTCCTCGATCATCAAGTGCTCTTTTTTCGCGACCAGCCGATCAGCCCTGCCGAACAAATCGCCCTCGCGCGCCGCTTCGGCGAGATTGATATCCACGCGTTCGGTCGACACCTCGACGCGCATCCTGAGGTCGGCCTCCTCGACCAGAAGAACCCAAAGCGCGACGGCGCCAATCGCTGGCATACGGATTCGACGTTCATGCCGTGTCCACCCAAGGCCGCGATCTTGCGCGCGGTCCAGCTCCCCGAAACAGGTGGCGACACCAGCTGGGCTTCGATGCACGCCGCCTTCGAGGCGCTTTCCCCTGCCCTGCAAAAAACCTTTTCGGAGCTCACGGCATCCCACGATGTCTCGGGACCGCTTCGCCGCGCGATCGCCGGCGGGCATAGCGTCGGTAGCCTCGAAGAAGTGCAGGCCGCATGGCCTTTGCGCTCGCATCCGCTGGTCTGCACGCATCCCGAGACCGGTCGCTCCATGCTTTACGCCAACTCAAATTTCACGACGCGGATCGATGGTTTGAGCGATACCGAGAGCGAGACGCTGCTCCGTTTTCTCTTCGACTGGGTGCGCAGTCCCGAATTCCAGGTGCGCTTCCGCTGGGAACCGGATTCCGTGGCGCTTTGGGACAATCGCTGCACCCAGCATTTCGCCTCGGCGGACTACACGGAGCGACGCATCATGCATCGCGTCACGGTCCAGGGCGATTGGCAGCCGAGTTACGTGGCAGGTCCCGAGGAAAGCCCCGTAGCCTGAATTTCGTTTCGCATCGCTTCGCCCCGCGCATAGCGCCCGAGGTTCTCAAGGAAGAGCGCTTCGAGACGTTCATCGCCACAGGGCGAATAGCCCGCGTCATGGGGCGTGAGAACGCACCGATCGAGAGACCAAAGCGGCGACGATTCAGGCAGAGGCTCCTCCGCGACGACGTCGAGCGTCGCCCCGCGAATCCACCCTTCCTGAAGTGCGCGAATCAGAGCCGGCTCATGCACAACGCCACCGCGAGCGACGTTGATCAGCACGCTTCCTTCGCCCATCGCGCGAAGCTCAGCCTCTCCGATCATCTCTCGCGTCTCGTCGCTAAACGGCATACACAGCACGACGTAATCCGACTCCGCCATCAACGTATGGAGATCGACCAAGGGCACGAAGCGGTCCAAGTTTGGATCGTCCACTTCTGAACGCCGCGTGCCGAGCGTGCGCATCCCGAAGGCGCGACCGATCCGCGCTGCCGCTTGCCCGATACCGCCGTAGCCAACAATGCCCAAAGTGCGCGCGGTGAGATCGCCGCATTCGAGGATCTTCCACGTTTTTTCGCGCTGCTGCGCTTGATGACGGGCAACCTCCCGCTCCCAATGCAGAATATACGTGAAGATGTACTGCGCGATGGGCTCCGCATGAATGCCGGATGCATTAGTTAGGCGCACGCCGCGATCGAGCAGCGATTGCCAAAGCGGATGATCAACGCCCGCGCCCGGCCCTTGCAGCCATTTAAGGCTCGGACTCCCGATCAGTCGAAGAAGCTCCTTCATCGCCGGTGGACTCTTCGTCACGCCCAGCGAGAAATAGAAGGCCTCGATCTCACTCTCGTCGCCGAGCACCTGGCCCTCGTCCGTAATACGGACGATATCAGCGCTCGGAAGCACCTCTTTCACGGACGCGGTCAGCGCTTCCGCGCGATTCCCTGTCAGGCAGACCTTCACACTCTCTCCCTTTTTCGCGTAGATCGTACAGTTTACGCACTTCGCATCGTCCCCATCGTCCCCATCGCCCCCACCGTTCGCGCAGTTCGCGTACTTCACATCCTTCGCCCAGAGTGACTCGACCGCAGGCGCCCGATCGTCGCGGCATCACCGACTCCGCGCCGTCGCGATTCAGCTCGCCGGAATCACACCAATCGGTGAGGACCAGGCTCGCTCCTGAATCGTCTTAGGAAGATCGCTTCGCGGCTCGACCCCTGCGCGCACGGAATCCCAAGTCGACCAACGGCAAGTCGGATTCTCCAGCACGCGCACATAGTAGAAGGAACGCTGACTCGCGACGAAATCGGGATCGCTCCAAAGCGCCTCGAATTCTCCCGCACCACGGTCCAGCGTGATGGAACAATCGTCAAGGTTCACCTTCGCTCCATTATCGGGGCAGCGATGAGTCGCGGGATCTACATCCAAGCCGTCCGAACATGCGACATCATAAACCTGTTCAAACGTCTCGTCGCCGTCCACCCAGCCCTTCACCACCTGCAGCCGGGCAAGCGCCGCGCTCCGAGGATCTCGAATGGCCTGAATCAAGAAACGCGGAGCAGAAGCATCTGCGTTCAGGGCAAGCTTCCCGCCCATCGGCACACCGACCGCATAGGCCCGAGCAACGGCACTCTCGCCTCTCCCCTGGACGCGATCTGCTTCGCTTGTCTTCAAGGAAAGCCCCGCATCCTCGAATTTCTGACTCGCGAAAAAGCGAATGCTGATCCGCGGCCCCGAAGTCGCGAAGGTTTCCTTGCGGCGAAATGCTTCATAGATCGAAGCCCGTGTATTTTCCTCCGCCCACACTCCCGTGAGACCCGACGCGCCATACGTGGGCGTCGCCGCGTTTAGGTAGGCCTCGCCATCCACTTCCGTGAGCAGATCAGGCGCGCCGAAGCGCAGCGCCGTCGCCTCTAGAAAACCCAAAGGGATGGAGGCGCGCTGCGAAGCACTGCCGTCCAAGAGGCCGAGCTTCGAGTAATAGTTGGATTCATCATCCGAAGTCGCTCCCGTATGCGTATCGCTGGCCCCTACGAATCCAAGATCGAACGGGTTTGTGATGCCCCTTGCCTCAAGCGCCAACCCTTCGCGTAAAGCGTCGCGGACATAACTTCCCTTCGGCTCGCTCTGGAGCATGGTCGCGACGCGGTAGGGCGTGATTTCAAAACCCGCCCATTCGTCGGTATTCGAGAGCGAGGGATGCGTTTCCGACGTGCCCTTGATCTGCGTGATCTCGACGATCGGCTCGTTGCGCATACGCTGGATGCCGTACGCGTCGTCGAGCGGATTGCCCGCCCAGTCAACCAGCTTGAACATCTGCCCATTCGATCCGTTCGAGTTATGCGGGATCGCCAGACTCTCGATGCCGTCTTCGCGAAGGTGGTCCATCCAGTCCCACAGATCTTCCGGGTTCTGCGAATGCATCCTCGAGAAAGGCGTCACCGGCAGTTTTGCCGAGTCCCGGAAGATGACGTTTCTATGCAGATTTCCGTGATCGTCCGAGGACGTCGTGTACTCGTAGGCGACGAAGGTTGTGAAACGTCCGGGATCGTTCCAGCGATCCGCCGCGTCGATCGTATCCGCCCAGGCTGAACGCGTGACCGCCAAGAGTTCGTTCGTGGTCACTTCACCGGATTCGACGGCGGCGACAATGCTCCCCGCAAAACCACCGAAGGTCTTGATTCGACGAAGCAGACTCATCTGCGTCATGTTTTCGGGCGCGTTCAGATCATGCACCGCTTCCGCGAAAGGCTTCTTCGAAAGCGCCGTCCCCCGATCGGCGGCCTCGCGTACGACACCGAGGAAGAAACCATGATCGGTCACTGCATAGAAATCTAGTGGCTCACGAAGCTGCATTTGGAATCCAGCGGGATGCCGAATCGTCTCGCCCCGTGCATAGCGATACGCATCTGAAGGCGTTGCCGTCGTCCCAAACGCATAGGCGTCAAACGAATACGTCGTATGCACATGCAGATCACCGAAGAACGCCGCGCGCTCCGTGTTGGGTTCGCCTCGCATCGAGATCGTTCCGTATTCCGTCTCGAAGATCTGAGAGCGGCGCGCATCGGGTAGCGCCCCTGAAACATCGCCGACCGAGTTCTCGTCCGAAGAACATCCAAGTGCGAGGACGCTCCCGAGCATGAAACACCCACCAAGGAGAGACCGAATCGGACGAGGGGCGCGCAAGCAATGCATCATGAGTTTCCTCCCCCGACCAAGCCGGGAACGCAAAGGGATCCGAAACACCAAGAACGTTTCGACGGATCGTCAGAGTGGAGCAAAACCATAGGACGGACGAAGCCCTTAAGCCCCTTGCGCCCCCCTTCAGCCCTCTTTTGGCCCCCCGAGTCTTATTGCCCCCCGAAGCCCGCGAACCTTCGATGCGACCGCCGGTCGCATCGCCTAAGACCCACTGGCTCACCGGACCCCCGGTTCAGTGGAATCGCCCGACAGGTTCACGGCGAGGTGGTAGCCTGCTTTCCTGCCCTCACGTGCCCCTGACTACCTTGGAGTCCCTCATGTCCCCGACCTCGAACGCCCCCGTTTCCGGCCTGCAGCTTCGCAGCAAAGTCAGCGCCGACGCCGAACTCGAAATTTCCATTATCGAAGTGGAAACACCTCCGCCCGGCGCAGACGAAGTACTCGTCCGCATCGACGCTGCACCGATCAACCCTTCTGATCTCGGCCTTCTTTTCGGTATGGCCGATATGGCTGCCGCGAAGAAAAGTGGAACCGGGAAGGACGCGGTCGTGACGGCACCGGTTCCTAAACAAGTGATGCGCATGCTTGCGGCACGCATCGACGAATCGATGCCCGTCGGAAACGAAGGCGCAGGCGTTGTCATTGCAGCCGGCGATTCCGCCGCCGCGCAGGCATTGATCGGCAAGACGGTCTGCATCGTTGGCGGTGCCACCTACGGACAGTATCGCCTCGCCCCCGCGATGATGGTGCTCCCGCTTCCGGAGGGCACGACGGCCGCGGAAGGCGCTTCCTGGTTTGTGAATCCGATGACCGCCCTCGGCATGGTCGAAACGATGCGCCTCGAAGGCCATAGCGCGCTCGTCCATACCGCGGCGGCGTCCAACTTGGGACAAATGCTCAACCGACTCTGCAAGGCGGACGACATCCCGCTCGTGAACATCGTTCGCCGCCAGGAGCAGGTCGACCTCCTCCGCGGAATCGGTGCCAAACATGTATGCAATTCCAGCGACGACGATTTCCGCGAACAACTTGTCGCCGCACTCAAGGAAACGGACGCCACCCTCGCCTTTGATGCAACGGGCGGCGGGCGACTCGCGGGGCAGATCCTGTCCTGTATGGAGACCGCGCAGAGCCAGAAGGAAGGCGCCTACAGCCGATACGGTTCGGAGACCCATAAGCAGGTCTATCTCTACGGTCGCCTCGACCGATCCGCGACGGAGCTTGGCAGCGATGTCGGCATGGCCTGGGGCGTGGGCGGATGGCTGCTCACTCATTTCCTTCAGAAGGCCGGCATGGAAACGACCGTTCGGCTCCGCGGTCGCGTCGCCGCAGAAATCAAGACCACTTTCGCGAGTCGATACACCGCAGAAATCTCGCTCGAAGAGGTTCTCGACCTCGACAAGATTGCGGCCTACGGCGCCCAGGCGACGGGCGAAAAATTCCTGATCAAACCGAACGGCTGAGATTCTCGGTTCTATACTCCGTCGACACATTTCACCCCAGAAGGCCCGGGGTGTGTCGATCTATAGAACGAGGATTCTGATGCCGAACCATTCTGTCCGCGACGATATTGGTCTGCTCGACCGCTTCTTCTACCTCGATCCGTGGGAGCGCTTCCGCTGGATGCGCGACGAGGCGCCCCTCTATTGGGACGCCAGCGCCGACGGCGGGCTTTGGGGCGTAACCCGCTACGACGACATCATGAAGATCGCGAAGACGCCGGAGCTCTTCTGTTCCGGTAAAAGTTCTCGGCCCGAGCGCGGCAGCTGGATCCCGTCGATGATCAACCTCGACGAACCGCTGCATAAGCGCCGGCGCAATATTGTGAACCGCGGCTTCACGCCGCGGCGGGTGAAGGATCAGGAGACCAAACTCCGGGCGCTCACGAACGAACTGATCGATGAGGTGATCGAACGCGGCGAATGCGATTTCGTGCGCGACATCGCTCGCTGGATTCCGATGGTCGCGATCGGAGACATGCTCGGCGTGAAGCCCGAAGACCGCGCGAAGCTACTTGAATGGAGCGACTGGATGCTGGGTGGCGGCGAGATTGCCGACGTCATGAATGACGAGGAGCGCCGAGCGAAGCAGAGCCAATACAGCCAGGAGTACTTCGCCTATCAGGCGGCCATCATCGAAGATCGCAAGAAAAATCCGCAGGACGATCTCGTCTCCCTCCTCGTAACGGGCAAGGTCGACGGCCATACCCTGGACGACACCGAGATTCTGCAGGAGAGCCTTCTGATTTTGATCGGAGGCGACGAGACTACGCGACACGTTATGACCGGCGGCCTCGAACAACTCCTCCTGCTTCCCGACCAAAGGCAGAAGCTCATCGACGACCCTTCCAAGATCGAAGTCGCGGTCGAGGAAATGCTTCGCTGGGTTTCACCGATCGTGAATATGAACCGAACCGTCACGCAAGACACTGAATTGCACGGCGAGACGCTGCGCGAAGGAGACCGCGTGCTCTTGCTCTATCCGGCGGGCAACCGAGACGATCGCACCTTCGAGAATCCAGAGACCTTCGACATCGAGCGCTGGCCGAACCGACACGTGGCCTTCGGCGGCTACGGCGTGCATCATTGCCTCGGAGCGAGCCTGGCTCGCCTCGAGCTCAACATCCTCTTCGAGCAGGTGCTGAAGCGAATGCCCGACGTCCAGTTTGCAAGCGAAGCACCGCTCAAGCGCCGGCCGAATAACTTCATCACGGGCATCGAAGAGATGCCGATCGTCTTCTCACCTGGTCCGCGCATGAGCTAACGGGGCTAACAGCCTAAGGCGTTGGCGCATTGAGGTGTTAAGGGGCGCTGGAGGACGTTAAAGGGTGTTAGAGGCGCCGAACTAACCGCGCTGCTGAATGACCTTTTCTAGCTCGTCGATCTCAGCGATCTCCGCAGTCGCCGAATTTAGCCAACATTCTTCGACACCGAGTTCCTCGTAGGCGTCGAGCGATGCGCGCACGGCATCGGGCGTTGCGCGGTCAACCATTCCGGCCATCGCCTTCGCCGGGCCTTCACCTAATATCTTGATATACTTGTACACATAGGCGCTGAGCTTCTCGCTTGCGTTCGGTGCGAGGGAATACCAGAAGCCTGCGACGCGCTGTGGCGCGGTGTCGCGCCCTGCTTCTTCCCAGGCCTGAACGACGCGCTCCTGCTGCACCTTCATTTCTTCGGCCACGCCGTTGCCGGACCAGGAATACACCCCGTCCGCCCATTTTGCAGCGCGAGCGACCGCCTTCGGCCCCATCGATCCGGCAAGAATCGGCGGACCGCCTTTCTGCACGACCTGAGGGCCGATCGGCTCCGCGCCTTCAAAGGGCAGCTCCCCCGCCCAGGCGCTTCGGATCTCTGCAACCTGAGCATCCATCCGCGCATAACGCGCCACAGGTTCCTTCTCCATGCATCGGTAATCCTGCACTCGGCCGCCTACGCCGACCGTAATTGTCGT
>JBDNFB010000077.1:0-17189 GCA_041690055.1 Myxococcota bacterium | reverse complement strand
GGTCGAGCATGACCCGATCGAAATCTGGGAGACGCAGCTTCGCGCGGCCCGCGGTGCGATCGCGAGCGGTGGAGCCAAGGGCTCGGATATCGCGGCGATTGGCATTACGAATCAGCGCGAAACCACCGTCGTCTGGGATCGGCAGACCGGAGAGCCCATCTACCCGGCCATCGTCTGGCAATCGCGTCAATCGAGCGGCGTCTGCGATCGGCTTCGCGCGGAGGGGCTGGAAGACGAGGTGCGTTCGCGGACGGGCCTGCTCATCGATTCATACTTTTCTGGAACGAAAATCCGCTTCATCCTCGATGCCGTTTCGGGCGCGCAGAGCCGTGCGGAAGCCGGCGAGCTCTGCTTTGGGACGATCGATACCTGGCTCATCTACAAGCTTACGGGCGGGCGGGTCTTTGCGACTGAGCCTTCGAATGCTTCGAGAACCTTGTTGTTCAATATCCATGAGGGCGACTGGGATGATGTGCTTCTGGAGGCGCTGAAGATTCCGCGGGCGATGCTCCCGGAGGTGCGGGATTCGAGTGGTGTTTTCGGGGAGACGGATCCTGGGTGGTTCGGTGAATCTATTCCGATTGCGGGGGTCGCTGGGGATCAGCAGTCGGCGCTCTTTGGGCAGGGTTGTCTCGAGCCGGGGACGGCGAAGAACACGTATGGCACGGGCTGCTTTCTGCTGATGAATACGGGCGACCAGGCACCGGTCTCGGAAGCGGGTCTCATTACGACGGTCGCTTGGCGTCGCGCCGGCAAGCTCGAGTATGCGCTCGAAGGGTCGATCTTTGTGGCAGGGTCGGCTGTGCAGTGGCTGCGGGATGGCTTGGGATTCGTTGATCATGTGCGTGATGTCGAGGCGCTCGCGACCAGCGTGCCCGATAGCGACGGCGTCTATGTCGTGCCGGCCTTTGTGGGCTTGGGCGCGCCGTACTGGGACGAGGCGGCGCGGGGCACGATCGTTGGGATTACGCGCGGGACGACGCGCGCGCACATCACGCGGGCGACGCTTGAGGCGATTGCGTTTCAGACCCGCGATGTGACCGAGGCGATGGCCGCGGACTCTGGGATAACGCCTGCGACGCTGCGCGTCGACGGCGGCGCATGCGAAAATAACTTCTTGATGCAGTTCCAAGCGGACCTCTTGGGCGTCCCGGTTGAACGCCCAGCGCTGCTGGAGGCGACCGCGATGGGGGCGGCCATCCTGGCGGGGCTCGGCGTAGGGTTTTGGAACGACCGAGCGGAGCTCGATGCGCGGGTGGGGGCGCCGACGCTTTTCGAACCACAGATGTCCGTGGACGAGCGGGATGAGCGGTATCGAAACTGGCGGAGGGCGGTGGATCGTTCGCGCGCCTGGGTCGAGTCTGAGGTACGAGAAGTATGAGAGGCACGACAGGTATGAGCCAGCCCCTGGTGATCGCGCATCGCGGCGCTTCCGGCGAGATGCCTGAGAACACGCTGCCTGCATTTGAGCGCGCGGTAGAGCAGGCCGCAGACATGATCGAGACCGACCTGCATCTCAGCCAAGACGGCGTGGTGGTGATTCATCACGATGCGGCCCTGGAGCGTTTGGGTGAGAAGGGCGAGATTCGAAACCGCACGGCTTCGGAACTCGCGGCCCTGAACGCTGCTCCGGGAGCGGATTTCGAGGCACGGATGCCGACGCTCCTTGATGTGCTCGACGGCTTCGGCGAGCGGATGGAATTCAACCTGGAGCTGAAGGTTGGGAACCACGCGCCCTACGAGGGGATGGAAGAGAAGGTGCTCGATGCCGTGCGCGAGCGCGGCTTGCTCCCGAGAATGCTCTTCTCGAGCTTCGATGATTCCGTGCTGGCCCGGGTCCGTGCGCTGAGCGACGAGGCGCGGATCGCGGTTCTGGTGTCCCCTCGGGCGCCGTTGAGCATTCTCCGGCGAGCCGCCCGGGTTCGAGCGGAGGCCATCAATCCGCATGTCTCTATGATCACGCCTCGGATGGTCCGTTCGGCCCATGCAGCGTCGCTGCGGGTCTTCCCGTACACAGCGAACGAAGAGGCCGAGATGATTCGCCTGATTGAGGCGGGCGTTGATGGCATAATCACCAACTATCCCAGTCGGTTACGAGGATTACTTGCGAGCCGTGATTAGACTTTTCCCGGGGTCGCTTGCCGCAGGTTGATGCAGGCTTGCTTGGTTGACTTTCGGAATGCCTTGGCTTAGTTTCGTGAGTTCGAAAAACGTTGGACCTACGGTGACTTAGCACTCCGAGGGACGACTCTTTAAGAACAGGCTGGACTCGTAAAAAGCGTCCTGGAACTCGTGATCCCACGCGTGCCTTACTGCCGACCAGGAATCTAAAGCATCGAAAGGGACTGAGTCTCCTGCAGTCGACGTGAATTCCGCGAGCGGAGCACGGCGAGCCGGCACTCTCTTTAAAGGTCGACCCACACGTCTCGATTCGAGCGAGCCCGACTCAGACACGATGCACTCGACAGCTCCTCTGCTGGTCTTTCAGCCATCTCTTTTGATGAGTGATCACCAGCCGCTCAGACGCAGGTCCGCCTGCGTGAAACGGGCGGGAGCCAAGTAGAGGATCGCGCGCCGAGCAGGATCGCGAAAAATGCAGACAGGAGAGCGCAAAGTTAGAGTTGGAGTCCGCCGACGCGCGATCCAATCCCCCTATTTTGTACCGGAGGTCGGTGCCAGGGGAGGGGACCCCGTCGAGACACGTCAAGAAAGCCGGATGCGCGAATGAAGCGATACGGACTGCCGCCGAAGCAGGGCCTTTACGACCCCTCTCTTGAGCACGATGCCTGTGGCATCGGCTTTGTTGCCAATCTGAAGAAGCCGGCGAGCCATGAGCTCATCGAGCAGGCGACGGAGATTCTCTGTCGACTCACGCATCGCGGTGCGGCGGGCTCAGACGAGGCGACCGGCGACGGCGCCGGCATGTTGATCCAGACGCCGGATAAGTTCCTGCGCAAGGTGGCCGACCAGGCCGGCTTTGGTCTTCCTGCTCAGGGTAAATACGCCGCGGCGATGGTTTTCCTGGCGGTGGATGATGCCCAACGCGCAAGGCAGATCGAGATCGTCGAAGCGGTCGTGGCAGAAGAAGGCCAGACCTTCCTTGGCTGGCGAGAAGTGCCGACGGATCCAGAAAAGATCGGCCGGATCGCCCGAACTGGAATGCCCGAGATCAGCCAGTTCTTCATAGGTGCCGCCGACGGGATCGATCAGCCTGCCTTCGAGCGGAAGCTCTACGTGATCCGGCGATTGATGGAAAATCGGATTGCCGCGCCCGGTGCCGACTTTCACGTCGCGAGCCTTTCGTCCAAGACCTTTCTTTATAAGGGCATGTTCCTCGCGCATCAGACTCCCGAGTTCTTCCCTGATCTTCAGGATCCGGACATGGAGACGCGGCTCGCGATCGTACATCAGCGCTACAGCACGAACACCTTCCCGACCTGGTATCTCGCGCAGCCGTTCCGCTACCTCGCGCATAACGGCGAGATCAATACAATTCGCGGCAATCAGAACTGGATGAACGCGCGCCAAGGCACGCTGAAGTCGGATCTGTTTGGCGATGACTTGAAGAAGCTCTTCCCGATCATGCGCGACGGAACGAGCGACTCCGCACGTTTCGATAACGCACTCGAGTTTCTGCATTTGACCGGTCGCGATCTCGCCCAAGCGATGCTCATGATGATCCCCGAAGCGTGGGAAAATCAGGAAGAGATGTCCGCCGATCGGCGCGCCTTCTACGAGTATCACTCCTGCATGATGGAGCCCTGGGATGGTCCGGCTTCCATGTGCTTCTCGAACGGCGACGGCGTGGGCGCGATCCTTGACCGCAACGGCCTGCGACCCTCTCGCTACATTGTGACCCACGACGGACTCCTCGTGATGGGTTCCGAAGTGGGCACGCTGCCGATCGATCCCCAGGATATTGCGCATAAGGGTCGACTTGAGCCCGGTCGCATCTTCTACGCGGATCTCGAAGAGGGACGCATCATCGACGATGCGGAACTCAAGGGGCGTTACATCAATCTCCACCCCTACAAGACTTGGGTCGAGACGAATCAGCTGAAGCTGGCTGATCTGGGCACGGTTGACGCTGTGCATAAGCCGAATCCCGAGATCCGACTCTCGTTGCAGCAGACCTTCGGATATACGCTGGAAGATCTTCGTTTCCTGATCGCGCCGATGGCCGCGGACGGCAAGGAAGCGCTCGGTTCGATGGGCGAAGATTCGGCGCTTGCTTGTCTCTCGGATAAGTCGCGCGTGCTCTTCTCCTATTTTAAGCAGAACTTTGCGCAGGTCACAAATCCCGCGATCGATTCGATCCGCGAGCGGCCTGTCATGACGCTCGACTCGACGCTTGGTGAGGAGAAGAACCTTCTCGTCGAAACGCCTGAGCATGCACAGCTGCTTCGGCTGCACCGACCGGTACTTCGGGATAACGAACTCGAAGCGATTAGGCAGATCAACAAGCCGGGCTTCAAGACCCAGACGCTTTCGACCCTGTATAAGGTGGGCGAGGGCGGCGACGGTCTACGCGGGGCGATCGATCAGATCTGCAAGGAAGCGTCCCAGGCCATCGAAGCCGGTGCGAATATCCTGATCCTTTCGGATCGAGGCGTGAGCCCCGAGTTGGCGCCGATTCCGTCGCTGCTTGCGACGGGTGCTGTGCATCATCATCTGATTCGCGAGAGCTCTCGCACGCGGTGTGGCCTGGTAGTCGAAACGGGTGAAGCGCGCGAGGTCGCACACTTCGCGATGCTGGTCGGGTATGGCGCGGGGGCGATCAATCCGTACCTCGCCTTCGAGACCGTGCGCGACATTGTCGATGAAGCGACTTTTGTGCCGGAGGATCTCGAGTACGAGACCGCGGTTGGGAATTACCTGAACGCCATTGATCTGGGCCTGCTCAAGATTTTCGCGAAGATGGGGATCTCGACGCTCCAGAGCTACCGCGGCGCGCAGATCTTCGAGGCGATCGGTCTGAATAGCGAGGTGATTGATCTCGCTTTCGTTGGGACGCATTCCCGCGTTTCCGGCGTTGGCATCGACGTGCTCGCCCGGGAAGTCGAGATGCGACATAGCATCGGCTTCCCCGAAGACGAGTACGAATACCCGGAGCTCGATCCCGGAGGTCTGTACCAGTGGCGGCTCCGCGGCGAGCAGCACACCTTTAATCCGGACACCGTATCGAAGTTGCAGCACGCCGTGCGCAATGAGAGCTACGCGACCTTCCAGGAATATGCGAAGGCGGCGGACGATGACTCGGTTCGGATGCGGACCTTGCGCGGTTTGCTCGACTTCAAATTCGACAGGGATCCTGTTCCGCTCGATGACGTCGAACCTTCCGAGACGATCGTGAAACGCTTCTGCACGGGAGCGATGTCGTACGGTTCGATTTCCGCGGAGGCGCACGAGACGCTCGCGATTGCGATGAACCGCATCGGAGGCAAGAGCAATACGGGCGAGGGCGGAGAAAATCCGAAGCGCTGGACGCCGGATGAAAACGGCGATTCTCGGCGAAGTGCGATCAAGCAGGTGGCTTCGGGACGCTTCGGCGTGACGAGTGCTTACCTCGTAAACTCGGACGAAATGCAGATCAAGATCTCGCAGGGCGCGAAGCCCGGCGAGGGCGGCGAACTGCCCGGTTATAAGGTCGATCAGGCCATTGCGGAAACGCGTTATTCGACGCCGGGTGTGGGACTGACATCCCCGCCGCCGCATCATGATATCTACTCGATCGAGGATCTTTCGCAGCTCATTCACGATTTGAAGAACGCGAATCGCCGGGCCAACGTAAGCGTGAAGCTTGTGTCGGAGACCGGCGTGGGCACGATTGCTTCGGGCGTGTCGAAGGGCAAGGCCGACGGCGTGCTCATCGCGGGCCACGACGGCGGCACGGGTGCTTCCGCTCTCACGTCGATCAAAAACGCGGGTTGTCCCTGGGAGATCGGTCTCTCGGAGACGCAGCAGACGCTCGTTTTGAACGATCTGCGCGGCCGCGTGAAGCTTCAGGTGGACGGCGGTCTCAAGACGGGGCGCGATGTCGTGATTGGCGCACTGCTCGGAGCCGACGAGTTCGGTTTCGCGACGGCGCCGCTGGTAGCGATGGGCTGCATCCTGATGCGGGTCTGCCATCTTAATACTTGCCCGGTGGGCATCGCGACCCAGCGACCGGAACTGCGCGCGCGCTTTGCCGGCCAGCCGGAGCACGTGACGCGATTCCTCTTCTTCGTGGCGGATCAGGCGCGCGAATTGATGGCGAAGCTTGGCTACCGCACGATGGACGAGATGATCGGCCATGCGGAGCGGCTCGAGACACGGAAGTCGATCAACCATTGGAAGGCTTCGGGGCTCGACCTCTCAGATCTCCTTTTCCGGCCTGATGTGCCGCACGATCTGCATCATACGGGCGTGCAAGACCACGGGCTGGAGAAGGCGCTGGATATGCAGCTTCTTGAACTCGCGGAGCCGGCGCTCGAACGCGGCGAGAAGGTCAAGATCGAACTGCCTATCGAGAATATCAACCGAACCGTCGGCACGATCCTCGGATCCGAGGTCTCTCGGAAATACGGCCTTGAAGGGCTGCCGGATGGCACGATCGAGATCGAGTTCAAGGGCTCGGCCGGACAGAGTCTCGCTGCCTGGTTGCCGAAGGGCATTCAGATTCGCGTCGAGGGCGATGCGAACGACTATACGGGCAAGGGCCTGTCGGGCGGTCGCGTGATTGTGCGTGTCCCGGCCGGCGTGAGCTATATGCCGCGGAATAACATCATCGCCGGCAATGTTCTGCTCTACGGAGCCACCGGTGGCGAGGCCTTCTTCCATGGGCTCGTCGGTGAACGATTTTGTGTCCGGAACTCAGGTGCCGAGGCGGTCGTCGAGGGCGTCGGTGATCACGGCTGCGAGTACATGACGGGTGGCCGGGCGATCATTCTTGGCCAGACCGGGCTGAACTTCGGCGCGGGGATGAGTGGCGGGATCGCGTATGTGCTCGATGAAGAGGGAGACTTTCCCTCGAAGTTGAACCCGCTTGCGGTGGTCGATCTCGACCCGCTGGGTGAGGACGATGTCGAATACGTGCAGAACATGTTGCGCAAGCATTTCGATTATACCCGGAGCAAGAGGGCGGAAGAAATTCTGAAGAAATGGGACACTTATGCGCCCAAGTTCGTGAAGGTCTACCCGCGCGAATACCGCGAGGCCCTCGAGCAGATGGCCGCCCAGGAAGCCGGCAAATTGAGACAAGAAGAGTATTGAGCAGGACGCTCAGCAGGATTTAGGCACGCGAGCTTTCGAACAAGCAAGACCCAGCAAGATTGAGGCATGAGACCCCATGGCGAAGCCGACCGGATTCCTCGAGACAAAACGACAGAATGTGAGCTACCGCGAAAATGCGGAGCGCACCCAGGACTTCAAGCAGGTGATGCTGCCCGTCGATGAAGGCCAGCTGAGGGACCAGGCATCGCGCTGCATGGACTGCGGTATTCCGTTCTGCAGTAGCCCAAACAGCGGGCGCGGCGGATGTCCGCTCGGCAATGTCATTCCAGACTGGAACGACTTGGTCTACCACGGGAAGTGGGAGGAGGCTATTTCGAGTCTCCACTCGACGAATAATTTCCCAGAGTTCACGGGGTCAATCTGCCCGGCGCCCTGCGAACAGAGCTGCGTTTTGGGAATCAACGACGACCCCGTCACGATCAAGAACATCGAGTTCAAGATCGTGAGCCATGCCTGGGATAACGGCTACATCAAGCCGGTCGTTCCGGCGAAGCGCTCGGGCAAATCGGTTGCGGTCGTCGGATCTGGACCGGCCGGACTGGCGGCGGCGCAGCAACTCGCCCGCGCTGGACACACGGTCACGGTCTTCGAGAAGAGCGATCGCGTTGGCGGACTGCTCCGCTACGGCATCCCCGAGTTCAAGATGGAGAAGTGGATCATCGACCGACGTCTTGAGCAGATGAAGGAAGAGGGCGTGCTGTTCCAGACGGGCGTGAACGTGGGCGTTGATCTGAGCTCTGCCGACCTGCGAAAGAATTTCGATTCCGTTCTGCTGACGGTGGGTGCCGAGCATCCGCGTGATCTTCCCGTAGAGGGGCGCGACCTCGAGGGCGTGCACTACGCCATGGAATTCCTTCCGCAGGCCACCAAGCGCGTCCACGGAGACGAGCTGCCGCCTGAGGACGATATCCTGGCAAGCGGCAAGCATGTCGTGGTGCTCGGTGGCGGTGATACCGGTTCGGACTGTGTCGGCACGAGTCTTCGGCAGGGCGCGGCGTCGGTCACCTCGCTTGAGCTCATGCCAGAGCCGCCCGAGGGACATAACCCCGGGACGCCTTGGCCGATGTGGAAAATGATTGCGCGCAGCTCAAGCTCGCATGATGAAGGCGGCGCCCGGAAATTCGCGATGATGACGAAGCGGTTTACGGGGTCGAATGGCCGCATCGAGAAGCTTCACGGCGTCGAGGTGCGCTTCGGCGATCCTGATAAGTCGGGTCGGCCGCAAATGGAAGATGTGCCGGGATCGGAATTCGAGCTGCAAGCAGACCTCGTTCTTCTAGCGCTGGGTTTCCTTGGACCCGTCCAGAACGGGCTCATCGAGGACCTGGGGCTGAAGCTCGATCCGCGCGGCAACGTCGAGGCGCAGATGAACGATTTTCGGACCTCCGAGCTGGGGGTTTTCGCCGCAGGCGATTGCCGACGTGGTCAGAGCCTGGTCGTGTGGGCGCAGGCTGAAGGCCGCGAGGCGGCGCGCGAAGTCGACCGATACCTGATGGGCGATTCGCGTCTGCAGAACCGCAGCACGCTCGGGAATTTCCCGGGCTGATCTCCGCGGCGCTGCCTGGGCTCATCGCCTTGATCGCCTGCGCGCGCGCGCGCTCGAGAGAGAGAGAGAGGCGAGAGAGAGAGAGGCGCGAGGGGCGCGCGCGTGCAGAGGCGTGTGACGGCGCACGCAGGAGAACCTATGAAGGCACGCTCGTTTGGGTTTTAGCACGACGCTTCAATCATTCGCTCAAGCGCTTGTGTCGCTTCTCTGAAATATGATTAGGCTCTGCTCGCTGTGTGTCTCATCACGCACGTTCGCTTGGCCGTGCGCGTAAATCTTTACGCTCATCTCCTTCGAATCGTGTAGTCTTATTTCATGGCTGCAGGGACTCAGCGAGACGCTTCCTCAACAGAGAATACGACCCAGAGCGAACGTCGCGACTCTTTTGAGGGCCGCGGCGCTAACCAGGATCACGACGCTTCTCTGAGTCACGACACTTCCCTAAGTCACGACGCTTCCCTAAGTCACGACGCTTCTCAAGACCGCTATGACTTTCAGCGACTCGAACGCAGCGTGGAGTTTTTGCTCGAAGAGCACGCGCGTCTCGGTGCGGAGCGAGAAGCCATTCTCGCAGAGCTCGCCGATCGCGAACATCTCGTGGCTCAACTTCAGGCAGAAGTTGTGGACGAGCGCCGGCGGCGCGCGGTCGCTGTAGAAGGCGTCGACAAGATTTTGTCGCGTCTTGAACAACTGCAGGCAAGCGTGGCGTTGCCTAACGATGAAACTGCAGGATCTCCCGTAGAGCGGGGCGCTTCCGGAGCGACGCAATGAACGAAGATCGTCGGGGAACGCCGGGCGCGACTTCGCCTAATGCCGCTGATAGCTCTCATAACTCTGGCCCGAACTCTGCCTCAAGTTCTGCCTCGATCTCTAATTCGAGTTCTAGAGCCGCGAGTCAGGTCGTGCCTGTTCGCATCGCGGGGCACGAGTACAAAATTCGCAGCTCTGGTGATTCAACTCAGCTCCAGCAGATTGCAGGCTATGTCGACCGAGCCATGAAGCGCGTGCGCGAGCGCACGGGAACCGTGGATTCCCTCGACGTGGCCGTGCTGACCTGCCTCAATCTCGGCCGCGAGATCCTCGCCCTGCGAGAGCGAGGCGAAGGGCAGGACGCCGCAACTTCGGTCGACGCGAGCCAGCTGCGCAGCTTGATCGAGCGCGTGGAGGCGGTGGTTACCATCGAACCTGAGTCTGCGAGTCCGAGCGCGGCTGAGGGTCAGTCGGGGGCAGAGGCAGAGCCGGCCCTCGCGCGCACGCTTGAGCTTCCGAGCGTCGAGGCACTGCGCGACCGAAATGCGTCTGCTGACGCCGGTTCTGTATCGGGCGAAGGCGAGGGGCTCGTTGAATCCCGAGTCGCTGCCGGTGGTCGCCGGGATCGCGCTTCCTAGCGCCGCGCCTTCGCGCATGAGGCTTTTGTGAGTCCGGCGGAGACATCTGAAACATCGGAGACGACTGCGAATGAGGCGAAGCAGCTTCTGCGAGAGCGGATGCGCGGGATGCTTTCGTCGGTTTCAGAGGAGGAAGCCCTATCCGCCGGGGGCCGTATCTCGGAAGCACTGCAATTGAGCCCTGAATGGCATCGCGCCCGGCGAATTGCCCTCTACTCAAGTCTGCCCGGGGAGGTCGATACGGGGCCAATCTGGGATGCGGCGCGTCGAGCGTCCAAATCTGTTCTTTTCCCGCGCGTAATTCCCGGAACCCAACTCGAGTTCGCGACTGTGGAGCAGCCTGGGCAGCTCAGGGCCGGTCGCTTCAACGTACTTGAGCCCAATCACGAATGCCCCGTATCTCGGCTGGATGAACGCACGCTTGTACTCGTTCCGGGGCTCGCATTCGACCGCCGCGGAGGCCGTCTTGGCCGAGGCGCGGGCTATTATGATCGCGCGCTCTCGCATGCGTCGAAATCGGTAATGGCGGACGCAACTCATCGTCCGCTTCGATTTGGGATTGGATTCGAGCTTCAGATCGTTTCGAGCGTACCGATGGGACGCTACGACGTGAGAATGGACGGAGTTTGGACCGAGGCCTCTGTTGGCCTGCCATGAATGCTCCCGGACGGATGCAGCGCAGTCGAAAAGACTCAACCAGGAGACTGAGCCGGAATGACGGATGCCCAGATTGAAAAAGAAGTCGAACGCCAGCTTGAGGTCATGCGAGAAGGCGCGGTCGATTTTTACGGCGAGGAGGAGCTGAAGAGGCGACTCGCCAAATGCCTCAAAGAAGGCCGCCCGCTCCGCGTCAAGCTTGGCATGGACCCTTCGTCGGCGGACCTGCATCTTGGACACAGCGTTGTGTTGATGAAGCTGCGGCGTTTCTTGGATTTGGGACATACGCCCATTTTTCTCGTTGGGGATTTTACCGCGCGGATTGGCGACCCATCGGGTCGGAATAAGACGCGACCATCGCTTGATACGGATCAAGTCAAGGAGAATGCGGAGACCTACGTGGATCAGGTCGCGCGACTCCTTGATGTGTCAAAGGTCGAAGTCCGATTCAACGGAGAGTGGATGGATAAGATGAGTCCGAGTGACTTTGTCCGCCTCTGCTCCCAGGTCACGGTCGCACGAATGCTCGAGAGGGATGATTTCGCCAAGCGTTATGCGGGGGAAGTGCCCATCTTCATACACGAGTTTTTGTATCCATTCGTCCAGGGTTACGATTCCGTTGCCCTGGAGGCCGATGTTGAGCTTGGCGGTACCGATCAGACATTCAACCTTCTGATGGGACGCGAACTCCAGCGTGCCTATGGGCAGGAACCGCAGGCGGTAATCACACATCCATTGCTCGTCGGTCTCGATGGCCACGAGAAGATGAGTAAGAGCCTGGGCAATAGCGTCGGCATTACAGATCCGGCCGAGCAGATGTACGGGAAGGTGATGAGTATCCCGGACGCGTCCATGACCGAGTGGTGCAAGCTGCTTTCCGCAGGGGAGTGGGGGGATCTCCGGAGCGCCCTCGATGCTTATACGGACGGTGGGGGCGATCCGATGTCGCTTAAGCACGACCTAGCACACAGAGTCGTGTCTCGAGTTCACGACGGTGCTACGGCGGACTCTGCGCGCGAGCATTTTCAGCGCGTCGTGCAGCGGCGTGAATTGCCGGACGATATTCCTCTTGTGCCAATCGACCTGGCGGGTCGCGAGTCGCTCAAGTTATTCGAGCTGCTCGTCGAGGCAGGTCTCTCGCCCAGTAAGTCCGAGGCTCGGCGACTGGTGCAGCAGGGGGCCGTCTCTGTTGCAGGAGAGAAAGCTTCTGAGCCGACTCTCCTATACGGCGCAGGCGAAATGCTGGTTCAGGTGGGAAAGAGAAGATTCGCGACCGTCCGGATCGCCTGAGATGAGTTAGCGGGCCTGAATGTGCCCCGGGGGTGACTAAAAAAGAATCTCCCTGCCCGACAAATGGGCTTGACCACCGCACCACGCTTGCGTAAAGTACCGATCCCGCCGCAGAGAGCATCTGCAGCGGGTCCCTGGACACGGCCTCTACCCCCTTGAGAATGCATTTATGCATGAGGGTGGACGGCCTCGAACGGGGAATGTCTGAGAGAGTTCTTGACAGGCTCTCAGGGCTTTGGTCGCTCTTTGAAAACTGAATAGCGTGTGGTTCGTAGAGTCGGGGACAGCTCGACAAAGCGGACCGATACAAAAGATTAATGTCCCTAGTAGGGAATAGGTCTCGCAAGGGATCTGGGCTCTGCTGATGTACATGACGGCTCCGGGAATGCGCCAGCGCAATCTCAAGTTTGCATAAAGAGTTGTCAGCCAAATTTAAACTGGAGAGTTTGATTCTGGCTCAGGACGAACGCTGGCGGCGTGCTTAAGACATGCAAGTCGTACGAGAAAGCCGCTTCGGTGGTGAGTAAAGTGGCGCACGGGTGAGTAACGCGTGGATAATCTGCCCTTGAGTTTGGGATAACCCCGGGAAACCGGAGCTAATACCGAATAAGACCACGATGACTTCGGTCGATGTGGGAAAAGATGGCCTCTTCTTGAAAGCTATCGCTCATGGATGAGTCCGCGTTTGATTAGCTTGTTGGTGAGGTAACGGCTCACCAAGGCTCCGATCAATAGCTGGTCTGAGAGGACGACCAGCCACACTGGAACTGAGACACGGTCCAGACTCCTACGGGAGGCAGCAGTCGGGAATATTGGGCAATGGACGAAAGTCTGACCCAGCAACGCCGCGTGAAGGATGAAGGCCTTCGGGTCGTAAACTTCTGTCGAGAGGGAAGAATGTGTGCGGGTGAATAATCCGTATATTTGACGGTACCTCCAAAGGAAGCACCGGCTAACTCCGTGCCAGCAGCCGCGGTAATACGGAGGGTGCAAGCGTTGTTCGGATTTATTGGGCGTAAAGAGAGTGTAGGCGGTTTGAAAAGTCGGGTGTGAAATCCCAGGGCCCAACCCTGGAACTGCATCCGATACTCTCAGGCTAGAGTTCCGGAGAGGGTGGCGGAATTCCCGGTGTAGGGGTGAAATCCGTAGATATCGGGAGGAACACCAGTGGCGAAGGCGGCCACCTGGACGGTGACTGACGCTGAGACTCGAAAGTGTGGGTAGCAAACAGGATTAGATACCCTGGTAGTCCACACCGTAAACGGTGAGAGCTCGTCGTAGTGGGTATTGACCCCTGCTGTGACCAAGTTAACGCATGAAGCTCTCCGCCTGGGAAGTACGGTCGCAAGACTAAAACTCAAAGAAATTGACGGGGGCCCGCACAAGCGGTGGAGCATGTTGTTTAATTCGAAGCAACGCGCAGAACCTTACCTGGATTTGACATCTCCGGAATCTCTCTGAAAGGAGAGAGTGCCTTCGGGAACCGGATGACAGGTGCTGCATGGCTGTCGTCAGCTCGTGTCGTGAGATGTTTGGTTAAGTCCAGCAACGAGCGCAACCCCTATCGTTAGTTGCTAGCAGTTCGGCTGAGCACTCTAGCGAGACTGCCGGTGTTAAACCGGAGGAAGGTGGGGACGACGTCAAGTCCTCATGGCCTTTATGTCCAGGGCTACTAACGTGCTACAATGGTCGGTACAGAGGGTCGCGAACTCGCGAGAGTAAGCCAATCCCACAAAGCCGGCCTCAGTTCGGATTGAAGTCTGCAATTCGACTTCATGAAGGCGGAATCGCTAGTAATCGCGGATCAGCATGCCGCGGTGAATACGTTCCCGGGCCTTGTACACACTGCCCGTCACACCACGGAAGCTGTTTGAACCAGAAGTCGGCGACCCAACCTTCGGGAGGGAGCCGCCCAAGGTATGACTGGTGACTGGGGTGAAGTCGTAACAAGGTAGCCGTAGGGGAACCTGCGGCTGGATCACCTCCTTTCTAAGGAATCCGGTCGAAAGACAGGAGTCATTTATGACTCCCATGGATTATATAGAAGTCACGTTGGTCAAGTCGGCCTAGAGATTAGAGTCGGCAGGAAAGCTTGAATCCCGGGTTCTCCCGGTAACTCGTTCAATCGGGGAGTTTTTTGATCAACGATCGTTCCGCATCACACGCTATTCAGTTTTTGGAGACCGGAGTGTCAGCTCTGACTCTTCTTGGTTCTACGGCGAGGTTATCTCGTTAGTGGAAGCAGGGTTGGGTTAGGGCGGATCGCCGAAATCTTCCGTATGTCAGGGCGGCTCATTGCCGATGAGATGTGTAAGCATCTCAATCGGTAAGCAGCGATTGACGGGCCTGTAGCTCAGCCTGGTTAGAGCGTCCGCCTGATAAGCGGGAGGTCGGTGGTTCGAGTCCACCCAGGCCCACCATTCTGCCATTTGTACCCACATCATCGGTTTGTCCGATGGGCGCTGGATCAAAAGGATTATTTTGAATGGGCGGAAGCTTGGGGTGATTCGATTGACATTGGAACCGGATGCTCCGATGGATCTCTTTTAGAGGTTTTCCTGGACCGTTTTCTTCTACTGCTGTTTGAACTAGGTAGTAGTCGAAATTTGGGGCTGTAGCTCAGCTGGGAGAGCGCGGGCTTTGCAAGCCTGAGGTCGTCGGTTCGATCCCGTCCAGCTCCACCAGGTCCTCCTCTGATTTTTTCGCGACAGTCTCCCAATCCTAACGGGTTGGCCGAGTGTTGTGATGCACTCTTGATGAACTGAGGTCGACGCAAGTCGTCTGATGAACATCGAGAGGGCTACTCAAAAAGGTGCCGTTTGACGGTACGCCTACCCAGCACAGGTAGGAGAGTATAGATCTAACGATCTCTTGATCTTTGATAATTGAATATCTTTCCAAGCTGAGAGCGTCTTGTATGCAAGACATGATTCGAAGTAGTCGCAAGACGCTTCGATACTGCCCAAGCTGATTTTATGATCAAGCTACAAAGAGCAGACGGTGGATGCCTTGGTGGTAGGAGGCGATGAAGGACGTGGTTAGCTGCGAAAAGCGTCGGGGAGCTGCTAAGCGAGCTTTGATCCGGCGATATCCGAATGGGGAAACCCGGCTGGGGTCATGCCCAGTCATCTTTCACTGAATACATAGGTGGAAGAGGCGAACTCGGGGAACTGAAACATCTCAGTACCCGAAGGAATGTAAATCAATTGAGACTCCCTAAGTAGCGGCGAGCGAAAAGGGAATAGGCCAAACCGGCGGCAAGCAATTGCTTCCGGGGTTGTGGGACTCCAATGTGGGACTCTGATGGATAGCGGAATGGTCTGGAAAGGCCGGCCAAAGAGGGTGAAAGCCCCGTATGCGAAATTTTGAAGAGCTCTAGGAGTATCCCGAGTACCACGGGACACGAGAAATCTTGTGGGAATCTGGGGGGACCATCCTCCAAGCCTAAGTACTACCTACCGACCGATAGTGAACCAGTACCGTGAGGGAAAGGTGAAAAGCACCCCGTTGAGGGGAGTGAAATAGACCTGAAACCGTTTGCTTACATGCAGTGGGAGCTCTATGCCCTTTTCTTCGGAAAAGGGAATGAGTGACTGCGTACCTTTTGTTTAATGGGTCCGCGAGTTATTCCTCAGTAGCAAGGTTAAGCCGACAGGTGTAGCCGTAGCGAAAGCGAGTCTGAATAGGGCGTCGAGTTACTGGGGATAGACCCGAAACCAAGTGATCTATCCATGGCCAGGTTGAAGCTCAGGTAAGACTGAGTGGAGGACCGAACCGCCGTAGGTTGAAAACTACTCGGATGAGCTGTGGATAGGGGTGAAAGGCCAATCAAACTTGGAGATAGCTGGTTCTCCCCGAAATATATTTAGGTATAGCCTTGCGTTATACCACCGGAGGTAGAGCACTGACTGGGCTAGGGGTCCTACCAGATTACCGAACCCAATCAAACTCCGAATACCGGTGAGTAATTGCGCAGGAGTCAGACTGCGGGTGATAAGATCCGTGGTCGAGAGGGAAAGAACCCAGACCGCCGGCTAAGGTCCCAAAGTTTCTGCTGAGTGGGAAAGGAAGTGAAAGCGCTCAGACAACCAGGATGTTGGCTTAGAAGCAGCCACCATTTAAAAAGTGCGTAACAGCTTACTGGTCTAGTGAATTCGCGCCGAAAATGTAACGGGGCTAAGCAGAGCACCGAAGCCGCGGAGCCACACATTAGTGTGGTTGGTAGGGGAGCGTTCCATACGCGTTGAAGGTCTATCGTGAGAAGGGCTGGAGTGTATGGAAGTGATGATGCGGACATGAGTAGCGATAAAACGGGTGAGAAACCCGTTCGCCGTAAACCTAAGGGTTCCTGAGTCAAGCTAATCTTCTCAGGGTTAGTCGGCCCCTAAGCCGAGGGCGAAAGCCGTAGGCGATGGGAATCAGTTTAATATTACTGAACCACTAGATAGCCGTTTGACCGAAGGGGGGACGGAGAAGGATAGCTGAGCCCGTTATTGGATTCGGGTGAACGTCAATAGGCGGGAGGTGTAGGCAAATCCGCACTTCTATTAACGCTGAGGGACGGGACGGTGGCCAATATGGCCCGTAAGTCAGTGATTCCATGCTTCCTAGAAAAGCCTCGTAGGGAGGTTGTCTGGTGACCGTACCGCAAACCAACACAGGTAGGTGGGCAGAGCATGCCAAGGCGCTTGAGAAAACTCTGGCTAAGGAACTCGGCAAAATGACACCGTAACTTCGGGAGAAGGTGTGCCCTTTCCGGTGAAGGACTTCGCGTCTGGAGCTGGGGTGGGTTGCAGAAACCAGGGGGTAGCGACTGTTTACTAAAAACACAGGACTCTGCGAAGCCGCAAGGCGACGTATAGGGTCTGACGCCTGCCCGGTGCCGGAAGGTTAAGGGAACCTGTTAGTCTTCGGACGAAGCAGCGAACCGAAGCCCCGGTAAACGGCGGCCGTAACTATAACGGTCCTAAGGTAGCGAAATTCCTTGTCGGGTAAGTTCCGACCTGCACGAATGGTGCAACGATCTGGACACTGTC
>JBDNFB010000076.1:0-34082 GCA_041690055.1 Myxococcota bacterium | reverse complement strand
GCTCAACGGGGGCGTTCTGGCCTTCGATGCTTGTTGCAGTGCTGTTCGCCTTACATCCGCTCCGAGTGGAATCCGTCGCCTGGGTCGCCGAGCGAAAAGACGTCTTGGCCGGCCTCTTTTTCATGCTCACGTTATTGGGCTGGGTTCGTTATGTGAAGGGTCCAAGTCTGGGACGCTATCTCGTCGTGATCCTTCCGCTTGCGTGCGGGCTCATGTCGAAGCCAAGCGTTGTGACGCTGCCCTTTGTGCTTTTGTTATTAGATTTTTGGCCGCTCAATCGGCTCGATGCGCGGCATTTTTGGCCGCGGGTTCGTGAGAAGATCCCGCTCTTCCTGCTCGTTCTCGCGTCGAGTCTCGTCACACTGCGCGTACAGGCGGAGGGGGGCGCGATGCGCGCCGATGGGCTCTCGCCCATCGATTTCCGCCTTGCCAATGCCGCGAGCGCCTACCTAGCCTATCTACGGAAAATGGCGTGGCCGAGCGATTTGGCCTGCTTCTACCCGCTTCCGTCTCAGGTCGCTGGCGAGTCGCCCTGGTCGATCGGTGTCCTGGGCTCTTTCGCCTTGCTCATCGGCATCACGATCCTCGTATGGAGATCGAGGTCGAGCCGGCCGTGGCTTGTGACTGGGTGGCTCTGGTATCTCGGGGTTCTCGTACCCATGATCGGAATCGTACAGGTTGGCAACCAAGCGATGGCCGATCGCTATACGTACTTGTCGATGATCGGAGCCTCGATACCGATCGCATGGGCGCTTCACGAACTCGGCGCCCCGTGGGCACGCAGATCGCTTGTCGCGGTGATTGCGCTTTCTTGTGCGCTGTTTGGTTGGGCGAGTTATCGGCAGGTCGATGTATGGCGCGATCACATAACACTGTTTCAGCACGCGCTTCGTGTAACGGAGGGCAATTATCTGGCGCACTATAATGTTGGAACTCATCTTTTACTGGGGTCCCCCGCGAGACTTGAGGCGGCGCGACCGCATCTGGAGGCGGCGATCCGATTCGACCCAACGCATTCGGGTGCACACCTCAATCTGGGTGCGGTTGAATTCATGGAGGGACGCGTCGATCAAGCCGCGCGCTCCTTCGAGGAGGCAGTGCGACTGGCGCCGACGGATTCGGAGGCACGCCTCAGCCTCGGCGCTGCGCGATTCGAGCAGGGCCGGACGGGCGATGCAGTTTCGGAATTTGAGCGGGCAATTGCGCTCGATCCCGAGAACGCCAAGGCGTACAGCAATCTTGGGACGATCTACCTCTCGCTTGGGCGCAGGTCAGAAGCGCAGCTCGCCTTCGAACATGCGCTTTCCCTCTTCCCGACGATGTCTGAGGCTCAGGCTGGGTTACGACGGGCGATCCGGAAGGAATAGGCTGGGTTTCTAGCTGTACGTCACACCCGGATAGAGCAGCCCCACCGCCGCGTAAAACACGGGGTAGAAAATCTCGCCGATCAAGTTCCACATCAGAATCAGACCAATGATCGAGAACATCGGATGCTGCGCGAAGCCCTGATAGCTCTCCACCCAGCTCTCCGGGAGAATGAGCGGCAGAGCGCCTGCCCCGTCGAGGGGCGGGAACGGAATCATGTTCAGCAAGAAGAGCAGCAGGTTCATGGAAAAGAACAGGCTGAGCAGCATCGCGAAGGCCGCGGCGAGCCCTCCGGCTTCGCCCCCGTCCGAGAGCGCCGTCGTGATCTGTCGGAAATGGATCGACGTCGGCGCTGCGAAACTACCCATGCTCACGCCGACGCGGACAATCACGGCCGCGACGATCGCCAGGACCAGATTCGAAGCGGGTCCAGCCAGCGCCATCCAGGCGGCGCGCTTCGGGTATTGCCGAGCCCAGTCGACGCTATACGGCGCGCTGGCATAGCCCATCGGCCAGCCTATCGTCGCCAATGTGAGAATTGGCAGGATCACCATGCCGAAGGTTTCGCGCTTCATATGCGGAATCGGATCCAGCGAAACCTGCCCGCCATGATAGGCGGTCAGATCCCCGCCGATCATGGCGGCCCAGGCATGGGACGCTTCGTGGACGGTCACGGCAAAGACGAAGACGGCGTAGAAGGCGATGGCCTCGATGGGATCAGTCATGCCGAAAGAATAGGCGAGATTAGTCGATCGGACTGGTAGGGATGATCGTGGGGGCGCCCTGCTGCCGGGTTTCCATCAAGGAAAGGTTGCGCCCAGCGGAGCCGAAAGCCGTATCGAGCTCGAGGGCCCGGCCATAGGCCTCGCGGGCTTCGTCGAATCGGCCGAGGCGCGAGTAGGCGATGCCCAGGTTGTTCCAGGCGCGGCCGAGCTCGGGCTGGATACGGGTTGCGAGAAGGAAGCCGGAGAGCGCGTTTTCCCAATTGGGATTCTTGTCCTGACCTTCGTTGATCACCACGCTTTGGCCGGCGACATTATTGAGGAGATGGGCATAGGCGGTCAGATCGTCGATGGGGCGAATGTCGAAGGCGTCGAGTGCGACTTCGCCTGTGAAGTCGATGATCATGCGGACGGTTTTGGAGACGACGAGGACGACCATATGGTCGGAGAGCACGGTGACCTCCTCGAACTCCACCGTTTCGGGGCGTCGCGGCCGGGCTTCTGCGTAGTAGATCGGCCAACCGATCCCGCGACCGAGTCCGACTAACACCGAAGCGAGTGAAAAGCAGTTGCCGCGGCGCAGTTCGAGGGTACGGCGGGCGCTGGAAGTCACTGCCCAGTCGTAGCTGAGCCCGAGGCCATGGGGCTCCGGGGCGGAAAGGAAATCGATCAGGGCTTGAACGCGTTCTGGGCCGAGTGGGGCGCTTTCAACGATTTCGCGCGCTCGTTCAATGGCGAGGGAATCGATCTCAAATGGGGGTTCCGTCAGGCGTTCTCCGATTTCGGGAGCGCGCGCTCGAACTGCGCTCTGGAATTGTTCCGGGGTATACGCGAGAGCGTTGCGTCGCTTGGCCGAAGTGGCGCAGCCGCTGCTGATCAGGGGAAGCGCGAGGATCGCCACCATCGCGGTTAAAAACGAGAACCGTCGAGCAAGGCTTCGTCGCGCGTAGAGCCGCCGAGAAGGCATGGCGCCAGTCTAGCTTTGGGTGGGCGGCCGCGAATCCGGAGTGGCTTGCACCAGCAGGAGGCTCCCCTTTGGGGGTCGTCTTGTGGCCCGGGCCCCGTGGCGGGACCTGACCCAAAGTCGCGGTGTGGTGACAAAGAGATCCACATTCGCTCACTCGAATGTAGTAAAAAGGAAACATCTACTCTCGCGCATCGCGCGGTGTATTGCCCTTGGGAAGGAGCATTTTTGATGACTCGCACTCTTTTGTCCGAAGGTCGACGTATGTCTCGACCAGGCCTCACGGCCGCCACGCTCGTAGCGGGTCTTATGACCCCTCTCCTCATTTCCGTCAGCGCCAGTGCGCTGCCCTTCAATGACTTGATCGTATTTGGCGACAGCATTGTCGACACGGGCAACACCCAGGCCGCAGTCGTCGGCGCGTTCGGCCCGGGTGCGGATCCGGCGCCCGCTGCCTTTGGCTATTTCGGAGGCCGCTTCACGAACGGCATCAACCCGGCCGACGTTCTCAACCAGGAGATCGAAGGCACCAACGCGGTCGGCTCGATCTTCGGCGGTGACAACTATTCCTTCGGTGGCGCGCGCGCCCGAGATGATGGCGACTTCCTGCCGGATGTCTTGGCCCAGGTGGGCACCTACACGGCGGCTGTCGGTGGCGCGATCGATCCCAATGCTCTGATCATGATCAATGTCGGCGGCAATGACGTGCGCGATATCGTGATTGGCGGACTCGTCGGCGCTGCACGCCAGGCCATCATCGATGATGCCGTTGCGGCGATCACGTCGGCAGTGAGTCTGCTGGACGCAGCCGGTGCGCAGAACATCCTCTTCGTGGGTGTTGGCGATGTCGGTGCCATTCCGGAGATCGGTCTCCTCGGCGGCACGGCACCGGCCGAAGGCCGACAGGCTGCGGAAGATATGAACGCAGCCATTGCGGCCGCCCTTTCGCCGAGCGTGACGTTCTTCGACACGATTGGCTTCTTTGACCAGGTCGTGGTCGACCCGACGCTCTTCGGATTGCCGGCGGGAATCAACCTCACGGATGCTTGTATCGGTACGGTCGATTCTCCGACATGCACCAACTACGCCTACTTTGACAACGTGCATCCGACGTCGGCTCTGCTCGAGGTCCTGGGTAACGAGCTGATCACGGTCGTTCCCGAGCCGAGCACGGGTCTCCTGATGATGCTCGGCCTTGCAGGTCTCGCTTCAGGGCGACGGCAGCGGGCATAGCGCTACTCTTTTTCTAAGCATGATTCGAAGAACTCTAACCGCGGGCTTGGCGATTCTGATCGCTGGGCTCGCGGTTTCTTTTTGGTACTTCTTTAAAACCTACGCGCCTGTGCCGGTCGATCCCGCTTGGGCCGTCTCGGGGAGCAACTCGATTCCGAAGGGGGCCCTGACCGTTCGCTTTACCGGGACGTCGACGCTGCTCTTTTCTGATGGCGAGACGGCGTGGATGGTCGACGGTTGGTTCACCCGGGTCGGTCCCTTGTCTCTCGTGATCGGGACGATCGAGCCGGATCTCGACGGCATCACGCAGGGGCTGGAGCGGAACGGGCTTTCGCCGCAACGACTTACGCAAAACGGCCTGAGAGAGGCGGCTGCGCGGCTGGCGGCGGTGATCCCGATTCACTCGCATTTCGATCATGCGATGGATGCGCCGGAGGTGGCTAAGCGCACGGGCGCTCTGCTGATTGGCTCGGAATCGACCGCGAATATCGGGCGTGGCTGGGGCCTTCCTGAATCGCAGATCCGGGTCGCCCGGGACCGCGAGGCGTTCCAGCTTGGGGCGTTCAAGGTCACTCTGATCGAGACGCGCCATTTCGAGTTCCCGGATCCCGACATGCGTGAGCGAGCCCTCTCCAACCCCAGCATAGAGGCGCCTCTGGTTCCGCCCGTTGGCGCCTTCGACTACCGCGTCGGCCAGCCCTACGCGATTCACGTCGAACACCCACTCGGGACCTTTCTAATTCAGGGCAGCGCCGGCTTCGAAGAGGGCGGCTTCGCGGGCCTGGATGCCGACCTGGTGTTCCTCGGTATTGGGGGCCTGGGCACGCAGAGTGTCGAGTATCGCGAGGCCTACTGGAGAGAGACTGTCACAGGACCTCAGCCCGAGCGACTTGCGCTGATCCACTGGGACGATCTTACGGCCCCAATCGAAGGGCCTTTCCGCGGCACCGTGCGGGTGGCGTCCTTTCTCTCAGCGGGGACGGATGACACGCGTGCCTTTTTGGAGAACAAGGCGCAGGTGCTGCCGGAGATCGCCTTCCTGACCTTGCCCCGGTACGACGAAGTCGTGCTCTTCGCCCCCTGATTCCAGCGGCCGAGTTCGACCTCCCGACCTAATATTGCGGGATGACTTCTCGCATCGCCCGACTCCGTTCGTCCGCCTTTTTTGTACCCGTACTCGCATTAGTGGCCCTGGCCGTATCCATTTTCGTGCCTGTCGCCCTTCAGGCCGAGCGTGCGGAACGGCCTTTCGAACGAACGGAGGAGCGCGAACCCTGCGCCGAATACGACGTGAACAAGCGCCCAATGTTTGGCGATCTCCACGTCCATTCGAGCTATTCCTTCGACTCGTATATCTCGAGCCAAAGAAATACTCCGGACGCAGCCTACCGTTATGCGAAGGGCCAGCCGATCACGCTGCCCGACGAAGATGGCGAGCAAACGATCAAAGCTCAGATTCAGCGTCCTCTCGATTTCGCGTCGATCACAGATCACGCGGAATATTTTGGTCAGATCAATGTCTGCACGATGGACTCTTCGAAGCTCGGCTATTGGTGGCCACATTGCATAATGACGCGCTCGTCTTATATCTGGACGCAGCTCCTCTCGGCATCCTGGTGGACCTCGCTCGGCGGTATGGCCGAGGGAGATCCGAGCTACTCCTTCGCCTGTACGCTCTCCGATTGTGACGAAGCGCGCGCGACCACATGGGGGCGCATTCAACAAGCGGCCGAGGAACATTACGATCGCTCGACGGATTGCGAATTTACGACCTTCGTGGGTTACGAGTACACGGATGCGCCGAAGACTGCCAACCTGCATCGCAACGTGATCTTCCGAAACGAGAACGTCACGCCTAACGCGATTTCGACCTACGAAACTGGATCCTATAATTTCCCCGCGCTCTGGGTAGAACTGCGCAAGCAGTGCGTCGATGCTGGCACGGGCTGCGACGTCTTGGCGATCCCGCATAACTCAAATTTGTCGGCGGGACTCATGTTCCGTGACCCGCTGACGCCGCAAGAAGCGGCGGACCGCCTCTTCTTCGAGCCTCTTGTCGAACTCACACAGCACAAGGGCGCCTCTGAGTGTCGCTTCGATCGTCTGATGGGCCGAGGTTCCCAGACCCAGGACGAACTCTGCACCTTCGAGCAGGTCGTCGCCGACAATCTCAGCATGCTCGGCTCTGTGAACGGCGAACTCATGACCGAAACCGCGGCCGCGGTTCCTCTCGACGAATTTGCGCCGCGCAATATGGTTCGCAACGCGCTCAAGGACGGCCTCGCCCTGGGCCAGAAGACGGGAACGAATCCCTTCCAAATGGGTTTCATAGGCAGCACGGACAGCCATAGCGCGACGCCGGGTTCCGCCGAGGAAGACAATTACGTTGGCCATCTCGGCCGCCGCGACGCGGGCTACCGCAACGTGCAGGATCATTTCTTTTCGAATCCCGGTGGCCACGCTGTGGTCTGGGCCGAAGAAAATTCCCGCGACGCGATCTTCTCGGGTCTGCGTCAGAAGGAAACCTATTCGACGAGCGGCACGCGACTCGTTGTGCGCTTCTTCGGCGGGGCGGAACTGGACGAAGATCTCTGCGAAAGCGAGCACGCGATCTCGAAGGCCTACGCCCAGGGCACGGCGATGGGCGGGAAGCTCTCGGGGAAGGCCGCGCCACGCTTCTTCGTGAACGTGATGAAGGATCCCGGCTCTCCGGGCCATCCCGGAACGGACCTGCAGCGCGCTCAGATCATCAAGGGCTGGGTCGATCCGAGCGGGCAAACCCACGAGCAGGTCATCGATGTTGCTGGGAACGCCGACAACGGTGCATCCGTCGATCCCCAGACCTGCGCGCCGACCGGCCGCGGAGCAGCTTCGCTTTGTACGGTTTGGGAGGATCCAGCTTTTGATCCCGCACAGCCTTCCTTCTACTATTTGCGGGTGGTTGAGAATCCGACTTGCAGGTGGAGCACGCTGCAGTGTCAGGGGGCGGGTGTGAATCCGTTCTCGGATTCCTGCGAGGAGCAGGCCGCTGTGGCGACTGCGGCTGCCGTGGAGCGCGGGGCGCAGGGCGACGTTTTCGGCCGCTGCTGCTTGGCTGAGGAGGAGCAGCCCTTCTATTCTCCCGTCATCCAGGAACGCGCCTGGACGTCGCCGATCTGGTACGAGCCCGCGGGTTTTGCATCTCGCCAATTGGCGCGTTAGCGTCCGTGCCGATCCAGAAACCGCTCTAGAACCCCCCATCCGAAGGACCCTAAAAGATGTCTGAAGAATTCACCGATCTGCCCCTCGTCACGTTCAAGACCCTCAAGAACACAGAGCTCGGCGCGCTTGCTGTCGAGCGCACTGAAGACGGTGGCATCGTATTGCGGGACGTCCTGAAGAAGGTGACGGAGTCGATGCTGACCTCCTATCCACCGACCTGGTTGGGGAAGTGGACGCCGAACCGCGCCGCACTCCGCTACTCGCAGGACGAGATCGCCGGTCGCGACTTCAAGCAGTTCGACGGCGGCCAGGCGCTCGACGAAGCGGCCTTGCTCGCACTCGTGAAATAGCACTCCGACTGTTTCGCGCTCGTTCCCGAATGTGCGCGGGGCGAAGCGGGTAGAGATAGCGCGGGGCGAGTGGACTAGAAGCGCAGGACGCCGTAGCTCGGCGGGTCGATTGGCGCGTGGAGTGAGGCGCTCAGTGCGATGCCGAGAGCATTGCGCGTGTCGACGGGGTCGATGATGCCGTCGTCCCAAATCTGGGATGTGGCGTAATAGGCGCTTCCTTCGCGTTCGAAGGATTTGAGCACGGGCTCGCGGATCGCGCGAATCTCCTCTTCGGAGGGCGTTTCGCCCTTACGCTCCAGCTGGCGGATCTTCACCTCCGCGAGCGTGTTCGCGGCTTGCTCCGCACCCATTATTCCGATCTGATGATTGGGCCAGCTGAAGATGAAGCGGCCATCGTAGGCCCGCCCGCACATGCCGTAATTACCCGCGCCAAACGACCCATTCACCATGACCGTGAATTTGGGCACCGTCGCGCAGGACTGCGTCATGATGAACTTTGCGCCGTCTTTGCAGATGCCGCGGGCCTCGTACTCTTGCCCAACCATGAAGCCCGTGATGTTCTGCAAGAAGAGCAGAGGCGTCCGATTCTGATCGCAAAGCTCGACAAAATGAGCGCCCTTGAGCGATGAGTCGTTAAAGAGCACACCGTTATTCGCGATGATCCCGACCTTGTGCCCCCAGATATAGGCGTATCCGCAGATCAGCGTCTTTCCGTAATCGGGTTGGTACTCGTGGAAATAACTCCCGTCGACCATGCGGGCGATCACTTCCCGCATATCAAATTGGATCTTGATGTCGTCTGGAATGATTCCGTAGAGCTCTTCCGGGTCGTAATGCGGCGGTTCGGGCTCGCGCATCTCGATCTTCGTTTTTTCGGGGCGGCTCCATTGCGAGACGATTTCGCGGCCTAGCAGAATGGCTTCTTCTTCGGAATTGGCAGCGTAGTCGGCGACGCCGCTTACCTGCGTATGCACGTCCGCACCGCCGAGTGTGTCGGCGTCGACTATTTCGCCGGTGGCTGCCTTCACGAGCGGGGGGCCGCCGAGGAAGATGCCGCCATTGCCGCGTAGTATGACGGTATAGTCGCTGAGAGAGGGGATATAGGCTCCGCCGGCCGTGCATTGACCAAAGACGAGGGAAAGCTGGGGCACGCCCATTTTGGAAAGAATGGACTGGTTTCGAAAGATGCGGCCCGCCGAACCGCGATCGGCGAAGAGCTCCGCCTGCATGGGCAGGAAGCCGCCGGCGCTATCGCAGATATGCACCACGGGCAGGCGGTTCTCGATCGCGATATCGAGGCAGCGAACGTTCTTCTTGATCGTCAGCGGGTACCACGCGCCACCCTTGATGCTTGGGTCGTCGGCGCGGATAATGACTTCGCGACCGCTTACGATGCCGATGCCCACGACCACGCTAGCGCTCTTTGCGTCACCGCCGTACTCCATGTTGGCCGCGAGTGAGGAGAGCTCAAGGAAGGGCGTACCCGGGTCGATCAACTGCTGGATGCGGTCGCGCACGAATCCTTTGCCATGATGTTCCAGGCGATCGAGGTCGCGTTGCGGGCGCTCAAAGCGCGCGTCGTTCTGGCGCTCGTGAAACTCGGCCACGCGTTCCAGGTTGGCTTCTCGGAAGCGCCGGTAGTTGGCGCTGCGTGGATCGATTCGGCTCTCGATTCGTCTCATCATCGGGTCTGGCCCTCTTTCTTGCTCGCTTGCTGAGCCGCGTTTGCGTCGGCCTTTGCTGTCGCCTCGGATTCAGGTTCGCCTTCTTCTTCTTCTTTGGCTTCGAGTCGCACGAGAGCGGCGCCTTGATCGAAGGTGTCACCCGGGGCCACGAAGATTTCGGCAACCGTCGTTTTGTGCAGTGTCGTAATCGCCGTTTGCAGCTTCATGCTCTCGATCGTGAGGAGGAGCTGGCCCGCCGATACCGCCTCGCCCACAGCGACGGCGACATCGACGACCGTGCCCGGCATGGGCGCGCGCATGATTTCGTCGCCCCCGCTTGGTTCGGCGGCACGACGTGCGCGATCGAGGGCATTGATCGCTTGCACGATATGGACCCGGCCGCGGAAATGCACGAAATGCGTATCGCCTCCCGTCGCGATGAAGACGCTCTCCTCTCGCCCATCGATCGCAAGCAAGTACTCGCCTGCTTGGCTTCCGGCCGCAAGCTGTGCGTCGAAAGCGACGCCGTCGATCTCCAATCCGATCGCGTCGAGGTCATAGACGGGATGGACCTGCGCGGGCTGATCGTTCAGTTCGAAATCGTATCCCATACGTCTTCCTTCTTGCGCGCGCTCTTGAGGGCCGCGGGCGAGCTCTGTCTACCGAGTGCTAGTTTTGCCAAGCGCCCATGGAGGCATAGGGTTCGGGGACGGCCTCGACGCGCTCGAGGAAATCTCGATTGACGAGCGCCGCGGCCGCGAGCACCGCTCGACGTTCTTCACCCTCAACCGGCGTTAACGCAAGCGCTTCCGCATGCGCCGGGATAAATCCCGTCTCGACCTTGCCGGCTCGGAAGTCTTCCTGTGCGAGAATGCGTTCGAGGTAGGCTGTATTCGTCGTACATCCCAAAATAATGGTCTTTCGGAGTGCGTGTCGGATGAGATCGATCGCCGCCTCGCGGTTCGCGGCGTGTACGATCAACTTCGCCAGCATCGGGTCGAACGAACTCGTCACGCTCTGGCCTTCCTTGATCCCTCCATCGAAGCGAATGCCTTCTCCTTGGGCGGGGCGGACCATGAGCAGGTCGCCGACAGCGGGGCGGAAATCCTGATCCGCATCTTCGGCGCAGATGCGGCACTCGATGGAGGCGCCAGAAAACTGGACCTGCGACTGGTCAAAGCCCAGGGGTTCGCCGGCGGCGATGCGGACCTGTGCTTCGACGAGGTCAATACCGGTGACCATTTCGGTGACGGGGTGTTCGACTTGGAGTCGCGTGTTCATCTCCAGGAAATAGAACTTGCCGTCGGGAGCGAGGACGAACTCGACGGTTCCCGCGTTGCGATAGTTCGCTGAACGGGCGATTCCGACCGCTTGATCGCAAATGGCGCTGCGGAGTTCGGTGGAGAGATTAGGGGCGGGGGTTTCCTCGATGAGCTTTTGGAAGCGGCGCTGAATCGAGCAGTCACGTTCCCCGAGATGCACCACATTACCGTGATGGTCAGCAAGGATTTGGACTTCGATATGACGCGGGGATTCGACATAGCGCTCGGCGTAGATGCGGCCATCGTTGAAATAGCGCATGGCTTCGGAGCGAGCGAGTTCGATGGCGCGCTCAAGTTCGTTTGCGGCATGCACGATCTGCATCCCCTTACCGCCACCGCCTGCTGAGGCTTTGATGAGGAGAGGGAAGCCGATCTGGGTGGCTCGATCGACGAAGCTTGCGGGGTCTTCCTCTTCGACGGCGGAGGGGGTGAGGGGATAGCCCGCTTGATGGACGAAGCGACGCGATTCGATCTTATCTCCCATCAGGCGAATCGCTGCTGGCGTCGGGCCGATGAAACGGATGCCGGCGGCGGAGATGGCTTCCGCGAAGTCGGCATTTTCCGCAAGGAATCCGTATCCAGGATGAATCGCGTCGGCACCGACGCTCTTCGCGGCTTCAATGATTTGGTTTGCGTCCAGGTAGGCCGCGACGGGAGTTTCGCCCTCGATCGGGCAAACCTCATCCACCGCCTGGGCGGCGAGACTCTCGGCGTCTTCCCTGTGCACGACGGCCGCGCTTGCGATACCGAGACGCCGGAGTGTCCGCGCAACGCGGACAGCGATCTCGCCTCGGTTGGCGATCAGAACCTTACGAATGGCTGAATTCGAAGTCATCACTTTCCTTCTCATTTTGATCGTTCGGGAGGAAGCGGTGATTCATCCCGCAACCTGCGCTTCGAGTCTTTCGACAGCGCGCTCGAGTCGGCGAACCGTGTCTTCTTGATGTGTGTCGGTCGCGTGCGCGCTTTGAGTCAGGATTCCGCCAAGGACAGCATCCGCGAGCTGATCGGCGAGGAGTGCAATTTCGAGTTCCCCGTCACTGAACAGGAAGCGCCAGACCGCGTGTTCGATGCCGCCGTAGATCAAGTCGCGGATCACGCTCGGAACGATATCGGATCGCAGGTCTCCGGCGGCGAGTCCTTCTTCGAGCACCCTCAGCGCGATCCCTGTATAGCGGCGGTTTAGATCGAGAATGGCTTCATCGTAGAGAGCGACGTCGGGACGTGCTTCTCGGATGACCACTCGGCAGAGTCCGAGATCGGAAGTGAAGGTTTCGAGATGCCGGCGGATGACGAATCGCAGACGATTCTCCGTGCCGCGGACCGCGGCGAGTCCAGATTCCGTATCCATGATGAGTTCTTCAAAGAAGAGCTTCATGACCGCGATGAGCAGCGCACGCTTCGTCTCGAAGTAGCTGTAGACCGTGCCCTCGACTACGCCGGATCGGGTGGCGATCTCCGCGACGGCGGCGTCGCCATATCCCCGTTCCGAAAAGACGGCACGTGCAGACGCGAGAATCTCGGCCTCGCGTTCAGCGCGGGGCCGTCGGGTACGCCGCTTGACCTGCCTGGGCTCGCCTACCGACAGGCCGACTGTGCTGCTGTCCTTGTTCGGGTTTGCCATCGATCAAGGCCCTCGAATCAGGATCGGGAGAGGTCGTGGAGCCGGCCTCAGCTCCTATTATTGAGTAAGACTCAATAAAAAAGAGCTTTATGTCAAGACATTTGGGAGAGTATGCGAAGAAATAGATTTCCGTAATGAGCTGAGCTCGATGAGTGTGGAGTCGGGGTATGGTTCGCTTGTCGGATAGAGGCCGGTCGAGCACTCGGCAAGACGCCTGGAGCTGAAAGGCGAACTGGCCGAAAGACCTTCAAGCCAGACGGACACGCAAGGAGAGCGCCATGATGTCGACAGCATTTAGTTTGACCGAAGACCAGGAGGCCATTCTCGAGGCGGCGGATCAATATGGCCGCGAGCAGTTGGAGCCCCTCGCGCGACGCATGGATGACGAAGAGTGGTGGCCGGACGACGAGTTCCGGGCGCTGGGTGCGGCGGGTTATCTCGGCATCACGGTGCCGCCGGAACTCGGCGGGGCGGGTTTGGATCTCTTCGCAAGCGGGCTCGTATTGCAGGCCTTTTCGCGCTGGAACTACGCGCTCGGGCTTTCGTGGGTCGCTCATGAAAACCTTTGCATGAATAACATCCTGCGGAATGCGTCTCCGGAGCAGTGTGAGAAGTACGTCCCAGGGCTGAATGATGGCTCCTTGATTGGATGTTTGGCGCTGACTGAGCCTGGCGCAGGTTCCGACGCGCTGGGATCGATGGCAGCGACCGCGGTGCGCGACGGCGACGACTATATTGTGAACGGGCGCAAGCTCTACATCACAAACGGCCCCATCGCCGATATCTGCCTCCTGTATGCGAAGACGGATCGCGAGAAAGGGGCCCATGGCATCACAGCTTTCATTGTCGAGATGGACAATCCGGGCGTCACCGTGGCACAGAAGATGATCAAGATGGGCTTTCGCGGTTCGCAGACCGCGGAGCTGGCCTTCGACGATTGCCGCGTGCCGGCGGCGAATGTCGTAGGCAAGGTGAACGAGGGCGTGAAGTGCGTGATGAGCGGGCTCGATCTTGAGCGCGCGATGATCTCTCCGATCTGCGTGGGGATGGCGGAGCGCGCGCTCGAGCTCAGCGTCGCGCACGCGAAAGAGCGCAAACAGTTTGGTGAGCCGATCGGGAATTTTCAGATGATCCAGTCGCGGCTCGCGGAGATGTCGGTTCTCGTGGATACGATGCGGGTCTACAACTACTTCACCTTGGCTTCGCTGAATGATCTTGCGCCGGGTGAGGGCGGTCGTGGTGAGGCCCATCGGCTTTCAGCGGCGTCGGTGATGTACTGCGCGGATTCGCTGAATAAGGTGCTCGATCATGCCTCGCAAGTGCATGGCGGAGTGGCTTATATTTGGGAGACCGAGATCAACCGGCTGTACCGGGGGATCAAGTTGCTCGAGATCGGCGCCGGGACGACTGAAGTCCGGAAGATGATCATCGCGCAAGAGCTCTTGACCGCCTGACTTCACCCAACGCCAACGAAGCCCACTCAACCCACCGAAGCCGCCCTAGCCCACCCTAGCCCGGTCTAGCGAAACCGGAGACGCCTTGAGTCACGCCCAGCCGCCCGTGTTCGCCGGAGAGCGCAGACGCCTCGCGCGGGTTGCGCTCTTCATGCTTGTCGGCGTGAACGTCATGAACCAGGTCGATCGGCAGATCATGAGTGTGCTGATCGAGCCGGTCCGGATGGATCTGGGTCTGACCGATACGGAGATCGGTCTCCTCGTCGGCCTAGCCTTTGCGCTGTTTTACACCTTCGCGGGTTTGCCGATTGCGCGGCTTGCGGATCGCGGGAATCGACGGAAGCTGATCGTGGTTTCGCTGACCCTCTGGAGCGCGATGACCGCGGTCTGCGGGCTCGCGCAGAATTTCTTGCAGCTTCTCCTCGCTCGGGTCGGCGTCGGTGTTGGCGAAGCCGGCTGCGCACCCGCTGCCCAGTCCTTGATCTCCGACTATTTCCCGCAGACGCATCGCGCGCGGTCTCTCGCCACCTATCAGTTAGGCGTGCCGATCGGAATTTTTATTGGCTCGGTCATTGGCGGCACGCTGAGCGATGTCTTGCCTTGGCGACAGGTGTTTTTCGTATTTGGCGCGCCCGGGCTCTTGCTCGCGGTCGTGACCTTTTTTGTTTTGAAGGAGCCGCCGCGAGGCGAGTGGGATGGGCTTGCGGAAGGGGAGGTCGAACCGATCTCCGACGTGCTTCGCTTCCTTTGGAGCCTGCCGGCGATGCGACATATCCTGATCGCCGCGTCGCTGCATACGCTGACGCTTTCGGCGCAGGTGACCTTCAACTTCGCGTTTCTGACGCGCGTGCATGAGCTGAGTGGGGCGCAGGCGGGCTGGGCGATTGGCCTTCTGAATGCGGTCTTTGGCACATTCGGAACCTATATGGGCGGCTGGATAGGAGACCGCTTCGGACCGAATGATGCGCGTTGGTACATCTGGTGTCTCGGACTCGGTGCTGTGGCTTCGATCCCGTTTTCGATTTTCGCATACCTCACGCAGTCGGCCACGCTCGCTGTCGCGGCGCTCTCCCTCGGTGTGATCGGGAGCTATATGTACGCCGGCGCGGTTCACGCCGTTTCGCAGTCGCTTGCCAAGCCACGCATGCGTGCCATGAGTGCGGCGATCATGCTCTTCTCTATGAACTTGTTTGGCTACGGCTTCGGTCCGCCTCTCGCAGGGATGCTGAGTGATGTTTTAGGAGGCGAGTCGGCACTTCGGTATGCGCTTGCGCTCATGAATGGCGTCTTACTCTGGAGCTGTATTCACTACTGGCTCGCGGCGCGGACGTACCGCGAAGACCTGCTGATTTCCCGCGCGGCGCAGTAGCCACCACTCACACCACTCGACAACCGCTGGACAACGTCAGGGAAATACTGCCAGGCGCTAGCAAACGCTCAGAATCGCTCCGCTCATTCCGGCCGAGAGCAGGACGTTTTCAACGTCCGCCACCTGGTTCGTGGCTGTGCCCCGAATCTGTCGCACCGCTTCCGTCGCTAGATTCATGCCGTGGATATAGGCCTCGCCGATCAGGCCGCCATTGGGGCTGAGCGGGATTGAGCCGTCGAGGGCGAGATTTCCATCCTTCACGAAATCGGCCGCCTCACCCGGTTTGCAAAAGCCCATTGCCTCAAGGTGCCAGAATACCGCGATCGTGAAATGGTCGTAGAGCATGCCGACTTGGATATCGCTCGGCGTGAGTCCTGTACGGCCGAAGAGTTCTCGGCCACAATGCACGCCGCTATCAAAAGTGGTGAGGTCCTGGTGATAGAAGTTCGTGACCGTTTCGGTTTCGAAAGGAACCGCCTGGGTCGCGTGAGAGATCCGGGCAGGTTTCTGGCGGAGATCGCGCGCACGTTCCTCTGTAGTAATGACGAGGGCCACACCGCCATCACTTTCCTGGCAGCAATCGAGCAGGCGAAAGATCGGATCCACAATCCAGCGCGAGTTTTGATGATCCTCGATCGTGATCGGCTTTTCATAGAACCACGCCAGCGGATTCGTCGAGGCGTTCTTCCGCAGCTGAACCGAAATAGGGGCGAAGTCGGCGTTGGTCAGGCCGTAGCGCTCCATGTAGCGCTGGGCCTGGATACCGGTCCAGGCCGCCGGGGTCATCGCGCCGTAGGGCATGCTCCATTCGAGGAATCCGGATCCCGAGCCCGTGCTATTCGAGTTCGGGGTCATATGCGCCGTGCCGAATCGCGCTTCGGAGCGCTCATTCATGGCACGGAAGCACACGAAGGTATTCGAGAGGCCCGCTTCAACGGCCGCCATGCCGTGCGCAATCGTCGCCATCGAGCCACCGCCGCCATGCGGCGCGCGCGAGGAGAAGCGGAGGTTCTTGATGCCCATCGAGCGGACGATGTCGACGTCTTCATTATTGTCGATCGTGAAAGTGGACATGCCGTCGATGTCCGCCGGCACTAGACCCGCGTCGTCGAGGGCGAGCTTGATGGCTTCGCAGGCGAGATGGAGTTCGGTGCGGCCCGAGTTTTTGGAAAAGTCGGTCTGTCCTATGCCGGCGATGACGGCTTTGCTTCGTGCACGTGCACTCGACACTAGGCGTTCTCCTTGATCGGTCGGAAGACGGGCACGGCTTTTTCGCCGGCGGTGGGGGCGAAGAAGACTTCGACGGGCATGCCGTTGCGGACGTCGGAAACGGCGCACTCGTAGAGATTGGAAAAGATGCGAATGCCTTCGTCCAGATCGACGAGGATGCAGATCAAGGGATCTTCGAACATCGGCATCTTGGGATGCACGGGCTGCATCCAGGCATGGATCACGCCGCGCCCGGAGAGCGGCACGGCTTCCCACTGGAGGCATTGGCAATCGGGGCACATCGGCCGCGGCGGATGTCGGAAGATTTTGCATTCCGCGCATCGCTGGCCCAGAAACTCGCCGCGTTCGGCGCCTTCCCAGTAAAAGGCGCTATCGCGCGAGGGCAGCGGCTGCGGGCGTTCCCAGACCGGCTGCGCCTGAGGCGTTGGAGATGTTGGAGATGTTTCTTGATCGCTGGACATGAATTCGTTTCCTTCACTGAGCTGAGAGTTCAGCTGGGATCCCAGGGAGATGCGGCGACTTTGCCGCCGGGCTTGGCGAGCGCGGGATAGACCGTCTGGTCTCCGACTGCGCCTTGATCAAAGAACGCCTGGGACTCGGCCTCCTCGAAACCAAGATCCGCGAGAATCTCGCGCGTATGTTCGCCGACCAGCATAGGCGGACCCTGCACTGTCGTGCGGGTATCCGAGAACTGGAAGGCGAGTCCGGGCTGGCCCATTTCGCCGGCCATGGGATGCGAGTATTTCGAGATGTATTCCTCATCGAGCATTTGCTGCTCTGCCCAAAGCTTGCGGCTCGCGTTTTCTGCCGAGATCTCGCAGGGCACCGAGGCGGCATCGAGCTTCGCGAACCACTTTTCGGCACCCCCTGTCGCGAAGGTGTGTTCGAGAATCTTGGCGACATCGTCATCGTTCGCCGCGCGGAGATCCGCACTCCCGAAACGCCGCCCACTCTCGAACTCGTCGAGCCCCAGCGCGCGTCCCAGCGCTTGCCAATGGGCATCCGAGACGAGCGAGAGGCAGATCCATTCGTCAGCGGTTGGGTAGAGACGCACTCCCGCAGAAAAGCCCGTCTGCATCGCGTCGAGCAGGGGGCGCTCGATCGGCGTGCCGTCGGGGCGGGCGATGGCGTGGCTTGAGTTGTAGAGCTGCGCGTTCACGATCGCCGTTTCACACCATTGTCCCTTGCCCGTCTTCTCTCGCTCGAACAGAGCTTGGCAGATGGCAATCGCGGCCAAGAATCCGTTTCCGGTATCGCCCATACTCGTGAGCGACCAGAGCGGTCGGCCGCCGCGTTCGCAGCCGCCGTCTTCGTATTCGACGCCGGCAAGACAAGCCCCGGTCTGATCGTTTCCGGGCAGGTCGACGCGTGGGCCGTGTTCGAAGCCACGAGTGTGGCAGTACACGAGTTGGGGATGGCGTTCTTTGATCGAGTCGTAGTCGATACCCAACTTGACGGCGGCCTTGTAGCGCATGTTATGCAGGACGACGTCGGCGGAGGCAAGGAGGCGCTCTACAACTTGGGGGGCGCTCTCATGCTTCAAGTTGATCGCGATGCTTCGCTTTCCTCGATTGCAGGCCATGGCGAGCTGGCTCGAATGCCAATACCAGTCGTGGAGGGCATTCACCTTGATGACCTCGGCGCCGAGGTCGGACAGGATCTGGCCGGCATAGGGACCGGCGACGGCGAGCCCGAAGTCCAAGACGCGAATACCGTCGAGCGGACCCTTTGCGAGCTTCTTACCGGTATCGGTCGCGGTCTGGGGCTTCGCGGAGGCGGCCTCGGCCTTCACGGCGTCCGTGTGTTCCCCTAAGCGCGGCGCGGGACCGCGGATTTCCCCGGGCGACGTTTCGAGGTTGTAGAGCACGCCCGCCGTACGGATCTTGCCCAGTTCGGGGTCGTCCAGCTCGACGACGATTCCGTCGTCCAGAAGAAGCGGATCTGTCAGCGCCTCTTCAGGCGACCGCACTTTTTGGATGCAAACACCTGCGATGGCACCGGCCTCCGTCCATTCATCCGCCGTGAATTTCTTCACCGCGTTCGCCATCGGCTCCCAATAATGGTCGAGCACAAAGATTTCTTCCGGCCCAAGGCCGATGCGCTCGGGATCTTCGCGGACAGTGAGGTCCGGCGTGGCGTTCAGCGTGTCGCCTTCGGCAGCCGTGAGTATAAAGCGCGGATTCGGCGGCCAAGCATGGACCCAGCGGCCATCGGCGCACTCAAAGAGGCCTTTCGGCGCGCGACTATCGCCGACCCAGGACATCAGATTCTCCGCTTCGAGGTTCTCCACCATCGCGAAGGAGAGCACACCCGCGGCAAGCGCACCGCGAAGGAGCGAGGTTTCGACGAGCTGGCCACGCCCCGTCTGCTCCCGCGCGCGAAGTGCGGCGCTGATTGCAGTCGTTGCAGCGTAAGCCGCGCCGAGGCTCGGGAAGCGCGAGGCGGGGAAGAGGGGCCCGTTCCTCGGCGCGCCCTGCTGGCGCTCCTGCGCCACTTCAAAATCGGGGAAGAGCGGCGGCTTTCCTGAGAGGTGCGGCGCTGAACCTCCGACTCGGCCTCTTTGCTCCCATTGCAGACCGGAGCGGGCGGCGACCAAAGCATCGTATCCCGGACGATTCGAGTGAGGATTGTCGCGGCCGTATCCGGAGATCGAGCAGTAGATCAAGCGCGGGTTGGCCGCTGCGAGCGTCTCATAGTCGATGCCGAGCCGCTTGGTTGTCTCGGGCATATGACTTTCGACTAACACATCTGCTTCAGCGGCGAGGGCCAGAAACGCCGCTTTGTCTTCCGGGTCCTTAAGGTCGAGGACGGCACTTCGCTTACCTCTATTCCAGGCGTGGTAGCCGAGCTGTTCGCGGAGAGGGTCGGCGTGCGGCGACTCGATGCGCGTGACGTCGGCTCCGTGATCCGTGAGCAGCATTGTCGCCATCGGCCCCGCTATGCCGGTGGAGAGGTCGAGGATCTTGAGGCCACTGAGTACACCTGCCATGGGAGACTCCTATGTGTTCGCCCCGTTCGCCAAGCGATGGTCGCTAAGCGACGGACGGGAAGGTTAAGGAAATGCGCTGCGAGCTACGCGTGCGCCGCGAGCCCACCGTAAGTTTCGCTCAGTCGATCCCGTACATCGAGGCGCCATTCTGCCACGTCATCTTGTGAACTTCGTCGGCGGGAACGCCTGCGAAGAGGCTGTCGATCTTGCCTGCGGCGTCCGGCCAATTGCAGCAGGGATGTGGGAAATCGGTGGACCAAAGCACGTTTTCGACACCCAGCGCATGCCGCAACTCAACTCCCTCCGGTTCATGCACGAAGGTCGCAGCCATTTGGCGTTTGAAATATTCGGACGGGAGCAGCTTCATTTCGGGGAATTCGTAGTGCTCGTCCATCCGGCTATCGAGGAAACGAATAAAGCCGGGGAGCCAGAAGAGTCCGGGCTCGACGAAAACGACGCGCAGCTTCGGATGTCGTTCGAGCACGCCCGTCAGGATGTACCAACAGAGCGTTTCCGCAATCGCGAAACCGGGCAGCGCCGTGAAGATGCCCTTCTGCGGGGTGGGATCGCGTCGGAATGTGTCCCAGAGTCCTTCCTTCAGAGTGAGATGATTGGCGACAACGACGCCTGTCTCTTCGAAGGCGTGCCAGAGTTTTTCGTATCGCTTGTCGTGATAGTCAGGCATGCCGACTTCGGTGGGGAAGTTGGGGACTTGGATCGACCGCGCGCCGATGCCGGCCAGCCGGTAGACCTCGGACGCCGCGTAGTCGATATCGATCAGGGGGAGTTGATAGGTGATCAGAATGCGCTGGGTATCGACCGATGCGAATTCGTGGAGCGAATTATTGTAGGCGGTGGCGCATTCCTTCCAATCGTCACCGATCGCGTAGACCTTGCTCGTGAAGTCGAACTCGGAATACATCACTTCGCACTGCACGCCGTCGGCATCCATGGCTTTGAGGCGTTCGGTTGAGTTGAAATAGCCGGGATGTCGCGCGGCTTCGAGGTCGACGAAGTCTTCGAGTTCGAGTTTCTCACCGCCTTGGATCTTGTCCTGTTTCGCCTCGTTTTTAGCCATACCTTCGTCCCACGCTGCGTGGTATTTCGAGGCCAGGTGCAGCTTGACCTGTTCCGAGGTAATCACGCAATGCGAATCTGCGGAGAAGAGTTTTCGTTCAGTGGATGCCGTCATGGATGTCCTCCTGCCCGGCAGGGCGCTTCTAGAGCGAAAATCAGAGTTCAATTTGGTGGGAGATCCAATCGCCGACGCGTTTCCAGAGAACCTCGCGCTGATTGGAGACGAAATGGCAATGCCAGCAGTCTTCGAGGGTCATGGCACTGAAATCGGGACAGAGCGGCAGCTCTTCGCGAAGTCCATCCGTGTTATGCAGATCGTGATCGCCCACGACGATGAAAGTCGGAACATCGATTTTATCGGCTGCCGGTGCGTAGCCGCCCGGAATCATCGAAAGGAGGCCACCTAGGGCGAGGAGGCGCGTCGAGGCTTGATGGAGCGCTTCTTCGGTTTCGCGGGGCGCTGTTCCTATGCCGAAAGCGGCGCGGCGTCCGGGTTCGCTGTCGGTGGCGGAGGGAGGGTAGGGCGAGCCCATCGTGCGGCGTGCGAGTTCGCCGACTTCGCGACGGGCCCGTTCGGGTTGGTGGGCGTAGGCGCGCTGTTCCTCGTTCAGGAAGGCCGATGTGCCGCGGGTCGTGAAGGAGAAGAGGACGAGGCCTGCATGCGGTTTCGCGGCGGCCTGTTGTTCGACCGTGAGCGCCGATCCCATCGAATGCCCGACGCCGAAGGTCTGCATCGGCGCGATCGGCGCGAGTCCTGGGACGAGCGTGCCCGCCCGCAGCTTGTCGAGGGAGAGCTCGAGCGCGCGCTGATTTGCGCGGGCGATGGCTTCGACACCGAGGGCATACCCGCTCTCGATGGGAACGGGGCTCGAACTCTCGCCGATGCCCAAATGATCGAATGAGAGCGTGAGAAAACCGCGCTGCGCCATGGCTTCGGCGAAGCTGTAGCTGCGGTCTCCGGCCACATCGAGGTCGAAGTATCGGCGCGACAAGTAGCCGCCCGGGAGGCAGACCAGAACGGCCGCCGGCGCCAGGCCGACATCTTCTGTGGGAGAGACGAGGTCGCCGGCGATCTCGAACGCTCCGTCGAGATCCACCGCGTCGCTCACATCCACTCGGAACGATGCGCGCAGCGGGTCGTGCGCTTTGTCGATGAGCTTTGGCATTCGAGTTTCGGTTTGGGTCGACGTCATTCTTGGAAATAGTAAATTGACTTTGCTATTTTATCAAGCATGAAAAAAGGCGAAGCTGACGTTTCGGAGGAGGCGGAGACGATCGGCCGAATGAGCCGGCACCTGATCGGTCTCTCGACCGCGATGCGTCTTCAGATGCGGGCGGGGCTGGTTGAGCGCGGGCACGATTTACGTCCTTCGACGGCCCAGGTCATCCCGAATCTGCCCGAGGAGGGCCTGCGCGTCTCGGAACTGGCGGCGCGGCTCCGACTCACGCTTCAGAGAACCGGGCAATTGGTGAACGAACTCGAAGAGGTCGGATACCTCGAGCGAGTGGCGGACCCAAGCGATGGGCGGGCGCGGCGCGTCGTTTATGCCGAGCGCGGGACTCGGCTGGTTCGCGATATCGAGGAAATTACCCAGGAGATCACCGGACGCTTTTCGGAGGCGATGGGTCGAGCGCGCTTCGAGGTGCTCTGTGGGCTTCTTGCTGAGCTGGACGTGGCGGTGAACGGGGAGGATGCGCCGGTTCGAGTCGTGAATACCGATTCGCGATAGCCAATCGCAGGCTGGGTTACGCTCCTCGCGATGGACTGGGGAGCGCGGATGAGCGAGCAGCATGCGCAGGGCGGAGCGAGGCTCGGGATCGGCTTTATCCTGGTCACGATCCTGATCGATACGCTGGGATTCGGGATGATCGTGCCCGTCATGCCGGAGTTGATTGAGGAACTGAGCGGGGAGGGAATTGCGAAGGCAGCCCGATACGGCGGCGCCCTGATGTTTCTCTTTGCCGTCGTCCAGTTCTTTGCCGCACCGATCTTGGGCAATCTCTCGGACCGCTTTGGCCGTCGGCCCGTCCTGCTGATTTCGCTGGCGGCGCTTGGCGTCGACTATGTCCTGATGGCGCTGGCACCTACGCTGATCTGGCTCTTCGTCGGACGGTTTATTTCGGCCATCGCGAGCGCGACTTTTGCTGCAGCGAATGCTTGGGTGGCGGATACGACTGCGCCGAAAGACCGATCCCAGCGATTCGGTTACCTGAGCGCGGCGTGGGGGCTCGGCTTTATGTTAGGTCCTGTGCTCGGCGGACTGCTCGGCGAGTACGGTGCGCGGGTTCCCTTCTGGGCGGCGGCAGCGCTCGCCTGCATCAACTTTTTGTATGGATTTTCCGTGCTGCCCGAATCGCTTGCTCCGGAGTCGCGTCGGACGTTTTCCATGCGCCGCGCGAATCCAATCGGAGCGCTCTTGCAGATTCGCAATTATCCGATGGTCTTCGGGCTCCTCCTGGTCATGATTCCGTTTCGAATCGCGCATGACGCGAACCCGGCGGTCTGGAGCTACTACACGCTCCATAAATTTGGTTGGTCCGCGGCCGATGTGGGCTGGTCTTTATTTGCGGTCGGCGCAGGGATCATGTTTGTGAATGCTGTACTCGTTGGGCCCGCCATGAAGACGCTGGGCGAGCGCGGTGCAGTCTGGGTGGGCTTTACGGGAATGGCGCTGGGCTTTGGCATCTTCGCTTTCGCGACTGAGGGTTGGATGATGTACGTCGGTATTCTGCCCTTCGCGCTCGTCGGAATCGCGCAGCCCGCGATTCGCGGAATGATGGCCAACCGGGTCCCCGCAGATTCTCAAGGCGAACTGCAGGGCACGACGTCCTCGGTCATGAGTCTGACGATGGTTTTCTCGCCCATTCTTATGACCGAACTTTTCTACCGGTTCAGCGCTGAAGACGCGCCCATCCATTTTCCCGGTGCACCCTTTCTTGCCGCGACGCTTTTGCTGCTCGCTGCGCTCGGGATCTTCGCGTTTGTGGCGAGGGCGAACCCCGAGGCCGGGACGAGCGCGTAGGGCGTAGGGCGAGTTCGGGCAGGGCTGACGGGGGAACGCGGGTATGGCAATCTGCGCAATCGATGGATTTTGATGCCCGGAAATTAGAGCGCCTGTTTCAGGCGTGCTTCGCGGAGGAGCATAGGACTGTGCTCGTGGGCGGAGGCGCAGAGCCGCTCTATGTCCCTTCCGCGGCGCCGACGACGACGCCGCATCAAGTCATCTATCGCGAGGATTATTTCGCGAGCGCGCTTCATGAAGTGGCGCATTGGTGCCTCGCGGGAGCGGATCGGCGTAGGCGAGAGGACTATGGATACTGGTACTCGCCGGACGGGCGGAACGCCGAAGAGCAGGCTGCGTTCGAAAAAGCGGAGAGTAAGCCCCAGGCGATCGAAGCGATTTTCTCGAAGGCCTGCGGCTTTTCGTTTCAACTCAGCGCGGATAATCTCGATGCGGGATTTGGGCCCAGCGATAGGTTTGAGCAGGCGGTCGAGCGCGAAAAAAAGTGGTACGCGCGCCACGGGTTGCCGCCGCGAGCGGAACGCTTTCGAGCCGGCCTATTGTCAGGACTCGCGCCGCGGCCAATGTAAAGCGCCGCGGCCAATGTAAAGCGCCGCGGCCAATGTAAAGCGCCGCGGCCAATGTAAAGAGACGCCTACTCGGTCAGGCGCTGCGCGTCTTCGACGGTGATGCGCGAGTCGCTGCGGAACAGGATGCGGATCACCTGGCGCGGCGATTCCGGTGTCTCCGAATCTTGCATGAACTGCCATTGGCGGACCGCACGGAGCGATGTGCCGTCGAATATTAAAGGCGGATTCGAGGCGACGATAAGCGGGTCCTGCGTCTCACCTTCCGGTGTCACGCTGAATTCGACGACGGAGAAGCCTTCGATTCCGGCAGCGCGCGCCGCCGGCGGAAACTCGGCCGGAATGCGACTGACGGGCGTGCGGAACGAATTGCTCGGTTTCGCATTGGCGATCGAGTCTTCGACCCAATTCCGATACTCAGAATCCGCTTCGAGCGCACGGAGGGTGCGAAGGCGCTCGACGGCATCAGCTGCGGCGAACGTGTTCTCCGCTGTGTTCTGGAGCATTTCATAGGTCGCCATCGCGCCCTTCAGATCCCCGTCGCGTTCAAGGCAAAAACCTTTGGCAAGGACCAGCGAGTAGCGAAGCTCGGTTTGTCTCCAGGCCCGCAGCTGTTTCTCGCCCGTGAGGCGGTCCACAGTGCCGCAATCGCCTCGATCGTAGGCGCGGTAGACGTCGCTCGCCGTTTGGACGGCTTGGAGCTCCGTATCGGCCAGCTGGGTTTGCTGACAACCAGCCAGCGCGAAACTCAATGCGCCTACCGTTAGGATTCGCAGCGCCTGCTTCGACATGTTCCGCCTCGACATAGTCAACCTCGTCCGTCCGTCCGTGTGGTTCGTGTGTGTGAATGAGCGCCTGTACTATACCCGAACGCGCGGGGAATCCGGGGTCGCGATGGGCTGGCTCTGAGTCCGAATCCAGTCCAAATAGCGCCGTGGTGGGAAGAAGCTGAGGCTGATTGCGATGACGCCGGCCAAACCAGTGATCAGGAACACGATTTGGAGGCTTGCCGCGATCGCAGCCCGATCGGAAGCGGCCACGTCAGCCTCGGGCAGGCCGAACCACTGGAGCGCATAGCCGGTGAGTCTGAGGAGAAGTGTGGCTAGTGGGAGCATGGCCAAGCCGCCCGTCCAGACGGACCAGAGGAAGAACCGGTTCGTGACGACAGGATCAGCGAGTCCAAGCGCGAGGCGCCGCCGCATCATACGCCAGTAGGCCAGCGATTCCGCGAAGGCCCAGAGCAGCGGAACAACTCGGGAAAAGTTCGTGACCAAAACAACCGCTGAAGTCTCTTCCACAGAGCGCGCCGAGGCGACGACGAGGGCAGTGCAGACGACCTGCCCGACGAGCAAAATACCCGCGAGCGCCTGCGTCCATCGCATTTGGGGTCGGAAAACGCGCCACGTAAAAAGAGTCAGCGCGCAGCTCGCGGCCCCAAAAAAAGATGGCCGACCGTATTAATGCTCGCACTCAGCCCGGGTTCTTGAATCCAAAGGCCGTGGCCGATGAGTCGAAGGGGAACGCCGAGTGCCGTTCCCACGAAAAAAAGGCCTGCGAGAAGCTCTGGCAAGCGTCGCGTTCGCGTGGCGAGCAGCAGGAGCCCCGGTGCAAAAAGAAGGATGAGGATCAGGAAAGGCACGATCAGTTTCATTCGGCGGCGGGCTCTCGGAAAAAGCGCTGAAGATACATCTCTCTCTATATCGGAACGGATTGGGGTGACTTGAGATTCGAACCCGAGGCGCGGTCCGGGGAGCTGCCTAGCAACTTCTGGGGTGAAATTCTCGGGGTAAGAGGGGCGCGCGACGCCTCTTGCTCAGCCGAGCCCCCCGTGATGCCGGCGGAATGCGCAAAGATAGGCGTGCTCTGATGCTAGGATGGCGGGCCGCAGCGGTCGCGGAGACGGAGAATTGGATGAGCGAGATCGATTGGAGCGAGTTGGCGGAGGTCTACGATCATTTCAACTCGACCCGGTACAATGTCGTTCTGCCGATGTTTTGTACGTGGGTTGTCGAGCGACTCGATGAGCGAGGTCACTCCGATCCTGAACGGATGATCGAGGTCGGCTGCGGCACGGGGCTCGTCTCGGAGATGCTGGCGAATTGGTATCCCAAGACCGACTTCCTCTTGAACGATAATCATCCCGCGATGGTGCGCTTTACCGAGAAGCGGGTGGAGCCTCTTGGAGACCGAGTCCGCGTTGAACAAGAGGATGGTGCCGCATTTTTGGCGGGACTCGCGAGCGATTCCGTCGAGGCCGCTCTCTTTTCCCGAAGTCTTTACACGTTAGGCGATCATGAATCTATTGCGAGGGAGGTAATACGCACGCTTGCTCCCGGCGGTCTCGTTTTTGTTCTGGATTTTCTCAGCGGGGTCGATCTGGAACCGCTCGATGCGTACTTCTCTGAACAGGAGCCGGAGAAATGGCCTCTCTGCCGACAAATTTACGAAGATTTTAACGACGGGATCGCAGAGGGGCGTTACCGCCTCCACACGAAAGAGAGTCTGCTCTCACTTTGGCGGGACGCCGGCGGAAAACCCATCACCTACCAGACTAATATGCCCGCTTCGAACACGCATTTCATGTGTATCACGAATCCGGGGTAACGGCTGGCGCTTCGCTCTTCAGCGATTTTCGGGGCGTCGCGGCCTTGCCGGAGGCGGATTTCCGGGTGGGTTTTCGACGGGGTTTGGGAGCCGGTTTCGAATCGGCCAACAAATCGTTGACATCGTCCGAGATCGGGCCCAGCTCTATGCCTGCGACTTCCGCCAACTTCTCCATAGAGAGCTGGAAGCGGGCGATGAAGAGGCCGAGATCGGGAAGTATGTCGGGGTCGGCGTTGAAGCCGATGCCCATCGTGCCCGCGTAGCTCGTGAGTGCGATGCCGAGTCCCATGCCCGGCATCAGAGGAACGGCGGGATAGAGCGCGCGGAGTCGCGCGCCGTGGAAGTAGAGCGGCATCTGCGGGCCCGGCACATTCGTCACGATTGAATTGATCGGTCCCGCGCCGGCTTGAGCGCCCAGGGAGAGAAGTGTCGACGGCGTCCACTCTTGAATTTGGTTCATCATCTGAACGCCGATCGCCTGGTTCGTCTCTTTGAGCTCTTCTGTCAGGTTGTGGATCGCTTTGAGCTGCCGCCGCGGATCGGCCTCGTCGATCGGGAGCGGGATGATCCAGGACGAGACGTTATTTCCCATCTTGCCCTTATCCGATTCCTTGCGAACCGATACGGGCGTCGAGACCTTGAATTCCGTGTTCTTTACGTCGACGGCCTTGGCGACAAGGAACTCTCGCACGGCACCGGTCACGTTGGTCAAGACGACATCGTTGATCGAACAGCCGAGGCTTTTGCGAATGGCTTTGAGATCGTCCATTTGGCAGGAGATCCATTCGAAGCGCCGATGTGGACCCACGCGTCCGTTCAGTGGGGTGTCGTCTGGACTGAGCCCCATGCCCAACAAGCGAGTCACTGCATTGACGCGGGTTTCGACTTCGTCCCGGATGTCTTCCGTGGTATCGAGGAAGCCCTGGAAGTCGCGAAAGATCTGACTCGGCACGCTTGCTTGTCGTCTCGACTCGTCGAGGAAGAGTTCCAGACGGCGGGGCGCGGGGCGCGGGCGGAATGGCTCGGGCTCTCCGAGTTCAGTCGGTTCGGGTGAGGTGGAGAACTGGATATTCGCCAGGTCGACACCGGAGGCGCCATCAATCATGCAGTGATGAATCTTGATGATCATGGCGAACTGATCTCCGCCACCAAGCCCTTCCACGATCCACGTCTCCCACATGGGGCGCTTGCGGTCGAGAGGCTGTGCCATGACGCGGGCGACGAGATCTTTCAGCTGCGAGAGGGAGCCGGGTTGGGGCAGGGCCGTATGCCGGATGTGATAGTTGAGATCGAAGCGCGGATCGTCGACCCATACGTGGTGGTTAAAGACGGGGATCTGATGCAGCCGCTGTCGGTAGCGCGGGACTAGGTGGAGAATGCTCTTGGTGGCTCGCTTGACGAGGTCGATATCGACGCCGCCGGAATCAGACCGAAGCGGACCGATATCGAAGATATTGCACGATGCGACGTGCATCCGAATGTTTCCGTTCTCCCACAGAAGAAAAGAATTATCCTGGGAACTCAGTCGGTCATAGTGCTGCTTGGCCATGAATAGGGCGCTCCGGGGCGAGGGCGTTGACTTCTGGCAGCATCTTGCCTGCCCGGATGGGAGAGATCAAGAGATCTTTGGACGGACGGGCTGAGAAGGCGAAAACCGTGCGTTCCACCCCGGTGTCGGACAGCCTATGCGAATCCTAATTCCGATCGGTGCTTGGATTGTGCTGGCGACCGTCTCGGGCTGCGGCTTCTGGCTCCATTCGGTCTAAGAGCGAGACCTTCCGTCAGGCATCCCGATCGCGGTTCGCGTGTCGGCGACCATGGGCGAGTGGCTCGTGATTCCGCCATCGACCCGCAGCAATTGTGCCGTGACATAACGCGCCTCATCCGAGGCTAGGTAGGCCACCATGGCAGCGATATCGTCCGGGTGACCGACATAAGGCGTCAAATGGTGATCGAGGATGCGGTTCACTGTGGCGTCATCGATCCCGATATCCACCGCCGGCGTCATGATCAGCCCCGGTAAAATCGCGTTGCAGCGAATGCCCTGCTTCCCGTATTGCGTCGCTACATACAGGGTCAGCGTATTGACGGCGGCCTTCGATGTCGCATAGGCCGGGCCTACGATATCGCCGTGAATCGACGAACCCGTCGACGTATTAATGATCGAACCACCGCCCCGCTTGATCATCTCAGGTACGGCGTGCTTGCATCCGAGCATGACGCTTCGCAGATTGATGGCCATCGTGCGATCCCAGACCTCGACATCAAGCGAGTCGATCATGAAATCCGGGCCGACCGCCGCGTTGCCGAGCGCTGCCGCATTGTTATGCAGGATGTCAAGCTGGCCGAAGCGTTCGATCGTCCGGCCGACGAGAGCCTGAATATCGGATTCCTGCGACACGTCTGTCTCGAGACCGAATGCGCGTCCCCCCGCTTGTTCGATTTCGGCAGCGACTTCCTGCGCGCCCGGCTCGCTTAGGTCGCCGATGGCTACAGCGGCGCCTTCGGCAGCAAGACGTATCGCACTGGCTCGTCCGATTCCCGAGGCGCCCCCGGTCACGATGGCCACGCGCCCCTTGAGGCGCTCGGCATGGGGGGCGGGCATTGGCTCGGGGGGCGAAGGGCTTCGATTTGGGCCGTCGGTCGATTGGGAAGTCATGCCGCAGATTATATGCGTATGTCGGCGAGCGCGAGGATGTTCTGCCCCGCTTCCGTGTCTCGAATTTCTTCGGACAGCGTTCGGAGAGTGATGCTCGTACGCACCCCTCGGATATCATAGGCGAGGATGGCATGTTCCCACTCGAATCGTGCGGCACCGTAGAGGAGGGCGATCGATCGGGCGGGAAGAGGCACACGCACGCAGTCGACCGTGCCATTCTGAGACTGGAGGCGAATAAAAGTGAGCACCGAGTCTGATTCGAGGGAGAGGTCGAAAATCGCCTCGCCGTAGCCGAAGCGGTCGTCGCTGTGAAAGTCGAGGTTCGAGCCTTCTGCTTCAAAATAGCGAAGCGCGAAAAAGTCGGTTGTTCTGAAGGAGGCCACTGCGCGGGTGCACTCGTTATTTCGGGTCGCGTCGGCGTCAATACGAGCTCGGGCGATCTCTTCGACCCACTTTGCCGATTGGGGTAGGCCGTGAAAGCCAGTCGTGTTCATCCTGCGTTTGTTGAAGTTGATCTTGGCGCCGAAATGCTGCTTCTCTTTTCCGCTTTGTGCGAGCGTGAAGGGGCGCTGCCTAAGCTCTCCGAGCAGTTTCTGCTCCTCGCTTGTCGAGATCGCTTCGGGGTAGAGCCTTAGACCGGAGAAAGCGGGGCAGGTGGGTGCCGTCTGCGACGCGGGATCGAAGGCATGGATCGTTCCGTGTTCAGTTTCGATCGGCTCATGCATAAGAGCTTCATGCGGAGAGGGCTTTGTGCGGAGCAGAGGAGGAAGCTCCAGGGGATCGTCCAGCTTGTAGGCGCGTCGGAGCTCCCGATCGAGGCAACGCAGACAAGACCGGACGCCAGAGCAGGCGCAGGGCTTAGCGGGGCGCGTCGCAGCGTGGCGCGGAGTGCGGCCTGCGCGGCGATTTGGGTGCGCGTTGGAGTTAGGCGACTTGTTGGTTTTGGGCATGGGCGCGTTCAGGCGACTCAAAAAGGTTCCGGGGGCTTTCGGCTGCGTTCTGTGGAGTTCGGTTGAGGTCCGTGGCATTCCGTGGCATTCCGTGGCATTAGACCGGAGGCGAAAGGGTACAGCGTGGCGATCACTTGTGAGATACTTGCGGAGTGAACTCGTCTTGCCTGCACCTAGGACACGACTAGGACACGACTAGGACACGACTAGGCGGGAATAGCTTGGCCGCGCACGCGGTGCGGGCAAGGGAGAAGGTAGATGAGCCGAGCGAAGATAGCCGCCCTCTCTCTCCTCGGGCTTCTTGCCCTAGGCACGTTGGGTTTCTATGCCTACCGGTTCGTTGATTCTCGGCAGGCGGCCAGCGACCGAGCCGAGGCCGCACTCGCGCCGCAGGGGAAGCTTCCGCGCGGCGTACGCCCCCTTCACTATGATTTACGACTCCGCGTGGACCCCGACCGGGACAATTATTCGGGCAGCGTTGGCATCGACGTATTGGTCGAGACTCTTTCAGGTGGAGAGCCTGAAGCGGACCGAACGCTCTGGATTCATGGCGAAGCGATTCGACCCAGCCGGGCCGAACTTGTCGTCGTCGGGGGGCGGCGTCTCGCGCTCGACTATCACGAGATGGGTGGGTCTGGCGTAGTCCGGCTTCGGGCAGACGAGCCTATTCCAATAGGCGAGGTCCGAATTGAGATCGACTACGAGGCGCCTTTTGATACGACGCTCGAGGCGCTCTATTTGTTTGAGGCAGATTCTCGTCGATACGCGATTTCGCAGTTCGAGGCGATCGATGCGCGACAGGTCTTCCCGAGCTTTGACGAACCGCGGTTCAAGGTACCCTTTGATCTCGTGCTGGAAGTCCGTGCGGAGCATGAAGGCATCACGACAACTCCGGAGCGATCGGAAGAGCTTCTGGGCGATGGGTACCGGAGGCTGACCTTTGAAACGACGCCGCCGCTTCCCACCTATCTCCTCGCTTTCGCCGTCGGTCCCTACGATGTCGTTGAAGTCGATCCGATTCCGGCCAGCGCTCTCCGGCCAGGTCCGATTCCGCTCCGCGGACTCGCGACGGCGGGGAAGGGTGAGGAACTGACATATGCGTTGAAAAACACGGCCCCGATCGTTCTTGCGCTCGAGGCGTATTTCGGGAGGCCTTACCCTTACCCGAAACTCGACCTTGCGGCGGTGCCCGATTTCAATTTCGGTGCGATGGAGAACGTTGGGTTGATCGTCTACCGAGAAACACTTCTTCTTCTCGGAGAGAATCCTGGGGTGGACGATATTCGCGCCTACGTCAGTGTGCATGCGCACGAGCTCGCTCATCAATGGTTCGGGAATCTCGTCACGATGCCTTGGTGGGATGATATTTGGCTGAATGAATCGTTTGCGACGTGGATGGGGAACCTGATTTCGCATCGATCGAATCCGACGCTTGAATTCGATCGCGAGATGGTGCGGGACGGCCACGGCGTCATGAGCATCGACATCTACGCTGATACGCGCCTGATCCGAGAGCCCGTCGAGGGCCGCGAGGAAATCGCAAACGCGTTCGACTGGATCAGCTACGCGAAGGGGGGGGCATTCCTGCAAATGGTGGAGGACTGGATTGGTCCCGGTCGTTTCCAGCAGGGCATTCGTAATCATCTGGAACGCCACGCCGAAGGCACGGCCAGCGCCGACGATTTTCTGGCCTCGCTCTCTGCCGTTGCGGATGGCAAGCCTGTGGTCGAAGCGGCCCAGAGTTTTCTAGAGCAGCGTGGGCTGCCCTTGATCGAGACAGATTGGAGCTGCGAGAACAACCGCACGACGCTCACTCTCCAACAGTCTCGCTATCTCGAGGCCGGTTCAAAGCTCGATCCGAATCAGAGCTGGGTCCAGCCTTTTTGCGCGCTCTTGGTTGGCGCAGCAGATGAAGGTGGGCTGATCCGAGCTTGTACGGTGATGAAGGAGGCGCCGCACACGTTCTCGTCTGTGAATGATGGTTGTCCCGTTGCGGTCTTGCCGAACGCGGGCGCAGCGGGATATTTCCGCTGGACGCTCGATGAGTGGGGTTGGGACGCCTTGTTAGGGCAAATCGGGAATCTTTCGCCGGCAGAAAAACTCTCCGTTGCGAGCAACCTTTCCGCCGATTTCCGGGCAGGCCGGCTCTCGGCATCCGACTACCTCGCGCGAGTCCCGGCGATCGTTGAGCAGCCGGAATGGGATGTCGCCACTTCTCCCATAGGTACGCTCGGATTTATCTCTGATTTCATTGCGAAGGCCGAGGAGCAGCCCGCGCTCGCCCGCTACGTGGCGTCCCTCTACGCGCCGCATCTCGAAGAGCCGGTCAAGAAGTCCGTGGCTCTTTCGGGGGACGCATCGCTCTCAGGGGACGCATCGCCCAATGGCGAGACGGCACGAAAGCTACTCCGCTCGGACGTGCTCTATCTGCTGGCGGTGACACTCAAGAATCCGGAATACGTGGGGGCCATGGCGGCGCTCGGCAGAGCGGCAACGGGCTTCGGCGGCGACGGCGAACTCGATTTGGGTGCCGTGGAGGGCGATCTCCTCACGGTCGCGCTGGCGAGTGCGATCCAAGAACAGGGCGAACCCTTTTTCTCCGACTTGAAGGCAAAGTTTGAAGCCTCGAAGGACGGCGCGTTTCGCCGCAAGGCCTTGAGGGCGTTAGGCGTGACGGCAGATCCCACGATGGCGGCGGAACTGCGAAGCCTCCGCTTTCTTTGGGGGCTGCGCCTGAACGAGATCCCTTCTCTCATCTATGCCCAGAGCTCCCGAGTGGAGAACCGCCCAGCGCTCTTCGCTTGGCTGAAGCGCGGGTTCCCGCTCGGGCGTCGATTCATGCCCGAGCGGTACGTATCGACCGCGCCGCGGATGGCTTCCGGATTCTGTGATGCGGCGGCGCGGGACGATTTGGAGGCCTTCTTTTCGAAATACGTCGACGAGGCACCCGGGATGGCGCGCAATTTGTCCCAAGCACTTGAGCGAATCGAGCTATGCGAAAGTCTCGTTTCGCTTCAGAAGGAACTCGTTATTCCCCCCGCGCAAAGTGTCGAAAGCCTGACGCACTCCAATTGTCGTGATCTTCCCCCCAGCCCCGCTTGCCCGAACCCCACTCCCAATCTGTAAGGCAGTTCCAGGTCCATAGATTCGGGTTGAGGTGGACGCCGAGCTTGTTATGCGTTCGTCCTTCTGCTTCGAGGGTTCGGCCGAGCTCGTCTTTTCCCGTAATGCGGACGTGGGTCGGACAGTGGTCTTCGCGTGCAAGTACCTCGCGGGTGCCCTCGACAAGCTTGGCGTAGACACCGTCCTGAAGCAGGAAACCGTGGATGGATATGCAGCCCTCGCCGAAGTCGGCGGTGATCGTATGCCAAGCGTCCTGATCGGACATGGTGGCGTAGGTGTATCCGCCGCGGATATTGGCGGCTAGGGGATGCAGAGTGGCGCCGATCTGGGAACGCACACCCCAAGATCGATCGCGCATTCCGAAGGCATCGACGTCAAATTCGTCATCGTGGATCCGGATCTTGCCGTAGTAGCGGCCGGGCTGGTCGAGATGGCTCTCTCCGAGTCGATTCGGTTCGCAGATGCCTTCAAAGGTCAGATTGATTTCGATCTCTTCCGCGTCGGGGTCGAGGTAGTGGATTTCGTATTTGGAAAGCGGCTCTATGCATCGGTAGTGGATGCCATTCGCGAGCTGGATATCCGTTAGATCCTGG
>JBDNFB010000075.1:0-4526 GCA_041690055.1 Myxococcota bacterium | reverse complement strand
CTGAGATCGATTTCCGCGGAGGCCAGGGCATGTTCGGAGGCGGCTTTAGCTGCTCTAGATTCGCTCGAGCCACCGGGCCCGGAAATCTGAGACAGCGCGGAGCGCGTTCGGGCGCGGACAAAGGTGCCCCGGCCGACTTCGCCCTCGATCAGTCCGCGGCGGCGCGCTTCCGCGTAGGCCCGGGACACAGTGCCCACGTTCACGCCGAGGGTCGCGGCGAGATCACGATGTGTGGGGAGCCGGTCGCCGGGGCGGAGCCGGCCCCCGGCGATGTCGTGTTCTAAGGCGCGGTTGATCGCGAGGTAGACCGGGCCAGCTTCGTCGATCTCGGGCGACCAGATTGTCATGGGGACAATGCTCCGTTTACGCCCGTGGATCAGGCACGTATTAATACAATATCGAATCAATTGACCGGAATTGTATCAATTATGACTAAGACATTTTACGAACCCACAGTAGAGACCCGTCTCATCGCAGATGCCGCGCGCCGGGCGGGGGAGTATCTCGCCGGGCTTGGGGAGCGGCGAGTGTCCCCCAATTCTGACGCGCTCGCGGGCCTCGATTTCCTGGAGGGTCCTCTGCCAGAGGAGGGAACTCCTGCAGCACGCGTGCTGGCAGACCTCGACGAATACGGTTCTCCGGCGACCGTGGCGAGCGCCGGGCCGCGCTTTTTCGGATTCGTGCACGGCGGGGCGCTGCCCGTGAGTCTGGCGGCGCATTGGCTCGCGAGTGCGTGGGATCAGAATGCGTTTTGCCAGGCAAGCTCGCCGGTCGGGGTGCGGATCGAAGAAGTCGCGCTCGGCTGGCTGCTTGAGATTCTTGATCTGCCAAGGGAATCCGGGGCGGCATTCACGACGGGGGCGACGCTCGCGAATTTTACAGCGCTCGCGGCGGCGCGACATCGCCTGCTTGCGCGTTCCGGTTGGGATGTGGAGGCGGAGGGGCTTTTCGGAGCACCTCCGATCGAAGTCTATTTCTCCGAGGAGAGTCATCCCACGGTTTTGAAGGGATTGGGCCTGTTAGGTATGGGCCGAGCGCGGGTGAACGTGTTGGAAACGGACTCAGAAGGCCGCATTCGGGCGGATCGGATTCCGAAGTTCTCGCAACGCTCGCTCGTCTGCGTACAGGCGGGCAATGTGAATAGCGGCGCCTTTGACCCGTTTTCGGAACTGGCGCAGGCCTGTGGGGAGACGGATTCATGGATGCATGTGGACGGCGCTTTTGGGCTTTGGGCGCGGTCTTCTCGCTCGAAGAAGGCGCTGACCGAGGGCATTGAACTTGCGCATTCCTGGGCGACGGATGGTCATAAATGGCTGAATGTTCCCTATGACTGCGGGATCGCAATAGTTCGGGATGCCGAGGCGCTTCGCGCGGCCATGTCGATTTCCGCGGCCTATTTGCCCGCGGACGCGCCGCGTGAACCCTTTCACTATACGCCGGAGGCTTCTCGTAGGGCGCGGGGCGTCGAAGTGTGGGCTGTGCTCCGCGGACTTGGCCGATTGGGAGTAGAGGAGATGATCGACCAGGGGTGCCGCCAGGCGAGCCGCTTTGCGCAGGGGCTAACCGCTTCGGGCTATACGGTTCTCAATGAAGTCGTCTTGAATCAGGTCGTCGTGACGTTTGGAGATGCCGAAATCAATGCCCGGGTGATCGCCGCCATTCAAGAAGAGGGCACGTGTTGGTGCGGGCCGACAGATTGGCGGGGGCGCTCGGCGATGCGCATCAGCGTCTCATGCTGGGCGACGCGGGATGAGGATATTGAGCGGTCGCTGGACTCGATTCTGCGCTGCGCCGAACTAGCCGGGGCCGCGGTCGGTGCGGGCATTGGGATTCCTATTCGGGATGGAGTCGGCGGCGCAGGAGAGTGATGACTTCGGCGTTGTTTCGCCGGGTAGGTTCGGCTTGCGGGAAAAATGCAGAACCGTGAAACGTGCCGGCATAGTTATGCAGCTCGACGGAGATGCCCGCTTCCAGGAGGGCCATGCCGTATCGGAGCCCCTCATCTCGCAGAGGATCGAATTCCATCGTCGAGACATACGTCGGCGGGAGTCCCGCCAGGTCCGTGGCCCGCGAGGGGGCCGCGTAGATCGAGGTTTCGCCTGAGTGATTCGGGCCCAGATAATGCTTCCAACTCCACACCGCATTGGGCCGGTTCCAGAAGGGCGTGTCCTGAAAGGCAAGCATGGACGGCGTGTCGAGTCGGTCGTCGATCTCGGGGATTTCGAGAAGCTGGAAGCAGATACTCGGTCCGCCCTGATCCCGTGCAAAGAGCGCCAGGCCCGCGGCGAGGCCGCCGCCCGCACTCTGTCCAGCAATGGCTATGCGGTTCGGGTCGACGCCGAGACTCGCGGCATTCTCTGCCAGCCAGACGAGGGCGGCATAACAATCGTGTAGTCCGGCGGGAAACGGGTCCTCTGGAGCGAGCCGGTAGCCCACGCTCACGACGACGGCGTCGACTTCGGCAGAGGCGGACTGGCACCAGGCATCCATCATTTCGATATTGCCGAGGATGAAGCCGCCGCCGTGGATTTCAAGGATGGCTGGGCGAGGCGTCGAAGCTTCGGCCTTCGGGTGGTAAATCCGGATCGGTACGGAAGGATCGCCATCGTGTCCCTGAACGGACTCGTCCCGCATGATGACATTGCCTGAATCGCTCGAGGGGGGTGCTAGTTCCGCGCGCATTTCACGAATGGCCTGGATTTTCTCGGCGCTGGAGAAATCCTGCACGCTCGGAAGCTCGGAAAGGAGAGGGAGAAAGTCGCGGTCGTAGGCTCTGTCGGTCATGAGAGGTCCTCGTATAGTTGTGTGTTATGCGTGCGATCGAAATCGCACGCCTGTGTGGGGCGGCGCGCGGACCGCCGGCGATCGGCGTCCGGCTAGAGATTCTTGAAGAAGGCTTTGAGTACGGCGAAGCCCGTGGCGCCACCCACAAGGCCGACGCCCATCTTGTTCATGGTAAACCCAAAGCCGACGCCCGCGTCGGGGTCGGCCATGCCTATCGATCCGCCTGCGCCCGGATGGCCGAAGGCGTTCTTACTTGGTGAGAGCGGCATGAATGGAGACTGCAGCATGAAGCCAAGGCCGTAGCGCATGGGCATGCCGGCGAGCGTTGCGTCCGGGCCCGAGCATTGTTCCGTACGCGCGCGCGTGATTGAATCCGCCTCCAGAATGCGCACACCGTCGACTTCTCCGCCGATAGAGAGTGCGCCGTAGATGCGCGCGAGGGCGCGCGCCGTGCCGTGTCCGTTTGCGGCAGGGATCTCGGCCCCGCGCCACTCCCTTGAATTGACGGCACCGGCTCGAATCGGCGGGTTGTTGAAGGCCGATCCGACCATGGTGGTCGGATCGGTCATGTCGCGCATGAAATCGGCCATGGCGCCCGTCGGTGGCGGGCGCGAAGACTTCTCGCCGCCTTCTTTCTTGTCGGGCACCAGCCCTCCGATCATGTCTGCAACCCGAGCGTCGTGCTTCGCATCGAGGCCGATATGGAAATCGGCGCCGAGCGGTTCAGCGACTTCTTCGCGGAAGAGCTGTCCCACGCTCCGACCATCAATGCGCCGAATGACTTCGCCGACCAGATGTCCAAAGGTGACGGGGTGATAGCCATGCTTCGTGCCAGGCTTCCACCAGGGCTCGGATTCTGCGAGGCCTTCGCACATTGCATTCCAATCGTAGAGCGAACCTTCGGGCATCTGTCTGCGGATCGCGGGGATGCCGCCTTGATGGCTGAGCAGCCAGTGGACCGGGATCTCTTCTTTCCCGGCTTGGCCGAACTCGGGCCAGTACTTCGTAACGGGAGCGTCGAGGTCGAGGCGACCCTGTTCGATAAGGCGATGCGCGCAGATCGCGGTCATGCCCTTCGTGGTCGAGTAGGTATTGACCAGCGTATCGCGCGTCCAAGGCTGGGTCTTGGCCTTGTCGGTATAGCCACCCCAGAGATCAACCACGCTTTTGCCGTTCAGCGTAAAAGCGATCGCGGCTCCGACCTCGTCTCCTCCTCGCATCCGTTGGCTGAATATCTCGCGGACGTTCTCGAAGCGGGGGGCACAGGTTCCGTCGATCGGGGCCTCGTTCGGCAATTTTTCCCCTCGTGATATTATCAATTTATTAGCCAAGGAGCCGTTCGGCATTTCCGCGGAGAATCGCGTGGCGGATCTGTCGGCGCTCGGGGGCATCCGTCACGATCAGCACCTTCGCGAGCGTGGCGGCAAGGTGATAGAAGGGCCAATCGGTGCCGAAGAGCAGGCGTTCTCCGCCGGTCCGCTCGATCATCTTGTCGAGATGCGTAATGCCCTGACCATGCAGGCCAAACCAGGCATTCTCGTAGCGGAGTCCGAGTTCGAGCATATCGTCGCCGTCCCGCGCTCCTGCGTGGCCCAGCACGAAAGGAAGCTTGGGGAATGCGGAAAGCGCGCCCTCGTAATGACGGGGCAGGGCGTAGGGTTGGCGTGAGGCGGGCTCGATGCCGGCGCGTCCACCGTGGAAGAAGATCACCATCCCGAGTCGTTCTGCGGCTTCGTAAATTT
>JBDNFB010000074.1:0-29327 GCA_041690055.1 Myxococcota bacterium | reverse complement strand
AGTGCTGATCGCGGGGGAGTGGTGGACGCCGGGTGAGGTCTATCTGGAGGGCACGCCCTATCCGGTTTCGCTCGAACGCGATCTCGCGGAATCCCTCGGTGTTGGGGTTGGCGACGCGCTTCGCTGGCGGATTCAGGGCGTCGAAGTGGATACGATGGTGACGAGCCTGCGCCAGGTCGACTGGGGACGGATGGCGACGAATTTCTTCGTCGTCTTCCCACCGGCTGCACTGGCGAACGCCCCGCAGAGTACGGTCCTGCTCGCGTATCTGGCCGAAGAGGACGCGCGGGCCTCTATGCAGCGTGATCTGGTGGGCCAGTTCCCGAACGTTTCGGCGCTCGATGCGACTTTGATTCTGCGCTCCCTGGATTCGATGTTCGAACAAATTGGCGTCGCGATTCGGATTCTGGCGCTCTTCACGATGGGGACTGGGATCGCGATTCTGGTCGCTGCGTCCATGGCCGCCCGCAGCGAGCGCGCGCGGGAGGCCGTGCTGCTCCGCGTGCTGGGCGCCTCGCGTTCGGTTTTGCGGAGGATCGTCGCCACCGAGGCGATTGTGCTGGCGGGGCTGGCGGCGATCGTCGGCGGAATCCTCTCGCTTGTGGCGGGTTGGGCGGTGGTGGTCTTCGTCTTTGATTTGCCCTTCGCCCCTCCGCTTCTTGACCTGCTCGGTCTCGCGGCGGCCACTTTCGTGGTGACTGCGATGTTTGGCGGACTCGGTGGGGCAAGCGGAGCCTCTGGTTCGCCCCAGGAAGCGCTTCGCGGGCATCTCTCGGGCTGACGCGGCCCACCGTTGCCTGGCGGCTACCCCCTAGTTCCCGGCGGGCCGAGGTATTGGTAGACTCCGGACGTCGCACGGAATGGAGCGACGGAGATCAAATTGGCCAAAGGGCTCTCTGAAATTCTCGCGGAAGCGAAGCGACGCCGCGTATTCCGAACGGCGGGTGTCTATCTCGTAGCGGTTTGGGGCATTTCCCAGGGCGCGGTCGAACTCGGCCCCCTCTTTGGTGCTCCGGACTGGGCGCTGCGATGGGGATTGATCGGTGCCGTTGCGTTCCTGCCCATCGTCGTGGTCTTGGCCTGGATGTTTGATGTCGGCCGCGCCGGGATCGTGCGGGATCCGCAGGATGTGCTCGCGGAGCAAGCCGCGGAGGCTGAACTCGCGGATATGCCGACGATTCTCGGCGGCGCGGAAGCCGTCGGCGCGGTGATCGTGCGCTGGGTGGATGCGAACGGGGAGAATGCATCGCTCTTTTTGGATGATTTCTTCGTGGGCCGGGGAAACGATTGCCGCGTGCGCGTGTACGACCCTCTGGTCTCGCGAAAGCACGTTCGGATTTATCAGGAGGATGGTGGTTGGATGATCCAAGACCTAGGCAGTCGGAACGGCACGATCGTCGATTCGGAGCGGGTTGAGTTGGTGGCGTTGGATGCGAGGCATGAAGTGCGCGTCAACGAGGCCGGACCCACACTTCAATTCGAGCATGTGCCGGCGGGCGCAGCGACGATGGACGCGATTTCCAGCTTTCCTATAGGTCCGCCCGTAGCCCATGTGCGACCTGCTTCGCTCGTGCTGGACGCTACGCGGAGCGCGGGCGCACGGAGCACGAAGTCCTAGAATCGGATGAGACTAAAACGAGTCTCGGGCGAGTCCGAAACGAGCTGAGCAAGCTGAGTGGGCTGAAGCAAAAGCCGAGCCTCAGTATTCGGCGGCTCGGTGAACGAATCAAACGCAGGGGGTAACGTGAATCGCATCTTCATCACCGGAACAGGTCTCTACACGCCTTCCGATTCGGTGACCAACGCCGAATTGGTCGAATCGCTCACGGAGGCGAACGAGGGCTGGAACGCAGCGCATAAGGATGAAATTGAGCGCGGTGATCTGGAAGAGCGCGATATGCCTTCCGAAAAATTTATCACCCGAGCTTCCGGCGTGGGGCATCGCTACGTGCTCGACAAGAAGGGTCTGCTCGACCCGAAACGCCTTCGACCGCGGCTGCCCCTCCGTTCGGAAGACGAACTCTCTATACAGGCTGAAATTTGCATTTCCGCGGCGCAGGAGGCTCTCGCCCAGGCAGGGCGAAAGGCTTCGGACATCGATGCGATTGTGCTCGGTGCTTCCAATTTACAGCGTGCCTACCCGGCCGTGGCGATCGAAGTCCAAGAAGCGCTCGGCGCGGGCGGCTTTGCATACGATATGAACGTGGCGTGTTCCTCGGCCACGTTCGCGCTGCAGAATGCGGTGGATGCCCTGAAGGCGGGGAACGCGCGCTGTGCGCTGGTTCTGAATCCGGAGATCACTTCCGGGCATAATAATTTTGAACTGCGTGAGTTCCATTTTATCTTTGGCGATGCATGTACAGCGATTCTGCTCGAAACAGAAGAGCATGCGAGCGATAGCGAAGGTGAGAAATGGGAAGTGCTCGGGACGCAGCTCGCGACGAAGTTCTCGAATAACATCCGAAACGATGCTGGATTCCTGAATTCCAGCGAGGACGGCGAGCGCGACCCCCACGAACTGCTCTTTCGTCAGAACGGTCGCCAGGTCTTTCATGATGTGTGTCCGATGGTCGCGGAACATCTCCGTGTGCATCTTGAACAAACGCAGGTCCCGCTCGAAAGCGTGAAACGCTTCTGGCTGCATCAGGCGAACCTCGGCATGAATAAGACGATTGCGAAGGAACTGCTCGGCAGAGACCCTGAGCCGCACGAGGCGCCCGTGATTCTCGATGAATACGCCAACACGAGTTCGGCCGGTTCCGTGATTGCGTTCCATAAGCATCGTGACGGCCTCGAAAGCGGAGATCACGCCGTCTTGTGCTCGTTCGGCGCGGGATACTCCGTGGGCAGCGTGATCCTTCAAAAAGGCTGACGCCTCGCCCGGGCGGCTGGCCCCGCCTGCTTTTCCGCTCCAAAAGCGGTTTTGCCTAAATGCTGCACTCGTGCCGCACCTGACTGAGCGGTCTCATGCGGAGAACATGATTCGGTATGCTTGGGCACCATGCAGCACTCCTTCCTCTCCGCAAATGAAGCGACCTCACGCCGTGCGAATATCCGAATCGAAGTGTGATCGGCCCGCACGCGGATTCGCCCGGGCGTCCCTGCTTGGACTGCTGATTGCGAGCGCCTGCGTATCGTCTTCGCCGAGTGCGCTGCGGTCGGAAGCCGAAGCGCAAACACTCCCGGAGGCGACTCTTACTTTCGCGCCGAGAACCGGAACGGCCCAGACGGTCTCCCTCGCAGAGTTGAGTACGGACTGTGTTTCTGAAGAGGTCGAAGTGGACGACCCATATCATCGTCAGCGGATGCGTTATTCGGCGCTTTCTCTTCGTTGCGTTTTGGATCGGGGCTTTTCTGCAGGCGGCGGAGCCAAGGCGCTTCGCAAGGAGAGCCTTCTCCTGCGAGCACTCGACGGCTACACGCTGCCCGTCTCCGGGCAGCAGCTTCTCGAAGAGGGTGCGTACCTGGCATACGGCGAACCAAGTCGACTAACGGCGCCGCGAAGCGACGAAGCTTCCGTTTTTTCGCCGATTGATCGACGTCAAGTGGACCCGGCTCCGTTCTACCTGGTCTGGGCCGGTGTTCAGCAGAACGACCCCCATGCCCATCCCTGGCCCTACCAGCTCTCGCGCGTAGAAGTGGCACCCTTTGCTCAGGCTTTTCCGCATACGGCACCGACGGGGCTTTCTAAGGAGAATGCGGGTTGGGCCGGTTATGCGCTGTTCCAAAAAACTTGCGCGGCTTGTCATTCGATCAATGGCGAAGGGGGCAAGGTGGGCCCCGATCTGAACGTGCCGCGCAGCATTGTCGAATATCGGCCACTTGCTCAGATCCGAGGCTATATCAGGAACCCACAGGCGACGCGCTACACGAGTATGCCCGCGCATCCGGAGCTCGCAGAGTCTGATCTCGACGCGCTGATTGCCTATCTCGCGGCGATGAGCGAGCGCAAGGACGATCCGCGGAAGCGAGGTGGCTCATGACTCGCGATGGTTCCCGAAGCGGCGTCGGGATTCAGCATGCGACGCTTCATCTTGGGCAGCGTCCGCTGCGCACGCTGGACGGTGTGTTTGAGGTCCATTTTTTTCGGGATCTCGCAGAAGACCGAACGGCGATGGCGATCGTATGCGGAGACATCGGTGGGGATACGGCTCTGCTCGCGCGGGTGCATTCCTCGTGTCTGACGAGCGAATGCTTAATGGGCTGCGATTGCGATTGTGCGGAACAGCTCTCGGGCGCGATGTCTCTGATAGCAAGGGCCGGCCGCGGGATCATTTTCTATCTGATGCAAGAAGGGCGGGGCGCCGGACTCTCCGCGAAAGCGCGCGACCGCATGATTGTTCAGGCGAGCGGAAATCGGGTGACGACTTTCGAGGCCTACGCGGCAATGGGGTTACCTTCGGACTTGCGACGGTATGACGCGGTGGCCTCGATGGCGCAGTTGCTCGGCGTGGGAGGGCCTTTGCAGCTGCTGACGAATAATCCCGAGAAGGCGGAGGCGGTTGAGGCCGCACTCGTGGATGAGAAGGTGGAGGTCTGTGGGACGGAACCGATTTACGGGTCGGCGTCTTCATTCAACAGCGATTACCTGCGCGCGAAACAGGCTTCGGGGCATGCGCTTCCGAGGCTTGCTGGAGATCGCGGGGCGCTGCCTCCCTCGCGTGTGAACGTGTTCGAGCCGGCGGCGCTTCGTGAGGATCCGAGCCGCGTCGTGACTGCCTCCTATTTTTTGCCGATCCTTCTGCCGATCCTTCTGCCTACCCCGTCGCCCTTGGGAAGCGAGTCCGCGGGCGCGAACGCATCCGCTCATGACGCTCAGGAGGCGCTTGACGCGACATGGTTTCGGCTCAGCGTGATTTTTGAGAGCGAGACGGCCCGTGAGTTGATCTTGCTTTCTCAGGGCGATTTCGAAAACCCGGCGGCTTTGACGCTGCCGAGCGACTTGCCGCCGCTTCGGCTTTCTCTTTTTGATCGCATCCCGCGAAGCACTCGACCTCAGCGCGATCGGCTGACAGAGGCGCTCTGCCGCATTCGAGAGGCGGGGGTCGGAAAAACACTGATCGCCTGCGACGAGAGCGTGGCGGCGGAAGGTCGAGGGGGGCCGGAGAACGGCGAAGAGAACGGCGAGGCAAAAGGGCGCGGCAGAGAAGGCCGGGGCGATGGCGCGGAACTCGATGCCGCATCCTGATACCGCGGCGAGCGGCCGCGCGCTCCTCGAAGGACGCATAGCTGCGGCGCCCGCCTTCGTTTCCGCCGTGCCGTCCATTCTCGATGCGGTTCTCTCTTTGCCTGCGCGACTTCCCCGCGCGCTGGTGACGACGGGGATCGGGACTTCAGAAGGGCATGCCCGACACCTTGCGGAAGTCGCTGCACGTTGGTGCGGGCAGCCCGCGCGCTTTGCTTCCACGGGTTCGCTCCGTGCCGGCGCGCCGCTGGGGGCAGAGAACGATTGGTTGATTGTCTTCTCTCAGGGGCTCAGCGCAAATGCACGTTATGCGCTCGGGGCGATCGAGTCCTGGGCGGGGGTCATTCTGATCACGGGGCTGTCGCTGCTGTCCTCCGAGGCGAAACCCGAAGAGGGCCTCACGGCAGAGAAGCGAGCTTGGCTGACGGATCTCACTGAGCGCGGTGTTGTGCTGATCGACATGGGCTGCGGCTGTGAGTACGGCGCGTTGATTCGGGTCATCGGAGCGCGGGTCGGCTATGCCGTCGCGTGGAGTCTTTTGCGGACGCTGGCCGCGCGTCGGTTGGACGAGAATGCCCCGCTTGCGTGTGCAGCTTCGACGTTTTTGCAGCTTCAATCGGAGGCAGCGGAGGCGGCAAAGGAAATCGTATTCGAACGCGGTCGCCTCTTGCCGCCAACGACGGGCGATTTTGATGCGGACCTGGCCGAATTTTTCGCACCGGAGAAGAATCTCGTTCTCGTCGGCGAGGGCGGCGACATGGAACTCGCTCAACATCTCGCGCTCAAAATTTCGGAAGGCATGCTAAGGCCTCTGCCGAGCTGTCTCGACGTTTTGCAATTTGCGCATGGTCCCGTTCAAAGTCTTGCGGGGCGTCCGACCTCGTTCTTGTATTTTGTTCCTGCGTCTTCGGATTTGCCTTCGCTCACGCCCTCGCCTGCGTCTGCGTCTTCGTCCGCGGAAGCGACTTCGGTAGTCGATTCCGAGGCTTGGCTGGCGCGCTTTCGAGCCACGCTTGATCCAGACTGGCATTCGCTCTGCGTCGTTCGAGCGAAAGCGCCGATGCCCTTTGCGGCGCTCGAACTCGAGGCTTTTTTTGACATATGGGTCCTCTCTGTCTTGCGAGAAACGGGCGGTGATATCGTCGCTTGGCCCGGCCAGGAACGCGAGGCAGCGCTTTACGCACAAGGCCCGGAAATCGTCCCGCGCAGCACCTCTAACACAGCGCATCCCGAATCGAACGGAGCTTCGCACTCGGATGTCTCGTTAGGCGGCGGAGGGCGATGGTCTCTGGAGGACGCGGTTTCACCCGAGGTAGAGGGCTGGGTTGCGTCGGGGCGGCGGACGGCGTTGATCGCGTTGGGCTCGGTGGAACAGCACGGTCCCCATCTTCCGCTCGGGACGGATCGCTGGATTGCGGATGTGCTCGCGACGGGCCTGGCGGCGCGCTTGAAGGACGCGGTGGCGCTGCCTGCGGTCCCCCTCGGATGTGCGAGTGAACATCTTGATTTCGCGGGCACGCTTCATGTCGAGCCGGCAACGCTCGAAGCGGTTCTGCGTGACCAGCTGAGCAGTCTTCATCGGCATGGGTTCGAACGTGCTTTTCTCTTTACAGCGCATGGCGGAAATCTGGATGCGCTCGAAGAAATGCGAACGCGCCTCGTCACCGCGGCAGCCCCCCTGGTTCTTAGAATCGAAACGGATCTGCGGGTGGGCCGGATGCAGTCGGAGGCTGTGGCTGCGGAATCGATCGCGGCCAGCGCTGCGGGCCCGCATGCGGGCGAGTATGAGACGAGTCTGGTCGCCTGGCTGCGTCCGGGCAGCATTCGGCGCGATTCACTTGTTCCCGGCCGTTTAGTTGAGCCGGGCGAGGGCCAAGGGCTCTTCTATCCCAGCCTTCGGCCGAATGCGGAAAGCGGAGTGCTCGGGGATCCATCGGCGGCTTCGGCGTCGCGCGGTTCTCGCTACCTGAGCGCTTGGCTTGATTTGCTCGAGACGGCCTACCTCGCGGCCTTTCCCGAATAGCCCACGTCGAGTCCGAACCGGCCGTCTTTACCCTGCTTTCCCTGTTCGAATGTTAGGTGTGCGTCTGACGGGAGAAGAATCGCCAGTAGGCGAAGGGCGCCCAAAAGGCGTAGTAGAGCTGGTTGGGGACGATGCGGATCGCCCAGCCGAGATCGAGATCGAGCGCGACGATGAGGACGTCCGCACTGAACCAAAGCGCATAGTACGCCGCGCTGTATCCGAACATCGCTCGGAGGTAGCTCGCGGCGTTCGCATTCACTTCGCCTGTGAGGTTTTGCGGGACCCACACGCGCGAGAGGTAGATGCAGAGCATTAGAAAGCCGAACTCGTAGATCATCCACATGACGAGGCCATGCAGGTCGGGGGAGAGGAAGCTAATTCCGCCGTAAAGGATGCCGGTCACTATGGGCACGATCAGCATCCTGCCTCCCGCCCACTGCAGATTCTCCCCGAGGCTCTTTTCGGGACGGGCCACGCCGGCCGCGAGTAGCAGGACGCGTAGGTCGCCGAGCAGGACGAAAAAAAACGGGATGAGCGTGGCGAAGATCGTTCCTTCGATCGCTGCGGATCGCTTGATGGGGCCTGTCGAAATTGGGTCGATCATGGTCTCGACCGCGAAGACGAGTGTCAGCAGAGCCACAAAGCGTGCCGCTGCGGGGACCTCCGCGCGCGCCTGCTGGGTCGGCGAGGCGAGCCGCCATGCGAGGAAGGCAACGGGCACGACGAGCAGGGCGTAGAGTGTCTGCAGGTCGCTGTAGTAGACGGCATTCCAACTGAAGTCGGTCATGAGCGGGTGAATCTCCGCACGGCGAGTTATCTCGATTGCGCCGGATCGGTAAATGGGGGTGAGGAGGCCTTCTATTTGGAGCGCTCAATGGGGTGTGCTGGGGCGTGGGCTTCGTGGGCGGAGGCGGAGACAGATGGAGAGGCAGAGGGAGAGGCAGAAGTGGGGCCGGAGGAGCCGCCTACGAGCTGCTCTATGCGCTCGAAGATCCGTGCGCGGTCGAGCAAGGGGTTGAGCCAGCCCGAGGTGACGCAGTAGGCGCGGTCGTGACCGCGGCGATGATGTTGTGCGTGCGCGCGGGGTGTCAGGATCAGGCCCCAGGCGTGCAGGCGTTTTGCGAAGGGCGGCGGGCTCGGCGTATGCGCCCAGCGATGAAACTGATTTGTCGCGACGAGCGCGAGGCTCAGGCTGAATAAGTGCGCGATCAGAAAGAACATCGAGAAGGTTGCCGGTTCGGGGAGCAGGAAAATCAGCCCGACGAGCGGGATCGTGATCAGCGCGTTGTTCCCCGAGACTTCGAAGAAATCATGACGTGTGATGCCGAGTGCATCTGTGTGGTGTTCGCGAAAGGGTGCGATCAGCATCGGCCCCAGCAGCGGCGTCTTGGGATCGAAAAATCGATCAGCGATCCAATGCACCATGCCGGCAATCAGATCCGCGAGGAGATAGCCGGTCACAGCGCCAAGGAGCATGGCCAGACCCACTCCGGCGCGGATATAAGCCCCGAAGGTTTCGGTGAGGGGCACGCCCGGCGCGGTTGCCGTGCCGCCAGATACGAAACTGCCGTCGGCCCCCCAAAACAGCGCCGATGCGAAATAGGGCGCAAATCGCGTTGCCGCGAGGAGCCAAAACGCCGCGAAGAGCCCAACCGAGATCCGGTCGACCCAGGCCTTTTGCTGCGGGCTCATCGCGGTGTGCTCATGGGGGCGGGCTCCTATCGAATGACCGAGTGTAACCCCAAAAGAAAGCCGGGGGCTCTGGAAGAGCCACCCCGGCTTCTCAGGCTGGCCGATTAGCGCCCTGCAGTGAGCTTCCTAGGCGGCCCAGCGCTCGCTCTTTCGATTCCGGCGATCACCCTTGGCATCCCTCGCGCGATTGCTGAGCCAATCCCCACGCTCGCCCTTTTTATGATGATCGTGCTTGGCATATCGATTTGCACCGCGGTGATCCTGCCGCACGTAAAGTCCCGGAGTCTCTACCGGCGGCGGCAGCGCCGATCCCACTTCAGGCAGCGCCGATCCCACTTCAGGCAGCGCCGATCCCGTTTCAGGCCGGGCCGATCACGAGCGTGCCGTTATGGCCACCGAATCCGAAGGAATTGGACAGCGACGGACCGGGCTCCCAAGCGCGCGCTGCATGCTGGACGACATCGATCTTCGGGAGTGCGGGATCGAATTTTTCGAGGCCGTCGGTCGGGGGGACCATGCGATGCTGCATGCTGAGCACCACCGCTGCTGCCTCGAGTGCGCCCGCCGCGCCGAGCGAATGCCCGGTCACGCCTTTGATCGAGGTCACTATGGGGCCCGGCGTGCCGAAAAGCTCCGCAATTCCCTGGGCTTCCGCCGCATCGTTGAGCGGCGTACTCGTTCCGTGCGCGTTCACGTGCGCTACGTCGCTGGGCTTGAGTCCAGCATCTTCCAGCGCGCGTGACATGCAGCGCACGGCGCCTCTGCCTCCGGGCGCCGGCGCGGTGATATGATGCGCATCGGCCAGGCTGGCCGATCCCAAGATCTCGCCCAGAATCGTCGCCCCGCGCGCCTCGGCGATCGACCATTCCTCCAGCACCAACGTGCCTGCGCCCTCGGAAAGCACGAAACCATTGCGCGCTTCATCGAAGGGGCGCGAACGGCCCTCGGGCGACATCGCCTTCATGTTCCGGAAGCCGGCGGTCGCAATCGGGCTCATGCCCGCTTCGGCGCCGCCCGCGAGGACGGCATCGCAAATACCCCATTGAATCCATCGCGCGGCGTGCCCGATCGCGTTTGTGCCCGTTGCGCAGGCCGTCGAGACGGTTTCGCAGGGGCCCTGAAAACCGTGCGCGATCGAAACCGCCGCCGCGCCCGCATTGGCCATCATCATCGGAACTGTGAAGGGCGAGACGCGTCGTGCACCTTTCTCATGGAGCACGATCGTCTGCTCTTCATGAGTAAGGACGCCACCGATCCCCGTGCCAATCAGGACGCCAATCATTTCGGGGTCGGCAGTGAGCGCGCCCGACTGTTCAAGGGCTTCCTGCGATGCCGCAACGGCGAACTGTTCGAAGCGATCCGCGCGCCGAATCGCCTTCGGTTCATCGTAATAGTTCTTCGGATCGAAATCGTGTGCGCGTCGTTCGCCTTCGGGCTGAGGCGCAAGAAGGCCTTTCCAGAAGGCATCACGGCCCGTCCCTACAGGAGAAATCACACCGATTCCGGTGATCGCCACACGACGCTTTTCACTCATCACCCACTCCGAACCAGGTCTTGAATTGGATTCCAAAATTTATCCGGACAGCTTGTTAGGCCTTCGAATTTCCCCAGCGAATCAGCGCACTTGACCAGGTCATTCCAGCGCCAAAGCCTACGAGGAGAACGAGATCGCCTTGCTGCACGCGACCTTGCTCGATTGCATCGACGAGCGCCAGCGGAATCGAGGCCGACGATGTATTGCCGGTGCGATGCAGCACGATGGCCGCGCGCTCGCGATCGATTCCCAGACGATCGCAGGCCGCCTGAATGATTCGAATATTCGCTTGATGCGGCACGATCAGTTTTATCTCGTCCGGTCGCACCTTGGCCCGCTCAAGTGTCTTCGTCGCCGAATCGACCATCACGCGCACTGCGCGTTTGAAGACTTCGCGGCCATCCATTTCAATGGTGCCGCCCACCTCAGCCTTGAGAATATTCGCGAGCGAACCGTCGAGGCCCAGGTCCCAGGCGAGGAGTTCACCTTCATCCGGCACCGCTTCGAGGATCAGCGCGCCACCACCGTCTCCGAAGAGCACGGCCGTATTGCGATCTTCCCAGTTCGTGATCCGGCTGAGCGTTTCGGCACCAATCAGGAGCGCGCGCTTGGCGCCCGTCGCGAGCAAGCTATGTGCCGTCACAATGCCGTACGTATAGCCGGCACAAGCCGCGTTCAGGTCGAAGGCGCCGCCCGAAAGGCCGAGCGCATGATGCACGCTTGAGGAAGTCGCGGGCACCGTCTGGTCGGGCGTCGTTGTTGCGAGAATTAGCAGATCGATCGTGGACGGATCAATATTGGCTTGGGCAATCGCAGCGCGTCCCGCCGCGATCGCGAGCTCGCCGGTCGAAGTGCCGATGCGCCGCTCTCGAATTCCGCTGCGTTCGACGATCCACTCGTCGCTGGTATCGAGGGTCTTTTCCAGATCTGCGTTGGTGACGACCTTGTCGGGGAGCGCAGCCCCCCAGCCGATGATTCTCGTGCCCATTACTGGTGGTCCCCATGCGCCGCGCGCGTGTGTGTGGTGCATGTCTGGCGCTCGGATGGGGCGCTCAGATGGAAGACGGCGGTTTCCGGATGAGTTCCTAAAAACTCAGGGGGGACCGGATGGTCGAAACGAAGACTTCGGCGTGCGCAAAAAAAACGAGGGGTGAATCCACCACCGCGTCCCAATATACCCGCACCGCAGTAGTACCACACGCGAAGATCAGCGGCAGCGAAAACGTCCGACCCCTACCCACGCAGAGTCCGCCAGTCTCAACGCCTCAGCCGCGGGCACCCGAAAGCGCCCGGCAAAAATCACCCACTACAACACCAGCGAAGCCCTTTCGGCGCTCGCCACCTAGTGCCTACGGCTTTTGATAGAGCCCCGCTCTACCAAAGTGAAGCGTCTGCGGCGGCTAGCGCGGAGCGCTACCACAAGGAAATAGGCGACTTTCCCCTGGTGCGTGAGTGGCGGTCGCGGTCGCCGCGTCGGCGTCGGCGCATGCGTCCTTGCAATGAAACGCGTCGCTTGCCGAGCACTTCTTCCGAAGACTCCTTGGCCTTCTTCTTGTCCTTGCGGAACTCGACGAAGGCATCGAAGGCTTCGATTTCATGCTTCAGATCGCGGACAACGAGCTCGACCATGATTGCATCATCGAGGTAACCCAGGCCGGGGACGCGATCGGGAATCAGATCATCCGGATCCGCAAAATAGGCGAGTGCGTTAAGCACGCGCTTGCGGTCCTCGCCTTCGAGGCGCCAATCCTCATCTTTGAGCATCTGGATCAGCTTGCTGAGCTGGCTGATTCGCTCTTGTACGAACTGCGGAGCGTTCGTTTTCTTGACCTCGTCGAGCAGCCCGAGCGATTCGCGCAGAATCACGTCTTCTTTCTGCGCGTTTCGGCCCTTGCGAACCTTCTGCAGGACTTGTCGGAAATAGCGGAGGTCTTTGTCGCTGAGTTCGAATGAAATCTTCATGACGCGTATTCTAACCGAAAAAGACCCAGTCGTGCGCGCAAAAAAAGCCGTCCCGTCGCCCTTCGAGCGAGGGCGGGAGGCCACAAGCCGAGTGGCTCAGTCCGGTTCGGGGCGCTTGTAGGCGTAGAATAGGCAGTCGGAGCCGGGCCCGTACCGCCGATCGCGGAGCGCCGGGCCCGCCTAGCGTGAGGCGCGTGCGAGCAGGATTAGTCTCGGGATCACCTGGGAGTCCTCGGGCGGCTTGCCCAGGGATCTTGCCAGAGCGAGGGACCGGGTGATGAGCTGCGGTCGCAGGCGTCGGCGTTGGGCGACCTGATCGAGTGCGGCCCAAGCGATGGCTGGGTTGCCTGAGAGGGCGCCCGCCTTTGCGCGCATGAAATAGTGGTCCGGGGTGCGCTGGCGTGTGAGCAGTTCGTCGATTATTCGGAGGGCTTCCCGCCCCTCTGGCGCGCCGCCGATCTCGATGCGCCATCCCGCGCGTGCACGGGCGACGCTGCCAAATAGGAGATCGCCGGCGACTATCTGTCCCAATTCCGGGTCGAGCGCGCGGAGTTCGGCCCAATCCGAGACTGCCAAGAGAGCATTGGCCTGGATTGCGACGCGTTCACGGGGTGTGAGCGAGGCGGCGTCGATTTCGCTGCCCGAGTGGGCTGCGATCAAGCCCGCTCGGGCGCTCGGGTGAGCGGGGTCGACTTCGAGGGCTTTACGGAAGAAGGATTGGGCGCGTTGGAGGCGCCCGCCATCGAGCGAGAACCAGCCTTGGGTCGCCAGACTCGTTGCCTTGGGCAGTTTCTGGAGGAGGCTTTGCGCGCGCTTGCGTTCGCCATTCCAGGTCATGCGGCGGAGCACTGCAGTTGCTTCGACCGCCGAGAGTCGTTCCGCATCGAAAACTTCCACTGCACCGAGGCTGGCATCAAAATCTTCACGATTCATCTGCGCTTTGGCGGGAGGCAGTCGCGTCGTGGCGAGGCGGTTGTGATCGTCGGTGTTGAGCGGGCGATTCTCCGAGAGGCTGCGAACGCCTTCGGTATCGAGGGACCAGCTCGCATAGAAATCTTCCACGCGATGGATGCCGTAGGGGGCAAAGGAGTCCCCGGCGATAGCGAGTGCTCGCGGCGCGGACTCAAGCAGGTCGATGGGCTGGTCCGAGGCCATGAACACCAAGGCGGCGGGAACCGGGCGATACACGTGCACGTAGGGAAAGACTTCCGTCATCGAGGCCATCAGGCTGCCGAAGAGATTCACGTCGACGAAGCCCGCACCGATCCACTGAATAAAGATGCCGCCGGGATTCAGCTTCGAATGTGTGAGTTCGAAGAACTCGCGCGTGTAGAGATGGGAGGCGCCCGAGGTCCAGGGATGGGAAGGCTGTGAGACGATCGCGTCGTAGGTCTTCTTGGACAGGTTCATCGCGCCACGCGCGTCGCCGAGTCGGAGCGTGACCCGCGGATCGTCCAGAGGCTTCGTCTCTCGCGGAATCAGCCGATTCGCGATCACGACCTCTTCTTCGAGTTCGATCACATCGATCGATTCGACGCTGGCTGCCGTCGCCTCAAGCGTTTTGGCGCCGCCGAGGCCGATGATCAGCATTTCCTTGGTTTCGGGCCGCGCCGCCGTCGGGAGGAGCGAAAGCCACGCGGTCTCGTTGAACCGGAGATCGGGCACTTCGGGACGCTCGACGCCGGATTCGGGGAGGCCGTTCGTGAGCAGACGCCAACCCGTTTGGTGTTCGACGACAGTGACTGTGGCGGATCGACCGACGCCGAGATAGAAGAGTTCACCGTTGATGCGCGTTCCCGAAATCGCGGAATGCATGAGGAGGCCGGTGGGCTGGGGTAGGCCGACAATGAGCGCGATGGCGAGACTGGCGACGGCGAAGCCGGCGAGGACTGTAAGGCGTGGTGCGGCGAACCAGGCGGCGATGGCAGCGAGCAAGAGGCTCGTCACGACGCCGACCGTCGCGGTGTTTTCGAGGCCGAGGAGCGGGAGCAGGAAGAAGCCAGCCAGGATCGCGCCGATGATCGAACCCACTGTGTTCCAGGCGTAGACGCGGCCGCTCACTGCGGCGGCTTCGTCGGCGTCCTGGGCGAGCAGGCGGACGGCGAAGGGGAAAGTCGCACCGATGCACAGAGTGACCGGAAGCAGGAGGATGCCGGCGGCGGCGGCGCCTGGAGCGGGTGCGGCGGGGGATGCGCCGACGGCCTTTGCCAGGACCGGGAGCTGGTCGGCGAGGCGGAAGGCGATCCAGGCGAGGACGCCGATGCCCAGTTGCACGAAGGCAAAGCCGCGCGCCGCGGCTTCGCGGGTGGTGGCGAAGCGGGAGGCGACGGCGCTGCCGAGGGCGATACCGAGCAGGAAGCTCGAGAGCATAGAAGCAAAGGCGGCGGTACTGCCGCCGAGAACTTGGCCGAGGAGCCGCGTCCAGAGCACCTCATAAAGGAAGGAGACTGCGCCCGAGGCCGTCATGGCTGGCAGGATCCAGTGGAAAGTCCCGGTGCTCGACTTGGGTTTGGCGGCGTCTTCGGGCGGCATGCCGGCGAGACCACGGGCAAGCGCAGCGGCGGCGAGGAAGACGATCGCATTGCCTGCGATGCCTATATAGACGGTATGGCGCAGGCCGAATTCGGGGAGGAAGACGAAGGCAGCGACAAGCGTGCCAGCGATCGCACCGAAGGTGTTCACCGCGTAGAGGATGCCGATGCGCGGACCGACCTGGGAGTCATTAGAGACGGCATAACGTGCGAGAAGCGGAAGGGTCGCGCCCATCAGCGCGGTGCAGGGGACCAGGACGAGAAACGAGCCCGCGAGATGGAAGAGCGCCGTCGTGAGGGACATCGATTCCGGAGGTGCCTCGAGGCCACCGGCGAGGCTGAGGTAAAGCGCCTGCACAAGCGAGATCAGGAGAGGGACGCAGAGCGCGCCAATGGCGATGCCCAATTCCAGGACACCATAGGCGAGCACCGGACGCGTGAGGCGGCCGACGAATCGCGATGCCGCGGCTGCGCCGAGCGCGAGGCCGCCCATATACGCGGCGAGCACGGCGACGACGGCGAGCTCGGATGTGCCAAAAAGGAAGGCAAACTCGCGGGTCCAGGCGGTCTGATAAAGGAGCGCCGCGAATCCAGAAACGAAGAAGCAGACCAGCAAGAGAATGAAGCGAAGATCCATGTGTCTGCGAAGGTCCGATCAATCGGCTTGGCGCCGGGTGTTGCGAGATGAGCTTCGTTTGTCGTCTTCTCGAGCCCGTTAGTTTAGCGCGTCGCTCGGTGGATTGCCGATCGGCGCGGGTCAAATGCCGCTGGTTTGCGTAGGGCTGGGCTGCGAGGCCGCGCGAGCCGCGCGAGCCGCGCGTGACGGGAGCGGAGGCAGCTCCGGGCGCTCCGCGGCGGAAGCTTCAGGTGGGTGTGAGGCCGAATGCCTACTGACTACTCCCCTACCCCCCTTCTCCCCACTCACCCAGTCGGGGAGTCGCCGGAGGGCTGAGGAGCGGCTTTGCGGCGATCCGAAAGCCAAATCGCGCCGAACACGAAGAATAGAAGGGCGGGTGCGAGGGCGAGCATCTCGAAGGACGTCTCGGCCGCATGGGCCAGGACCTCTTCGAGGGCCGGCCCCTCCAGCTGTTCAAAGGCGGTCTGGCCGCCGGCAGCCGTTAGCTTTGCAGAATCAAAGACCCGTCCGAGCGCCGGGAGGACGTAGGCGATCGAGAGCGCGCCAGCGACGCCCATGAGTCCGATCATAAATTCGCCCCCGCGCGGAAAGCGATCAGCGACATTCGCCAGCATTGTGGGCCACAAGAAACAAACACCGAGTCCCCAGATCGTTGCGGCGCCGATTCCCGTGAGCGGCGAATTCGCTCGGCTGAGTGCAAGCAGTCCCAGGGCGGCGAGGAGGGTCGAGGCCCAGAGCATGCCGACGGGGGAGATGCGTCGCGAGATCGGGCCAGCAAAATGGCGCAACACAAACATCATTGCGCTCACATAAATAAGCAGCAGGACTCCGCGCATTCCGACCGTGCGCGTCAAGGTGAGATCGATCCATTGTCCAGGCGCGAGTTCGGCGGCGGAGGTGAGCAGCATGCACGCCCAAAAGACCAGGAAGATCGGCTTCCGAACAATTTCGGAGAACATCGCTGACACGGGGATGCCTGCAGACTCGCGTTCCGTTGGCGGAAAGCGGAGCCAGAGCGCCGCACCCATCACGCCGAGGGAGGGAACGAGCGTTAATGCAAACTGGACTTCCCAGCGCGCGCCCGCCGCTTCAAGGCCGAGCGCTCCAAGCCCTCCTGCGATGATGCCCGCAGGCCACCAGGCATGGACGCGGTTGAGGCGATTTGTTTTATCGTCGGGGTAGGCGGCCGCCGTGAGGGGGTTCACGGTGGCTTCCATGAATCCCCAGCCCAGTCCGCAGGCGAGGAAGCCGAGCCAGTAAAGAGTATAGAGCGTGCGGCCGCTGGCCCATTGATCCGCGAAGCCGATCCCCAGTGTGCCTAACGCGAAGCTGATCCCGCAGAAAAGCATTCCGCGGCCCATGCCGAGCCAGGAGAGGAGCGAGCTGGCAAGGAAGAGCGTCACGCCAAAACTCAAGAACGTGATGCCGAGCAGAGCACCAGCCAGCTCGCCCGCATTGGCTGCATCGATCCCCACCAGATGCTCCTGCTGTAGAGCACCGATCACTGAAAGGCGGAGCGCGAAGGACATGCCGGCAACAAAGAGTGCAAGGCTGGCCGCGATATAGAGCGCGCGCGGGCTCGAAGCAGTTTTCGGGGCGTCGTCGGTGCCGTCGTCGGCCTCGCTCACGTTGCTCCTCATCTTGCTGTTTCGCCGGGGGCCGGTCGCCGCAAGTCGCGGGGGAGGCCGAGGCCGCGCTCGCCGATCACGTTGCGCTGGATGTTGGAACTGCCGGCGGCGATGCCTGAAGCGAGTTCGAAGAGATATTGGTCGACCCAGTCGGTATCTGCTGCGGAAGACGAGACGGAGTCCCAGGTGGAACGCGTCGGGGCCATGAGGCCTTCGCTGCCGATGAGGTCGAAGCCGAGTTGGGCGATGCGTTCGCCGATCTCCGTGCCGTAGAGCTTGTTCACTAAGAGAGGCAGCATCACGAGGGCATCTTCGCCCCGGGCGGCGGCGCTCAATTGGCGAAGCGTCATGGTCTCAGCGCATCGCACTTCGCCTTCGATTTCGGCGAGCCTCTGCTGGATGACAGGATCTTCGGTCGCGGGGCGACCTTGTCGCATCGTCGTGCGTGCGAGAGAGAGGAGCGCGCTGAAGCGTTGTCGCAGGCGGGGCCCGCCCCCTAGGCTGCGTTCGTATTTCAGATTCGCCCGCGCCACGCGCCAGCCTTCGCCGCGCTGGCCGACGATCCAATCGGCTGGGGTGCGCACGTTATCGAAAAAGACTTCGAAGAAATGCGTGGCGCCCGTGATCTGTCGCAGCGGACGGACGTCTATACCGGGCTGATTCATTTCGAGCAGGAGGTAGGAGATACCGGCATGTTTATCGGCTTCGGGCTCCGTGCGAAACATGCCGAACATGAACCCAGCTTGGTCGGCGTCGCTGGTCCAGATCTTTTGGCCGTTGATCACCCACTCGTCGCCGTCGAGATGGGCTGTGCTGCGGAGGGAGGCGAGATCGCTGCCCGCGCCTGGTTCGCTGTATGCCTGGCACCAGACGGCGTCCCCGACGAGAGTGGGCGGAATGAAGCGTTCGCGCTGCTCGTCGCTTCCCGCTTCGAGCAGGGTCGGAACTAACATGCCGACGTTCTGGGGACCGAGTCGCCACGACCAGTCGAAAGGATGCGCGTCGAAGCATTCGGAGACGATGGTTTCATGAATTGGGTCGAAGGACTGTTCCGAGCCACCGAAGCGTTTTGGGATATGGCGGTAGATGTAGCCGAGTTCCGTGGCTTGACGAAGGAAATCCTTCCGCTCGAGAACTGGAGGGAGTGCGCGGAGAAACGATTTCACCTCTTCGCGAAAAGCATCATATTGCGGGCCGTATTCGAGTTCCATGGGTGAGCTTTCCTTTGACCGTCTCTTGGTCGGCGATTGACCGTCTCTACCAGTTCGCGAGCGCGGCGACGCGCTCGCGATGCGATTCGGGCGAACCCAGCCAAACCCGATCGAACATCGTGCGCTTTACGAAGAACTGCACATCGCATTCCCAGGTGAAGCCAATGCCGCCGTGGAGTGCGACCGCATCGCGCCCAATCTGAACCGCACGGTCTGTGACATGCGCTTTCGTCGTCGCGGCCTCTCTCGCGAGCTCGTGGGGCAAATTGTCGAAGGCATAGGCGGCGTACCAGATCAGGCCGCGCATGGCCTCGGCCTCCATGGCCATGTCGGCGAGCTGATGTTTCACCGCCTGGAATTGTGCGATCGGAGTGCCGAACTGCTCGCGCGTTTGTGCGTATTCCGCTGTCACACGGATCATCTTCCAGGCCGCCCCGAGCGCATCCGCTGCGAGGAGGATTCGCGCGGCATCAAGCACAAGCTCCGCAGCCGATCGCGCACCTGCGGCCCCAATAGCGCCTGCGGCTCCTATAGAGAGAGGCTCGATGGGGACGGCATCGAAATGCAGGCGGCTGAGGGGACGCGTTCGGTCGATGCCGTCGATGGCCTCCCTCGCGAGGCCACTTGCGTGCGCATCGACCAACCCGAGTTTGCCACCCTTCTGCCCGACCACGATCAGTTGGGTTTCGGGGCCGACTTCGGTGAACTCTTTCGTTCCCGAAATCCGATTGTCTTCTGATCCAATTTGCCAATCTGCGCTGGACCAGCGTTCGCCGGCTTCGGCGAAAGCGAAACCACCCACGCACTCGCCCGACGCAAGCCGCGGCAGCCATTTTGCCTTTTGCGCGTCGCTGCCGGAGAGACTGATCGCTAGAGTGGCCAGGGCGTGACTGAGGAAGGGGCCGGGCACGGCGGCTTCGCCGAGTACTTCGAAGGCGAGGGCGAGGTCGAGCAAGGGAAGGTCTGCCCCGCCGAACTGCTCCGAAATGGTTAATCCGCACAATCCGATCTCGGCGGCACTTTTCCAAATGGCTTCGTCGAAGCCCACGTCGCTGTTGAAGATTTCACGCAGGCGAGAAGCAGAGACTTGCTCCGCAGTAAGGCGCCGAAGCGTGTTCTGAAGCAAGTTCTGCTCGTCGGTCAAACCGAAATGCATGGAGCCCCGCTTATCTGTCGAGGTGACCGGCTCGAGGGCCGAGGACGTTATTCCAATGAGCGCGAAGTCTCGCAAGTTGGCGGGCGTTCGGCACCTGGGAGATGAAGATGTCGGTTGAGGGAGATGGACATCGGCGAGCGGGTTGGGGCTGTGTCTTGCTTGCAAGCTTCGGGCTACTCGTGATGCCTTCTCTTGTTAGAGGGCAGGGAATGCCAGGGGTGGGGGATTCTGAGCTTGCTGCCGCGGATCCAGCTGAGGTCGCCCCCGCCCCCGCCCCCGCCGCTCCGGAGGCCGAGTACGAGGAGATGCTCGTGAGCGCGAGCCGGGCGCCCGTGCGGCGTTCTGCCGTGCCCGGCTACACCGCGGTGATTACGGCGCAGGATCTAGAGTCCTCTGTGAGCACCTCCTTATCTGACGCCTTGCGCTTCGTTCCTGGATTGCAGGTGGTGCGTCAAGGTGGCCGGGGTGGCCGAACTGAGCTCTTTTTGCGCGGCCTCGATCCTAATCATGTCGTGGTGCTCGTCGACGGCATCCGCCTAAACGATCCGACGAATTCCCGGGGAGGCTCTTTCGATCCGACAACGCTTTCACTGGCGGATATCGAGCGGGTCGAAGTGATCCGTGGCCCGCGCTCCTCCGTCTACGGTTCGGATGCGCTGGCCGGTGTGATCAACGTGATCAGCAAACGCGTGCAAGGCGATGCGGAGCCCCGCGCCACGCTTCGGACCCGCGCGGGCCGCTTTGATACGGGGCAGGTGATTGTCGAGGCGAGCAGCGGTCTCGGGTCGAACATGGGCCTGGCCCTCGGAGGCGCTGTCGACACTTTCCGCGATCCGAATTCGAGCGGGGGATTCGATGGTGGGAGCTTTAAAGCCAAGCTCGACGTCGATTTGCCGGGCGCATTCGCTTTCGAAGCAACCACACGGGTACATCGCAGCGATTCGCGCAGCTTCCCCGATTCAAGTGGTGGCCCGGAACGCGCGCAGAGTCGCGGTCTCGACGATCGCGCCGTGCGCGAAGTGCTCTTCGGCGGAAAGTTAAGCTTCGAGATCGGCGAGGAGTTGGGGCTTTCCCGCGAAGTTGGGCGAGTGGAGCTTCGAGCAAGTCATTCGAGTCGGCGTGAAGATCTCGAATCGCCCGGCGTTCTTAATGCACTCAACCCATTTGCCTCGGTTCCGCGGAGCCGCTCGGGCGATGAGTACAAGCGAACGGAACTGTCACTCACGACCAGTTGGATCTTGCCGGAATTCTCGGCGGGGCAGACTGGGGTGGGGACGCGGATCGGCGTGGGTGCAGATCTCTTTCTCGAAGACGGCGAGAGCGACACTTTTTTGGAGTTCGGCCCCCCAGGTTCAGGTTTCGCGCCGTTCCCTTTCTACAATAATCGCCAAACGGTGGGAATTTTCGGCGAGCTGGAGCAGTCGATCGGGCCTTATGTCATTTTTTCAGCGAGCCTTCGATACGACACGACGCCGGATGAAAAGGATCGATTCTCTCCACATGTGGGTTTGACAGTCGAAGTTCCGAACACGAATGTGACGGTGTTTGGAAGTTACGGGCACGGATTCAAGCGTCCGAGTTTCTATGCGCTGGGCAATCCCCTGGTAGGCAATGACGCGCTGCGGCTCGAACGCAGTCTGGGCGGGGAGCTGGGGGCACGCGCCCGGTTCTTCGACGGGCGTGTCTCTGCGCAGGTCTCGGCTTTTTCGATAGAAGTGGAGAATCTGATTGATTTTGACGACGCCGCCTTCCTGCTCGTGAACCAGGATCGGCTTGTGTCTCGAGGCATCGAGGTCGAGCTTGAAGTCGAGCCCGCCGATTGGTTTCGCGCGCGTACAGGCGTGACATTCAACCCCACGGATTTTGGCGGGACGAGCGTCGAGCCCGAAAATCGGCCGCGCTGGCGAGGGTTTGCAGAAATCCTCATTGTTCCCCACCCCAAGTGGGAGGTCGGGATGCGCGTGCTCGCAGTCGGTTCTTCGAAGGCCTCCGCCGCTGGAATTGGGGGCCGTGTCATCACCCTCAATGGTTATGAGCGGGTCGATCTACGAGTGGGATGGACACCCCGCGATTGGGTCTCGCTCTTTTTCGAGATCGAGAATCTGACGAATTCCACGCCGCGCGAAGCGGTCGGCTTTGAGGCGCCGGGGATCGCGCCGCGGGTGGGTATGACCCTGCGTCATTAGCCCGCGCCGGGCGGTTCGGGCGGGGCTCCATGGTCGTCCAAGGGGGGTTCTTAGCCGAGCCGCGTCATTCGCTGCGTTGTCGCGTTCTGGAGGCTATGCGGTCCACCTAAGGAGGGACCCGGAGTGGGCACGACCGGACCTCAGGTCACGATGCCTCAGATTCGATTCTCTCTGCCCGATCCAGAGCTGCGACTGCTGGACTCGCAAGAGTTCGAGTAAAACCCAAAAAACAGCTTGGAAAGTTCCGCCAATTTCGGAAGAATACGGAACGCGCCCCAGACGCTCCAAGTCTTTTCCAGTCAATCGGCTAACCGGTTCGATGTGGATTTGTTTTGGAGAAACCCTGTACAGATGCATAGGGATTGTGTTTGGTGTCCCGGCGCGAGGCCGACTGGACCTGACTATCGAAGTTTATCTTCAGATCGAAAGCGATCAAGAAGAGGACGGCGGATACGAAGGTGTGGCGGTCTGGTGAACCTGAAGCTGTCTGTGCACGTCTCAAAGAGTTGAAACGATTCAGAACAAAAAGAACTGAGTCAGTGCATGAACAGCGAGAGGGGAATCCGTAAAGTGGGCGAACAGCGCAGTTAGTCGATTTGGTCGCGGAACGACCGAGGAGAAGATTGAATGAAGAGCTTTAGGGCGATGGCGAGCGAGTCCGCCTATCCCGCAAAACGGATTGCGACGGGCCTCCTGGGTCTGGTCGGTGCTACGTCGATGCTTCTTGCAGCGACCACCGCGGCGGCACAGCAGTTGGACCAGCCGATCGAAACTCGGGTGAAGGCGAATGCCGATGGCGCCGCTTCGCAGAAGCGCGTTGAAGAGGTTTCGACGGCGACCGACGGTCTGATCGCGGAATTTCGGCTGACGAACAAGAAGATCGAGTCGCTCGGCATCTTTAATAATCAGCTTCGCGCTGTGATCAATTCCCAGAATGAGGAACTTGCGAGCCTTCAGCGCCAGATCGATGGCGTGGAAGAGGTGGGTCGCGCAGTGACGCCGCTCATGCTCAAGATGATCGATTCCCTCGACAAGTTCGTCGCGATCGACATCCCGTTCCTTGCGGATAAGCGCAAGACCCGAATCGACGGACTCCGCGTACTCATGCGACGATCCGACGTGGCCGACGCCGAACGCTACCGCCGCATCCTCGAGGCCTACCAGGTCGAGAACGATTACGGTCGCACGATCGAGTCCTACGCTGGAATCGTGAAGAAGGACGGCTCCGACGTGCCGGTCGACTTCCTGCGAATCGGTCGCATCGGTCTGATGTACCAGACGCGGGATGGTTCTGAGGTAGGTGCCTGGAATCACGAGACGAAAGCCTACGAGAAGCTCGACTCGAGCTACACGAACTGGATCTCCGACGGCCTCCGCGTCGCGAAGAAACAGGCCGCGCCGCAGTTGATTCGCGTCCCACTTCCTCAGCCGACCTCGGGAGGCAATAGCTAATGTCGCGTACAAGTTCGTTGCGATTTGATTCAAAGAAGAGTGTCATGTCCTTTACCTATACGATGCTGACCGCTCTGCTTCTTTCTCTGCTCGTAGCCGCTCCGGCCGCGATCGCTCAGGACGCGCAGCCCACGCCGCTCGTCATTGACGGTCCGACGCCGACGACGGCCGACGAGCTCCTCAGGGAAGTGAAGAACGGCTGGCAGATCGAGAAGGCGGAAGACCTTCGACGCGAGCGAGAGTTTGCCAACGCACGCGAAGAGCAGAAGACTCTGTTGACCGCTGCCGAGGGCAAGGAACAGCGCGCCGAGAACCTGAGTCAGTCTCTTGAGAAGACCTACCAGGAAAACGAAGTCCAGATTGCAGAGTTGACCGAGGCGCTCGAACAGCGCATGGGCAACCTCGGCGAACTCTTCGGTGTGACGCGCCAGATCTCGGGTGATACCCGCGGCAACGTGGAAGCGTCGATTACGACGGCTCAGTTCGGCGAAGAGCGCATTCGCTTCCTCGAAGAACTCGGCAAGAGCAAGGAACTCCCCACCCTTCCTGAACTCGAGCGCCTCTGGCAGGAACTCGTTCGAGAGATGGTCGAACAGGGCAAGGTCGTCGAGTTCGATGCCAAGGTCTACACGTCCGAAGGCATCGAGACCCGCAAGGTGACCCGTGCGGGCGTCTTCTCCGTCATCTCCGATGGCGAGTACCTTCTCTGGGATCCGAACCTCGGCCAGCTTCAGGAACTCAGCCGCCAGCCTCCGTCTCGCTTTGTCGAGACGGTCGGTGAATACCAGAGCGGTGGCGACGGCATGAGTGGCCTCGCGGTTGACCCGAGTCGTGGTTCGCTGCTCGCCGTCTTGATCGAAACCCGTGGTCTCACGGAGCGCCTGCCGGAAGGTGGCGCGGTCGGTTACACGGTGATCACGCTGGGCATCTTGGCCTTCCTTCTCGGCATCTATAAGTTCGCCGTTCTCGCCCTCACGGGCCGCAAGGTCAACGCGCAGAAGAAGAACAGCCGACCGGATAAGAGCAACCCGCTGGGTCGCATCTTGGCCGTCGCGGCGGACAATCCCGGTGCAGACCGCGAACAGCTTGAGCTCATGCTTGACGAGACGATTCTTCGTGAATCGTCGAAGCTTGAGAGCTTGATCTGGCTCGTGCGCATCGTGTCGGTCGTTGCCCCGCTGATGGGTCTTCTCGGAACGGTCACCGGTATGATCAAGACGTTCCAGTCGATCACGCTCTTTGGTGCAGGCGATCCGCGGATGATGGCGGGTGGTATTTCGGAAGCGCTCGTGACCACGATGCTTGGCCTCGTGACCGCGATCCCACTCGTGCTCTTGCACGCGGCGCTTGCGAATAACGCGAAGAAGATCGTCGATACACTCGACGAACAGAGCGCTGGACTGATCGCGCAGCAGGACTGAGTCCATGAGTGAGATGATTCTCGAAGTTCAGGCCTTCTTGGAGACCGGCGGTGGAGTGCTCAACTTCATCGGGTGGGTCACGATCGTCATGTGGACGCTGATGCTCGAGCGCTTCTACTACTTCTACCGCGTCTTCCCCCGAGTGGCGGACGACGTGGAGAAGGAGTGGGGCGCCCGAAGCGAACACCGATCGTGGGAAGCGCATCAGATTCGGCGCCTCCTGATCTCCGAGATGCGGATGCAGCTTGAAGAAGGTCTTCCCTATATCCGCGTCCTGGTTGCACTTTGTCCCTTGCTCGGTCTTCTGGGCACGGTGACGGGCATGATCGAAGTGTTCGACGTCATGGCGATCGCCGGTAGCGGTAACGCGAAGGCGATGGCCGGGGGCGTTTCCAAAGCCACGATCCCCACGATGGCGGGTATGGTTGCGGCACTCTCAGGGCTGATCCTCTCGGCTCGGCTTGAGAACTTTGCGGCCGATGAGGGTGAGCACCTCGCGGATCGGCTCGAAATCGAGCATGGAGGAGGGGCAGAATGAGGCGGCGCAGATCGGGACGACTCGACGACGAAGCGGAAGTCGATCTGACTCCCATGCTCGACGTGGTCTTCATCATGTTGATCTTCTTTATTGTGACGGCATCGTTTGTGAAAGAGGTGGGTCTCGAGCTGAATAAGCCCGATGGCGGCTCGACGCAGACGGTGAAAGAAAACGAGAACATCTTCATTCAGATCACAAACGACGGACTCATTTGGGTCGATCGCCGCGTAACTGATATTCGCGCCGTGCGGCCGAACATTGAGCGTCTGCATGCTGAGCGGCCAAACGGCTCGGTTGTGATCGCGGCCTCGGCGGGTTCGTTCAACGGACTTCTGGTCGAGGTGATGGACCAGGCACGACTGGCGGGTGTCGAGAATATCTCGCTCGCTGAACCGGAAGGGGGCTGAATCGAAATGGGCGTCCTGCGTTTTCCGATCGCATTCTTCCTGGCGAGTATTGTCACGTTTGCTCTTTTCTACTTAATGCAGAGCATGATTGGCGTGGAGGGCAAGCTCGACAAAAGTGGGGGCATCAAGGTCGTTGACTTCGTGCGCGTGCAGCGCACCGAAGAAGTCAAAGAGAAGGACCGCGAACCACCGAAGCGAGAGAAGTTCGACGACGAACCCCCGCCGCCGGATTTCGCGATGGATCAGAGTACGAATCTCGATAGTGGAGGCATCGGCATCGCTGCCGCAGTCGACACCTCGATGAGCATCGATGCCGGTGGCGGCTTCTCGATGGCCTCGGCCGATGGCGACGCGGTTCCGATGGTTCGCGTGCCCCCGCAGTATCCCGAGCGCGCTATGCAGCGCGGGATCGAGGGCCGAGTGTTGGTCGAGTTTACGATCAGTAAGTCGGGTGCCGTCAAGGACGCCAAGGTAATCGCGGCGGAGCCGAGTTCCATCTTCAACAAGGCCGCCTTGAAGGCGATCAGTCAGTGGAAATACAACCCGAAGATCTTGAACGGCAAGGCCGTCGAGCAAGTCGGGAAGAAGATCGCCATTCCGTTTCGACTCAGCGAGTCGGGCTAGATACGCGGCTAAGCCTTTCGTCTGTCTATGTGCGGAGCTGCGTGCGGCGGACGTTTACACAGACGACGGATCGGCGGGAACTGAATCGTGATGAACCGCATCAAAAGCGTAAATACAGAGAATGAGGTGACGATGATGACGCGTCGAACACTCGGCACTCGTCGAAAGCTCGGAGTGGTTTTTTTAGCCACGTTGATTTTCATGCTGGTCGGAGTGGCCGGTTCGGCCGCCGCTCAGGGTGCCAAATATCAATTCGGTGAGCGCAACCTGAGGAAGGCCGCGAAGGCCGTCGAGTTTTTGTCGGCGGGCGACATGGTCAACGCAAAGATTGAGCTCGAAAAGATCAATCTGAAGCGCGCCAAGCCATACGGCCGGGCCCGCGTGAATTCATGGCTCGGGCAAATCGCGGCTCAAGAAGAAGACTTCGAGACTGCGCTGGTTTACTTCGAAAAGTCGATCGAAGAAGACGGATTGCCGCCGGATGAAATCCTGCGCGGTCTATTTCAGGTCGGGCAGCTTCAGACGATGCTCGAAAAATACGACGAAGCCATCATCACGCTTGAGAAGTGGATCTCGGCGGTCGAAACTCCGACGGCCTCTTCGTACTACACGCTTGCAGTGACCTACTACCAGGCGGAACGCCCGGCGGATGCGATCGAGCCAGCGAAGAAGGCCGTGGAACTTTCCGATGATCCGCGAGAGGCGTGGTACCGCTTGCTGCTCTCGCTCTATCTAGAGCGCCAGGAGTATGACGAAGCCCTCGCGATTCTCGACGACATCATCCTGAAATACCCGAACAAGGCCTACTGGACGCAGCTGGCAGCGATCTACTCCGCCAAAGACAATATGAAGAAGAGCCTCGCCGTTCAGCAGATTGCGAAGAACGAAGGCTACGTGACCGAGGACCGGGACCTCACGCGCCTTGCGCAGATGTTCATGGTCGAAGGCCAGCCGCATCGCGGCGCTGCCGTCATGAAGAAGGGTCTCGAGGACGGTTCGATCGAGCCGACGAAGACCGCATACCAGACCTACTCGGATACGCTGCTCCAGTCACGCGAGTGGACAAAGGCGGTCGAACCTCTGGGTAAGGCAGCTGAGCTTCATAAGGACGGTTCGCTTTTTGTGCGCCTCGCGCAGGTGAATCTGCAGATTGGCGACTGGGCGGCAGCACGCAGCTCGCTGTCTCGCGCGTTTAAGAAGGGTGGCCTCTCGGACGAGGGCCAGGCCCATATCCTCTTCGGCATCGCCGCGGCGAATGACAAGAAATGGCCAGAGTCACTCAACGCCTTCGGCCGTGCTCAGCGATTTGACGGCACTCGTGAAGTCGCCGGGAAATGGATGAATTACGTTGAGCGGGAAAAGGCACGCCTCGGCGTCCAATAAGAGCCGCCCAAAGCAGTTTTTGAAAACGCCGACCTTTCGAGGTCGGCGTTTTTTTTCGTGGGCCGGAATGGTTTGCGTGAGCCAGGGAAGACGGGGCGCTCCGCGGAGTTGGCGGAGTCGGAGTCGGTCATGGGCCCGGGGCTCCGTTGGGCTCGGCGGCGGGGCGTTTGGCCTCGTGGCTCCGCTTGAATGGGTCGACGTAAGGGCCCGCGGGGTTTGTGGGGCAATCGCAAAACGGGGCGCGCAGGGCATTGGGTCTCGGCGGGTTCGGCGGTAATGTCTGGCCGGTTTCGCGGGTTCGTACCCCAGCGGATAACCCCACCCCACCCCACCCCGAGCCGATAACCGCGCCAGGCGATCCCATCCGTTTCGTCACGCGCGCGAAATAAGGAACAGACCCGCGATGTCTTCCCCCGAATCGTCTAAATTCTCCGAAGCGAATCTCTCTGCCGACCTGCTGCAGCAGGTCGAGAACACGATCCGCTTCTTGACCGTGGATGCGGTCGAGCGCGCCGGCATCGGTCATGTCGGCGCCGCGATGGCCCTCGCAGCTCCGATCTTCGAGCTCTGGGACAACCATATGCGATTCGATCCGCAGGACCCTGAGTGGCCGCTGCGAGACCGCTTCGTGTTGTCCAATGGGCATGCGTCGATGCTGCAGTATTCGCTGCTTCATCTCTTTGGGTATGACCTTTCGATCGACGATATCGGCAAGTTCCGCCAGCTCGGTTCGCGCACTCCGGGACATCCGGAATACGGCGAGACGGCGGGTGTCGAACTAACGACGGGGCCGCTCGGTCAGGGTTTTGCGCATGGTGTCGGCATGGCATTGGCCGGACGCATGACGGCTTCGCATTTCGGCGGCGAAGCGCAGGGCGCGGGCGACTCTGGTCGCGACGGGGCTCAAGACCGGGACCGGCCGGGGCGGCATTTCGTGTATGGCGTTGTCGGCGACGGCGACATGATGGAGGGCGTGTCTTCGGAAGCCGCTTCTTTCGCGGGCTCGCATGGGCTCGGCAATCTCATTTATATCTACGATGACAACGAGATTACGATCGACGGCGGAACCGGGATCACGTTCTCGGAAAATGTGCCCGGGCGCTTTGAGGCGTACGGCTGGCACGTGATCGATTCGCTGGATGGGCAGGATCGGGACGGCCTCGCGAAGGCGCTTGCCGCAGCGCGGGCGGAGACGGACCGGCCGACCTTGATCGTGCTGAAGACCTTGATCGGTCGCGGTGCGCCGAATTTCGAGGGCAAGAACAAGGCCCATGGTGGCCCGATCGGTGCGGAAGAAACGAAGCTCGCCAAGGAACAGCTCGGCTGGCCGACCGAGCCCGATCTGATCGTGCCCACCGAGGTGAAGGCGTATTGTGGCGCGCGGGGGCAGGCGAAGACGGCCGAGCGCAAGATCGCAGATCAGGCGCTCGAAGCTTGGCGCGCAGCAAATGGCGTTTCCGCCGCCGCTTGGGATCGCGCTCGTCACCGCGAAATGCCCAGCGATCTGGTTGCGAAGCTTGTCGACGGCATGGGCGATGTCGCCGCGGCGACGCGGAAGCACTCGGCGAACGTGCTTGAGAAGTTGGCGGAACTCGTACCTTACATGGCTGGCGGCTCTGCCGATCTCGCGGGCTCGGCGGCTCCGCCGATTGTGAAAAGCGCGGGAATCGTCGGTCCTGGAGCGGGTGAGGGCGTCGATCCTTTCGCCGGTCGCAATATCCACTTCGGTGTGCGCGAGCATGCCATGGGCGCGATCT
>JBDNFB010000073.1:0-3840 GCA_041690055.1 Myxococcota bacterium | reverse complement strand
GAAGCCTTTGGCTCCGCAAGAAAAGAGCCTTCAGCCAAAAAAAGGAGCCTTCAGCTAATAGAAGCAGCCTTCAGCTAAAACGAAAAAAGCCCCGCCACCCAAAGGGTGGCGGGGCTTAATCAGGCCAATCTGAGAATCTCAGACGACCTGCAGATTTTCAGCAGCGGGGCCCTTCTGGCCGTCCACTACATCAAACTCGACACGTGCACCCTCGGCCAAGGTCTTGAAACCTTCGCCCTGGATCGCGCTGTGGTGACAGAACACGTCCTTCTCACCATCATCACGCGTAATGAATCCGAAACCTTTTTCGTCGTTGAACCACTTCACTGAACCTGCAACTCGCATTTTGCTACCTTTTCTTTTTCTTTTTGGAGAGCGTGTTTTACACGTTCTCCCTTGTTTGGCGCGAAAGCCGAGCCCTAATAAAGTGGAGCCCCGTCGAACCAATTTGCGTGGAAGTCGCCTCCAGTATTCCGAGATATTCGCCGAGATGTGTTCTCTTTGAGCATCCCAATCTACGTTGGACGCACTCGGCTTCTCTGCGAAACCGTTCCGGCGGGGAGAGTACACCCAACTGCGGGCTGTGAACAGGGATGATCCAATAATTCACTGTAAAGCTGGTCTCGGTGTGATTCCTGATCTTGCCCGGTGCCCAGAGCTGGACCGCTAATAAATGAGGGGATTTCCCCGAGTTTCGACGTGACGGAGAGCTGTGGTGCCCTGAGGCTCTGCAGATGCCTGTTTTGGCCTTGGACAGAGGCGGATGTTCCTTAACCCGGGAAGCCGAGAGGCCGAATAGAGCAGGGTTCTGGGAGAATTTCTTTTCGGTTAAGAGAACCGTTTCGTGTCCTCCCCACTCTGTGACCGACGGGTTTTGGCTCGTCCTGGAGAGCTGGCCGTGTCCGCTGACCCCTCTGATCCCACTCGCATCTTCGACGACGAATCGGATTCGGACGCAGCTCCGAAGCGGATCGAAGGCACACCGACGAAGATTCTGTCGGACACGACGGTGTATACAGGAGACGCTGAGGCGGCGACTGTTCTGACGGATAGCGAACCCGTCGAAGAGGCGCGGACCAAGTTAGTTGAGGTTGCGCCGGACGACGCCAAGACTGTGGTTTCACAAGCGCAGCCTTCGCCCCAGAAAACGCGTGTGATCGAGTCGCTTCAGGAAGAGGCTCCGACTCAGGCCGAACTCGCGATTGGTGTTGTTGCCGCGGCGCAGAGCGCGCCTGCGCTGCCAGTACCCGCGGCGCCGACGGATGCTATGCCAGCGACTGCGGCAGCGCCTGTGGCAAAGACGCGGGGCAACCTGACGGGGACGCGGCTGCTCAACCGATACCGGGTCGGCGATCAGCTCGGTGTCGGCGGTTTCGGCACGGTGTACCGCGCGGTGGATGAACTCAAGATGGCGAGCGGCGAAGAGGCCGAGATTGCCATCAAGGTAATGGACGCGGAAGTCGTGCAGGGCCGCCTGGACGTGCTCGTTCAGGAAGTCAGCCGCAGCCATCACGTGTCGCATCCCAATATCTTGCGTGTCTATGATATTCATCGCGACCAGGACCTCGCCTTCATTACGATGGAGATGCTTGAGGGCGCCGAACTCGCGGACATGATCCAGAAGCGAAGCTTCGCAAGGGGGAAGAACGCGAAAGAGACGTTGCTTCCAATCGAGGAAGTGGATCGTGTTGCGCAAGACGTCTGCCGGGCTCTTGAGCATTGTCATAAGCACAAGATGGTGCACGCGGATATCAAGCCGGCGAATATCTTTGTCTGCACGGACGGCACCGTCAAAGTGCTCGACCTCGGCATTGCACAGATCATGGGAAGTCGCGGCAGCATCTCCGGATACTCCGCGCTCTACGCGAGTCCTGAACAGATTGCAGGGGAGGCGTCTGATCCGCGTGATGATGTATTTTCGGTCGCGTGCTCACTCTATCTGTGTCTCACAGGGGAGCATCCCTTCGACGCGAAGTCTTCCAAGGAGGCGCAGGCCTCGGGACAGAAGATCGACGTGTCACAGCTCCCTCGACGCTATCGCCGCGCGCTCGGATCCGCGTTGGCCTTCAAACGCGACGAGCGAACGACTTCGACGGCCACGCTCTGGCGACAGATCAGTCCGGCTATTCGGCAGCGCAATGCGATCTTCGCCGGGCTCGGAGCGACGGCCATGGCAGGGATCGCAGCGGCGAGCATGATTGGCCAATCCATTGGCGAGGACCGCATTGCTGTGAGTTCCGCCGATCAGACGTTGGCGGACGCGGCGTATGCCCGGGCGATCGACGAACAATCCTCGGGAGCCAGTTCGGGCCGCGAGGAGCTTCTTGCAGCGGTGCAGGCGAATCCGTATCACGATGAAGCCGCCACGGCCCTCGCAAAGCTACTCGGCGAGACCCCGTTTACGAACCCCGCTGAATACAGTCTGCTCTGGGCCGATTTCGGCTTCGCTCTTGAAGCGGCGCCGACTTCAGATGCATTGCAGGATGCAGCGCGTACACGGATCGACGGTCTTCTCTCTGCCGATCCTTCGGCGCTCCCGCGAAGCCGCGTACTGAGCGAGTACCGCGCACCGGTCTGCGTCTTGCCGCAAGCGAGCTACCGCACGGACGAACTTGAGACGCTTCGATTGGCACTCGATCTGGGTTGCTAGTTTGCGGCCGGGGATATGGCCTTAGGGTGCGACCTAGAAGAGGTAACGAACGCCGCCATTGACCGTGTCATTGGTGATGTCTTCGAGTGCGAGCACTTTTCGGTACTCGATGAAGGCCGAAAGTCGATCGCCGATCGCGCGGTTCAGCATGCGCTGGCGGCCACCGCGGACGATGGCTTGGACGCCGACGACGATGACTCCGTAATCGGTATCGATCTCTTCTCCGCTGAGCACGAAGGCGTCCGCTCCGGCGCCGCGGCCGATTCCTGCGTATTGGGAAACGGTTTGGTTCGTCTCATCTTCGAGCTCGAAGCGCCATTCGCCGCGCACGTAGGGGAAGATAACGCCAACCGGCGTGGACACTGCGACTGATACGCGCAGGCCGAGCGCGGCTTCCACGCTCTGGACTTCCTGCTCCCGAATATTCAGCGCGAAATACTCATCCTCGGAAACATTATCTTCATCGTATCCCGCGATTGTGATGTCCGTGAACTCGATCCGAAAGGAAGGTTCGAGGACGAAGGGCTTGCTCTTCGTGTCGCCGAGTCCGAGTTCGCGGAGGCCGAATCGAAAGAGATAGCCCACGTTGAAGGCGCCCGTGATCGCATTGCTATGCGTCTCGCCTTGGGTACGGGTATTGGTGCCTTCCACGTCGGGGTTGATCGATGGGTAAGTGATGAAACGGTCGATGTCGAATTCCATGCGCTGATAGCTGAGGAATCCTGAGAAGTAGAACGCGCGCCACGAGTAGGTGCCAAACGCGCCGACGCTGAATCCCTGACTCTCGATGCCGCCGTCGACGATGCTTTTGCTGCCGTCGAAGTCGACTTCATTGGCGGAGTAGGCGACGACGATGCCGGCGGCAATGTCGGGGCGGAAGCGGTAATCGAGGCCCGCCGTGATGTCATAGCCTTCGAAGTCGAAAGCATTTTCGAAGTTGGTGGGATCGTGGCTGCCCCAGCCGTAGGAGGCGTTCAAGAATCCACCGAGATTCGCGAGCACATCACTTTTGGGTTTGGCGCTGACGGGCGGGAGAGGTGCGGGGTTCCGGCGAAAGTCGGTGAACGTTTGGCGCGAATGGTTCTCGAGGCCGGCGATGGAGAAACCCTGAGCGCCGAGGCGCAGGGCAGTGATGCGATTGCGGACGCTCGAGTTCTGATTTTCAGCGAAATCGGTCGCGGCGCTGGACT
>JBDNFB010000072.1:0-4040 GCA_041690055.1 Myxococcota bacterium | reverse complement strand
TCGTCTTCGGCGCTACGCGCCTCCGCCGATTCCCGAGACGCAGCTAGAGTGTTCGTATCTTGATTCATTCGAGTACACCATCCATCGCCCTACAGTAATTGTTCAGGGGCTTGGTGTCTCATGCTTGTTGGCAGAGAGGGATCGGAGCGATTCATGATGTCGTTGTGCCAAATGCACACCGAAGCCAGCTGCTTTTCGACGCGTTCTCATTTTGCTGACCAGGTGACCCAGGGAGTGAAATTCAAGACGGAGGGACACTTGAGGCCGACGGGCCACAGAGCTGCGGCTCAAGCAATCAAGAACCATTTAGTTGAAGAGAAGTCTTTGACTAACGGAACGAATGTTCTGCGGACGCCGAAATCGGCCCCGGAAGGGGCAAAATAGCTCCTCCGGGGCTTTGTTGTCAGAACGTCTAGGATCCGGTGGTGCGGAAAACCGGACTTCTTTTCCCTACGCCCTTAAACGCTCGAGGCTTCCAAATCCGAATTGCCTCTGCTTGCCTCTCAGTGCACATCACTGCCTAGTACGACCGGACCAAGAATCAAAAGAAGCGAAGTGAATCTAAGGGTTTGCAAGATTTCCCGAATTGCTTGCCAACGGAAGAGGGAGCTGGGAGTGATGAGCGACCAGCGAGTATGAACACGGAGATAGGCGCCAGCCCAGCTCCGTGCGAAGGGAATGCGCGTTTGAATCGCGCCCGGGGCAGCATAAGAAGCCCGTACTATTCACCAACGCCTTTCGTCACCGCCTGCGGCCCACCCGCATCGAGACTGCCCCCAAGGGATTGCGACAGTCCACGGACGAGAGAATACGACGGTCAGGCGGGTGGATCCGCCACAGTCCGGGCCCTAGGGAATAAGTGCGGCGCGCTCTGTCCTGGACTAGCATGCGACTATCAAATTGGAGGGTTCGTTTATGCGAAGAGTCTTCTACGGATTGATCGGTGCGCTCAGCATCAGTCTTGGGTGTGCCACGCAGCTCCCCCACGTCGGTGCCGGCCCCTCAATCACGACGACGGACGACGGCCTCGTTCTCGCGATGGCCAAAGAAGCAGGCAACCTCTTCCTACGCGAAGATCATGGCATCGGGGGATACGACGCGATTGTCATTGGATCGTCCTTCGTGAACTACCGAAGATCCTCAAGTCGACTCGAAGACGATGTTGAAACGCTGTATCTGGCATCGCTCGAACAAGCCGTCGTCGACGCTGCCGAGAGTGCCAACGTCCGTATCGTCGACAAAGTGAACCCCTGCGTCATTAAGATTGCCGTCGGCTTCATCAATCTCCAACTCGCCCGGCCCGGGTCTTCAGCGAGGGTGTTGGGAGAGATGACGCTTGTGATGGAATTCCAGGATTCCGTGAGCAACCAATCGCTGATGCGTTTTGTGATGCCTGAGCGCATCAACCGGGAGTCAGCGGGTACCAACCGGGAGGAGCATGTTCGTTCCAGATTCGATGAGATGATCGAGGAGGTCGACATCATCTCGGCGCTGCGATCCGCACGAATAGTGCCGTCCGCACCGCGTCCCGGTTGCAAAGGAGATCTGCTCCGAGCCGGGCCGTCCGATTCCGACTTGAGCTGAGCTGTCCATCGTCATTCACCAATTTGGCTCTAGGCAGCTCTCTAAAGTTCTCGTTTCAGATGGTCCGAAACATCGTGAACGACTCCGCTTCCCAGGTGCCATCGTTTTCACCCCCTGGCTACACATTACTCTTGATCGCAGTGGCCGTGGGCGGATGCCGCTTCCGGCAGCAACATCGCCGTGGCGTCCATGGAGACGACTCGAGAGGAGTTCACCGGCTGGGTCGAGGACGGCGTCTATGATGCTTCACGGTCAACAGTCTTTTGGCTGAGGCTGCTCAATCTATGGTGTGCCCCTAAGCATCGAAGATCGTCCTCGCAGACAACTGTTCGAGACCGGTTTCCTCATGCGACCTGCCTCTACCCTGCCGTCCAGGAGACGATGCGCGAGAGCATCGACGGACTCGCGCCGCTAATTCAGCACAAGCTCCTCTATGAGAGCGTTGCACGCACCTACGAGATCCCGGTCATCGCATAACAAGTCTCCGCAACGACATAGAGCGCGCTACGGGCGTTCGGGAGAGGGGTCAGTCGTGCTTCCGCTCGATCAGGTCTCGGCCGCTGATCTCATCGATCGAGAGGCGGATCCGCTCGCCCTTGCCCGAGCGTGCCCAGTTGGCCAGCTGCGCCTCGTCGGCATCGTCCCGGAAGGGGCCGAGTAGCCCCGTCGGAGCTTAGTTGTCAGAATGCCTGGTGTCGGCGGTGCGGATAACCGGGCTTTCCCCCCCCCTATCCCCTCCGCTCGAACAGCGCCCTACACTCACCCACCCCGCGGTTGATCGTCGATCGTGAAGATCGCTTCGAGATATGGGTTGTCGACTTCGATGATCTAGGCTCGCACCCTCATCATTGATCTCCTTTAGGCTCTCTTCTTCGCAAAGACATCGACCCCGTCAATAGGAGGCTCATTCCAATCACGATACTGCCTAACGGCGGCAAGGACGGTACCGGCTCGGGACCGATCACGCGGAAGATCTCGCCGCCGAAGTCGACGATGTAGAGGTGGCCGCGGGCGTCTTCGCCGAAGCTGACGATGCTCTCGATCGATCCGACGTCCGGTGTGAAGTCGGACGTCCAGTCGAAGAAGTTACTGACGGTCTGCGCGACCGGATCGACCTGGAGTGACCAGATTCGGGAGCTGGCGAAGTCGCCGAAGAAATAGAGCCCGCGAAGTTCGGGGATCGGGCCGCGGTAGACATAGCCTCCCGTGATGGAATCTCCTTCGTTCGCGCCGGTGCCGTTCGTCGCGTACTCGTAAACGGGATTAATGCCGTTCGGGGGTTGGGGCCCACCGACGCCGCCGGTCGGGGTGGCAATCGAGCCTTCGCGGAGTCGCCAGCCGTAGTTGCGTCCACCGAGGCTTCCGGCCTCTTCGACGTTGAACTCTTCTCGGGTGTCTTGTCCGACGTCTGCGAAGTAGTAGTCGCCTGTGAGGCGGTCGAAGCTCCCGCGCCATGGATTGCGCAAGCCGTAGGCCCAGATTTCATCCAGCGCCGTTCCGCCTACGAAGGGGTTGGTCGCGGGGATGGCATAGTTGCGATCGGGATCGCCGGGGAAGTCGTCTCCGTCGACATCGAGTCGAAGGATGTTGGCGTTCAGCTCGGTCGTGATGCCTTGCCCGTTGCCCGGGGCATCGTGGGACATGAAGTCGCCCCCGTCGCCGATCTGGACATAGAGATAGCCGTCGGGGCCAAAACCAATCCATCCCCCGAAATGTCCGGAATTTGTGAGATTAAGGAGCGGCATCGCACTCAAAGGATCCGCCTGATCCGGATTGCCACTCATCGCCTCGTATCGAACCAGGCGCACCTCGTTGCTCGTGTCGTGGTAGTAGACGTAGAAGAAACGATTGGTCGCGTAGTCGGGATGAAAGGCGACGGACGCCAGGGTTTCGACGTTCGTCAGGCTGAGGAAGGGAAGGGCGGCGATAGCCCCGGTCGTCGCATCGAGAATCTCGATGTCGCCGGCGCGTTCGGTCACGAACACGCGATTGAAGTCTTGAGGAGGGGCAGTCAGGTAGGTGGGGCTACTGAGCCCGGTCGCGAGTCTCAGTGTTCCGACCTGAGCCTCGGCTGCGCTCGCCCACATCACGATCCACACGGCGACCCACACCATGAACAGGATGAGGGAAATGGGCCAAGGGCGAGGGCGAAGGATCAGGCGTTGCATCAGCGGGCTCCAGATTCAGCAGCAGAATGGCTGAAAGTCTACCCGGAGCGGGGCGCGAAGAGAAGAAACCAGGACAACTGATTCAATCCAAGCTGAAAGCGGCGACGATCAAAATCGTCTGTTCAGCGTCGTAGGGGCCACGCGAGACCCCCTCTCTGCCAACAAGCATGAGACACCAAGCCCCTGAACAATTACTGTAGGGCGATGGATGGTGTACTCGAATGAATCAAGATACGAACACTCTAGCTGCGTCTCGGGAATCGGCGGAGGCGCGTAGCGCCGAAGACG
>JBDNFB010000071.1:0-15083 GCA_041690055.1 Myxococcota bacterium | reverse complement strand
TCGAAGGCGAAAGCGAATTCTCCGAGGTCTTTCTCGAAAACGTTCGGATTCCCGTTGAGAACCTGATCGGCGAGGAGAACGACGGCTGGCGCGTCACCAACGTGACTCTACGGTTTGAGCGCGGCACAGCTTTCGCGAGCGATATGATTCATCTGCAGGCGTTCGTCCAGGACATGATCAAGGCTGCCAAGATGGTGACCAGCGATGGCCAGAGCGCCTGGGAAGACAAATCCCTGCGCCGCGAAATCGGCCACCTCTCGGGCGAACTCGAATCACTCTGGGCGATGGTCAAGCTCTCTGTCTGTGAGGCGAAGGAGTCGGGCGTGCCCGGCGTCGGCGCTTCGGCCGTGAAGCTCTACTACACCGATATCTACCAGCGCATCACGGAGCTGGGTGTTCGGTTGCTTGGCCGCGCGGGCATCTCTCGCTCGGATGTCGGGGGGCTTCCCTCGAATCTCTTCCTGGCACGTCATTTCAACGCGATCTCCATTGCGATCGCCGCGGGTACGAGCCAGATCCAGAAGAACATCATCGCGGAACGCATCCTCGGGCAGCCGAAGGAACCGAAACCGAATCAGGCCTAACACAGAGCTGGCACCGAGCTAGCGCAGACCTAGCATCGACCTAAAGCAGGTGCGCGACCGCGCTGCGGTCAGCCTGTTCATCGAAGAACCGCTCGGAACGACTCGTCCGAGTGCGAGGAGAAAACGTGGATTTCCAACCCACCGAAGACCAGAAGGCCCTCCGAGACGGCATTCGCAGCTTCTGCGAAGGTCAGATCCCGAACGAACGCTTCCCCGATCTGGAGAAGACCGGCGGCTTCGATCGCGGCCTCTGGAATGAACTCGCTGAGATGGGTGTCTTCGCCCTTCGCCTCACCGAGGACGAGGGCGGGATCGGGCTCGGCTACTCAGACGCTGTGCTCGTGTTCGAGGAACTCGGTCGACGACTCGTCCCCGGCCCCATCGTTTGGACGCATCTCGCCGCCAGCCTGATCGACGGTGCAGCCACTGGTGAAACCGTGGTCGGCGGCATAGACATGACCGGCGGCAATCCCAACCCGATCCTGATCGAGCATCTGGATAGTCTCGACGTGGTACTGATCCTCCGACGCGACGGCCTCTACCGGGTCAATGCGAAGGACGTGAAGGGTGTGCCGGTTGATGTGCCGCTTGACCCGCTGACCCCCGCCTCGTACGTGGAGTCCCTACCTCAGGGCGAGCTGATCGGCGACGCCGCCGCGGCCAAACGCATGCGCCTTGAGGGTGCGGCGCTGATCTCCGGCTTCCAGTTGGGCCTCGCCGAAGGCACACTGGATCTGGCCAATGAATACGCCAAGGGCCGCGAGCAGTTCGGACGCCCGATCGGCGGCTTTCAGGCGGTGAAGCATATTCTGGCCGAGATGTTCGTGAAGCAAGAAGCGGCCCGAGCGGGGGCGTATAACGCTGCCGCCACGCTGGATGCACCCGAAGTGGCCGACGTTGAACGCGCGGTCTGCGCGGCCAAGTTGACGGCCGGCGAAGGCGCGATCCGCAACGCGAGGGCCTGCATTCAGGTGCACGGCGGCATGGGCTTCACCTGGGAAGTCATGGCACATTACTATTTCAAGCGCGCTTGGATCTGTGAGAATCTCTTTGGCACGCAAGACGAACATGCCGAGCGGATTGCTGAGATGCTCGACGCTCTCAACTAACACCACGGAACACCACGGAACACCACGGAACACGTCCTAACACCTCGGACGATCTCGGAACACCTTGGGACCACCTGGGACCAACACTCGGAACACCTCGGAACACCCCGGAGCCTCGCGATGACTGGTATTCTTTCCTACGGCGCGTACATCCCCAAAACGCGCCTCCCGCTCTCCGTCATCGGCGGTCGACCGCCCAAGGAAGGCGGCCCCGAAAAGGCCGTCGCCTGGAACGACGAAGACGCCATCACTCTCGGAGCCACCGCAGGCATCCATTGCCTGGAGGGCATCGACCGCTCCCGCGTGGACATGCTCCTCTTTGCATCCACGACACTGCCCTTCCAGGAGAAACAGGCTGCCGCGCTCGTCGCGCGCGTCCTCGACCTCGGCCGCAACGTGCAGACCGCTGACCATACGGGCTCTACGCGAGCCGGGACCAGCGCGCTCCGCACCGCCTTCGATGCCGTGAATGCCGGATCCGCCCGATGCGTCCTCGTCATCGCCAGCGACGCACGACTCGCCGCACCCAAATCTGGCCTCGAAGCGAATTTCGGCGACGGCGCCGCAGCCTTCCTCGTTGGCGAAGGCGACGTGATCGCCACCCTCGACGATTTCGCCGCCCTCACGGACGAAGTGACCGACATCTGGCGCCCCGCAGCACACGAATACACGCACAGCTGGGAAACCCGCTTCGTCATCCAGGAGTCCTACACACCGAATATGAGCGGCGCGATCGCTGCCCATCTCAAGAAGACGGATTCCTCGATATCGGATTACGACCAAGTCGCCTTCTACGCTCCCGACGCCCGATCCCATGAAGGCATCGCCAAGGCCGCCAAGGTTTCAGGAGCCGCACTCGTTTCGCCGCTCTTCGGTCGTCTGGGCGACGCCGGGGCTGCCTTCGCGCCCCTTCAGCTGGTCTCGATGCTCGAAAACGCGAAACCCGGGCAGCGCCTCCTGCTCGGCAATTTCGGTAACGGTGCGGACGCCACCAGCTTCCGCATCACGGATCAGATCTCGAAGCTCGATGCCCGCCGCGGCGTGGAATGGAACCTCTCCCGCCGGCGCGTCATCCCGAGCTACGACGACTACATCAAGGCCAAGGGGCTGGCTGCCTCGGAATGGGAGGCCGGTACGAACCCGGGGCTCTCCGCCACGATCCTGTTCCGGGAACGAGACGATGATCTCAGCCTTCTTGGGCAGAAATGCCGAGCGTGCAGCGCAATTCAGTTCCCCGCGCAGCGCATTTGTGAGACCTGCTTTGCAAAGGACGACTTCGACAAGATTCGCTTGTCGGATCGCATCGGCAAGGTCGTCACCTACACCTTCGATTATTTCTTCCCCACGCCGAATCCGCCAACCGTCGTCACGATCATCGATATCGAAGGCGCACGGATCCATCTTCAGGTTGTCGAGATCGAACCGGAACAGATGAAGATCGGGCAGGAAGTCGAATTCGTATTCCGGAAGATCCACGAATCCGGTGGGCGGCCCAACTACTACTGGAAGGGCATCCCGCGCCCCGAATAGCGCTATGCCCTCCCGCAGTCTCCTTCTCTCGTCTCTTTAGTCTCTTTGATCCGGTTCGAACCACGCGCACCGGCACAGAAAGCGAGCACTCTCCATGGCCAACAAAAACGCGATTCGTGACCAGGTTTCGATCGTCGGCGTCGGTTGCTGTCAGTTCGGTGAGAACTGGAGCCAGTCGCCTTCAGACATGATCGTCGACGCCGCCTACGAAGCTTACGCTGATGCGGGCATCGATAAGCCTCAGGAGCAGATCGACGCCGTCTTCACGGGCTCGATCTATTCGAATAAGGGCCCGCACGAATGCGCGGATGCCCTCAAACTCTTCAACAAACCCGTCTCCTTCGCGACGAACTACTGCGCTACGGGGACGGACCTGATCCGCCTCGGCGTGATGTCCATCGCGGCCGGCTTATACGATACGGTGCTCGTTGTCGGCTACGACAAGCCGAAGGATCGCGGCGTCTCCGGCCCCTCTGTGGTGGTCGATCGCGTACGCGATCTGCCGCAGACGCCGGCGGGTTGGTTCTCGCTCGCTGCGGCGACCTACTTCGAAAAATACGGCGCGAGCCGCGAGGATCTGGCCAAGATCGCGATCAAGAATCACGCGAACGGATGCCTCGCCCCCAAGTCTTTCCTCAAACGAAAGATCACGGAAGAGGATTATTTCAACGCGCGCATCATCTCTTGGCCCTTTGGCCTCTACGACTCCGCCGCTCAGACCGACGGGGCCGCTGCTTGCGTGTTGACCCGCACGGATCGCGTCGGGGAGTACAAAGGCGACCCAGTCAAGGTCAAGGGCGTCACCGTGCGCTCTGGACCCAACCCGCAAAAGGACCCGAGCAACGATTTCCTCTCCTGGAAACCGACAGCCTGGGCGCGCGACGATGTTTATGAGATGGCCGGCATCACGAACGCACCCAAAGAAGTCGGCCTCGCCCAGGTCCATGATTGCTTCTCCCTCACGGAGCTGCTCACCTACGAAGACCTCGGCTTTTGCGAGAAGGGTTCCGCCAAGGAGCACATCGCGGACGGCCACTTCGAGCTGACCGGCGACCTCCCCGTCAACACCGACGGCGGTCTCAAGACCTTCGGACATCCGACGGGCGCGACGGGCGTACGCATGATCTACGAGAATGTCTTGCAGTTGCGGGGCAATGCCGGAGAACGCCAGGTCCCGAATCTCGATGGCAAATTCGCCGTCTCGCATAATATCGGCGGCCATCCCACAGCCTGTGGCATCGCCGTCCTTGGCAAAGACTAAATCCGAGCTTACTTAGGCGATTGGAGTGCAGCATGAGCACGACCGGAACCGACGCACACCTTCAAGCCGATCCCAGCCTCGTGCCGTGGGCGGAGATGACCATCCCGGGCACCCTCGCCCGCGCTGCGGCGCTTTGGCCCAACGTTTCGGCACTCGAAGACGGCGACGTGAAGCTCAGTTTTGCCGAACTCGCCGCCGAGGCCGAGAAGGCCACCCGTGCGTTCATCGCGATGGGCGTGGAACGCGGCGATCGCGTGGGCATCTGGGCACCCAACGGCTGGCGCTGGGTGATCGCGGCGCTCGGCCTTCAATCGGCGGGCGCAGTCCTCGTCACGCTCAACACACGATTCAAAGCGACGGAAGCCGCCTACGTTCTCGACAAGAGTCAATCGAAGCTGCTCTTCACCCTCGGCGATTTCCTTGGCATGAACTACGCCGACGCGATCGCCGGGCAAGACCTTCCGCATCTCGAGTCGACGATCCTGATTGAGGGCGAGAGCTCAAACGCATTGTCATGGGAAGCGTTTCTCGCGCGAGGCCAGAACGTCTCTGCCGCTGACGCACAGGCCCGTGCCGCTGAAGTGATGCCCGACGATCTTTCGGACTTGATCTTCACCTCGGGCACGACTGGGAACCCCAAGGCCGTCATGACCGCACACGGTCAAAACCTCAAGGTGTTTGACGTATGGGGGCGCTCGGTCGGGCTGCTGCCCGCCGATCGCTATCTGATCATCATGCCCTTCTTCCACTCCTTCGGATACAAGAGTGGTTGGCTCGCGTGCATCATCCATGGCGCAACGGCGCTCCCCGAGCCCGTCTTCTCTGTCGGCCCGACGATGGACCGAATCCAGCGCGAGAAGATCACGGTCATGCCCGGCTCACCGACGATCTATCAGTCGATGCTCGCCTTCCCCGACCGCGAAAAATACGACACCTCTTCCCTTCGCCTTGCTGTCACGGGCGGCGCCGCGATTCCCGTAGAACTCGTCCACCGCATGCGCAGCGAACTCGGCTTCCGAGACGTGATCACGGCCTACGGACTCAGCGAGAGCTGCGGCACGATCTCCGCTTGTCAGCTCGGCGACGATGACGAGACGATCGCGACGACGTCGGGCAAGCCGATCCCCGATACGGAAACGAAATGCGTCGACACGGACGGCAAAGAAGTGCCGCGCGGCGAGCCCGGCGAAGTCTGGACCCGGGGCTACCACGTGATGCGAGGCTATTTCGGAGACGAAGAAGAGACCCAGAAGGCGATCGACGCGGACGGCTGGCTCCATACAGGCGATATCGCCGTCATGGATGAGCAGGGTTATTTGCGCATCACCGACCGAATCAAAGACATGTTCATCCTCGGCGGCTTCAACGTCTACCCCGCCGAAGTCGAGAACATGCTCTTCAAACACGAAGGCATCGCCGCAGCCGCCGTCATCGGCGTGCCCGACGAACGCATGGGCGAAGTCGGCATGGCCTTTGTCGTGCCCGTCCCCGGAGCAACGCTTGAATCCGATGCTGTCATTGCCTGGAGCAAAGAGAACATGGCGAACTACAAAGTTCCGCGCTTCGTCGAGGTCGTCGACGAACTGCCGAGCAACGCCTCGGGCAAGGTCTTAAAATTCGAACTCCGTGAACGAGCGCAAGCAATCCTGAAATAGACCACTCGGGCCGCCGTCAAGCACTGCCCTGGCCTTCGGGTCTTAGCCGGGCCTGAGTCAGGCCTTAGTCACGCCTTAGTCACGCCTTAGTCACGGCTTAGTCACGGCTTAGTCACGCCATATCTGGGCGTCAGCCGGACGTTAGTCTCGACTTAGTCGGGCAGCGCATAAGCGACCATCGCATCGCCCATCTCTGCAATCGGGTTGCCGCCCGCGGCGATCACAACGTACTGCTTTCCGTCTTTGCGAAGGCGATATGTCATCGGAACGGCATTGCCGTGAAAGGGCAGCCGATCGCGCCAGAGTTCCTCGCCTGTCTCCACATCGAAGGCGCGAAAATACTTATCGAGCGCCGCACCGATGAAATAGAGCCCGCTCGCCGTCGAAGTACCGCCGCCGAAATTGGGTGCGCCGTAATCCTCAAAGAAGAGCCAAATCGGGAAAGGCGCCGATTCGCGTAAAGTGCCCAGCGGCTTCTTCCACTTCACTTCGCCGGTCTTTAGGTCGACCGCCGTGAGGGTCCCCCACGGAGGCGGATTGCACGGTGCGCCAAAGAGCGAGGCGAGCAGGATGCGGTGGATCGCATAAGGCGCGCCCTTCATCGGATAGTATTCGTTGGGGTAGACAAAATCCGCTTCGTTGAGCTTGTCCGCCTCGGCCCGCGGAATCAACTTATTCACGATCGCCGCATGTGTCTGGTTCACAATCATCGTGCCCCGCACATCATCCAGCGCCACACCGCCCCAGTTCATGCCGCCCCCGGTATGCGGCATCTGAATCGTCCCCTCGACCGTCGGCGGTGTGAAGACCCCCTCGTAGCGGTTGGCCTCGATCTTCTTCCTACAATCGCGGCGGTCGAGGAAGGTGAATCCGAAGGCATCATCCGGCGCGAGAGCCGTCGGATGCAGCGGCTTCGGATGAGTCGGGAAAGGCTGTGTCGCGGACAAATTCTCTTCAGGCACCCCGCCTTGCGGCGTGGGCCGTTCCTCGACTGGATAGAGCGGTTTGCCCGTATCCCGGTCGAGCAGGAAGACATGCCCCATTTTCGTCGTCTGAAGTACGCCCGCTGCCCCACCGCCTACTCCGGGAATTTCAAAGAGCGTCGGAGGGCTCGGCGTATCGTAATCCCAGACATCATTGTGCACATATTGATAGTTCCAAACCACGCGCCCCGTATCTGCATCGAGCGCAACCGTGGAACTCCCGTAATAATCGAGCCCATTCCGCGAGCCGCCGAAAAGATCCGGCGATGGATTTCCGGTCGGCACGAACACCAAGCCTCGATCCGGATCTCCCGTAATGATCGACCACACGTTCGGCGTGCCGGAAGTGAAGCGGCGCCCCGTTTCCGAGTCGGCCTCGGTCGGCCAATCCGGCGGAACCGGATCCCAACCCCAAACCAAAGCCCCCGTTCGCGCATCGAACGCACGCACAACGCCTGCCGGTGCATCCATCCGAACGTTGTCCGCGACAAGAGCCCCGATCACCACGCGGTCACGGATGACCTGCGGCGGTGAAGTCGGATGATATTCCCAAGGCGGCGCTTCGCCGATCCCTTCGCGCAGCGCGACACGGCCTCCCTCGCCGAACTCCTCACAGAGCTTGCCCGTATCTGCATCGAGTGCGAGCAGCTCGGAATCCGCCGTGCCGTAGATGATGCGCTTCGCGCATGCGGCGCCCGGCTTGGCCACCGCGTCTTCCCAATAGGACACACCACGGCACATAAGCGGATACGGCCCCTCGCCATGTCGCTCGCGGAAAATCGGATCGAAGCTCCACTTTTCTTCCCCGGTTTCGGGATTAAGAGCGAAGACCCGCATGAAAGGCGTGCAGTAGTAGAGAGTATCGTTCACGACGAGCGGCGTGTTTTGGAGCGCCGTCATTTTCGAATAGCCCGAGCCGTCGAAAAAGTCGCCACTGTGATGCACCCAAGCCACCTCAAGCGCGGACACGTTCTCGCGCGTGATCTGGTCGAGCACCGAATGATGATTCGCGCCCTGGCTACCGCCCCAGAATGGCCAGTCCGCGACGGGGCCTGAATAGTCAATATCCACGGGGACGGCACTGTCCTTGCACGCCGTTCCAAAGGCGAACAGAACCAGCACGAACAATCCAGCAAGCCCTTTCGAAAAAGCGATCGTTCGGGGCGATGAGAGAGTGGGCACGGCGCGAAATTCCTCCGGTATGAAGACGGCTCGCTTGGACGATAACCCAATGATTCGCTCGCGTGATACGCCTCCGCGACGCATTTTCGATCTTCATCGATGCGCGCCCTCCCCTGTCGCATCACGCCCGGCCATGACAGAATCTGGCAGATTGCCCCGCGGAGGAAACCTTGAGCGAAACGCCCTTCAACCTCGACACAGTCGACGCACTTCTCAGCACCACCCGAGCCGTCCGACGCAGACTAGATTTCACCCGCCCCGTGGCGCGGGAAACGCTGCTGGAATGCATTCGCCTCTCTCAGCAGGCGCCGACGGCTACAAATAGCCAGCATTGGCGCTGGTTGGTCGTCGATGACGTCAAGCAGAAGCGTCGCCTGGGCGAACTCTACGCACGCGGCATCCCGCTACTCGATGAATCGGCGAAGACGGCACCCGATGCGTACACGGCGCGGGTCTACCGGGACGCACGGGATTTTGCGGCGCGGCTAGGTGAAGTGCCCGCGCTTGTCGTCCCCTGTCTTGAGGGCCGCCTGCCCGAGGACGCGCCGCATGTTGTGGCGACCACCTATTTCGCCTCGATTTATCCCGCCGTCTGGAGCTTCCAGCTGGCTCTGCGGAGCCGTGGGCTCGGGTCGGTCCTCACGACCATGCACCTTGCGTTTGAACAGGAGAGCCGTGAAATCCTTGAGCTTCCGGAGGAAATCGTCCAGATGGCGATGCTCCCGGTCGCCTACACCCTCGGACTCGAGTTTAAGGCCGCCCAGAGGCCGCCGGCGGAGTCGATCACGCATTTCAATCGATGGTCAGAGGGCAAGAATTAATCCACGAAGCGGCGTCCAAAGCCGGGCGTGTTCGATATCTTGCGGCTCGGCGAGGCGCGCATTCCCGCTTCTCATTTCGGCTCGTGCGGGCCCAGTCCAGAACGAAAGCGAAACCATGACCAGTCACGCTCAGTACGAAAACATCCTCTTTGACATCGAAGACGGAATTGCGACGATCACGCTCAATCGTCCGGACAAGCTCAACGCCTACACGACGGAAATGGGAGACGAAGTCACCCACGCATTCCGCTCTGTCCAGCGTAACGACGAAGTCCGCGTGATTATCCTGACTGGTGCCGGTCGCGCTTTTTGTGCCGGTGCTGACCTGGAACACCTGAAAGCCCACGCCGCCGGCAAGAACGTCTCGAAGGGCCCGCGCCTCGGAGAAGAGGACTTCCTACGCAAGCTCCCGCTTGAGATGCGCGATTACCCAAAGCCGATCATCGCGGCAATCAATGGCCACGCGGTCGGCGTCGGCATGACGATGGTCATGCCCTGCGATATCCGGATCTGTGCCGATGAAGCCAAGCTCGGATTCATCTTCGGCAAGCTCGGCATCTTGCCCGGACTCGGCTCTTCGCACCTGCTTCCGAGTCTTGTTGGGATGGCAAAAGCCCAGGAACTTGTGCTCACAGCCAAGAAAATTTTCGGCCCGGAAGCGCCCGAGATGGGCCTCGTCAACAAGTCCGTGCCCGGCGACCAGGTACTCGCGGAAGCGCGCGCGATGGCGACGCAGATGGCAGGGCTCGAGCCCCTAGTTCTGGCCTACGCAAAGCAAGCGCTCCACTTCGGCGGCAATCACACGATGGCCGAGTCCATGAAGAACGAGCAGTATCAAAGCGGCCTGCTGAAGGCCGATCGAGATGCGCTCAAGGCCAAGTCCTAGAGCGCGTGCGCTCTGCTCAGCCCTCGCTGCCCGGTTCTCGTCGCCTTCGGCCAGAGGCTAGAGGTTAGAGGCTAAAGGTCGTGCTCTTCCCAGGGCATGAAGGGGATCGGTCGGTCGATCCTCTTCATGAAATCATCCATGAATTTGTAGGTGATGCCCCAGAGCACAGGCGCGCGTTCATCCTCAAGCAGACGCACACAGGGCAGCGGCATAGATCGCTCGAGATATCCGAACTCACGCTCTTCCTGGCGATCGGGATCGGTAAAATGCGCAAGCGGGGTCCAAAAGGCCTCGCGCACTTCATAGTTCGGAACGAGCTTCGGGTCGCCTTCGATGCCGTAGACGAAGGCCGATACACGGATCGATTCAGCATGACCGAGCACGTCACTGAGTTGGCCGATTCGCTTCGCCCCGGATAGATCGAGTTCGAGCTCTTCGAGGGTCTCCCGCTCCGCCGCTTCCCGCGGCCCTGCGTCTTCGGGGTCGATGCGCCCGCCCGGAAAGGCCAAATCGCCAGACCACGGATCGCCGTCGTAGTCAGCACGCCGAATCATCAGCCCCTCGACATCCCCCGCTCGCTCACGCAGCACGAGCGACACGGCCGCCGACATTTTCTTCTCGCCACGATCCAGAGACGGCCCCTTCCGCGCGAGCAGATAGGCAACCTCGTCCAACGTGGGCTTCACTTCCATCCCGCTCAAATCTGACGCCCCTGATCCGCCCAATAGCGGTCGCGAATGCGCCGAATATAGAGCTTCCCGCTCGGATGCCGCGGTAGTTCCTCCTCGAAGTCGATCGAGCGCGGCACTTTGTACCCCGCAAGATGCTCGCGGGCGAAGCTGAGAATCTCGTCTACAAGCGCGTCCGAGGCGGTAAATCCCTCGCGTAATTCAATCGCCGCTTTGACCGACTCGCCCCATTCTTCATTGGGAATGCCAAACACGCCGACGTCTGAAACCGCCGGATGATCCTGTAATACCTGCTCGATCTCCGCCGGGTAGATGTTCACACCGCCCGAAATAATCATATTCGACCGGCGATCTGCCAGATACACGTAGCCGGCATCATCGACATAACCGACGTCGCCGATCGTGAAGACGCCGGGCGCAAGAAACGCCTTGGCCGTTTTTTTCGGATCCTCGTGGTACTCGAAAGGCCGATCCGAAATACTGCTCTTGCAGTAGAGATCGCCAATCTCGCCTGCCGGCAGGCGGTCACCCGATTCGCCTACAGCATAGACATCGAAGGCGGGCAGCGATTTCCCAACGCTTCCTGGATGGGCGATCCATTCCTCGGATCCGATCAAGGTATTCACGCCGCCTTCGGTGCCGCCCCAATACTCGACTAGCAAAGGGCCCCACCATTCGATCATTTGCTTCTTCACCGACTTAGAAATCGGTGCCGCACCGTGCAGCGCCATACGCAGCGAAGGCGCCGAAAAGCCCGCCCTCTCCGCTTCGGGCAATCGCAACATGCGAACAAACATGGTCGGAACAAAATGCACATTCGCGATTTCGCGCTGCATCAAAATTTCGAGCGCCTCGTGCTCGTCCCAGGCCGGCATGATCACGATCGGTGCACCGTTCGCGTTGTCATAGACGGAGAACATCAGAGGCGCCGCGTGATACATGGGCCCGGTAATTAGATGCGGCCCCGCCCCAATCAAACCGAGCGGCTCGCCTATGCGCGCGAAGTTGCGAAGCGCCTCGCCGGCGCTCGGCGGCACGGCGCGCTTCACGCCCTTCGGTCGCCCCGTCGTGCCGCTCGTATAGATCATATTGCCACCGGCTGCCTGATCTAAATTGAGCGTCCGGGGCGCAACGGCATCCAGCGCCTTATCGAGTTCGTCCCCTGCGCTGAGCAGCGAAGTCGAGGGATGGTCCTTGGTGACCCTCGCGGCGAGCCCCGCATAACTATCGTCGGTCACAATGAGTCGGGAACCCGAGTCACCCACCACGTAGGCGATTTCGTCTTCCGCCAGATGCCAGTTGATGGGCGTCAGCCATTGGCCCGCGAGCACGGCTCCGATCAAGAGCTCGATCGTCTCCGTACGATTCCCCATCAGGATCGAGAGGTGACCGCCCGGAGCAAGACCCATATCGTGATTCAGAAAATTCGCGAAGCGGGTCGCGCGGTCCAGGAGTTCGGAAAAGGTTCGCTGACGCGTACCGTCGTCGACCGCGAGTTCGTTCCCGCGATCCTGGGCCAATTCGAGCAACATTCCAGTTCATCCTCTGCGAGCCGCGGCTGCGGCATTAGAGCGCTCAGTATAGACCGCACCGGACGCCCGCGAGGGTGCAAGTAAGGCACTCAATAATCTCCGCCAACAACTCGTCTCATCGAGAGTCCTGGACGGCCTGGTCGAATCGCTCGACTAACGCTCCCGCAAGATCTGTTCGCATTTCGGCCCCGAAAGGCTTGAGAGCAGTCCCTCACTGAGCACGGGGCGAACGACGTCGCCGTCGAGGATTTCCGATAGCGCCTTGTTGGGATGGATCGCGACCCAGGAGCGCTGCGCCTGGACCTGGTCGGTCACCACGCCCGTGGCGATGACTCTCTCAAGGCGCGCCTCCTCACCCGTCGGACTCATCGAACGCTGTTCGCGCCGAATTTCGATCGTTTCCCCAGCCTTAATCCCGTGCGCAGCGCCGAGGGAAATACGAAAAATATCTCCGTCGCCCTCGCGTTTCTTTCGATGCGCCGTCACGTGTCCACGCGGCGATAGCATCGTGCCCAGCGGCAACTCCAAACAACTCAGGGCATCGTCCAGCGTATTCTCAAACATCACGGTCATCGCGACCGGAGAAATCGTACACGCCGGATCAATATCCTTATTGCTCTGATCCACGCCATGTTCGAGCGCGTAGATGCGACTCACTCGGTCGTTGCGACCGATCTCAACGACCTGGATATCGAACTCCACTTCGACGCGATGCGTGCAGGTCCCCGGCTTCGCGGCGATATCGGCCTGGGTCTGCCACAAGAACTTGAAGGGAGCCTTCCAGTTGGCGGTATAGCGATAGGTTGAAAAGCGCGTGGCCAAGGCGTAGTCCGCACCGGACAGGTTCTCGACTTCGTCGCCTTCAAGCTCGGACAAAACGCCTTCGTCGCGGATTCCGCCGACGCTTTGCAGCGTGCGATCGATCACCGAGGCACCCGCTTCGAGTGCGATCCCTTCAAGTGCTCGTCGAACCTGCTCCCGCGGCTTGGCCAAGATCACTTCATCGATGCCAATCGCTTCTCGGTCCACAACGACGATCTCGAAGGCGCGTTTGCGCATCTCGGCCGAAGCCGGGTATGGCACAACACGACTCATAGCGATCTCTTCGTAGGCGTCGAGATCCCGCACGCCACCCGAAACGCAGCCCACGGTCATCACGAGGCTAAACACCCCGAAAAGCAGTGCGGCTCGGCGGCCCTCCTTTGCGCTCGCTCCGAGTGATCTTGGAACGACGATCCCATTTCGCTTCATGCTTCTCCCCTGCAGTCTCAAAGCGGCCCGGCCATTGAGGACGACGCCGAGGGTACAGCCCGCGGGGCTCGATGCCATCCTCTCCCGAGGTCTTCCCGAGGTCGACTTCCTGAAGTGCCGGATCGAGGTTCCCCTGTCCGCCTTGCGCGCCCATCGCGCCCTGCGATCTCGCCGCATCCCGCCGGTTTTGCTAATCGTTCTGGCCTTATGAGCATCTCTAATCTCGGTTTGGTCGGCTGGCGTGGAATGGTCGGGTCCGTCTTGCTTGAGCGCATGCGCGCTGAGGGCGATTTCACGGGTCTGACGACGACGTTCTATTCGACCAGCCAGGTCGGCGAGCTCGGTCCGGATATGTCTGAGATCGGCGGAGGAGGCGCGACTCCGCTCGGCGATGCGTATGACCAATCTGCCCTCGCGCAGCATGACGTGATCATCACCTGTCAGGGCGGGGACTACACCAAGCAGGTCTTGCCGCAGCTCAGAGATCTCGGCTGGAACGGCTACTGGATCGACGCGGCCAGCGCGATGCGCATGGACTCTCAGGCTGTAATCCCGCTTGATCCCGTCAATCGCGACGTGATCGACCGCGGCATCGAATCCGGCATCAAGACCTATACCGGCGGCAACTGTACGGTCAGCCTTATGCTCCTCGGCCTCGGCGGACTTTTCGCTGAAGATCTGATCGAGTGGATGACCTGCATGACCTACCAAGCTGCGTCGGGCGGCGGCGCGCGGCATATGCGCGAACTCGTTGCGCAGATGGCGTTCCTCGGCGAACGCAGCGGAGATCTGCTTGCGGATCCCGCTTCGGGCATCGTAGAACTCGATCGTCGTATCGTCGAACTCATGCGCGACGAGGCTAATCCGACGGAGAACTTCGGTGCTCCCCTCGCTGCAAGCCTGCTGCCCTGGATTGACAGCATCATGGACTCGGGCGAAACCCGTGAAGAGTGGAAGGCCTACGCCGAAGGCAATAAGATCCTCGGGCGTAGCGAAGCCCAGGGCAACATGATCCCAATCGACTCGACCTGCGTGCGCGTCGGTTCAATGCGTTGCCATAGTCAGGCATTCACGATCAAGCTTCGCAAGGATGTCCCGATCGCCGATATCGAAGCTCTCCTTGACGGGCATAACGAGTGGACCCATCTCGTTCGCAACGACAAAGACGCGACCTTCGCCGAGCTCACTCCGACCGCGGTGACGGGAACGCTCGACATTCCGGTGGGGCGCGTTCGCAAACTTCGCCTTGGGCCGGAATACATGAGCGCGTTTACGGTCGGTGATCAGCTGCTTTGGGGGGCCGCGGAACCGCTTCGGCGGACGCTGCAAATCCTACGCGAAAGCGGCGTCTAAGCAGGTCGACAAACGGATTCGCCTGCGGGATCGAATATCGGCCGGTCGCGCGGCCACCCCGCAATCAGGCTCGAGACGACAACGCCCCGCCACTCTTCCAAGAGTGACGGGGCGCTTATCATTCGCGGTTCAAGCGATGGATCAGGGCTTCGGGCCACCCTGGAATCCGGGCCATCGCGAGCCACTGATATTGTCCACGAAGGGCCAGTAAGCATCCGGGTCGAGCGCGCCTTCGAGGGTGATCTCT
>JBDNFB010000070.1:0-17423 GCA_041690055.1 Myxococcota bacterium | reverse complement strand
TGCGTCGGGCTCGTCAGGATAAAAGGCTTGAACCGTGGGATGCATCTTGATGACGCGCGCGCCTTGCGCGGCAAAGGCTTCGAGTCGCTCAATTTTCCGAACGTCTCGAGGATGAACTGAAGCGCCGGCAAGAAGTCGCTCACTCGAGTCGGAGATGGCGATCGCTTCCCGCCACCGCTCCGCAAGATCATCCCCGAACGGCAGATTGAATGCGATGGGTAGGATCATCGATTTTTCGACCCGCGTCGCATCCATCTCTGCGAGTAAATTGGGAATGGTTTGTGTGCGCGCGAACTCACTGCCAAAGGTCCCTTGGCCTAACGTCTGGCATTGAAGGCGTGAGAGGTCGGGATCGGTGAAGTTGGCGTTGATGTAAACGTCGAGGTCGAGGTCGCATCCCGGGTTGGTCTCGTCGCAATCGAGGAGGTGTCGGACGCGTTGGGTGCGGAGCTGGAGATCGAGCTTCGGCTTGAACAAGAGGGACATGCCAAAATGGCAATGCATGTCGATGGCTTTGGGGACGCTCTCGTCGACCATGCGGAGGACGCCGAAGGAGTCGATCTCGAACCAAGGGAGTTCAGCGAGTCCGCGGTAGCCCGTATAACGATGCACGCCGAAGGGGCCCGTGCCCGACAGCTCGCGCTCCCGGATTTGCTGCGCCGCGAGCGCTGCTTCGTCGTCCTCTGTGTAGCGATCGGGGCCAGGTCCCGCGCAACCCGAGAGTCCGAGGCCAGTGGCGCCCGCTGTGAGTCCCGCGGCGAGGAGGCCGAGCGTCCGGCCCGACGTGGCGAGGAATTGGCGGCGGTCGAGGGTGCTGGGCATACGGGAAGCCTACCCCTAAATCAGGCGGCTCTACAGCACAGGATCAGGACGGCGAGTCGCGTCAAAACTGTCTAGACTGAGGTGGCATCTGCCCCTGCCCGCCGAGTTCGTGGGTCGTTGGGGAACGCGTTTTAGTTCGCGTGCCGGAATCCCGGTTCGCCCGTGAGAGGAAGAATAATGAGCCCCGTTCGAGAAGAAAAGCTGATTCTGTGCAATGCGCCGCTTGTGGGGGGAGCCATGGACGTTTCGCCCGAGCAGGTGAAGATGATCATCGACGCGACGGCGGATGCGGGTTTCGGCGGCGTTTCGCTCTGGGCCTTCCATCACAACGCGGCGTTGGCCGGCGGGGCGAGCGCGGACGAAGTCAAGGCGTGGCATACGGATCGCGGGCTCTCGGTTCCGATGGTCGAATCTTTGATCGGCTGGGAAGGTGGAGACAAGGCGACGATCGAGGAGCAATGCACTCCGACCTTTGATGTGGCGACATTTTATGGGGCCGAGTTTGTGGGTGGCGTCGTGATGGGGACCGAGATGAATTTCGATGCTGCGGCTTCGGGTCTCGAGCAGCTCGGAAAGATGGGGGCCGAACGCGGTCTCAAGGTCTGCATCGAATGGCTTCCCTGGACCGCGCTTCCGGACATCAAGAGTGCCTGGAAGCTGATCGAGGCCGCGGGCCAGGACAATGTTGGCCTGGTGGTCGATACGTGGCATTGGCTTCGGCAGCCCGGTGGGCCGGATGAAAAAACGCTGCGCTCGATTCCCGGTGACCGCATTCATTGCGTGCAGCTCGACGATACGACGGGGACAGGTCCCGGTTCCGACGATGGTAACGAGGTCATGATGGAGTCGATGACGAACCGCCTCCTGCCGGGAGACGGTGAGGTCGATTGGCCGGCATTCCTTGCCATTCTGGACGAGATCGGTGCCGATCCGATCTGGGCACCGGAAGTGTTCAACCTCGGTCTTCTCGAAACAGGTCCGGCGGCAATGGCGAAGAAGATCCACGCTTCGACGCGCAAGGTACTAGGCCTTAGTTAGGCCCTAATTAGGCTTTAGTTAGATCGTCGATTGAGGTGCTGGGCTGTGTCGGGTTCTCACCCTTAAGGATATGCCTGGTCCGTTTCTCAAGCGCGGGCAAGGTCGCTGCGTGAGTCAGGATATAGAGCTCGTTATTCACGACTGCGTCATGCACGCGGTCGGCGACGTCCTCCGCAGGGATACCGCTTTCCACCACGCCCTTCATTATTTTTTGGCCGGCTTCGAACGCGGCAGTTGTTTTGGAACCCGGCTCGTTCCGGAGATGGGCCGGTCGATTGCGCTGTGAATCCCAGATACGCGTGTTTACGAAAGCTGGGCAAAGCACGGAGACGCCGACGTCGGTGCCCTCGGCTTGCAAATCCCAATAGAGTGTTTCGGAGAGCGCGACGACGCCAAATTTCGTGACGTTATAGGGCGCCATATTTCCCATGGCGACGAGTCCGGCCATGGAGGCCGTATTCACAAAATGCCCCTCGCCTTGCTCGACCAACTGCGGACCAAACACGCGGATGCCGTGGATGACGCCCCAGATATTCGGGCGCATCGTAAATTCCCAGTCGGCCGTTGTGAGCTCCCAAGTCTTGCCTGCCGAGGCGACGCCGGCGTTATTGCAGATCACATGCGCGGTCCCGAAATGCTCGAAGACCGCATCACGAAGCGCATCCATCTTATCCGCATCAGCCACATCGACGATCTGAGTGAGGACCTCCGCGCCGTCTTCGCGCAGTGCGCTCGCGGTTTGATCGAGCGCGTCTTCCTCAATATCGACGAGTACGATCTTCATGCCCGCGCGTGCGAAACGTTCGGCCATGGCTTTGCCGATGCCGCTGGCGGCGCCTGTGACGACGGCGACCTTACCGTTCAGATTTTTCATGGGCTGATGTCTCCTTCAGAGAGTTGAGCGGAAAGGTTGGAATGCATCCGCTATTCCGAATGCGCGTCTTCGGCGTGAGCGGCTTCAGCACGGGTCGCCTGGATACGTCCATGAGCCACGTGGGCGATGATTGAAACGGCGACAAGGAGTGCGATCGCAAAAATGACCATGCCCAGCTCGCCCTCAAATGCAGAACGGCCGAGGATCACGAATCCCGATGCGTACATCATGTGGATCACAAGTGTGATTGCCAGGAATCGAATCAGCCCCACGCCGGCGAGACCGAGCACCCAGTTCTGAAGGGAGTAGGGAAACCCGGGCGTGATGCGGACTAAGGCGATGAGCAGCGTTTCGTCAGAAGCTGAATTCAGTTGCGGAATGGTATGTCCGCGCTTCTCGACCTGGTCCAGCAGAGTGGGGCGCAAGAAGCTGCTGCAAACGGAATGAATGATCAAGTTGGCAAGCATCGCGGTCGGTGCGATCCAGAGGAGTGTTGCAGTGACGCCGTAGAGTGTACCCGCGGCGGCGTAAAGGAGGCTGACGGGAACCGGCAGGAACGAGGCGATCAGGACGACGGAGAAAAAGACGATCGGCGGCGCGCTTTGAAGTCGTTCCCAGCCGAGGGTCGCCAGGCGGATCGCCTCGCCCGGACCGAGGGCGACATAGAACATCCAGACCGTCCCGGCGACGGCAATACCTCCGGCCAACAGGATCCAAAGCAGCGAGCGAGGTCTACCGACCGGCTTTTCTTCCTTCGATTCCGGCAAATGCGCTTCCGCCTCGTGTGATCCGCGCGGAGCATACCCGCTTCTCGGGCTTGTGTGCCGTCGCGTGCGGACCCTGCATGAGGGCGCGAGGGGCAAAAAGGTTTTCAATTGCGAAGGCTTGCGGGATCGACTACCAACGAAGACCCGCGTTCAGAAGGCCCCCGAATGTTCTTTTTCTTCGATTTCGAAAACTATTTCAAGATGATTCGGCTCGCGTGGAACGAGAAGGTTCCGAAAGCGCGGCGACATTATCTCTTCGTGCTGCTCCTCGCGACGCCGCTGATCTTCGTCTTTCATTCGATTTGCTTTATTCTGGACTGGTTGATCTTTCCCAACCTCAAGAACGTCGATGTGAAAGCGCCCGTCTTCATGGTCGGTCATGCGCGCAGTGGAACGACTCTGACCCATCGTCTGCTTTCGAAAGACGAGGGTCGATTCAGCTCCTTTCTTCTCTACGAGCTGTACTTTCCTTCTCTCGTTCAGAAGAAGGCGATTCGGGCGCTCGCGAAATTCGACGAAGAACACTGGCGAGGTTTTCTTGCGGGTCAGCTGCAGGCTTGGGAAGAGTGGCGCTACGGCGCTATGCGACACATGCATGATATGGGCCTCACGCAGCCCGAAGAAGACGATATCGTCCTTTATTGGTCGATGGCTTCCGGCTTTTGGATCACAAAGATGCCGTATATGGGTGACCTCGATTTCTATCATATGAATGAATGGTCCGAGAAGAAGCGGCGCCGATACAATGACTTCTATCGCGACTGTGTCCGACGCCAGCTTTATTTGAACGGCACGGACAAGATCCATCTCGCCAAGAACCCGATGTATTCCGGCCGAGTTCAGTCTCTGATCGAAGCGTTCCCCGACGCGCGCATAGTGGTCAACGTGCGCAACCCCAACGAGACCATCCCGAGCATGCTGAAGATTGTGCGTGCGGGTTGGAAGCAGCTCGGCTGGGAAGAAGACCGACAGCAGCGCTGCCTCAAGATCCTCGCGGAGCAGTCGTGGCATACGTATAAGCATCCACTGGAAGCGCTTGAGGCGAACCCCTCCGTGCGCGGCGCGATCGTCGACTACCGCGACCTGACGGCCGACCCCGCGGCGGCGATCGAGAAGCTCTATCAGGATCTCGGACTTCCGATGAGCGACGAGTATCGCGAGATTCTGGCGGGCGAAGGCAAGCGCGAGAAGGGGCACACGACGCGGCATACTTATAGCCTCGAAGAGTTTGGTCTCGAAGAGGATTCCATTCGGACAGAGCTTGCCGATCTTTTTGACCGCTTCGGCTGGGATGAACCCGAAGCATGAGCGAGCTTTTCTCTACTCCGACGGACTTCCTTCAGGTTGAACACGCGGATCAGAAGCTGACAATCCGGCTGAATCGGCCCAAGGCTCTGAACGCGCTGCGGCCTGAGATGCTTGTCGGAATCGCAGAGCTGGTCGAGGCCGCGGGAGATCATCCTTTGGTCTCCGTTATCATCCTTGAGGGCGCGGGGCGGGCCTTTTCGGCCGGCGTCGATCTAAAGGTGCTCCAGGGAACCGAGCCGAAGGCGGGAAAAATCGGTGATGTCTTCGATGCGCCCGCCCGGCGAGTGGGGAGGGCGCTTCGAGAAGCAGCCGTCCCGGTGATTGCGAAGGTGCATGGGGCCTGTTTTACGGGCGCTCTCGAGATCGCGCTGCATTGCGATTTCATCCTGACGACCGTCGATGCGAAGTTCGGCGATACGCATACGAAGTTTGGACTTCGCCCGACCTGGGGCATGGGACAGATGCTCTCGCAGGCGATCGGAGTTCGGCGCGCGAAGGAACTGTCGTTTACGGCGCGCACGGTGCGCGGCGAGGAAGCGGTGGCGCTGGGCTTGGCGAACGCGGCCGCGCAAAGCCAGGAAGCACTTGATGCCTTGGTGCAGGAGCGCGCTGCGGCGATTGTGAAGAACTCGCGGAGCGCTGTGGCTTCGATGAAGAAGCTTTATTCGCTCGCGCTAGAAGGCCGTTCGATCGATGCCGCGCTGGATGCAGAATTCGCCTTAGAGTTTCCGGATATTGATGACACCAAGGAGCGGCTGGCTGGCTTTTGAGTCGCTGGCCGGAGGAAGAAGCACATGAAGTTTGGTATCAGGATTCCCCCGCCGCAGATGGGCCCGATCGGGGATCCCGATTTCATCGTGCGTTATTCGCAGCTCGTGGAGAGCCTTGGTTTCGAGTCGCTCTGGACGATCGATCATGCTGTGATGTGCGTCGAGTACGACTCTCGCTATCCCTATAAGACGACGGGCCGAACCCCGATTCCGGCCGATTCGAATATGCCCGATCCCTTGATCCTGATGATGCTCATTGCGGGGGCGACGAAGCGGATTCGGCTGGGGACGTCGATGCTGATTTTGCCGCAGAGACATCCTCTGATTCTTGCCAAGGAAGTGGCGACCCTTGATCAGTACTCGAAGGGGCGAATTACGTTAGGTGTGGGCGTCGGCTGGGTCGAAGAAGAAGTCAAGGTCATGAATCAGGACTTCCATGATCGCGGCCGTCGGGCGAATGAATGGATCGAAGTGATAAAGGCGCTCTGGACGCACGAGGTCGCGGCCTATGAGGGTGAGTATTTTCAGTTCGGCGGCATTGTGAGCAACCCTAAACCCGTGCAAGAGGGCGGCGTGCCTTGGATGATCGGTGGTCATAGTGCGGCGGCTGCTCGGCGGGCAGGGCGCTACGGCGACGAGTTCTATCCGCATTGGTCGACCCGAGGACCGGATCGCGAAGCGCTTGACCATTTGATGCCGATCGTGCGCGAGTCGGCGAAGGAAGCGGGCAGAGAAGAGAACGCGGTGGGACTGACGCTGACCAGCACGAGTGATGCGAAGACGGCACTTCCGACCGCTGAACTTTGTGCTTCGCTCGGCGCGGAGCGTGTCGTTGTCTTGCCGCCGAAAGGGGATCTGGAGGGGGCGCTGCCCGACGAACTTGAGCGGTTCCGGGATCAAGTCATTTCGCAGTTTGCATGATCCTTAAAATTTATGGCCCGAAATAGAGGGGCTGGAGTGTGACCATGATTAAGCTCGTATTTTGTTGTCACCGGCAGGAAGGCATGAGTCGCGAGGAATTCCAGGAGCGATGGCTCAATCTGCATGGCCCGCTTGTGCGCAGGCTCCGAGCGGATCTGCCCATGATGAAGCGCTACGTCCAGAGCCATACACTTTCAGAAGAGGTAAACGCAGGCTTGCGTGCCTCCCGCGGTACGGCCGAGTCCTACGACGGCATTACGGAAGTTTGGTTCGACAGCCTTGAGTCGATGGGTGCGTATGAGAGCGAGGCTTCAATCGCTGCTGCCCAGCAGCTTTTTGAGGACGAAGCGAAATTTCTCGACTTTTCGCGCTCGTCGGTTTTTGTGACCGAAGAGAAGGAAATCTTTTAGATGCCCCTGTCCCTGCCCGGGCCGGCTACCCTGACCTCCGACTGGACAGACTCTGATTTCGATGCAGCGCTTGGGGCCTTCTATTACGTGCGTGTGATCGAGATCTCGAAGCCGCGCTGGACCGCATACGATCGCAAGTTCTTTTCCGCCAAGATCGATCCGGAAGTGCATATGACCACACAGGACCGCGCCTCTACCTCTATCTCCGCAATGGGGTACACGCCGTGATTACTTTCGATCATTCCTATGCCCGTCTCCCCGAGGTTTTCTACGCGCGCGTGCGTCCGGACGTGGCGCCGAATCCAGCTCTGATCAAAGTCAATTCGAGTCTTGCCCGCGAGCTCGGTCTTGACGTGGCGTGGCTTGAGTCGCCGGAAGGACTCGCCATGTTGTCGGGCAGCACCCTGCCCGAAACGGCGGAGCCCATCGCGATGGCCTATGCCGGGCATCAGTTCGGTGGCTGGTCGCCGCAGCTCGGGGATGGGCGGGCGGTATTGCTCGGCGAACTGGTCCCGGCGGACGGGATTCGGCGGGACGTGCAGCTCAAGGGCTCGGGGCGAACGCCGTTCTCTCGTCAGGGGGACGGAAAGGCGCCGCTCGGTCCTGTCATCCGGGAATACCTCGTCAGTGAAGCGATGGCCGCGTTAGGCGTGCCAACGACCCGCGCGCTTGCAGCCGTTTCGACCGGCGAGACCGTGTACCGCGAAGGGCCCGTGCCGGGCGCAGTGCTGACGCGCGTGGCGCAGAGCCATGTTCGCTTCGGTACGTTTCAGTATTTCTACGCGCAGGGAGATGCGGAGGTGCTTCGGCAGCTCGCGGACTATGTGATCGACCGGCACTATCCTGAGGCGAAGGCGCATGAGAGTCCCTACCGCGCTTTGATCGAGGCGGTCGCCCAGCGCCAGGCGCGCTTGATCGCGCATTGGATGCATCTCGGATTCATCCATGGCGTGATGAATACGGACAATATGCAGATCGCGGGTGAGACGATCGATTTTGGCCCTTGCGCATTCATGGAGGCCTTTGATGCGGCGACTGTGTTCAGTTCGATTGATCGCAACGGACGTTATGCCTGGGGGAATCAACCTGAGATTGGCCAGTGGAATCTAGCTCGCCTCGCTGAATCGCTTCTGCCGATTCTGGCGGAGAGCGAGGATGCTGCAGCTCAGGAAGCGGAAGCGGCCGTCAATGTCTTTGGCGAGACCTTCAATGCTTGCTTTGTGCCGGGTTTTGGTCGAAAGATGGGGTTCGCGGGTGATGGCGAGGAAGCGCAGCAATTCGTGCTCGAGACCTTTGAGTTGCTGACGCGGCAAAAGGTCGACTTCACGCGCTTCTTTCGCGAACTGACTCGGGTGGCCGGCGGCGCGGAATCAGAAACGCTCATCGGCTTGTTCGACGCTTCGGCCGAAGGGCAGGACTGGGTGGGGCGCTGGCGCGTAGCCGCATCTGCGACGGGCGAAGCGTCTGCGACAGGTGGAGTATCGTCCGCATGCGTGGAGACGATGCGCCAAGTCAATCCGATTTTCATTCCGCGGAATCATCGCGTGGAGCAAGCAATTCAGGGCGCGCTCCAGGGGGACTACTCGGTTTTTGAACGTCTCAATGAAGTGTGGGCGACGCCCTTCTCGGAACAGCCGAGCCATGCCGATCTTGAGGATCCCGCCGCGCCAGGCGAAGAGGTCGGCCAGACTTTCTGCGGAACCTGAAAGTAGAGCCCGACCGCCAGTTACGGCCAACCACAGCCAATCGCGGCCAATCAGCGCCAGCCGCCCGGCGACGATGCGATATGTTATCAGCCCGAGTTCGGCACAATCACGCCGCGCCCGACGAGTTCACCCGCTTTGAGTTTGGCGTAGGCGGCGGCGGCCTCATCGAGGCCGAAGAGCTCAACGTCGTTGCGCAGAAGACCTTGATTGGCGAGGTCGATCGCTGCGCGGGTATCCGCGTCCGTTCCGCCTATGAACGAACAGATGGTGGCTCCTTTGCTCGCGATCGCGCCCATCAGCGGCGCTTCGAGCTTGCCCTCGCCCGCCCCGATCAGGACGTAGCTGCCGAGTTTGGCGAGCGCGGCAATGCTGGTCGCAATCGTTTGGGTCGTGCCCACGAAATCGAGAACCGCGTCGACGCCTCGGCCCTCCGTTAGTTTCTGGACCTCGCCTGCTAGATTATCCATGCCGCCGTCGAGGCAAGTATCCGCGCCGAGCTCAAGGGCTCGCTCTCGCTTATCAGCCGCCGTGTCGGCGACGATGATGCGCGCCTGAGTGAGAATCTTGAGGTACTGGACAGCGAATCCGCCGAGGCCGCCCGCTCCGATTACGAGCGCGCTGCGACCAGCGACGAGCTTGTCCTTGACCCGCGCGACGCCGTGGTAGGAAGTCGTCCCTGCGTCGGTATAGGGGCCGGCTAACTTCGGATCGAGTCCGTCGAGAGGAATCAGAGGCCGCGTGCTCTCAAGCAGCATGTACTCGGCAATGCCTCCGTTCATGCCATAGCCCCGTCCGCGGCTATTGATGGCGCAGGCATTATCGAAGCCCGCATCGCATTCAAGGCAAGCGCCGCAGGACCGTGTGGAAACGATGGCGACTGGCTGCCCCTCTCTATATCCCGACACCCCCGGGCCGCAGCGGTCGATCCATCCACCGACTTCATGCCCAAGCGTAAAAGGCATCTCCCATTCCATCATCTGGCCCAGCGCTTCGGGGATATGCGGCATATGAAGATCGCTCTGGCAGAGTCCGTTCCCCGCCACTTTGATGCGGACCTGGCCTGGGCCGGGAGTCGGGACTTCCATTTCTACAAGCGAGGGCGGTTCCTGCCAGTGCATGAGTCGAAGTGCGCGCATTGTATCGGCCAAAATTCGGTCTCCAGAGTTTGCCGGCCGGGAGGCGGCCAGGCGCTGAAACAATAGACCTGTCGAGCGAGAAGCTCACCTCCCTGTCGCGGCTCGCCGCGAACCTGAGTATCGTCGGAGTCTTATAAGGAGGAGTTTGTGATGAGTGATCTGCTGATTCGAAATGCCAATTTGGTCGACGGGACGGGTGCGCCCCAGCGTGGCGCGGATATCCGCATAAGGGAGGGGCTAATCGTCGAAATCGGAGAGGCGGGGACGCTCAACCCGAACGGAAGCGAAGTGCTCGATGCGGCGGGGCAGCTCGTGACGCCGGGCTTTGTGGATGTCCATACGCATTACGATGGGCAAGTGACTTGGGATCCAGAGCTCTCGCCTTCTTCCTGGCATGGAGTGACGACGGTCGTGATGGGTAATTGCGGCGTCGGATTCGCTCCAGCGAAGGCCGAAGAGCGGGCATGGCTCATTGAACTGATGGAGGGCGTCGAAGACATTCCGGGAACGGCTCTTCATGAGGGAATTCGCTGGGAGTGGGAGAGCTTTCCCGAGTATTTGGATGCACTCGAAAAAATGCCGCGCACGATTGATATCGCGACGCAGGTTCCCCATGGCGCACTGCGCGTTTATGTCATGGGGCAGCGCGGTGCCGACCAGGAAGTTGCGACGCCGGAAGACCTAACGAAAATGGCGGCCCTCGTGAAGGAGGGCGTGGCCGCAGGTGCTCTCGCGTTCTCAACGAATAGGCTGCCAGGGCATACCAGCATCCACGGGGACCCTGTGCCCGGGACCTTCGCTGCCGCCGAGGAACTCAAGGTGCTGACCCAGGCCGTGATCGACGGGGGAGGTCGACTTCTGCAGGTGGTGCCGGCGGGGGGTGGCAACGAGGAGGCGGGCGCGATTCCGCGCGAGGTGGATCTTTATCGCGAGATCAGTCTGGCCACCGGGGCGACGGTGACGTTTTCTGCACCGCAGAATCATCCCTACCCGGATGAGTGGCGCGAAGTGCTCGATAAGTGCCACGCCGCAAAGGCTGCAGGCGCAAACGTCGTTCCTCAGGTCCTCAGTCGGGGGAACGGTTTGATGCTCTCGCTGGATACGTTTAACCCCTTCGCCTTTACGCCCGCCTATCAAGAGATCGCATCGATGGAGGGAGAGGCGCGTGTGGCCGCGATGCGCGAGCCCGCACGTAGGGCGCAGATCCTGTCCGAGTCGGCGGAGAACAACCCGAGTCTCTTGATCCTTGAGCCTGCGCTGAATAGCACCTTCGCGATGGATGAAGGGATCGTCTTTGAACCCGATCCCGCGACTTCGATCGGCGCGCGCGCTGAGGCAGAGGGACTTGATCCGATGGCGCTGCTGTATGACACGATGGTCGATCTGGCGGCGAAGTCGACGGACGGCAAGACGCGAATGATGGCAGTCTTTTTTGCGGGTTACGCCTACGGCAGCCTCGACGTCGTCGAAGAGATGATGCGGGATGAGCTGAGTGTGATTGGGCTCGGAGATGGCGGCGCGCATTGCAGCATGATCTGCGACGCGAGCTGGCCCTCCTTTGTGCTGCAGCATTGGGTGCGGGATCGGACGCGCGGAAAACGTTTTGGCCTAGAAGAGGCGGTCAAGATGATGAGCAAGGACGGCGCGGACCTTTACGGACTCGGGGATCGCGGCACGGTCGAGGTGGGCAAGCGCGCTGATCTCAACGTGATTGATCTGGCTGCCGTGTCGCTTCAGTTCCCCGAGATTCTGTCGGACCTGCCGACAGGAGCCGCGCGAATTGTGCAACGCGCCGAAGGATTTACCGCCACCCTCTGCGCCGGCGAAGTGACCTTTCGCAACGGTCAGCCGACGGGTGCGCGGCCAGGTGGGGTCATTCGGGGCCGACGTTAGGTCGGGCCGAGTCGGGGTCGATCCGGGGTCGATCCGGGGTCGAACGGTGCCCGAGCCGAGCCGAGCCGGGAGCCATCGGCCCCTATTTGCCTTTGCGGGCGTGCGGTTCAGTGGAGCCGCCGAATTCTTTCCACGCCAGGAAGCCGCCTTCGAGATGGCTTGCGCGCTGGAGCCCCAGACGCTTTGCGACGGCGGTGGCGAGTGCGGACCGCCAGCCGGATTGGCAATAGAAGACGAAGCGTTTGTCCTCTTGGAAAATCGGCTTCGCGTAAGGACTTTTGGGGTCGATCCAGAACTCAAGCATGCCGCGCGGGGTATGTACCGCAGCAGGAAGCTTGCCCTCACGTTCAAGCTCGCGGATATCCCGCAGGTCAATTAGCACGAGGTCCTCGTCGCCGAGTTGACGCGCCAAGTGGCCGGGGGCGATGGCCTCCACCTCGGCAGCAGCCTCTGCAAGCAGCTCCCGAAAGCCGACACCGCCCTTGATCGTCATCGCCATTTCCTCGCCCGTTCGGGATTATGACCCCGCATTCACGCGAAGTATCCCGAAGCTTCTCTGGCAAGCCTAAGCGTTTGCGTGGTTTTCCGCACGGCGCCCCGGATTCGAGTTCGCCTGCCGCGGCCTGCTAACTTCGAGGTTCCTTGCAGCAGGCTGCTTCGGCAGAATCCCCAGGAGGTGGCGATGATTCGCCAAAAAATCCCCAACGCGCTCGGCTGTTCTCCGTCTTCGAGACGAGCGCTTTTGTTCCTTGCTGCGCTCATGACAGTGCTCTCTGCTGCGGTCTCGCTTGCCGCCCCCGGCGACTCTCCTCCTGCCCCTGCCCCCGCCCCCGCCCCCGCCCCCGCGGTCGCGGCTGACGGCTCTTTAGCCGAGTTCGCCCCCGGCTCTTCGCACAAATCTGCGGACGACGCTCTGCCCGAGCTTTATTGGGGAGACACGCATGTTCATACTTCGTATTCCGTCGATGCGAATCTCTTCAATAATTTCGCGCTCGGCCCGGATATCGCGTATCGATTCGCGCGCGGCGAGGGAGTTCGACTCCCGAACGGCCAGTTCGCGCGACTCTCTCGGCCGCTGGATTTTCTGGTCGTGGCAGACCACGCCGAGTATCTCGGTGTGATTTCGATGATTCGGCGAGGCGATCCGCTCGTCGCTCAGTCGGAGACTGCGCGCAAGATCTTCAAGCTCATCGCAGAGAACCCCGTCTTCGGGGTCAAAAATATTAACGATCTCGGCGTGCTCTTGAAGGATGATCCGCTCGGCGCAGATCCGGTGATTCGGCGTCGCGTATGGGATGAAGTGATTGATGTCGCTGAGCGAATGAACGATCCCGGAAAATTCACGACCCTCGTCGGCTACGAGTGGGGAACGACGATCGATGGCAACAATCTGCATCGAAACGTGATTTTCAGGGACGGCCCGGGCCGAACGAAAACGATCCTGCCTTTTTCCGCGATGGATAGTTTCGAACCGGAGGACTTGTGGGTCTTCCTCTCGACCTACGAGGTGCAAACCGGCGGTGAGGCATTCGCGATTCCGCATAACTCTAATCTGAGTAACGGCTTGATGTTCTCTCTGAATGATTCTGGGGGGCAGCCGATCGACAAGGCGTATGCAACGCTGCGCGCGCGTTATGAGCCGGTCGTCGAGGTGACGCAGATCAAGGGCGATAGCGAGACGCATCCCTTCCTGTCGCCGGGCGATGAGTTCGCCGACTATGACCGCTGGGACAAGACGAATATTTTTGGACTCAAGAAGACGACGCCTGAGATGCATGAGGGCAGTTATGTTCGGGCGGCCTTGAAGAACGGACTTCTGATTCAATCGAGGGTCGGTGTGAATCCCTACCGCTTCGCCCTGATCGGGAGCACCGACGCGCATACCTCTCTCGCGACGGCCGACGAGAATAATTTCTGGGGCAAGACCTTCAATCTGCTGCCGGGGAGTGATCGGGCCGAGGGCGAGTTCATTCATTCCTTCGATCCCGAGGGCGAGTCGACGATGAATTGGGAGCAGGCCGCGGCGGGCTATGCCGGCGTCTGGGCGAAGGAGAATACGCGCGAGGAGATCTTTGATGCGATGCGGCGAGGGGAGGCTTATGCCACGACCGGCCCGCGGATTCGCGTGCTCTTTTTTGGCGGTTGGCGATTTAACGATACGGATGCGCGTTCGAGCAATATTGCGAGGGCGGGCTATGTGAAGGGCGTGCCGATGGGCGCTGATTTGCCCGAGAAGAAGGCGAGGTACGAAGCGCCGACTTTCTTGCTTGCAGCGTCACGTGATCCAGAGAGCGGTCCCCTGCAGCGGATCCAGATCGTGAAGGGATGGCTGGATGCTGCGGGCGAGACCCGGGAGCAGGTCTTCGATGTCGAGATCGCCGAGGATCTCGTCATGGGCCAATCCGAGATGATGGCGGTCTGGAAAGATCCGAATTTCAAGGTGGGCGAAGCCGCCTTCTATTATGCACGGGTACTCGAAGTGCCGACGCCGCGCTGGAATGCGATCGACGCGGCGCGCTACCGCAAGCCGCTTGGTAAGGCGCGCTTGCAACATCAGGAGCGCGCCTATACTTCGCCGATCTGGTACACGCCTTAGAGCGGAGTTCTCGTTGTCGACAGGCCGGCGCGCATCGAAATCGACTGCCTTTGTCAGCGATCGTGAGCGGGATATTCTGTCCGCGGCTCCGCGGCTGGCGACTTCCAATCCGTTCCTGCCGGATCGTATCGACCAGGAGCGCCGCGCGTTAGGCTCCGATTTCGTCCAGTATGCAGAGGTCTGGCATATGGACGGCGTGCTGGAGGGTATGAACCCGAATCTGGCGAAGATCTCACCCGTCGCTGAGCAGCTCGCCGACGCGCTTCCACGCCGCGTGCGTCCAAGGAACCAGGACGCCGAGGGCGATGCCGATCCAGACGAGGCGTACGGGAATGACCGGGCCGATCAGGCGCCGTAACCTTGCCGTCAACCATTCGACGTAGGGCGTGCCGTTCTTGGATGCGGATTCCCAGGCGACCGCGTTGGCGTATCCGCCGACGAGGAAGAAGATCGGCATGACCTGAACGATCAGCGTGAGCCACTGCGTCCAGGGAGCGAGCTCAAGCATATGTCTCGGGACGAGCTGGCCCTGCTCAGAGAGGTAGGGGGGCGGCGACGAGCCAATGCCGAAAGATCACGACGAGGATCGAGGCGGCTCGCAGGAAGTCGACGTAGCGATTGCGTTCTCCGGGAGTGGCCTCCGCGAGGTCACCGGCCCGGCTCCAGAGGTTCTTGATAAAACGCATCTTTGCTCTCCACGTCCATTGGGGACATGCCTAGATAGCGCAGGATGGGTGCCAATCTAAAAAGCCAGCAAAACCAGTGGTTTACGGAATATTTGACGATCTAGAGAGGAGCGGATGTGGCTATCCAATGATCGACTATGTACATAAAATGTACGTCCGGCTAGCGCCCCTTGAACTCGGGTTTGCGCTTCTGCATGAAGGCCCGCACGCCCTCCTGGAAATCATCGCTCGCGTTGCACAGCATTTGCAGCTCCACCTCACGGTCGTAGGTGGCCGATAGATCCCCTTCGGCCGCGGTCCAAACGGCCTGCTTCGCGTAGCGGAGCGAGAGCGGCGCGCGGTCCGCGAGCGTATGCGCCCAGGCCTGCGCTTCGGAGACGAGGTCCGCCGCCGGGACGACTCGGTTGCAGAGCCCGAGTTCCAGGCAGCGCGCCGCCGAGATGCGGTCACCGGTCGCGATCATCTCATAGGCCAGCTTGCGCCCGACGGTATGGGTGAGGTGCCAGGTGGCGGCGCCGTCCGGGACCAGGCCGATCGCGGCGAAGGCCTGGTAGAGGAATGCATCCTCGGCCATGACCGTGAGGTCGCAGTTCATGGCATGGGCGCTGCCGATGCCGGCGCAGGCACCGTTCACTGCGCTGATCCAGGGTTTGGGTGATTCGCGAACGGCCATCAGGACAGGTCGATGATCTTCGTTCAGGTGGTCTGCGACGGTCCGGTCCCCAGGCAGGGCCATTGTTAGGTCCGCACCGGCGCAGAAGCTTCGGCCCGAGCCTGTGAGCACGGCGACGCGAATTGACTCGTCGCTATTGATCCACGCGATTGCCTCCTTCATTTCGTCGAGGATCGCAATGTCCATCGCATTGAGCTTCTCTGGTCGGTCGAGAAAGAGCGTGGCGACGGGACCGTCGGTTTCGAGGCGGATCGATTGGCAATCAGACATTCAGTCTTCCCTTTAGAGATCGGAATTAGGAGCGGATCCGCTTCGGCGCGAGTGCGTTAGAACTGGAAATCCGGAATCGGGTTATGCCGGGCGATGGCCGATCCTGCCGGACCGCAGAGCCTCAAGTACCGCGTCGTGCGTCGATGGAAAAGTCGAATCAGCGCCTCGTCGTGGCGGCCGTCGTCTTCGAGTACGAAACGTTCGCGCGCTGCATCGCCTTCTTGCCAGGTCGCGGGTCGAACGCCGAGCAGGGCTTCTAGATCGTCCAGGTTCGCCGCGTCCACGGCGGCACCGATTTCGTCCACGCGCGCGAGGTGCCGCGCCAGGCGAAAAAAGATGCGGAACTGATGTCGCGTGTATTCATCGTCGACGCCCGCGCCCGCGCCCGCGCCCGCGGTTTCGGCGTGACCGGCGCTGCTGGCGTTGCTGGTGTTGTGGGTATCGCCGGTGATCTCTTCAGGGAAATTGCGCAGCCAATCGACCATATGGACATGGGCAACCGCGCCTGTCGAAATCTGAGGTTCGGGCAGAGGCACCTCTTCGAGCTCGATGTCGAGGATCTCGGCGAGGGCTTCCATGGAGTAGATATTCGTTTCGGCGCACCACTGCATGTTCGTCATGTAGTCGGAGCCGGGCGGCGGATCGGCGAGGGCGCCGTGAAAGGCGAGCTGATTGCTGAGCGTGAAGCAGAAATGGTGATACTGGATCGCGCGGCGATCAATCGATTTGCCAACGGATTTTTCGTAATGGTCGTAGAGCGCGTTGAAGTCGCCAAAGCCCAGGACGCTTGTCCGCATGCGGAATCCGGCAAGGTCCATCATCGGGTCGCCGATATGGCCGATCTCAAGATCGATGACGGCTTCAACGCGGCCGCCCTTATGCATGAGCTGGCCCGAGTCCCAGACGATTACGCTTTCGCGGACTTCTCCGCCTAACGGATTACGTTTGAGCCATGCCAGGCAGAACTCAAGGTGGGGGTCGGGGCGCTGCTTCGTTTTTCGGTAGGACTCTTCGTAGATGCGCATGCCGAGACTGCCGGATTCTTTCGGGCGATCGGCACGAAGAATTTCTGCGCGGGTAAAGGGGGCGATGTCCAGGCGATGAATATCGGCGAGAATTTCCATGTAATGCCGCATGACCGCATCGCGTTCATCGTCGGGCGTGTCCTGGAAATTTTCCGTGCCGTCAATGCGGTCCATGATGTAGGCGCGCGGGTCGTCGCACCAACCCCATACTTTGGCGACCGGTATGCCGGCGGCGTGGAGCTGCTCTTGGAAGCGCATCTCATGTTCAAGCGGAAACCCGTGTCGCGCATCAATCCGGTCACCGCGGACACAGAGGGAGAGGCGCTCGGTGCCGTCGCCCGTTGCCGCAGGTCGATCGACTTCGGCGAACCAGACCGGTCGCCAGCGAGCCTGCGGGTCGATCTGGACAACCTTGCCCCCAAGATGCGTTTCGATCCAGCGAACCACCTTTTCGGTACGGTCGGCAGTCAGGCTCTGAGGCTCTTGGCTCATGGAGAGGCTCCTTCGGGGGGGGGGGGGGGGGGGGTG
>JBDNFB010000069.1:0-12998 GCA_041690055.1 Myxococcota bacterium | reverse complement strand
GCGCCACCCCCAAATCTCATTGACCCACCCGCCGCCGGCCATGCCCAGCGCGAGACCAACCACAGCACCAATCGAGATCAGAGAAAGCCCCCGACTCCGCTTCTCCGGCGGCACGGTATCGGAGATCAGAGACTGGAGAGCCGGGCTCGCACTGGCCTCGCCTAGCCCCACCCCCATGCGCATAGCGAAGAGCTGAGCAAAGGACTGCGTCCACGCGGTCGCGAGCGTGAAGCAACTCCAGAATAGAAGGCCGAGCGCAATCACGTTGCGACGAATGCCTCCATCCGCCCACCGCGCGAGGGGAAGCACCGAAAGCGAATAGACGATCGTGAAGGAGGGGCCCATGATCCAGCCGAGCTGGAGGTCAGTCAGCCCGAGATCGGCCTTGATATCCTCGACCAAGATCGAAACGATGAAGCGATCGACCGTGCTGAGCATCATCACCAGCACGACGAGGAAGAGCATGTACCGCGTATAGGACGCGCTGGGCTGGAGCGTGGGTGTAGGTTCAGTCGTCGGCGCCGCTGGCATAGACGGGGGCAAAGCTGAAGACGAGGACGCGTCGTGCATTGCGCTGAATCCTAGACCAGCCGGAAAACGAATGGGCAAACGATCCGACCCTCTCAATTCGGCTGAATTCAGGGTCCGGGGAGGGTCCGGGGGTGCCCTCCCGCTCAGAGGCGTACTCCTTGCGGCGCTGGCGAGCCCTGAGGCCTAACGTAGAACGCCCCCACCATCGACCATCACGCCTTGTCCATTCACTCGGCTCGCGCGATCCGAGCAAAGCCAAACCGCCGTCTCGCCGACTTCCTCGGGCTGTCCCAAGATGCCGCCCGGCACGGTCTTTTCGAGCATCTTTCGATACTCCGGACCGTTGACTTCGAAAGACGATTTAAGCATCTCGGTTTCCGTAATGCCTGGCAGGACGGAATTACAGCGGATCCCATGCGACGCGTATTCGGAGGCCACGTTCTTCATGAGGCCGAGCACGCCATGCTTCGCTGCCGTGTAATGCGGCTGCCCCGGCGCGGGAACAACGCCGGCACCCGAGGATGTATTCACGATCGCGCCCCGACCCGACCCGAGCGGCTCCTGCGTCACCATCTGCGCGAGTTCATGCTTCAGGCAAAGGAAGACACTCGTCAAGTTGATTGAGATCATCCGATCCCATTCGCCGATCGGCATTTCGTGAAAGGTAAAATGCGCGCTGGAGATGCCCGCATTATTCATCGCCGCATCGAGGCGTCCGTAGCGACCGACTGTCTCGGCAACCATGGCCTGCACCGCGTCTTCGTTCGCCACATCGCACTCGATCGCGAAAGCTTCGCCGCCGGCCGCTTCGATGCGGACCACAGTCTCACGCGCGCCCTCCGCGTTCAAATCCACGACGGCAACACGCGCTCCTTCTCGTGCAAAGATCTCCGCACTCGCGCGCCCAATTCCGCTTCCCGCACCGGTCACCAGGGCAACGCGCCCTTCGTGCATCCCCATTTCGTACTCCCTTGCATCTCGCTTTTCGCAAATCCCAGCCCCGCGCTCAGCTACTCCTTGCCGAATGCCTTATCCACCGCACGCAGCACCTCCTTCGCGAGGTCGCCGCGGGTGGCCTTGGCATTCATTTCGACCTGCTCAGGGCGCGTTGCGCCGGCGATCACAGAAGAAACGACCGGCTGACTCGCAAGCCAGGAGAGCGCGAGTTCGACTATGCCGATGCCCGCCTGCGACGCGATCTTTTCAAGCGTCTCCACGCGCGCGAGCGTGTCGTCCGCGACGAAATGGCCGTACATGGTTTCGAACATCGCCTTGCCTGCACCACCGTAACGACTGTCGGACGAGGGCGCTTCGCCGCGCTTGTACTTGCCCGTGAGCGCTCCCGAAGCGAGCGGGAAATAGGGAAGCAGTCCCAGACCGTGATGTTCACAGGCCGGCACAACCTCGGCTTCGACCGCGCGATTGATCAGGCTCCACTCGTTTTGAGCCGTCACAAATGAGCGCAGCCCCAAGTTCTTCGCGGTCCAGTCTGCATCCGAGATCTGCCAGCCCGGAAGGTTCGAGCAGCCGATATACCGAACCTTCCCCTGATCCACGAGCGTGTTCATCGCGTCCAGAGTTTCCGCGATCGGCGTGCTCGGATCCGGAATATGCAGAATCAGCACATCAATATAGTCCGTGCCCAATCGTGTTAGGCTTGCTTCCGCCGCCTGCAAGCAATAGCGGCGCGAGCCGCCGTGCATGAACGGCCCCTCCCCCATAGGCACACCGAATTTGGTCGAAACGATCGCTTCCTGGCGGCGGGCGCCGAGCGCGCGTCCCAGAAAGACCTCCGAATTGCCGCCGCCGTAACAGTCCGCGGTGTCGAAGAAGTTGATCCCGGAATCCAGTGCGGTCCCGACCACCTTCTCTGTCGCCGCCTCGTCAATGGTCATGCCGAAATTGTTGCACCCCAAACCCGCGAGCGAAGTTTTGAGACCCGATTTGCCTAGATTTCTGAGTTCCATGGATATCGCCTGCTCCTGCGTTTCTGAGGGTTTCCGATCTTCTTAGGATATCACGCCAAAACAAGAACGCGCCCGCGCGTCGTGAATCCGTCTATCCTTTATAGCGGCTCCGCTTGCACCTATGCTTGCGCTGCCTCTAGGAGAAATACCATGCTCGATCGAAACGCCACCTCCCTCCAAGACCAGATCGCGGTCGTCACCGGCTCGGCCAGCGGAATCGGGCGTTCCATCGCAGAAACCTTTGCCTCACACGGTGCCCATGTCGTGATCGCCGACAAACAAGGCGAGCGCGCGAAAGAAGTCGCCGCCGGAATCGAATCCCGCGGCGGCCAAGCGCTCGCCTGCGACGTCGATATCCTAACGGCAGAGGGCGTCGAGAGGATGAGTCAAGCCGCTCTCGATCGCTTCGGCCAAGTCGACATCCTTGTGAACAACGTCGGGAATTTCATGCCCGGCGCCGGGCCCTTCCTCAGCTCGACCGAGGAAGATTGGGAATCGCTCTACGAAGTCAACTTGAAACATATCCTTCGCTGCACAAAGGCGCTGGCGCCACAGATGGTCGAACGCGGGCAAGGCTCGATCATTAATATCTCCACTATCGAGACCTTACGCGGCATCCCGTACAACGCGATCTACTCCGCCTTCAAGACGGCTATCACCGGTTTCACCCGCAGCTTCGCCCTCGAAGTCGCACCGAGGGGCGTGCGCGTGAACGCAATCGCGCCGGAAACCACGGACACCGATCAAGTCCCCGTACAGAAATGGATCCCGGAGGAGCACAAGAGCCAGATCCCCTACATGATTCCACTCGGACGCTTCGGCACCCCCGACGATCACGCGGGCGCAGCACTCTTTCTGGCCTCGGAGCTTTCTTCCTGGATCACCGGCATCACACTCCCGGTCGACGGCGGCGCGCTCGCTGCAAGCGGATTCTACCGACTACCCAAGGGAGGCTGGACCAATGCTCCGATTGTTTCGGGCCCGGGTATCCAGGCGCGATGAAAACGGACGCGCCGACACGGCCCCCGCGGAGCACTGTCACGATCCGCACGCGCCTCGCGGGACTCTGGCTCTGCTGCGCGGTCGTGTTCGGCGCGGAACTCCTCGCCGCGCCGACGTTCGCGCAAGAATCGAACGGCCCCTTCGACCTCGTCCTCGCATCCGGTCGAGTCATCGATCCCGCGTCCGGGCTCGATGAGATCCGCCACGTCGGAGTCCGCGACGGCAAGATCGTTGCGCTGAGCGAAGCGCCGCTCTCCCGAGCCACGAGAACGATCGATGCGACGGGCCTGGTCGTCGCTCCGGGCTTCATCGATCTCCACACCCATTCCACAACGCCGCTCGGCCAGCTGTACCAGCTCCTCGACGGCGTCACGACCGCGCTCGAACTCGAGGTGGGGGCCTACCCTGTCGAAGACTTCCGCCAAGCCATCGGCTCGGGCGCGCGCCTTCACTACGGCGCGTCCGCCGGCTTTGGTTCGATTCGGATCGAGGCAATGCTCGGCATTCGCCAGGCCCATCTCCTCGTATCGACGCCAAAGCCCGTGTCGCTGCGCGGCTACTGGACCGCTTTCCGTTCGCTCTTTGGTCCGCCGAAATCAGTTTTTTCAGAACCCACTTCGGCGCGCGAACAAGCACAGATGCGCTCGATGTTCGAATCCGCAATCGACAAAGGCGCCCTCGGAATCGGCCTCCCCCTCGACTATTTCAGCGAGGGCGTCGGCCCCAGCGAGCTGCGCATGATTTTCGAAACCGCCGCCGAAAAGAACGTGCTCCTCTTCGCCCATGTCCGTCGCGGCATCAACGGCGACCCGGCCGGACTGCGCGAAGCCATCTCTCTCGCCGAGTCGACGGGCGCCGCTTTGCATATCTGTCATGTCCAGCATAACGCCATGCGCAATATCGGACTCTTCCTGCGCGAAATCCGTGAGGCACGCGCACGCGGCGTCGACATCTCGACGGAGAGCTTGCCGTACAACGCGGGTTCAGCCGCAATCTCATCCGCAGTGTTCGGGCGTGACTGGCGAACGATCTTTGGGATCGACTACGCAGATGTCGAGCTCGCCGCGACCGGGGAGCGCTTCACCAAGGAGACTTTCGAGAAGACTCGCCAAGAGAACCCCGGCGCCCAGATCGTCCATCACTATGTGCGAGACGAATGGACAAGAGAAGCGCTCGTCGAGCCCGGCGTCATGGTAGTCAGCGATCTGCTCCCCATGATCGACAAATCCATGATGGTTGCGCCGCATAACGGCGCGTTCTCGAGAGTCCTGGGCCACTATGCGCGGGACGCGGGACTGCTCGATCTGAAAACAGCCCTCGCCAAGATGACCTCGATGCCCGCAGACCGACTGGCCGCGTTCCATCCGCGCTTTGCCCGCAAGGGCAGAATTCAGGCGGGTGCAGACGCTGATCTAACCGTTTTTGATCCGGACACCATTCTCGATCGCGCCGACTACGGAGATCCCTTCCAAGGCTCGGCCGGAATCCATTCGGTCATCGTCGGAGGGCAAGTCGCCGTCGACGCGTATGAGGTGGTCGAAGATGTCTTCGCAGGCCGGAACCTGAACCAGGAGAACTAATGTCGAAGCGCTTCCTTGGACCGCCCGCTACGAGTGTTCAACGCAGGGCCGGAATCGTCCTCACCACTCTCTTCGGGGGCGCCACGATATTGTGGGCGGCCACAGCATTCTGGGCGGCCTCAGCGCTTCTCCCCACGCCGGCATATGCTGCCGTCACGGCGATTGAAATCGAAAGGCGCGAACCGCTCCTCAGCGGGCAGAGCTTCGGAGAACGCGGCGCCTACGAGCTGATTCAGGGTCGCGTGCGCTTTGGCTTCGATCCGAATGCGAGCGCCAATGAGCGGATCAGCGACCTCGCGCTTGCGCCGCGCGATGCGGCAGGCCAGGTCGTTGCCGAGGGCGATTTTCTGGTCCTCCAGGCGATCGATCCCACAAAGCGAAGCGGGACCGCGCTCATCGATGTCCCGAATCGGGGACGACGACTCGCCCTCTCGACGCTCAACCTAGTGCGGAAGTCTTTTACCGCACCCGCGACGCTCGATCCAAACGCGCCCGCCGACTGGGGCGATGGTTTCATGATGGAGCAGGGGCTGACAATCATCTGGGTCGGCTGGCAGGCGGATGCCCCGCGGTTCCCCGGCTCGATGTCCCTTGATGTGCCCCGCGCGACGCAGGCCGATGGCTCTCCGCTATACGGCCCCGCGCGGTCGGACTGGGTCGTGGACCAGCCGACCGAGCGGCTCCGCCTCGGCGTGCTCGGACATACACCGCACCGCGTCTCGCAACGCGGCGCGCAGGCAGGCATGCTCACTCGCCGCCGCCATCGCGAATCCGAGCGTGAAATCGTCCCCCGAGACGCGTGGCGCTTCGAGGCCGACGGCGCCTCGATCGAGCGCGACGGCGAAGAAAAAGGCGAAGACGGCTTCGACGCAGGATGGCTCTATGAGTTGGTCTACGAGTCGAAGAATCCACCGCTCGTCGGCCTGGGATTCGCCGCCTATCGCGACTTCGCATCGTACGCGCTTTACGATCCGGAGAGTCCGTTCCCCGTAAAGCGGACCGTCGCCCTCGGCGCTTCCCAATCCGGGCGCTTCCTCCGGCATTTCCTCTACGAAGGCTTCACACAGGATGAAGAAGGCCGACCGATTCTGGACGGCGTCGTGATCCAGATCGGCGGGTCTGGCCGCGGCGGTTTCAACCACCGCTTCTCCCATCCCGGTCGCGTCGGGAATCCTTACGCGAACTTCTTCTATCCCGGCGACGAGGTTCCCTTCACGAGTCGCCCCTCCAAAAGGAAAGCCGGCCTCAGCTTTCGCAAGGCGGGACTGCTCGACCGACTTGCCAAGAGCCCGGCCCCCCTCCCCCTGATCTTTCAAATCAATACCGGCTATGAGTATTGGGGCCGAGCCGCTTCGCTCGTTCATATGACCGTCGACGGGAAGCGCGATGTGGCGCCGCTCACGAACGAACGCCTTTACCATATTGCTTCCGCGCCGCATTATCCTCTGGCGTTCCCACCGGAGGCTGAGGCCGAGACGGGCCCTGGCATCTACCGAGGCAGCGCGCTTGATACCAGCCCCGCACATCGGGCGCTGCTCCTGCATATGCTCGACTGGCTCGAGAGCGATGTCTCGCCGCCGCCCTCGAATCAGCCGACGATCCGTGGAGGATCGCTCGTGCCTCCGGAGTCGCTTCGCTATCCGCTGACGCCAATGGCAGTTCCGCGTTCGCCGCATGTGGCCTACCCGCTCGATTTTGGGCCAGATTGGCAAAGGGGCATCATCTCGCATCAGCCTCCACGGCGGGGCAAAGCGTACGCGATTCGTGTTCCGGCGATTGATGGGCTCGGCAACGAGGCCACCGGAATCCGCAGCATGGAGCTTCGCGTCCCGATCGGAACCTATACGCCCTGGGCGCTTCGCACGGGTTTCCCCACCGCCACCGATGAAATGGTGGGCTACCTCGGCAGCTTCATGCCCTTTGCGCAAAGCGCGGCGGCGCGCCGCCCCGGCGACGAGCGTCCGACGCTCCACGAACTCTATCCAACACGCGCCGCCTACGATCGCCTCGTGGCAGAAGCGGCCGATGCCCTGATCGCTGCGGGATGGATGCTCGAACGCGACCGAGCGCGTTCGATCGCCGCGGCAGCAGAAAGATGGATCTGGATTACGCGCAATGAGCCATAGAGCGCAGTTCACTCGAACGGCTCGGAGAGTGGTGTGCGTCGGCCTTGCGGCCCTCCTTTTCATACTGGCAAACGGCAGCGGCGCTGCGGACACCGAATCAAGCGCCGCGCCTAACGACGGGACCACCAAGGTCGGCAAAGGCGGGAGCGGGGGAGACACAGCAGCTGCCGATCAGGAATGGGGCCTTCACGGACTGACCTCGAACGAAGCACGCTACAGCTCGCTGAACAGTATCAGGCGCGACACAGTGGGCGACCTCTCGCTTGCCTGGTCCTACGCGACAGGGACCCACCGCGGCCTCGAAGCAACGCCGCTCATGGTGGACGGCGTCCTTTACGGCACCGCTTCTTGGAGCATCGTCTTCGCCCTGGATGCACGGACTGGCCAGGAGCTATGGCGATTCGATCCTGAAGTTCCGGGTTGGAAGGCGCGGCACGCGTGCTGCGACGTCGTCAACCGGGGCGTCGCCTATCACGAAGGGCGCATCTTCGTAGGCACGATCGATGGACGTCTGATCGCGCTTGAGGCGAAGACCGGCGAGCCGGTCTGGTCGACGCAAACCGCCGATCGCGCAAAGCCGTACACGATCACAGGGGCGCCACGGATCGTCAAAGACCTCGTCGTCATCGGCAATGGCGGCGCCGACCTCGGCGTCCGGGGCTATATCAGCGCCTACCATGCGGAGACCGGCGAGTTGGCGTGGCGGTTCTATACCGTCCCCGCGAGCAAGGACGGACCCCATGAACACGATAGTCTTCAAGCAGCCGCTGCTACTTGGTCGGCAAAATCGATGTGGGAAACTGGGCTGGGCGGCACCGCTTGGGACTCGATGGTCTTCGACCCGGAACTCAACCTGCTCTATGTAGGCACAGGGAACGCCAGCATCTACGATCGAGAAAAGCGCAGCCCCGGCGGAGGAGACAATCTCTACCTCGCCTCCATTCTTGCGCTGCGTCCCGATACGGGGGAACTCGTTTGGTACTACCAAACGACCCCGGGTGAACATTGGGATTATACCGCCACCCAACACATGATCCTGACGGAACTGAACTGGAAGGGCAAAACGCGGAAGGTCCTCCTCCAGGCGCCGAAGAACGGCTTCTTCTACGTGCTCGACCGGATCACGGGCGAACTCCTTTCCGCGGAGAAATTCGTGCATGTGAGTTGGGCCGAACGCGTCGACCTCGAAACCGGGCGCCCGGTAGAACGCGAAGAAGCGCTCTGGTCGAAAAAAGATGCCATCGTCTCGCCCGCGCCCATGGGCGGCCATAGCTGGCATCCCATGAGCTTCCACCCAGGGACCGGCCTCGTCTATATCCCCGCGATGGAGAACCTCCACACCTACCTGCCGTCGGAGACTTTTCGCTACCGACCCGGCACCTGGAACACGGGCGAGGATTTCACGCGCCTTGCAGAGAGCATCGAAAACTACCCCGCTGTGCGCGAAATCCCGTGTGGGCTAACACGGCTCATCGCCTGGGATCCTCTAAAAGGCGAGAAGGTTTGGGAAGTTCGACACGATTCTGGCGTGCTCGGTGGGACGCTCGCGACGGCGGGCGGTCTCGTCTTCCAGGGCGCCGGCCAAGGCAAGTTCAAGGCCTACGATGCGGCGACTGGCGCAGAGCTCTGGAACATCGACGTGGGCATCGACGTGATGGCGCCGCCGATCACCTATCGCCTCGCCGGGGAGCAGTACATCACCGTGCTTGCCGGCGTCGGTGGCAGCGCCGGCAACCATCTGAACACATTCGATCACGATAATGCGGGCCGCGTGCTGACGTTCAAACTGGGCGGGACGGCAGAAATGCCCGAGGTCGCCCGACGAGGCCCCCGCGCCGCGCCCCCAGCGCCGCTGAACGTCCCGCCCCAGACCGTCGCGGCCGGCCGCAAGGTGTACGCGGACAACTGCGCCTTTTGCCATGGCATTGGCCTCAAAACAAGCGGCCTCTTCCCGGATCTGGCGAGCGCCTCCGCCGAGGTGCACGAGAACTGGAACGCGATCGTGATCGGCGGCATCCGCTCAGCCAAGGGCATGCCGAGTTTCGCCGACCTGCTCTCCGCAAAAGACGCGCAGGACGTCCGCACCTATGTCCTTGAGTACGCTGCCCGGACTCCCGGGCTTCTCGAACAAGCCGTCGAAGCAGTTGCGGAACGCATTTGCGTGCCGGTTTCTTGGCTAACGGACTAGAGCGGCGACGAAAAAGGGGCGCCCACGACTGCCGTCCGAGGTGCTATAAAAATGCATCCCAACCTTTCCGACTCTTTCCGACCAGACTCATTTCGTTAGACCAGGAGACCCAAACATGGCTTCCTCGAGCCCCCGCCCCACTCTCGCCGGCATCTCTCAAATCACCCAGCGCGTCGACGATCCCGGCGATGCGGCCTCGCCCATCGAACTGATGGAGCGCGCGATTCGGGAAGCCGCCGAAGATGCCGGCGCTCCGAAGATGGTCGAGTCCCTCGACGAGATCTATGTGCCGCAGGGTACGTGGCAATACGGTGATCCCGGCAAGATCCTCGCCGAGCAGCTCGGCTCCCCTGGCGCGCGCACGATGGTGGGCGCGATCAGTGGACATATTGTGCAGATCCTCGTCAACCGCGCCGCGCAGCGCATCGCCGAGGGCAAGGCCGAGATCATCGCCATCGTCGGCGGTGAGAGCGAGAACAGCAAGCGCCGCATCAAGCGCGAAGGCCGCGAGCTGCACTGGTCCGACGACGTCCCGGGCGAACCGGACGAACGCGTCGGCGGCGTGAACTTTCTGACCAATGAGGACGAGAAGGATTGTGGCGTCATCTTCAAGGCCACCACGACCTTTGCGATCTGTGATGTCGCTCGCCGCAAGGAACTCGGTGAAACCCCCGCGCAACATCGCGATCGCATCTCCAAGATGTACGAAGACATGAGCGCGATCAGCGCCGCCAATCCGTACGCCTGGATCCAGGATCGCAAGACGGCGGACGAGATTCGCAACCCCACTCCGGGCAACCGTATGGTGGCCTACCCGTACACGAAGCTGATGACATCGAACATTTCCGTCGACCAGGCTTCGGCTTTGATCATTTGTTCCGAGGAAGCCGCCGCGCGCTACGGCGTCCCCGACGCAAAGAAGGTCTACCTCCGCGCCTCCACGGAAATGAGCAAGACGATCCTGCTCTCGGAACGACTTGAACTCGCACGCCATCCAGGCCAGAAGCTCGCCGCCCAGCGCGCGCTTGAAATGGGCCAGATCGCCGCGAACGATATCGATCATATCGACCTCTACTCCTGCTTCCCCTTTGCGGTGCAGGCAGGATCCGAGGCGCTCGGGCGCGATCTCGATCCGCTGCCGAGCCTCACCGGCGGAATGACCTTCTTCGGCGGGCCCTTCGGCAACTATGTCCTGCATAGCAAGGCAACCATGATCGAGCGGCTCCGCGCCGACCCAGGATCCATCGGTGCCATCGGCTCGGTCGGCGGCAGCTTCGCGCATTTCTCTTATGGCCTGTACTCCACGGACCCGGGCGAAGCGGCGACGCCGCAGATCGACGACGTGAGTGATGAGTTCGCAGCCATGCCCCGACATCCCTATGCGGAAAAGTTCACGGGCGACGTGACAGTCGAGTCCTACACGGTTGATGTGCTGCAGGAAGGGCCGGAGCGAGTGATCTTCTCCACGCTCAACGACGATGGCGCCCGGGTCTGGGGCCGCTCTCATGACGCGGACCTGATGCAAGCGCTTCTCAATGATGAGGATCCCATCGGGCGCCGCGGCAAGATCCAGGACGGGTTGGTCGAACTCGACTAGCGATCGCACTCACGAAGTAAAAGTCGCGTCCACGAAGTAGAGGTCGCGTCCACGAAGCAAAAGTTGCGTCCGCGAATCAGCCGGCGCAGCCGCAAATTAGTAGTCGCCCTCGCGAAAGGTCCGCGGATCGCGGTTCTGAAAGCGCGGATCGGACGGATCCCGGAGCGAAGCCAGTAACGGCTCCAGTCCGTTCGATTTGATCTCATAAAGTGTCGCCATCAGCATACCCAGCCGCCCTTTCGGAAAGCCCTTGTTCTTGAACCAGACGACGTAGGGTTCGGGCAGGTCGATCAAGCGCGTTCCGGAATAGCGCCCGAAGGGCATCTTCATGCGCGCAATCTGGATCAGGACTTCCTGATCCGGCTCGACCGGTCCCGGGGCGAGATGCGATTCATCTTTCGACATACGACAAGGATGTCGCAATCAGGGTCCGGTTGCCCGACACCGCTCACATTTATCTATGCCGGTTGCCCACAGAAAAGAGGAAGAGATGCAGAAGATCAGCCCGACGAAGCCCCGCCGCCCCGAAGAAGTGACCGAGTGGCATATGGAGACCGACGTCGCCGTGGTTGGATTCGGGGGAGCCGGCGCTTGCGCGGCCATCGAGGCAGCGGACGCCGGCGCGGACGTCACGATCTTTGAAGTCGCTTCGGCGAGTGGCGGCTCGACCGCACTTTCGAGCGCCGAGATCTACATGGGCGGTGGCGGCGGTACGCGGGTTCAGAAGGCCTGCGGGTATGAAGACTCCACTGAGAACATGTTGAACTACATGCTGCTCACGCAGGGGGAACTCGGCGATCAAGAGAAAATTCGCCTTTACTGCGAAGGCAGTGCTGCGCATTTCCAGTGGATGGTGGACCACGGCGTGCCTTATAAGGACACGGAGTTCAAAGAGCGCGCGATCGTTGCGCTGACGGACGATGGCCTTCTCTATACGGGTAATGAAAAGGCATGGCCCTTCACGGACGTCGCCTCTCCCGTGCCACGCGGCCATAACTTGGAGATCGAAGGCGATAACGGCGGCCCGCTTTTCATGGACATCATGACGAAGCAGGCTGAATCCAAAGGCGTGCAGATCGAATACAACGCGCGGGCTCTGACCCTGATCGCAAACGATGCAGAAGGCGTCATCGGCCTTGTCGTTCGCATTGACGGCGAAGAGCGAAACGTGCGGGCGCGCAAGGGTGTCGTGCTCTGCTCCGGCGGCTTCGCGATGAACAAAGAGATGTTCAATCACTATGCACCGAAGACGAGCCACTTCTGCTCGCCGATCGGAAACCCTTTCGACGATGGGGCGGGGATCCGTATGGGTCAGGGGGTGGGCGGCGCGCTGCTCCACATGAATCAATGCTTCACGACGATCCCGTACTACCCGCCGGCGTCGATGACCTACGGGATCCTCGTGAACGCCCAAGGCCAGCGCTTCATCAATGAAGATGTCTACCACGCGCGCATTGCCGCCCACGCAGCGCAGCAGGTTGGCGACCGAATTTGCCTGATCATCGGCGAGAAGCATTGGAAGCAGCCGAATATGCTCGGCGGCGAGATCGTCTCCGCTGCAGATAACCTGGAGGACCTTGCGAGCGAAGCCGGCCTGCCTGCCGAAAACCTGCGGCATACGATCGAGCACTACAACGCCCATGCGGCAAAGGGCGAAGATCCGCTCTTCCACAAACAAGCGGCTTGGCTCGAGCCGATCGAGGCGACCTACGCTGCGGTCGATATCACGCCCGGGCGAAACGGCATCTACGTTGCGTTTACGTTAGGCGGACTCGACACGCTGCCGACGGGTGAAGTCCAAACCATGGACAAGGCCATCATTCCTGGCCTCTTTGCTGCGGGACGTGTCACCTGCGGCGTGCCCCGGGGATTGTCCCACCCGATGTTGATCTTCTCTGAGCGGCGGCTCTTGTGTAGATCTTAGGCGACTCGCTTTGCGTCTGCCTCTTGCGTCTGTTCATTGGCTTCGAGGGCTCGGATAAGCTTCTCGATGTCGCGCCAACCTTT
>JBDNFB010000068.1:0-82242 GCA_041690055.1 Myxococcota bacterium | reverse complement strand
TGCGCCCATCGCCACGAAAGGCAGCCCCAACGCGAGTCCTTCCGGACGCACCGGAGAGAAGACCAAAATCGCGAGGCCGACGGCGTAGTACGGAAGAAAGCGGAGGCTGAGGTTCTTGAGGCGGATCGGGTTCCGCATGGGGCTCCGCGTCGGACGGAAGACAAGACTAAGGTAGGACTGAGCTCGGACTGAGGCATGGAGACTAGCCCCGATCAGTGATCGTTGCGCCGCCCAACGTGTCCGTCGGCCACCATCTCCCAAAGCTCATCGCTCAACTTATCTTTGAACACAGGATCCGCCCGCACCGGATCGAGGTCCGCCGCCAGGAAGTCCACGAGCTCTTCATCGGTCACCTCGTCTTCAAAGCCGACGCCTTCAAAGCTCATCGTCTCAAGAGACCCCGCATTGGGTGCAGCTGTCGCCCCCTCGACCGGCGTCGTTGACCCTCCAACGACTGCAGTCAGTCCGTCGGCCAAGGCCGCCGTCCCTGGAAACAAACGCTTTCCTGACGCCGCAAACGTACCCAAAAGTTTCCCCCTCACCTTGCCTAGCTTGACGTGCCCCGGACCGACTCGGCAGCACCGCACAGATCGGGAGCCCAGTGGAGACTCACCTCAAGACTGCTTCCGGCTCGCACGCGCTCCGCGTCACCCCAAATCCACCCGGCGATGCGTTTGCGCATACCTGCGTGCGTTGGCGACCGGACGCATTGCTCCTGAATTGTGTAATAGTGGTCACGGAACCCCGCATGTGTCAGCCGGCGCACCCTAAATTCTCATTATCCAATCAAGTTGCGTACGAACGAGAGTCAGAAGCGCCGTGATATCCACCCAAACAGGCAGGGGGGCTACTGAACGCCCGGCGTCCGAAGCCGACCCTTCGGGTCCTATTCGGGATCCGCCTGCAACCCCTTTACGAAGAGGTCCACCAGCGCACTGCACGCACCGCGGAGCTCCGGCCCAGGCGAGAAACGGGCATAGATCCCGAACAAGCTGGACATCAAAACCATCGAGATCTGCTCCTCCGGCATCATTCCCCTCAATTCGCCGCGACCGGCCACCACTCGCAGGTGCCGCGTGAGCTCCTCCGCCAGCGAAGGGGCACTATGCGCTGCGTCGGCCAGGTCATAGGGCCGCCTCACGTAAAGGGACAGCATCTCGGCGAGCAGTCCGGCCTCGCCCACACGCCCGATCTCATCCGAGATGGCGTCGTTCACTCGGTTCAGCAGCTCCCGCAGAGTGGGGCGCGAGTCTCCGAGAACCGCAACGCGGCGCGCCATGCGCTGGTTCACCCTTTGAGCGAGCTCAAGCAGGACATCGTCTTTGGTTGGAAAGTGGAAATAGAACGTCCCACGGGCCACACCGGCCGATTTTGCGATTCGGTCGATCTGAGCTGCGGCGAAGCCCACATCACGAAACTCGCGGAGCGCCACTTCAAACAGGCGCTCGCGCGTCTCCGCTCGCTGGCGCGCGCGGGCGCTCTGCGGAGGATCCACCGGCGGGCCTTCATGCGACGAAACGCCGCCGATCGGGGTGGGCGGGGTGGGGCTCGGGCTCATGCAGAGAGCGTTACGAGACCGGCTGACGTATGTCAACCAGAACTCGGCGCGGTGCCTGCGGGGGCGAGTTGAGGCGGATAATCCCCTGAAACGCGACGAAGTCGATTCCCTCATTCCCACACCCCACACCCCACACCCCACACCCCACCTCGTCCTGCCGGGAGCAAGAGCCTCCGTCAACCGCAATGACGGGACCCTGCCGAGACATCCGGCAAGACGGGGGGGAGGGGACAGAAGGCAGGCGAAGCGGGGTCGAGGCATGACCCCGCTCGGGAAGCGCCTGCCCACGATCGCTTGCGCACGGGGCGAGTGCTCGGGCGCGGCAATCAGAGCGTGAGAGGGGGTCGATCGGAAGGGAAGAACCGATCGCGCTCTGAGCGCCCGCGCTAGGCCTTAACTCCGGAGCAGCACTTCGAGGCCGGGCGTGCCCGCGGAGATGGCGCGTCGCATGCGATAGAGGTTGGCCTTCACAGCATCTTCACTCTTGCCTAGCGCCTCCGCGATCGAGCGAATCGGCTGCTGGCGGAGATGCTTTAGGTGGAAGATGCGTCGCTGGAGCGGCGTCAGGTCTTCGGCAATCACGGCTTCGCAGCGGCCAAGAAGCCGTCGCGCGTCCACAACCTCGTCGGTCGGCGCTTCGTACCCTGCCACATCGAGGGCACCGCCCTCTTCCAGAGGCTCGAGCCGCGGTCGCGGCTTGCGAAAGCGGCGATTCACCTTGTTGCGCGTGACACCGAAGATCCAAACGAGAAGAGCCGAGTCGCCCTTGTAAGAGCCGAGTGCCGTCATCAGGGTCATGAAGACTTCCTGAGCCACGTCTTCGGCTTCGCCCTGATCGCCCAATCGCTTCAGAGCGAAACGGTAGACACGCGGGAAATACGCTTCGTAGAGAAGATTGAAATGCTCGCGGCTTCCGCCAAGAATCTGCTCGACGAGTTCCCGATCACTGTCCCACGGCTTGGTGTCGCGGCGACGGGGCTTTGCAGCCGGCTTGACCCGCTTGGTACCGGCGGTCGCTGTCGACGCTGCGGCCGTGGACATGGACGAGGAGGCGACCTTCGTCAACACCGCCGGCCTATTGTTCGGCGCAACTGCCGTAGCCTGCGTACTAGGCTCACTTCTCGGATTAGTAGTGGAATGAAGGGTGGATTCTGCGGTGGTCGTTTCTTGCACGGCGTGTTCCTCGAGTGCAGCTTCAATGAGGTTCCGCGCGGGTCGTGACTCGTTCCTTGCCTCTCTCCGTACTTGTGCGTACGCAGATCGATCTGGATCGATTCACAAAGTCCGGTTCCCTGAGTCGAGCGCATCTTGGGGGTGGGTCCCTGAACTCCCACCCGATACGATCGACCTACCGAACTCATGCCCGCTCGAACTCGTCGAGCTGTTGGCTTTTCGAAAGTCGGTCCGGTTTCCCGAACACGTATCAGTACATTAGCAAGTCGTGTGCCATCGCTACCTGAGATGCGGAAACGGCGCTAAGTGCTCGAAAACGCTCAGCTGTGATCGGGATCACGGATTCGGCGGACGGCGGCTCGGAGGGGGTAAAGCGGAAGAGTTTTTCCACTTCCAACGATGCTTTTCCCCGGCGACCCATCCGACAAACACCCCGGAATGGTCCGACCAGAGCCCCTTAGGGCAGCCCCTTAAACCTTGCCGGGCACCACGTACCAGCGGCCGTCAAGCCATTGCCATTCGTCGACCCGCTCAAGCTCCGCGTTCCACCAGCGCAGCGGCAGGTCGTTCTTGCCGACAAAGCGCAGGGAGAGCAGCAAGGAGCCGGAGTCCGACCGCTCGATCCCCACGAGGTCGACCCGTGTCGGCCGATTGTAGAGGATGTAGGCGCGGTCGAGATCATCCACGAGCGCTGCATAGTAGTCAGAATAGGCCGCCACGCTCGGGAAGAACTGCCGCACACTGGGATCTTCAAAAGTCGCACGCGAGTTGAAGCGGCGGCTCGTGATCCGCTCGTAGAAGATCTCAGAAAGCGGGAGCAGTGCGACCCGCGCCTCTTCCGGCATCTCCGCCAAAGCGCCCGACTGGTCCGCCTCGGTGATCACCTCGCCCCAACCTCGCCCGCTCCCGGCAGCACAGCCCGACAGGCTGGTCATGAGGCCGAGAGCGACGACGACGCCTAAAACGAGCACCCCGTTCAGAGTCATCGGCGCACCGCGATCACGAGTCGGCTTCCATCTTCGCGGCCACCGCGGCCTGCGCTGCCGCCAAACGGGCCAAGGGCACGCGGTACGGCGAGCACGAGACGTAGTCGAGTCCGATGTCGGCAAAGAAGCGCACGCTTGCGGGATCGCCGCCGTGCTCGCCACAGATGCCGAGCTTGAGATCAGGCCGCGTCGAGCGACCGAGTTCGACGCCGAGCTTCACAAGTTGGCCGATGCCGTCTTCATCGATCGAAACGAAGGGATCCGAAGGAATCAGGCCATCGTCGACGTATTGCGGCAAGAAGCTGCCTGCATCATCGCGTGAAAGCGCATAACCCATCTGGGTCAGATCGTTTGTGCCAAAAGAGAAGAAATCCGCGTGCTCCGCAATCGCGTCCGCCGTGAGTGCGGCACGGGGTACTTCAATCATGGTGCCGATCGTTGGCCGCACGCGCGAGTTCCCGGTGGCCTTACGCACTTCGGCGATGACCGATTCCGAAAGCGCGCGAAGCTTCTTGAGTTCGCTCTCGTGGGAAACGAGCGGGATCATGATCTCCGGTTTGACCTTCACGCCTTCCGCCGCGACCGCACAGGCCGCTTCCGTAATCGCACGGACCTGCATCGCGTAGATCTCGGGGTAGGTGATGCCGAGCCTACAGCCGCGATGCCCGAGCATTGGGTTGAACTCATGAAGTCCTTCGAGCTTATGGCGAATATCGCCGATCGAGCGCCCCATCGCGTCGGCTACGGCCTGAATATCCTCGTCCGTATGCGGCAGGAATTCATGCAGTGGCGGATCCAGGAGCCGCACCGTCACAGGCAGGCCATCCATCGCGCGGAAGATGCCCTCGAAGTCCTCACGCTGCATGGGGAGGAGCTTGTCGAGCGCCTCCTCGCGAGCGACCGAATCCGCAGCCAAGATCATCTCGCGTACGGCGAGAATACGGCCGGGTTCGAAGAACATATGCTCCGTCCGGCAGAGGCCAATGCCCTCCGCTCCGAAGCCACGAGCCACCTTTGCATCCTGCGGCGTATCCGCATTCGTGCGCACCTTCATCGTTCGGTACTTGTCCGTCCACTTCATCAGCTCGCCGAAAGCGTCGCCCAGTTCCGGGATCACCGTCTTCGCTGAACCGAGCATCACTTCACCGGTTGAGCCATCAATCGTGAGCGGATCCCCCTCGCGCACGACGTGTTCGCCGATGCGCATGGTGCCCTGCTGATAGTTGATCGACAGCGCGCCACAGCCCGCCACACAGCTCTTGCCCATGCCGCGCGCGACCACGGCCGCGTGAGAGGTCATACCGCCCTTCGCCGTGAGAATGCCGTCGGAAGCGTTCATGCCCACGATGTCTTCGGGTGAAGTCTCCGTACGAACGAGGATAACCTTGGCGCCGCCCTTGGCCCGCGCCTCAGCCTCTTCCGCGGAAAAGGCGACCTCGCCGACGGCCGCACCGGGACTCGCGGGCAAACCCCGTGCCACGACTTCCGGCGCCTCCGATCGATCGATCGTCGGATGCAGAAGCTGGTCGAGGGAATTCGCGTCGATGCGCAGAATCGCCTCTTGCTTTGTAATCAACTTCTCGCGTGCCATATCCACCGCGATGCGCACAGCCGCTCCGGTCGTGCGCTTGCCGCTCCGGGTCTGCAACATCCAGAGGGTTCCCTCTTGGATCGTGAACTCGATGTCCTGCATGTCCCGGTAATGCTTCTCAAGGCGCTTGTAGATGCCAACCAGTTCCTTGTAGGCCTTGGGCATTTCGCCTTCGAGGGTCGGGAGATCCTTCGTATCCTCGACGCGGCTCGGTTCGTTGATCGGCTGCGGCGTGCGAATCCCTGCGACGACGTCCTCGCCCTGGGCATTCTTCAGATACTCACCGTAGAATTGTCGGTCGCCGGTGGACGGGTTCCGTGTGAACGCAACACCCGTCGCACAATCGTTGCCCATATTGCCGAAGACCATCGACTGGACGTTGACTGCTGTGCCCCACTCGTCGGGGATATCGTTCATGCGGCGGTAGGCGATCGCTCGCCGATTCTCCCAGGAGGAAAAGACGGCGCCGATGGCACCCCAGAGCTGCTCCTGCGGATCTTGCGGGAACGGCTTGTGCGTATGCTCCTCGACGATCTCGAGATACTCCGCCACGACGCGCTTCAGATCCTCCGCCGTGAGATCCACGTCGTTGATGACGTCGCGGGCTTCCTTGGCTGCGTCGAGTCGAAGCTCAAATCGGTCGTGAGGCACGTCGAGCACAACGTCGCCGTACATCTGGATGAAGCGGCGATAGCTATCGTAGGCGAAGCGGTCGTCGGCCATCGCCGCGAGTCCCTTCACCGTATCGCTGTTGAGACCCAGATTCAGAACCGTGTCCATCATGCCGGGCATCGACGCCCGCGCACCCGACCGGATCGAAACCAGGAGCGGTCGCTCGGCGTCGCCGAAGCGGAGATCCATCAACTGTTCGACGTTCGCGAGCGCCGTGAGGACGTCGGCCTTCACGTTGACCGGCAATTTCTGTCCGCGCTGGTTGAACTCAGCGCAAACCTTGGTCGAAATCGTAAACCCAGGAGGCACCGGAATGCCGAGGGTCGTCATCTCGGCCAAGTTCGCGCCCTTGCCGCCTAGCACTTCTTTCATCGAGGCGTCGCCGTCAGCGCGGCCGCCCCCAAAAAAGAAGACATCTCGCTCGGTATTCGACTTGCTCGCCGAACGCTTGGTGGACTTCTTGGCGGTCGTCCTGGCTGCCTTCTTAGTCGATTTCTTGATCGACTTCTGGGCCGCCTTCTTCGAAGCCTTCTTCTTGTTGGAGACTTTCTTCGCCGACTTCTTAGTGACCTTCTTCTTCACGGCTTTCTTTTTCGAAGCCTTCTTGGCCGCCTTCTTAGTAGCCTTCTTCTTGGCCGGCTTGCGTGCGGTCTTCTTGGCCGCAGCCTTCTTGGCGGTCTTCTTCTTCGTCTTCGACGCGGAACTCTTTCGAGCGCTCACAGTCCCCCCTCCAAACGGTCTCGGAGATATGAGGCGAGTCCCTCCATAGGTACTCGCTCTTGATTCATGGTGTCGCGTTCTCGGACGGTGACGCAATTATCATCCGCCGAGTCAAAATCGTAAGTCACACAGAAAGGCGTTCCGACTTCGTCCTGTCGTCGGTATCGCCGTCCAATATTGCCGGCTTCGTCATAGAAGCAGTTGAAATGCTTCCTAAGGTCGGCCTGAATGGCGCGCGCGGGCTCCGCCAGTTTTTTGGAAAGAGGCAGCACCGCCGCCTTGATCGGCGCGATGGCGGGATGGAACTTCATCACCGTGCGCTCGTCGCCGCCTTCTAACTCTTCGACGGTATGCGCTGCCACAAGAAGGGCTAGCGCCGTGCGATCCACCCCGACCGAGGTCTCGATCACCATCGGCGTGAAGCGTTCCTTGGTCTGCTCGTCCGTAATCGCGAGTTCCTTGCCCGAATACTCCGAATGTCGGGTGAGGTCCCAATCGCCGCGATCGTGGATGCCCTCAATCTCCTGCCAGCCGAAGGGAAAGAGAAACTCGATATCGTCCGCCGCGCGGGCATAATGCGCAAGTTCGTCGTCTGCGTGTGGACGGATCCGCAGCAGGCTCTCGTCGAAGCCGAGGTCCTTATGGAACTGCAGTCGGAACGAACGCCAATGCGCAAACCATTCTTCGCGATCTGAGGGATGGCAAAAGAACTCCATCTCGGCCTGTTCGAATTCCCGCGAGCGGAACGTGAAGTTGCGCGGCGTGATCTCGTTGCGGAAAGCCTTGCCGATTTGCGCGATGCCGAAGGGCACTTTCTGGCGAGCGGATTCGCGCACGCGCTTGAAGCCCGTGAAGATCGGCTGGCAGGTTTCGGGTCGGAGATACGCGGTGGTCGACTCGTCCACCGACGCGCCAAGCTCTGTGCGCAGCATCAAGTTGAACTCGCGCGCTTCCGTCAGATCGCAGTCCGCGATCGCACGCTTCTTGGGCGCTTCGGGACAGCGCTCGCCTTCGATCTGATCGGCACGGAATCGTCGGTTGCATTTCCGGCAGTCGACCATCGGATCCGAAAAATGCTCGACGTGCCCACTCGCTTCCCAGGTTCGGGGATGCGAGATGATGGCCGCGTCGATGCCGACGACATCATCGCGCTCGCGAACCATGCGGCTCCACCAGCGCGCCTTCAGATTATTTTTAAGCTCGACGCCGAGCGGTCCATAATCCCAGAAGCCTGCGATGCCGCCGTAGATTTCACTGGCGGGATAGATGAAGCCACGCGCTGCACACAAGGAGACCAAGGTCTCCATGGCTAGCGGATGGCGCTCGCGGTCTTCGGACGCGTGAGCGGGGTCAGCAGGAGCTTGGTCGGACATGATTCTCGAAATCCCAATGAGCCAACAACTGGAAGGGGTCGGCTCTTGATTCTGTACATGGCTCTGTGCAAAAACTATGTACATAAAAAGGTACCCGGCGGGCGGGCAAAAGCTGATCACAGCAGGGCCGAGCGGGGGTTCCGCTCGACGCGAGACAAGGCGTTCTGAGGCCTTGGCGCCTTAAGGCGCCGGAGTATCCCCCAAACAGGTCCCTGGGGTCAAGCCGCACTCAGGCCGCGCCGCGGTTCGGGTCCGCGGATCCACTCGGCGAAATACCCCCTCGGTGCCTCGCGCCCACAGGCAACGCCTCGTCCAGGAAACGCTCGCTGCGCAGTTCCACACCTACGTGAAAGCGCTGAAACCGAAAAACGAGCCGCGCCGCCTCCACCAGCGCCGCTTCGGGAAGGCTGAAGTTCGGCAAATCATCGGCAGTACTTGCTAGCCCCGCCGCCAGTATCCGCAGCGTCCCGAGCGCAACCGGCACCAGCCCATCCAGCTGGACGGCGCAGAGCCTACACACGATCCCGCCATCGGCGATATGGAAATGAACCCGGTGGCTCGCTGCCACCTCTTCTCCCGGCACCCGCCCGCAGCGCACACAGCGCCCGAGTTCCGGTCGCAGCCCCAGTGCATCGAGGGCGCGGAGCTCGAGGAGCACGCGCAAGGCCGGCGTGGGCTTCACGCGATCAAGCAGGCCAAGGCTCTCCGTCCCAAATTCGTAGAGCCGTGTTGCCTCGTTGCCAGAAATACCCTCTGGTGCGAGCCGATCCAGCATCTCCGTCAAAAAACTCGCCAGCGCATAGCGGCCCGACTCGGCACGGATCCCTAGAAAGGGATCGATAAGCTGTGCCTTTTCTAGAAAGGCCATTGATGCCCGCGGCTTCATTCGACCGACAATCGCGAGACGGTTGAAGACATCCAGCGTTCCGGGGAAACGTCGTTTACTCCGCCGCGCGCCCTTCGCAATCGCGGTGAGTCGGCCGGCATCTTCGGTCAGCAGATGCACGATACGGTCGGACTCACCGAAATCAACGGAGCGCAAGAGAAGCGCTTCGCAATCGATCGGCTTCATCGGTCGCTGCGCGCGCCGGGATCGATCTCTGCGGACGGATCCAGGGACGCGCCCGTCGCTTCCGCCAGCGCGCGCACAGGGTCCTGCCAAAGCACGACCTCGCCGCGGCCGGAATCGGAAGTGACACCGACGAGGACATTCCAACCGGTGCGCAGAATCAGAAAGCCCACAATGGCAATGAGGATGAACGCGAAAATAGCGAGGGCCTGCTTCACGCTGCGGCTCGTCGAATGCCGCTCCCAAGCGCCCGGCGAGGGCTCTTGGAGCATGCGCGACATGGTGTCCTCCTCGTCCAGCCCGAGCGCGTTGGCTACCGTGCGAACGAAGCCCCGAACGAAGCCGTCGGTCTCCCCATCAAACTGCCCGCCTTCGAGCCGCAGCAGGGACCGAAGAGGAATTCGAGTCATCGACGAGAGTTCGTCAACGGTGATCCCGCGCAAGGCCCGCTGCTTGCGAAGATACTCTCCGATGGGATTCGAACTGAAGGTGCCCGTCGGATCGGCCTCGAAGCCCGAAGCGCCGGCCAGCCCGGAAGAAACGCCGCCCGCCGCCCCATCTAAGCCTCCGGCCTGACGAGCGCCAGCGGCCTCATCTGAAGCGCCGGCGGCTTCATGTAGAGCGCCGGCGGCTTCATGTAAAGCGCCTGCGGCCTCAAAAGAAGAGTCGCCGATGAGTCCGGCCAAGACGCGTCGATCGCGCGAGCGTCGATCGCGCCCCGAACGGGCGTTCTCCCCGAATCCATCTTGTTCAATCATCCGCGCTCCCCCTCAAGTCGAGCGTAGCAGCGAGCGACGGATCAGCGCGATTGGCTTGCCGATTCGCTGCGGACGGCGACCCGGAGCGCGCGGTCACCCACGCCACTCCACGCCCTTGCGTGGCTAGGGGCGATCGATCAGATCAAGATAGGCCTGTGCCTGCGTTCCCCAATCCACGTGCGGCGCAGTCTCCACCGACGCGTTGAAGTGCTTGATCGCATTTTCGCGATGGCCCAGGGCAACGTAGATTTCGCCCAGGCGGAAATTCGCCTCGGCACGGCCCGCGCGTTGTAACCGCCCTGCCTCAAGCGCCGCCTCGAAGGCTTTGACTGCCGCCATTCGATGTCCCTGCTTCGCTTCGAGAATCCCCTGATTCAGGAGCGCGGGCGAGTAGCGCGGGAAAAAATCCAGTGCCTCGCGAAACTTCACGCGTGCTTCATCGTCGCGCCCCAACTGCATCAGAGCCCAGCCCCAATTCGTCAGAGGCAGCCACGGTGAAGAGAAGGTCGCGTCAGCGGACAGCTTCTCACAATGCGGCAGGGATTCGGCGTAGCGACCCATCTGAGAGAGCATCGCGGACAGATTCAGTCGAGCCTGCTGTTCGCTGGCCGTATCCTTCTGCGCGACCGAGAGCGCGATCGAATCGTTTAGATAGTTTTCAGCTTTTTCCGTCTGGCCCTTCCGGCGATAGGCCTCACCGAGCCAGAGATGGGTTTGCGGATCAGTCACATCGAGGGCAAGTGAAGCCTCAAGCTGCCGAATCGCCATCGCCGTTCGGTACGAGGACAAATAGTCCATCCCGAGATCACGCTTCGCTCGGCTCTCACTCACGGTGGGCGCCTCGTCAGTGATATAGGTCGTCGACGCACACCCCGAGAGCGTGAGGCTAGCCAGCGCAAGCGCGGCCACGGTCAGACGCAGTCCGCCCTCTCGGCGTCGCAGATGCTTTCCGGAATCGGGACGGAGCGTATTCTTTTGAACGAGCTGCATGGTTGTCTTCCTTCTCTCAGAAACTAGAAAGCAATCGCGCCAGATAAGGCACGCGTTTCGAACCGTCCCGTTCGCGTCGAACGCGAACGAGAGGAATCCGACCGAGTTCATTTCCGCCTTCGCCTTCGGATTTGGCCGGCATCGACTGGGGCAGCGCCGCCGCTTGCGCAGCCACCTGGTCCGCATTGCGGAACTTGGAAAGGGTCTGCTCAGGGGCCTGGGTGGACACTTCGGCGGCGGGCTTGACCTTCGCTGAAGGCAGCAGAGCCGAAGCCGCCGCCGGCTGGACAGTCTCACGGACGGGCAGAGCGCTCTTTTGGGCGACGGCCCGGCGTTCGGTCCGTGGCGCCACAGGCGGTGTGGGCTTGGCGTCCGTCGCACGGCGGACGGGCGGCGGCGCGGCTGGGGCACGTGCGGGGGGCACGTTTTCTGGAGCGGACCGATCTTCGGTGCGCGCTGCCACGGGAACGGGCTTCGCTTCTTGCTGCGGCGCCGCTGGAGCGGCCGGGACCTCTGGCGCTTCCGGCGCTGCGAGCGCGGGCGGAAGCGCAGCTTCCATCGGGAGATCCAGCTCGAGAATATCGTCATCCGCGCCGATCTCGGTCTCATCGAAATCGGCCAGATCATCAAGGTCCAGCTCGGGAAACTCGAGGTTCGCTGGATTATCGACGAGCACCTTGGCGTCCGACAATTCCAAGATCGGTTCATTCGCGGCGGGCTGCGCTGGCACGGCGCGCGGCGCGGGAGGCATCTCCACTTCGCCCATCAACCGGGCCCAGAGCCCCATCGCGTGCGCCCTGCCCTGATCCCCGGCCATGATCGCCACCATGTCTTCGTCGAAAAGGAATCCCATCCGTTCGGCTTCAGCGAGCAGGGGCTCCAGCGCCTGAGAGATTGGCGTATCAAAGTCGACGCTCTCTTGATTCCGGATCACAGCGACGTGTCCGCCCTCGTTCGTGCGGATCCCCAAAGCCATCCCAATTCCGCCATATTCCTCCGCAAAGGCCACAATCGCCGAGCGCGCAGGGCCCACTGGCAAGAAATTGACGTTCAAGACAGGTGCGTTCATCGCGGGTCTTAGGGCCAGCAAGCTGGCCTCAGACAGGGGCAATGGTTCAGAAAGGCGTCGAAACATGCCCTGTTCATCGGCAATCCGCAGAAGACCTTGAGTGCCTCAGGACGGCAGTCAGTCCCGAAAGTGGCTGACAGGACAGCCTTTTTCGCGACCACCGACTCCGCAAATCAGCATCCTAGAAAGCCTTTCGCGCGCACGCCAGCGGGATACAATCCCCAAAGGCTTGAGACCGAGCGGGCCGACAGCATGTGATCTGAGGGGCGGATGGCCCCCCCCAACTCAGGAACCGAATCCCGACCCACGACGACCCAACTCCCACCGAAAAAGAGCCATACGGGCACTGACTCAATCAGCACTCGAACGTTCTCTGCAGGCCGAAAATCCCCACCTCCCGCAGATGCATAACGTCTCTTGTTTCGGCTTCTTCGGCGAACACCCCGCCATTTTTTTAACCTTCCAACCCGCCACCCAGGCACACGAGAAATTCCGCAGTGACAGCAACAGCTTCTAGCGACTCCAAGCCCACTGAACAGCTCACCAGCGTCGCGATCCGATTCGCCGGAGACTCTGGCGACGGCATGCAGCTCACGGGCACTAAATTCACCGACGAGACGGCGCTTGCGGGCAACGATCTCTCCACGTTCCCCGACTTTCCCGCCGAGATCCGCGCCCCTGCCGGCACGATGGCCGGCGTCTCGGGGTTCCAGATCCACTTCTCGAGCGATGATATTCACACGCCCGCGGATCGTCCCGATGTGCTGATCGCGTTCAATCCCGCCGCCCTTCGCGGGAACGCGGACGATGTTCGCCCGAACGGCATGATCATCATTAACATCGACTCGTTTAACGAGAAGGCGATGACCCGAGCGGGCTACCAAGATGATCCGCTTCCCGCTCTGCGTGAGGCGTACCAGCTCGTAGAAATCCCGTTCACCACGCTGAACCGTGAGGCGCTCACGGGGCTCGACCTGACGCAGCGGGAAACGGATCGCTGCAAGAATTTTTTCGCGTTAGGCGTTCTCTGTTGGCTCTACGGTCGACCGATGGAAGCCACCCAGCGATGGCTCGGCGGGAAGTTCAAGGGCGCTGTGCTTGAGGGCAATATTCGTACCCTCAAGGCAGGATACGCATTCGGCGAAACCACGGAACTCTTTCCTGCCTCGTTCGTTATCCCCGCGGCGAAGCTCGAACCGGGGACCTACCGCAACATCACAGGCAACCAAGCGCTCGCCTGGGGCATCATCGGCGCCAGCGTACAGATGGACCGCGAGATGTTTCTCGGCGCTTACCCGATCACGCCGGCCAGCGACGTGCTCCATGAAGTCGCCCGCTTCCGCCATTTTGGCGTGAAGACCTTCCAAGCCGAAGACGAAATGGCAGCCGTCTCTTCGACCATCGGGGCGGCCTTCGCGGGCCAGCTCGCGGTCACGATTTCGAGCGGTCCCGGCTTCGTTCTAAAACAGGAGGCTCTCGGGCTCGCCGTGATGGTCGAATTGCCCTTGGTTGCGATCAACGTCCAGCGCGCGGGCCCGTCGACTGGATCTCCGACGAAGACCGAACAGGGCGACCTTCTGGCCGCGCTCTTCGGGCGTCATTCGCTCAGCCCACTGCCAATCCTTGCGCCGGAGACGCCTGGCGATTGCTTCCACGTCGCCCTCGAAGCGTTTCGTATTGCCGTGAAGTACATGACGCCCGTCATCATTCTCTCCGACGGCTATATCGCGAATAGCTCCGAGCCCTGGATGATTCCGGACGTCGACGCACTCGAACGAAACCCGATCAGCTTCGCCAGTCCCGTCGAGGTTGGTGAATTCCAGCCCTACGCGCGTGATCCAGAAACGCTGGCCCGCCCCTGGGCCATCCCGGGCACGCCCGGACTCGAACATCGCATAGGTGGACTCACCAAGCAGGACGGCTCCGGTAACGTGAGTTACGAGGCGGATAATCACGGGAAGATGAATGAGCTTCGGCGCAGGAAAGTCGAGGGCATCGCCAACGACTTTCCACCGATTGAGATCAACGGACCCAATACAGGCGACCTTCTTGTCGTCGGCTGGGGCGGCACGAAGGGCTCGATCACGGCCGCCGTCGAAGCCGCACGCGAAGAGGGTCTCACCGTCTCACAGATTCACATCCGGCATCTGAATCCCTTCCCGAACGACCTCGGCGATGTCCTGGGCCGCTTCAAGAAGGTGCTCTTGCCGGAGCTTTCGGACGGCCACCTCGCGATGCTGCTCCGCGCTAAATACCTCGTCGACGTGAAGTCCCTCGCCAAGGTGGAGGGTCAGCCCTTCAAAATCGGCGAAGTCCTCGACGCGATCCGCGAACTGTCCAATTCCTAGTCAGACCTAACACATCCAACTTCTCTGAGGGCCCGGCCTTCAAAAAGGAGTCATCCCATGGCAGCCGAAGCGGCAGTCAAGCTTACTCGAAAAGAATTCGTTTCGGATCAAGATGTCCGCTGGTGCCCCGGCTGCGGCGATTATTCGATCCTGGCCAACGTTCAGCGGATCATGCCCGACCTCGGCGTCCCGCGCGAAAACGTCATGTTCGTCTCGGGCATCGGCTGCTCCAGCCGCTTCCCCTACTACATGAACACGTACGGCTTCCACACGATCCACGGCCGCGCGCCGGCCTTTGCCACCGGCATCAAGGCGAGCCGCCCCGACCTTTCGGTCTGGGTCGTGACGGGTGACGGAGACGGCCTTTCAATTGGTGGCAACCATCTCCTGCACACCATTCGCCGTAACCTCAACATGCAGATCCTGCTCTTCAACAACAAGATCTACGGTCTGACAAAGGGCCAGTACTCGCCCACCTCTGATCTCGGCACGACGACGAAGTCCTCGCCGCAGGGCGCGATCGATCATCCAGTTGACCCCATCGCCTTCGCGATCGGCTGTGGCGCAACGTTCATCGCGCGCACGATCGACGTCGACGCGAAGCATCTTCAGGAAGTCTTGAAGCGCGCGCACGCCCACAAGGGCACGGCCTTCGTCGAGATCCTTCAGAACTGCCCCGTGTTCAACGACGGCGTCTGGGAAGAAGTCGAAGACCGAAAGACGCGCGCCGACGCATCTCTCGTTCTCGAACACGGGCAGCCGCTCGTCTTCGGCGCCCCTGGCGCACGCAAGGGCATCGTCTCAAAGGCCGGCACCCCCAGCGTGATCGATCTCGCCGACGACGAGGATCCGATCGCGCGCGGCGTGATTGTGCATGACGAAAGCCAAGACTCTTCGTCCTACGCCGGCGTGCTCGCGACTTTGCAACGCCCCGATTTCCCGCTTCCCGTCGGCGTCTTCCGCGCGGTCGAAAAACCGACCTACGAGGACATGCTTCAAGACCAGGTCGATACCGCTATCGCTGAACGGGGGCGCGGCGACCTGAAGAAGCTGCTGCACTCGGGCGATACCTGGACGATCTAGACCCGTCCGCAGCGCCGCACGAAGCGGATCCCGAAAGCACGAGCTCGCCCTCCCCGACCTTAGATCAATTCAAAGGTCGCGTAGGGCCGCTCTCGCCTTTCCGTGTGCCCCAGTTCTCGTGGGTATTCGTCACAGGAATGCTCGCCGCGTCCGCAAACTGGATGCTCAGTCTGAGTGTTCCCTATCTCGTCTACGAGATGACGGACTCGACGACCTGGCTGGGGATCTCTGCGGTGGCGAGCAGCGCCCCGTCCTTGATTGCATCGCCGCTCGGCGGAGTCTGGGCGGATCGCTATTCGAGAAAGCGAGTCCTGCTCCTCGCGCTCGCCGCGCAGTGCCTGATCGGCTCAGCTCTCTTCTACCTCAGTCACACCGGCACCCTCGACCTTTACCGCCTCTTGGCACTCACGACCGCCATGGGATTCGCGTCCGCGATGAACCTCTCCGCCTATCAGGCGTTCGTCTCTGAACTCGTCCCCGCACGACTCATCGGCCCGGCCTATCGCCTGAACGCGATCCAGTTCAACCTCTCCCGCGCGATCGGCCCGGCAGTCGCAGGCTTCGTCCTCGCAGGCTGGGGTGCAACGACGACTTTCTTCATCAACGCCGTGTGTTATGTGCCGCTGATTCTAATTCTCTTCTTCATCACCCCGCGCACTCAACTACGCAGCCCTTCCAGCAGCGTCCTCGCAAGCCTGATTGAGGGCGCCCGTGTCTCTTGGACTCAAGCTCCGCTCCGACTCGCCCTCATCACAGTCACGACCACGGCGCTCTTTGGGATGAGTGTGCAGCCGCTCATGGCGGGCCTGGCCAAAGACGTCTTCCTCGTCGACGAAGCAGGCCTCGGTATGCTCGTTTCTTCGATCGGTTTTTCCGCGGCGATTACGTCCATCGTCACAGCTGGCGTCGCCGACAGAATCTCCCGGTCACTCATGATCCGCGTCGGGCTCGTCCTCTACGGGGTCGGCCTCCTGATCGTCGCTTCGACCAACGACTTCGCAATCGGCATCGCCGGCTTCGTCGTCGTCGGATTCGCCCACGTGCTCGTGAACGTCTCCGTTACCACAGCGATCCAGATCATCGTCACCGAAGAATTCCGCGGCCGAGTCACCTCCCTCCAACTCATGGGGATCATCGTCTCCATGCCCATCGGCGCCCAGATCGGCGGCCTCATCGCGGAATGGACGGGGCTCTCCCTCGTCGTCGGCCTCTTTGGCACCGCTCTGATCGCTTTCGCGGCGATTGCACAGTGGCGACTCGGCGGTTTACGCGCCCTCGACTAAGTTGCCTGAATGAGTCTCTGGATCCCGCTCGTCGTCGTCGCCGTGTTCGCACTTCTCGTTGCCGAACGGATGGAATGGCGCCCCGGGATCGCAGTCGCCAAGCTCTCGGCCGCCGCTTGCTTCCTTGCCTTCGCGCTGGAATCTGGCGCCCTCGATAGCGACTACGGCCGCCTCCTCCTGCTCGGCCTGGCGCTCTGCGCCCTCGGCGACGCCCTGCTTCTCCCACTCGGCCAAACCCTCTGGTTCCAGCTCGGTATTGGCGCATTCCTGCTGGGGCATTTGGCTTATGCGGTCGCCTTTATTCGGCTCGGGGTCTCCCCACTCGCGCTTGTCGCGAGCGGCGCGATCCTCGCTTTCGCTGCGGCGCGCGTGCTCGCTTTGCTGCGACCGCATATTCCGGACGATTTCAAGATCGCGGTCGGGGCTTATACCTTGGTCATCAGTGGAATGGTCGCATCGGCCTTCGCGGCGACCGCCGCCGGCGCTCCAGCAGCACCTGCGATCGCCATCGGCGCGACTCTCTTTGCGGCTTCGGACCTTTCTGTGGCACGCGAACGCTTCGTCCAAGCCAGATTCATCAACTCCGCTTGGGGCCTACCCGCCTATTTTGGATCGCAAATGATCCTGGCGGGCACGGCAGGCATGACACTTCCCTAGGCAAGAGCTTGAATCGGCCTTAAGGAGCGAGTGATGTGCGCGCGATGCGCTGCCACGCGACCTGCCTAATAGGCCGTTTTTTGCCGGCGCTTGAGCACTTGTTTCGTCTCTCGAACGGCGCGTACTAGGCCGACGATATCGGCCATGCGAATGAGGGGGATGAGCGCCGCGGCGAGCGCTGCCCCGGCTTGGGACATCTCCAGCTCTTTTCGACATCGTCGTAGTCGGCGCCAATCCATCCGTACATTCTTCGAGTAAAAGGCTGGGACTGCTGCCCAACCCCAATCAAGGTATTTCGCTTCGGGCAGCGTCGGGTCCACCCAACACACCGCCACCAAATCTGCCCCACGCCGAAAGCGCTCTTGAAAGAAGGGCGGCAGATCATGCAGCACGCGCGCATCAGGAACCAAATGAATCGGACGCTCGTCCCGAATCATCTCTTGCGCATGGACATAACATGAACAGCGCAGGTCAACATCGACGGAAATCGGAAACTTAAGAAGATTCTCCCGCACAGCCGCCCAGTTATTACAGGGGTAGCAGCCGGCCGGCCCGGCTTCGGCGGGCATCAGAAAGCCGAAATCAAGAAGAGATTGAAGCTTGGCCCAATAGCCTCCCCGATAGGTCGTGTACCCGCAGACGGCCTCCGACCGCCCCTCTCGGAGCGCGCCCATCAAAGCTGCAAGCCAACCCGGCTCCGGCGCGCAGTCACCATCGAGGTAGACGACGTAGCGCCCACGGGCCGCCTCCGCGGCACGATTCTTCGCCGCGTCGTAGGACAGCCCATCACATGCGACCCGCCGCGCATCCGGGAATTCGGCGATCACGGCCGCGACCGCGTCGCCCCCCGCGACATCTGCAACGAGTACCTCGCCGCCACCCTCACGATCAACTTCGGTAAGCGCGCGTCGAATAGCCTCTCTAAAACTCGCAAGGGCAGTGCCCTCTGTGAGATTATACGACTCGGTGATAAGGCTGAATTCGCAGTCAATCGTCATATCGTCTTCGCAACGCTAGCATTCCCACGCCTCGCAAAACCTCATGGGGCCCATCCTCCAGGAGCCTACCATCTCAGCCGCCTCCGAAAAAACAAGCCACACTGGCAACACCCATGGCAGCCACACCACGCCCAGGGGCCCTGACGCAGACCCGCCGCAGATCAGTGTGCTGATCGCTGCCATCCGCGATTCCCCCCTCCTCCGAACGACGCTTGAGATCATCCGGGCACAGGCCGATCCAGAGCGAGTCGAAATCCTGCTCGTCTTCAACGTTGCCCGCAATGCAGTCCGCCCCGCCGCCCTCATCACCCTCCAACGCTTTTGCGACCGCATCGAGTTTGAGCCCGAACCGGGCAAAAGCGCGGCGCTCAACACAGGCATCGCGCTCGCACGGGGCGAAGTCATCGCCTTCACGGATGACGATACGCTGCCCGGCCCCTGCTGGCTAGAAGAGATCCATGAGCGACTCTTGGATCCGCAGCGAGATCCCTCGCTGGTCGCGATGGGAGGCCCGGTCATCCCGACGTTCCCCGCCGAAACCCCGCCCTGGTTCAAACAGCTCGTGCTCTCGCGAGAGACCCATTATATCGGCCCACGGCATGATTACGGGCCGGAACCTCTCGACTACCCCATCGGCGATGGCGTGCTCGGGGGCGTTTGCATCGGTGCGAATTTCGCCGTGCGCCGCGAGGTCTTCGAAACACTCTCTTTCTCGCAGCGGCTCGGACCGAACCCGCGGACTGGACTCCGCGGCGGCGAAGATACTGCGCTCGCCCATGAGATCCTGAAGCGCAAGCTTCGCATCAGCTACGAGCCCCGCGCGTTCGTCCAGCACCCGATCCACTTGGAACGAGCCACCTATGAATTCGTGCGGGACGCCTACTTCGTACACGGCCGCGAAGCCGTCCTTGCGCGCCGCGAGCTCGGGCTTCCACCCTTTTCGATTTTGAGGCTCATTAGGCGGCCTATCAAACATCGGCTGAAGAAACTTCGAGCGCGCCGAGCGGAGAAAAAGGCGAATCGCCAGCGAGGAAGCAGCGGTGCCGACGGGACCGAACCCGAGTCCGCCTACGATGATCTGGTCTTGCCACTCCCGACGGATCGGCCGCTCTCCGAATCACAGTTCGGCGCTCTGCTCGAAAACCTATGGCAAGTGGAGCTCCACGGGCGCCTGCGCGGGAGCCTCCGTTCACGCCTCGGCTTGGTCTAGTCTCGTACCAGAACAAACGGCCCTCGACAGCTTTATTCGAGCCGCTCAGCAGCGGCCTCACGAAAGACGTGCCGATCGCAAGCTCCAAAAAGAAAGCCGCCGCCTCGGAATCCGAGACGGCGGCGATCAGTACGTGCAGAGCCGGACTAGACAGGCAGGAACTAGCCTTCCAACCCAGGCGCATGCTTCGCGAGCGTCTCGCCAATCTCCGCGGGAGACGCAGAAACCGCGACGCCATTCTTTTCGAGCGCGGCGATCTTATCGGACGCCTTGCCCTTGCCCCCGGCGATGATCGCGCCGGCGTGGCCCATGCGCTTTCCGGGCGGAGCGTTCTGCCCCGCGATGAACGCGGCGACGGGCTTCGTCATATTCGACTTCACGAACTCGGCCGCTTCTTCTTCGGCTGAGCCACCGATCTCGCCGATCATCACGACCGCCTTCGTATCGGGATCATTCTGGAAGAGCTCCAGAGCGTCGATGAAGTTCGTGCCTATGACGGGATCACCTCCAATGCCGACGCAGCTCGACTGGCCAATGCCCAATCTCGAGAGCTGATCGACCGCTTCGTAGGTCAGTGTACCCGAGCGCGAAACCACACCGACCGGACCCGGGCGGGTGATCTGCGCGGGCATGATGCCAATGCGGCATTGGCCGGGCGTCACGACTCCGGGGCAGTTCGGGCCGAGGAGCCGAGTCTTGGCGCCGCGAAGGGCCGCCTTGGCGCGAGCCATATCGACGACAGGGATGCCTTCCGTGATGCAGACCACGAGTTCGAGTTCATTCTCGGCGGCTTCGAGGATTGCGTCCGCAGCACCCGGCGGCGGCACGAAAATCACGGATGCCGTTGCGCCCGTTGCGGCCACTGCTTCTCGAACGGTGTTGAAGATCGGGAAACCGTCCTTCTCCGTCCCACCCTTACCGGGATGGACACCACCGACAACCTGAGTTCCGTACTCGCGGGAAATCCCAGCGTGGAACGTACCCATATTGCCCATGCCCTGAACAATCAGCTTCGTATTCTTATCGCAAAGAATCGCCATATTAGGCAGCTCCCTTCACGGCCGCGACGGCGAGTTCGCCCGCGTCCTTCAGCGTTTCAGCCGACGTGATATTGAGGTTCGACTGAGCCAGTATCGCGCGACCTTCCGTCGCCATCGTGCCCTGCAGGCGAACGACCAGCGGAACTTCAACGCCGAGTTCACTTGCCGCCGCGACAACGCCTTCGGCGATCAAGTCACAGCGTACGATGCCGCCAAAGATGTTCACAAGAATGGCCTTCACGTTCTCGTCGCGCAGGATCAGCTTGAAGGCTTCCTTCACCTTCTCCTTGTCGGCGCCTCCGCCCGCGTCGAGGAAGTTCGCCGGCGTGCCGCCGCAGTAGTGAATCATGTCGAGGGTCGCCATCGCGAGGCCCGCGCCGTTCACCATGCAGCCGATGTTGCCGTCGAGTCCCACGTAGGCGAGATCGATCTCGTTCGCCGCGCGCTCGCGCTCGTCTTCTTCCTCGGGATCGCGGAGCTCCGCGATCTCGGGGTGTCGGTAAAGCGCGTTGTCGTCGAAGTTCAGCTTGCCGTCGAGTGCGAAGATGTCGCCCTCGGCCGTCAGCACGAGAGGATTAATCTCGATCTGCGAGCAGTCCTTCTCGATGTACAGCTTGTAGAGCCCCATCACGAAGGGGACCAGCTTCTTCACTTGTGCCCCATCGAAGCCCAAGCGGAATCCAAGATCGCGCACCTGGTATTCGCGGAGACCCACATTGGGCTCAACCAGAGTCGTGAGGATCGCCTCGGGTGTCTTCTCCGCGACGACTTCGATCTCCATGCCGCCCTCGGTTGAAGCCACGACCGCGAACTTCTCTTCCGCGCGATCAAAAAGAATCGCAAGATAGAGTTCGTTCTCGATATTCGAACCGGCTTCAACGTAGACCTTCCGAACGAGCTTGCCTTCCGGAGGTGTCTGCGGCGTATGCAGCGTCATCCCAAGGATTTCACTCGCCGCCGTCTTCGCTTCCGCGGGGCTCTTGGCGAGCTTCACGCCGCCGCCCTTACCGCGTCCACCGGCGTGAACCTGGGCCTTCACGACAACGACGGGCGTGCCCAATGCTTTTGCTGCGCGCTCGGCCTCTTCGGGCGTCGTCGCGAGATGACCTTCCGGTACGGCCACGCCGTACTCTCGGAAGAGCGCCTTTGCTTGATACTCATGCACATTCATGTTCGGATGATCTCCGCTGTATTCTCAGTTGGAAGAAGATAAAGAGCCCTAGAGCTCGATCTGGGAAACGAGAGCTCGGACGTGCTCGACTGATTCGTCGAAAGCCGCCTGCTCTTCGGCGTTCAGTTCCACTTCGATGATGCGCTCCATGCCGCTGTCGCCGATTACGCAGGGCACCCCAACGTAAAGACCGTCGACCCCATATTCACCTTCGCAAAGACATGCACACGCCAGAACGCGCTTCTTGTCGCGAAGATAGGACTCCGCCATTTCGATCGCCGAAAGCGCAGGCGAGACAAACGCCGAGCCGGTCTTCAGGAGACCGACGACTTCGCCACCGGCACCCTTCGTGCGCTCGACAATCGCGTCGATGCGTTCTTTCGAGATCAGCTTCTCGATCGGGATGCCTGCCACCGTGCAGTAGCGCACCAGCGGCACCATCGTATCGCCGTGGCCGCCGAGAACGAGTGCCGTCACGTCTTTCACCGAAACGCCGAGCTCCCAAGCCACGAAGCTGCGTAAGCGTGTCGAATCGAGTACACCGGCCATGCCGATCACGCGCTCCTTCGGCATGCCCGACACTTCCTTGAAAGTGTAAACCATGGCGTCGAGCGGATTCGAGATCACGATCACGAATGCATTGGGCGCGTTATCGCGGACACCGACTGCGACCTGCTTCATGATCGAGAGATTCGTCTTGAGCAGATCGTCGCGGCTCATGCCGGGCTTGCGAGCTAGGCCGGCCGTGATGATCACGACATCCGCGTCGGCGATCCCTGCGTAATCGTTACAACCGGAGATTTTGGCGTCTGAGCCGACGAGCGGCGCGCCTTCCGCCATGTCGAGAGCTTTGCCCTGAGGCAATCCTTCGACCACGTCAAAGATGACAACGTCACCGAGTTCGCGATATGCAGCCTGCTCCGCGAGCACGCCACCAATATTTCCTCCACCAATCAATGCAATCTTGGGCTTGGCCATGAGTTCCCCTGTCTTAGTTGGCTGTTATGCCTGGTCTTCACGCTTGAGCCTGCCTCGCGCAAGCCCACATTAACTTCCGCGCTCGGCCGAATCAGTCTTTCGACGGCGGAAGCTGTATTCGAATCGAAAGATCATCGAGCTGATCGGCATCGACGCCCGAGGGCGCAGCCATCAGTAGATCCTGTCCGCGCTGAGTCTTCGGGAACGCGATCACATCTCGCAGATTATCCGCACCGATAAGTTTCATGACCCAGCGATCAAAGCCGAACGCGAAGCCACCATGCGGCGGAGCGCCCGTTTCAAGGGCTTCGAGCATGAAGCCGAAGCTCCTCTCCATCTCGGCTTCGCTGTAGCCCATGATCTCGAGAATCTGGCGCTGGATATCGGCGCGATGATTACGCAGACTGCCTGATCCGAGTTCTGTGCCATTTAAGACCACATCGTAATGTGTGCCGCGCACTTTCTCGGGCTCGGTATCGAGCAGATGCAAATCCTCTTCGACGGGAGCAACAAAAGGCTGATGCACATAGCCAAGCTTGCCGTTCTCGTCGGGCTCGAGCAGCGGGAAGTCGACCACCAGAACCGGATCCCATGCGCGGCCGTCGACACGGCCCATCTTGTTGCCCAGATCTTCGCGCAGGCGGGACAAGATCGTGTTCGCCTTGTCCTTCACGTCGGCCTGGAAAAAGATCACCATGCCGGGCTCGACCTTGCAGCGCTCCCGGATCGCTTCCGTCTCCGGCTCTCCGAGAAATTTCGTGATCGGGCTCTTCCACGTGCCATCGTCTTCAACGCGAATCCAGCCGAGGCCCTTCGCGCCGAGTTCCTTGCGCACGAACTTTTCGAGGCGATCAATTTCGCCGCGGCTCAGCGATCTTGCGTCAGCAATGGGCAGCGCCTTCACTATGCCGCCGGATTCGGCGACGCCGCGGAAGGCCTTGAACTCGCTGGTCTTGAACACATCCGTCAGATCGACGAGTTCGAGCAGGATGCGCGTGTCCGGGCGATCGCAGCCGTAGCGGTCCATCGCGTCGGCGTAGGTGATCCGTTTGAACGGTGCTTCGAGTTCGACGCCGCAGGCGCGGGAACCATCCACCGTCACTTTTTCGAGGACGGCCAGAATCTCTTCGACGCTCGCGAAAGAGAGTTCGAGGTCGATCTGCGTGAACTCGAGCTGGCGGTCCGCGCGCTGATCCTCGTCGCGGAAGCATCGCGCGATCTGGTAATAGCGGTCGCAACCAGCAATCATGAAAAGCTGCTTCATGATCTGCGGTGACTGCGGCAAGGCGTAGAAATCGCCGGGCTGAAGTCGACTCGGCACGAGGAAATCGCGGGCACCCTCGGGCGTCGCGCGCGCGAGCATCGGCGTCTCGATCTCCATGAAGTCCTGCTCAGACAGCGACTGGCGCACGGCTTTGGCGAGATCGTTTCGGACCTGAAGTGCGCGCTGAAGCGGTGCGCGGCGCAGGTCGTGCAGCCGGTTCCGCAGCCGAACCTGCTCGTCCACTTCGATTTCGTCTTCGATCGGGAATGGCGGCACGGTGGCGGAATTCAGGATGCGCAGTTCGCGCACGTTCACTTCGATCGTGCCCGTTGGCATATTCGGATTGATCGTATCGTCGCTGCGGCTTTCAATTTCGCCGCGCACGAGGATGACCCACTCCGAGCGAAGATGATGTGCGCGCTCGTGTGCTTCCGGCGCAGACTCTGGTCTGAAGACGACCTGAACGACACCCGTCTTGTCGCGCAGGTCGACGAAGATCACGCCGCCATGATCGCGGCGACGATGCACCCAACCGGCGAGAACGACTTCATCGCCGACCTTCGGCTGGCCGTCCACCACACTCCCCGCTTTTATAGAGAGTTGACCACAGCGATGGCTGCGTGCGAGAGATCCCATTCCATCGAGCTTGACGCTCTGCGTGCTCATCCAAGCTCCTGGGCGAGGCCGTTGCGTAAGGGCCCGCGCAATCCGCGGTCCGTACATCGTGTTGTCAAACTGCCTATTGGCAGACAAAGTGGCAGACAAAGTGGCTGATAAGGTGACAGATAAAGCCGAGCCGTTTCGAGCGGCCGCATGCCGGGACTTCGCCCTCCGCCTCATGGACCCGCTTCGATTAGTTTCGGCGGGAAAAGAGCGGGTTCGGGACGCGTCGCGCTGGGAGGTCGCATCGATTCGGCGAGGCTAATGATTCAGCGCCTCGCGAGAGGCCCTAAACCCAAAAAAGCGTTGCGAAATCGGACAGTTGGATAGCAACAGCGCAAGGGGCTGTCAATCCGCAGAAGCCGGTCCCGCTCGCTCAGTTAGCGCAGTGGGCTCAGCGACCGCCGCTTACGCCGGAAGCGCCTTCACTCGGCGCATTCCCGGGATCCTCGCCGAGATCGTTCGCCGAACAGACCCGGTTCCGCCCCTGGCTCTTGGCCCGATACATCGCCTTGTCCGCCGCGTCGAGCAGAGGCTCGCGGGAGCCGCCGTGCTCGGGACAGCTGGCCACCCCGATCGAAATCGAGAGCCGAAAGCTGCCCTCGCGGCCCGCTTCGAAGACATGCGCCTCAACCCGGCTTCGAATGCGCTCCGCGATCCGGAGTGCGGCGTCATGCGGCGTGTCGACGAGGAGCACCGTGAATTCGTCCCCGCCGTAGCGAGCAAGCGTGTCTACCTGACGCACTGACTGCCCGAGCAGGGTCGAAAGCGTGCGCAGCGTATCGGATCCGACCAGGTGGCCGTGGATATCGTTGACCTGCTTGAAGCGATCGAGATCGAGGAAGAGCACGGACAGCGGATTCCCGTAGCGATCGGCGCGCTTAATCTCGTTGTCCGCGGTCGCGAGTAAATAGCGCGCGTTGTAGACGCCCGTCACATCATCAATGAACGCGCGTTCCTTAGCGTTATGGTACTGCTCAGCCGTCGACAGCGCCGCATTCACTCGACGCGCGATCGTCGTCGCGCTCGCGAGGTCCTCGCTGTCAAAGCGTCGCCCTTCCGAAAGTACCCAGACGTGGCCCGACTCACGATCCTCCCCGCGAAGCGGGACCGAGAGCAGAGGGCCGGGCGAATCCAAGCCCAGCTGACCCAGCGCATGATGCAGTGGGCCCCACGGCACGACACCCACATCACCCTGCCCCATGGTCGATTCAAGGGATTTTTCGTCGATCAGCATGCGAGAGAGCCGGTCCCGCACCTCCTCGGGAAAGCCGCGCGCCGCAACACCCGCTTCGCGTCCGGCGGGACTCGGCGAGAAAAAAGCGATGCCCCTCTGACAATGAAGCCGCTCAAGAAGAAGTTCGAGCGCCATCGGATAGAGTTTGCCGGGCTCAAGACAAGAAGCCAGAGGTTCACACGCGCGTTCGGTATCAAGCTGATCGCGGAGGGCCCTTTCGTTACGCGCCGCATCCAGAAGCTGCGCCACAACAATCGTCGCCATCGGCAGCGCATCAGACTGCGAACTCGGCAAGCGGTAAATGATCTGGTCGCCGGCTTCGGCGGTTCCATAAGCGGTTCCAGAGACGGCTCCATGGGCATTAGGCACGGGCACACCCAGATCGGCAGACGGCGTCTCGTCCGACATGGCAATTCGAGCCATGGATACGCCCGGTCGACTCCAAGCAAGCCAAACGGGATCGGTCAGAATTTCCTCGGAATCGGATCCGAGTGCGATCAGCACAATTTGCTGAGCACCGGAAGACGCATCCGCAGCGGAATCAACGCCGCCAAACGCCGCGCAGGAAAAGCGCGCGGAATGACCGGACGCCGCCAAGCTGGCCGTCAGGGCCATCTCGGTCGCGCGCGCCCCGTCGCCCACTAACAGGACTGGGATCGGTGCGCTCAGATCCTGATCCGACATCGATGAACTCCTCCCCGTAGGGGACACACGGCTACTGGGGCCGCAGCAAGTCGCGAACCTCACGATTCTATCGGAATAAAGAGTGACTGCCTTGAGGCGCACTGTCGATGTGGATCAATCAGTTACGACTGCGGTTGCGTGCCTTCTGCAGGCGAAATCCGTACCTTCCACTCGGGGGGAATGCCTTCAGCGACCCAGATTCGCCCCAGCTCTCCCACCGCCACACCCAGCCGGTCGGGCCCCGCGCCGGGACCTTCGCCGAAGGCCACATCCCGAATCGCACCGAAGGCCGCGGGCCCCGCGCCCACATCCCGCTGTGTGAAACGACCGGGCGCGTCGAGGTCGTCGCTCGCCTCCGCCACCCAAAATCCGCCTTGTGCCCCCACCATGACAGGCCTGTCACCAGGCCCAATAGCCACAGCAAAGAGATCCTGAGTCCCCTTCCGCCCCTCGACCTTCCAGGCGAAAGCGCCCCCGCCGGTCTGCACGCGACGCGCGACCTTTCCGGCCTCGCCCACCGCGACGGCATGACCGTCGCCGAACAGAGCCAAGGCATGCAGGCGCGCCTCATCCTCGAGATGGATCCGCACTCCGCCCACGGCCTGCGTGCGCTCAGCCAAATAACGTTCCAGAAGTTCAGGGTCTTCATCCAAGGAGTCTTCGTAGTTCCAAGGCGGCGCACCAATCACTTCGATTCGCGTCGCATCGATGCCCACGTCTTCCAGCAGACTGCGCGCTTCCTGTGCGCGCGCTTCGACGATTTCAAGCAACGCGGCAGGATCCCGTTGCCGACTGATCCGCTCGACTTCAGAAGCCAGCAGAGACACTTCAATTCGCCACGAGAGCGGGGAGACATAACGCCACTTTGTCGCGAGTGCCCGAACCCGCGCGGCGTCCTCTTCGGCGATTTCGACGCCTTTAAAGGCAAACTCAATCGGCTCGGTCGAATCAAAATGCGAGATCGGAACGGCCTCCCAGGTGACGCCCGCATCGCGACTCAGGTAAAGCCCAGCCCCAACAGCCCAGCAGCGGTTCAGCTTGGCGGCTTCGCACGCGACGTCATATAGATCGTCATGCAGGTCATCGTACAAATCCCCCTGCACTGCGCGGAGCGGCGCGGGGCCAGCCCCTTCGTTTAACGGAGCCACCAGCGGCCCAGAAGCGTCTTTCCAAACCGCGCCGCCGTCGTGGGTGTAAAAGCGCAAGCCGTCGGCTCCAACCGCAATCGCACGATCGCGGTCGAGCGCGGCAACGCCCATGAGCTGAACTTCGTCGGCGCGGCGCGGGAGGCGCTGCCGTCGCCAGGCGAGACCCCCTTTGTCGGTTTTGAGGATCACGCCGTCTCCGACCGCCCAGCCAACCTCCGCGTCGACCATGGCCAGCGCCGAAAGCGAGTTGACCGCGGGACCGCGCGCGCGTTTCCAGGTCTTGCCGGCATTATCGCTGCGATGGATTTTGCCGTGCTCCGCGGCGATCAGGATCGTGCCTTCACCAACGACGGCGACACTGACCAGTCGACCCTTGGGCCATGCCGCTGGCTTGAGAACCGCGTCTGCGAGCTCGTCTTGCGGGCAAGCGAGAAGGACCAGTCCAAGAAGAACCAGAAGAGCCATTCGGCACGCGGCGGGCGAAGCGTTCATATGACCAGACGATACGGGGCGGAGACCCATCCGGCGAATCCGCCTCGCGATCAATTGCTCGCGATCGCGAGCCGCAATGAGGTCACGCGACCTGCGATCGAGTCTTCGACGCAGATGCTCTCCCCGCCGATCGAGGTCATCCCGTGCTGGACCGCTTCGGGCGGATGCCCACTGCTCGTGCGGCGATCTGCATCCGGGATATCAACCACGGACACGAGGACACCGCGTGATTGTTCGCCACCAAGGGCACGCGCAAGCAGCGTGATCGGCTTGCCCTTCGCTGTCTCCTGCATTCGTTCTCGAAGCAACTGGGTCAGCACGCGCTCGAAGACAACGGACCTGCCGGCCACCCGCGGCAGGTTCGGCGGCATCAGCACTGCGAGATCGGCTCCCGCCACATCCTTCTGCGCACGCTCGGCAACGCGCTGAATCGAGGCCGACACATCAAAGCGTCCCTGCTGCGGCTTGCCACCGCGCACTGCGACCTGTAGCTCGGTCATCCACTTTTTCGCCGACTCCAGGGAGCGGAGGCTGCGATCGATCAGCGCCTGCTGGTCTTGGGTGGCGTCCGCATTCATCAAGCCCGAAAGCGACTGCAAACTGCGCAGTGCGTCCGCGATCGGATCGGAGATCTCGTCGGTGAGCGCCGTCAAATACTCTTCGTTCGACTGCTCCTCGAGCATCACCATGACGACGCCGACGCGGTCGTCCTCCGCCTCGATAGGCGAAGCGAGTCCCGTGTAGCCGTAGCCGCCCTCGCGAAGCTGAAGTCGAGCCGCCTGGCCGCGCTGGAGCACTTCAGCGGTCGCTTTCAAGACCACTTCGCGTGCACCACCTCCGAATACCGCTGCCAATGGCATCCCAACCGGATCCTCAACCGAAGAGCCAAAGCGCTCTCGAAAGGACTGATTCGCGTACACGATATTGCCGTCCGGATCGCCCACCATAATCGGCGTGTTCAGATAACCGAGGAGAGAATTTTCTTCTGCCGCGCTCATACGTCCCACTCCAGAATTCGCGCCTCGCGCATTCGGCAGACCGAACGCAATGCTTCGAACCGATCCATGCCCGAGAGCGAGATCAGGTCAGAAAGCGGCGTCATGCCGTCCACCATGGAGAGTAAGAACCCCGCGCTCGGAGGCAGGTTGCGACTTTGCAGACTCGCCGCGGCCTCTCCTACGATGCGAGGAACCTGCCCCAAATCGCCCAACTCTGCGCGGTATCCCGCGTAGAGCGTGGCACGAAGGAGTTCGACCATCGCTTCACTCTCGAAATCGCCGTTCGTGCCCACGCTCGTCATCAGCTCGTAGGCCTCATCGGCATTCTCGTCGTGCAGCAATCGACGCACATCATCGAGAACCGTTCCGGGCGCACTCGCTTCCAGACCACCGCGCGGCTTCGAACGACGATCCGCATCCCGCATATAGTCGAGCGCTTCTTCGTTCCCCGGGTCGAGCTCAAGCGCTTCGCGCCAGAGCAAGAAAGCTCGGGCCACGTCACCGGTTCCATAGGATTCCAGCCCCATTTGGAGCAATCCCGAAACCCGAGCTTCGTTCGTATCCGCCATGGCGCCCGCCCTATCCCTTACCCATAGTTTACGAGTTAGTCCTTCAACTGAACTTCGTAGAGGTCGTGCTCGTTGATGATCTCATCAATCTCGTCATCCGACAGTGTGCCCGTCGAGCTGACCGTGATCGACTGCTCCTTGCCCGTGGCCAGATCGCGCGCCGAGACACTCACGATGCCGTTGGCATCGATGTCGAAGCTGACCTCGATCTCCGGCTCACCTTTAGGCGCGGGGCGGATGCCCGAAAGAACGAACTCACCAAGGAGATCGTTCTCCGCGGCCATATCGCTCTCACCTTGAAGAACGCGAATCTTCACCGCCGACTGATCGTCGCGCGTCGTCGTGAAGATATGCCCCTTACTGACCGGCACTGTCGTATTGCGATCGATCAAGCGAGCAAAGTGGCCACCGTAGGTCCCGATACCGAGAGACAGCGGCGTCACGTCGAGCAGCAGCATGTCATTGTCACTGTCAAGGAGTGCTGCGGCCTGGACCGCTGCGCCCAGACCCACGACCTCGTCCGGGTTCACGCCCTTATGCGGGCGCTTTCCGAAATGCTCCGTCACGCGGCGCTGAACCAGCGGCATGCGGGTCTGACCACCGACTAGGACGACCTGATCGATGTCCGCAGGCGTGACGCCGGCGTCGACACAGCACTGCTCGACACTCTTCAGTGTGCCTTCGACGACGTCATGTACGAGACCTTCGAGGGTCTCGCGCGTCAGCTCGTAATTGAGATGTCGCGGCCCTTCCGAGTCGCTGGCAATAAAGGGCAGATTGATCTCGACCACATCGCGCATGGAGAGATCGCATTTAGCCTTCTCCGACGCGTCCTTCAGTCGCTGCAGCGCCATTGTATCGCTGCGCAGATCCATACCCTCGTTCTCTTCGAACCACTCGACGAGATGCTGGACGATACGTCGATCGAAGTCCTCACCGCCGAGGAAGGTATTGCCCGAAGTCGCGAGGACTTCGACGACACCGTCCGACATTTCGAGGATCGAGATATCGAAAGTACCACCACCCAGGTCATAGACCGCGATCTTCTCGTCGCCCTGCCGGCTCATGCCGTACGCAAGCGCCGCGGCGGTCGGTTCGTTGATGATGCGCAGCACTTCGAGGCCGGCAATCTTACCCGCGTCCTTCGTGCACTGGCGCTGAGTATCGTTGAAGTAGGCGGGCACCGTAATGACCGCTTCCTGCACCGTCTCGCTCAGATATTCTTCGGCGACGCGCTTCATCTCGCGAAGGATGATGCCCGCGATCTCGGGGCAGGTGAACGTTTTGCCACCGACCTTGATGCGCGGATCTTCGTTGGGACCTCTGACAATCTCGTAAGGACAGAGATCAATCGACTTCTGCACTTCCGGATCGTCGAAGCGGCGACCGATCAAACGCTTCGAAGCGAAGACCGTGTTGCGCGCATTGGTAATGGCCTGGCGCTTCGCCAAGTGTCCCACTAGTCGCTTGCCATCTTGCGAAATCCCGAACATCGAGGGAGTTGTCTTGTAACCCCCCGAATTCGGAATCACGGTCGGCTGCCCGTTCTCGACCACCGCCACGCAAGAATTAGTCGTTCCCAGATCGATTCCGATCACACGGCTCATGACCGCCCCCCTCGCGCGGCATCTCGCGCTCCGATTCGCATGGAGGCAATGGCCCTCCGTGCGTCTACATCTTCTTCGTCGTACTTGAGCGCCGTTTCGAAGGCGCTCATGGCTTCATCGCTATTTCCGCGCTCACGCTCGATCTTGCCGAGCATCGAGTGGTACGTCGCCACTTCCGGTGTGCGCGCAATCAAGGTCTCTGCGTACTCGGCGGCATCATCCAGCTTCCCAAGCTTCAGACAGACGCGTGCGGCGCGTTCATTCAGGTCCGGATCATGTGGCCGGTAAGGCAGCACGTCTTCAAGCAGCGTCAGCACCTCACGCAGCTCGCTATCGGGCATGCGGTCGCTTGAGGCAGCCATCAGCTTCGCTGCGCGCGCGCCGGCGGCCTCGATGCGCAAGCTACCGAGCGCCTCCTTGAACTCCGAGCGGCTCGGATCGAAGGTAATCGCGATACGAATGTTGGCTTCTGCTTCCTTCAGGCGACCCGCGCGCTGCGAATACTCGGCAGCCTTGAAGATCTCGGCCGCGCGGGCTCGACGTTCGGCGATCGCCGCGTGATTGATCTTAAAAGGCATGCGCTGACGCAGGCGTTCCAGCTTGGTGAGTGGTCGCTTCGGGGCGGCGGCGGGAGTGGCCTCGGGCGGCGCGTTTTTATCGGGCGCGGTCTTAGCCGGACCGGAAAGCGCGGCTCTACTCGTCGGCTGCTGCGGCGGTTCCACGAACGTATCCGAAGCGGCGGCCTGATTTTCAACCCCGCGCAACTCGGGATCCGAGAGCATTTCGTGCGCTTCCAGGATCTTCTTGAAGATGCGATTGAGGCGTGCACCGTAATCGCCGATCTGCTTTCGGAAAAAGCGATCGGGATGAAATTCTTTGGAGAGCTTGAAATAGGCGCGCTTGACAGTCTTGGGCTGAGAGCCCACATCGATGTTCAGCAGCGTGTGATAGGGCCGTCCAAGGCCCGCCTCGAATTCAAGAATCCGTCGTTGGATATCCAAACTAATATCGAGTCGTTCGTCGAGCATCGATTCGTCGATCGGCGGCGGGAAGGGCTGACCATCTGATTCACCCGCATCCATCTTGTCCGCCGCGGTGGCAGCAGTCGCAGCTGTCGCGGTCGTGGCTGCCGAAGCCGAAGCGCCCTTGGGCTTAGCCTCCGGCTTTCCTGCGACCACTTCTATAACGCCGTCGTCCAGCCATAGCTCGACACATTCATCGACGTTGGACGGGGGAATTCCACCGATCTCGCGCAGCAGGCGAAGCGGTGTCTTGCCGTCGATTCGCGACAGCAGATAGCCCTCCGCCGCAGTCAGTTTTAACTGCGTCGCGTCGCAATTCGCCGCCAAAGCGACTACGCGATTCATTGGATTGTCGACCGAGTCAACGCCCAACCCCACTGCACCTCACCGTTGGGGCGCACGCGATCTGCGTAGGCCCACCGGATTCTCATCGGCCAACAGAGTGCAAACTTTGGGTGTGGAATACGCGCAGCACTGACTTTCCTGCATCAACGCTGATTTTCCCGGACCGGACATCCCCTCGGGTAAAACGAGGGAGAGTAGGGAGCCTCGTCAACCCCTCAAATAGGAGCTTCAGCCCCCAACAACGGCTTCAGCGGTTCAACAAGAGCTTTTCGAGGATCGCGTTCTGGGCGTGGAGGCGATTTTCGGCCTGATCGAAGATCAGGCTCTTCGGGCCATCGAGTACTTCCGCCGTGACCTCTTCTCCTCGGTGCGCGGGGAGACAATGCAGGATGTAGGCATCGGCCGAATGGGAGAGCAGCTCTGTATTCACCTGATACGGCGCAAAAAGGCGACGGCGCTGTTCGGCCTCTTCCTCTTGCCCCATGCTCGTCCAGGTATCGGTATACACGAAATCGACATCGCGCACGGCTTCGACGGGATCGTCCGTGAGCATGATCTCCGCGCCACTCTCCGCCGCGAGCCCCCGCGCTTGTGACATGATTCGAGAGGCCGGCGGATGCGAATTTGGCGTCGCGACCCGAAGCTTCAGTCCAAGGACAGCCGCAATTAGGATCAGCGAGTTGGCGACGTTATTGCCGTCGCCCACATATGCAATCTTGGCCTCGCGCGGATTCATCACACTTGCGATGGTCGCCAAGTCCGCCATCGCCTGACAGGGATGAAGGAAATCAGTCAATCCGTTGATGACGGGAATCGTTGCTTCACGCGCCAGTTTCTCCACCAGCTCATGCGAGAACGTGCGGGCCATCAAACAATCGACAACCCGAGACAAAACGTTCGCCACATCCCCCGAAGTTTCCCGCGTTCCGAAGCCCACCTGCTCGGGCCGAATCAAAAGCGCCTGTCCGCCTAACTGCGCCATTCCCGCCTCAAAAGTGACGTGAGTGCGCAGCGAAGGCTTCTCGAAATACATCGCGAGCGTCATGCCTTCAAGCGTGCGCTCGCGGTTTCCCGAGCGATGATTCTCGCGCAGCACCGCGGCTCGATCTGTGATCGCCCAGAGCTCGTCGGCTTCCCAATCCGCCACAGTCACGAAATCCTTCGGCATTCTTTCTCCGTTGATTGCACTCGGCGGTTCACCGAGCCGCACGCCGCGCTTCTGCCCCGCAGCATGCGCGTTCGTTCATTTCCATCGCCTTCGGTTCAGGGAACGAGCAGCGTCCCCACACCCGCATCGTCCGAGAAAATCTCGAGCAGCACAGCATGCTGGACACGACCATCCACGACATGCGTCTTCGAAACACCACCGGAAAGAGCCTGCATACAACATTCCATCTTCGGGATCATGCCGCCCTCGATCGTGCCGTCACGAATCAGTCCGCGGCACTCTTCGACGGTCAGCTGACTCACCAATTTCTTATTTGCGTCGAGCACCCCGTCCACATCGGTCAGCAGTATCAACTTCTCGGCCACCAGCGACGCGGCAATCGCACCGGCCGCTTCGTCCGCGTTGACGTTATGGCTGACGCCCGCTTCGTCGACACCAATCGGCGCGATCACGGGAATAAAACCGGCGTCCATCGAAGCGCGCAACACACTCGGATCAACGCGCGTCACCGACCCAACGCGACCAAGATCCTGCCCGTCGATCAGCTTGCGCTTCACCTGCATGAGACCGCCGTCGCTTCCGGTAATCCCCACGGCACGACCGCCCGCCTGCTGAACCAGTTCGACGATTTCGCGGTTGAGCTTGCCACCCAGAACCATCTCGACCACTTCCATGGTCTCGTCGTCCGTGACGCGCCGCCCCTCGATAAAGGTCGACTGGCGCCCCATCTTCGCAAGCGTCGCTTCGATCTGAGGGCCGCCGCCGTGCACAATCACGGGCCGCACCCCGATATGCTTAAGCAAGACAACGTCGGCTGCGAAGGACGCCTGAAGCGCCTCGTCCGTCATCGCGTGACCGCCATACTTGATCACGACGGTCTTCCCCATCAGGCGCTGCATATAGGGCAGCGATTCCATCAAGACCCGCGCTTTGTCGACGAGCTCTTTCATCGTATCCGTTCCGTATCGATGCTCAAATCAAACTGGTCCTGACACTCACACGTTAGAACGTGCGTCCCGCCGCGCATCCGCGACCTCTTCGATACTTTGAAGCAAGCTACGGTACAGAAAGATGTTGCGGACGGCCGCCGAGAACGATGCGGAAAGGATCTCAGCCGTCCGAGGAGAGGCAAATTTCCCTTCTTCCAGGAAGATCCGCAGGATTCCGACCGTTTTATCGCGCAATTTGAGCGGCACGCATAGATAGGGCCGCTCCAACCCATCGCTCGCTGTGTCCACCGCCGCGTCGAACCGCGCATCGGCTGAGGGCCGCTCCGCCGCAATAAGTTGCCCGCTCTGGCAGACCTGGCCCACGAGTCCCCGATCCGGAGCCAACTCAAGCCGGTCCCCAATCACGCCTCCATCCACTTCGGCCTCGCGCACGAGCACCGTGCGATCCGGGGAAAAGAGAAAGAGCGACACCGGCGCCGCCGAGAGCTGCGTCGCGGCCGCCGAGAGGGCCTGCTTCAGCACACGTTCCGGCTCCACCTCAGCCGCAACCGCCTCGCAGACCAGGCGTGCGAGCTCGGCATCGCCATCACTGCTCCCGGTCGCGACGAATGAAGAGGCATCGAGCCCCTCTGCATCCATCGAACTCGCAGCCAGTAGCAGCCGCTCGACCTCGGGATCGGCCGCCAAGAATTCCGAGATCTGCATCCCGAGCAATCGGAGCACATTCGATTCTTCCGCCGAAAGCGAATCAGTGTCTTCGCAGTCCGTCAGACACAGCACGCCCACCGGCACCCCGAGACAGACCAGCGGGACAACGGCGAAGGTCTCGCTGGCATAGGCGCCGGCACCGCGCCCGGCAAATCGCTCGTCCTTGTTCACATCGGGTACGCAAAGCACGCTGCCTTCGGCGAAAGCCGCGCCCGAAGCGCCCTCCCCTACTTTGCGGGAGGTCATCGTCTCGCGACTCACGTCGGTCCCCCGCGTCGCCACAACGGAAAGCCATTCGCGATCAGCGTCCGCCAGCATGAGCGAAGCGCGCGAAGTCTCCAGCACCACGCTCGCCGAATCCACGATGCCCTGTCGCAAAACCTCGACCCGCTCGTACGGCGCCGCCAATCGGACGAGTTGGGAAAGCCGCTCCATCCCGTCCACCAGCCGATCGATCCGCGCTCGCAGGCGCTTCCTGCCGGCGTTGGCCTCGAAGCCGTCCAGTGCTCGCCCCACGGCAAGCGCTAATTCCTCATCATGAAGCGGCTTGGCAAGGTAGTCCGAAGCCCCGAGGCGAAGCGCCTCCAGCACGATTTCCTGATCCGTCGACGCGGAAAGCATGATGATGGAAATTTCGGGTCGTCGTTCCCTAATCGCCGCCAGCACTTGAATCCCGTCCATATCCGGAAGACGCACGTCCAGAACGACGACACCCACCGACGGATCGGCCACCGCCGCCAGCGCCGACTCACCGTCTGCCGCTCGAATCGTATCGTGGCCGGCCGCCGTCAGAATTTCATCGATGGCCTCCAGAAAAAACGTCTCGTCATCGACAATCAAAACGCGACTCTGCGACTGAATCATGCTTCCCCCCTCGCTTTTCACAACCCGCTACTCACAAGATGAACTGCGAGAGATCCTGATCTTCCAACAGCTCGCCCAGTCGTTCCTGGACCAGCGCTTCATCAACGACAACTCGCTGCCGTCCCAGATCCGGCGCATTAAAAGATAATTCCTCGAGCAGCCGCTCCATCACGGTATGCAGTCGACGCGCGCCGATATCCGCCGACCGCTCATTCACGGTCGCCGCCACGTCAGCGATCGCCTCAATTCCCGACGTCACGAAATCGAGTTCGATCTCTTCCGTAGCGAGCAGCGCAGTATACTGACGAACTAACGAATTCGTCGGTTCGGTCAGAATCTGTACCAATTCTTCCCGCCCAAGGCTTGAGAGTTCGACTCGGATCGGGAAACGGCCCTGGAGCTCCGGAATCAAATCCGAGGGCTTGGCCAGATGAAAAGCGCCGGCGGCAACGAATAGAATATGGTCGGTCGAAACCGGGCCATGCTTGGTCTGCACTGTGGACCCTTCCACGATCGGAAGCAGGTCACGCTGCACTCCTTCGCGGGAGACATCCGGACCCTGCCGCCCTCCGCTGCCCACAGCGACCTTGTCGATCTCGTCAATGAAGACGATTCCCGTCTCCTCAACTCGCCGGACCGCGAGTTCGCGCACTTTTTCCGAATCCACCAGGGCCAGAGCCTCTTCCGCGATCAGCGCCTCTCGCGCATCTGCGACCTTCATCCGACGGGCCTTGGTCTGCTTCGGCATCATCCCGGAAAGCAGATCCTTGAACTGCATCCCCATATCTTCGGCGCCCTGGGGCGTCATGATCGAAAGCGAGGGTGCGCCTCCTTCGTCGCTGAGTTCAAGCTCGATCTCCCGTTCATCCAGCTCTCCCAAACGCAGCAGCTTGCGAAACTTCTCGCGCGTCTCACTGCTCTCCGAAGAGGCGGGTGAGGAGGAAGCGCTGCCCATGTCGGAGGGCGGGAGCAGCGCATCCAGCAGCCGCTCCTCTGCATTGGCCTCCGCTTTTGCGCGCACTTCTCTTTTTTCTTCTTCGGTGACCAGCTGGATCGCAAGCTCTGTCAGATCCCGAATGATCGACTCCACGTCCCGACCGACGTAGCCCACCTCAGTGAACTTCGAAGCTTCCACTTTGATAAACGGCGCTTGCGCAAGCTTCGCGAGTCGGCGCGCGATCTCGGTCTTTCCCACGCCCGTGGCACCGATCATGATGATGTTCTTCGGCGCGATTTCGTCGCGGAGTTCCTCCGGCACTTGTCGCCGTCGCCAGCGATTGCGCAGAGCTACGGCCACAGCGCGCTTCGCGTCTCGCTGCCCCACGACATAGCGATCGAGTTCCGAAACGATTTCGCGTGGAGTGAAAGTATGTTCGTTGGTCACGCCTTTTCCGCCTGCCTTCCGCGAGTGATCTCTCGATTGGAGTCGCTTGCGCCTATGCTCCGCGCGCCCATGCCCCATGCCTCTATTCTAAGGCAGGGTCTCCATCGTAATATTGTCGTTGGTATAGATGCAGATCTCCGCGGCCACCTGGAGCGCAGCCTCCGCAATCTCCGCCGCGCTCATCTCCGTGTGCCGGGCGAGCGAGCGCGCCGCGGCCAGAGCGAAGGCGCCTCCCGAACCGATCGCCGCCACGCCGTCATCCGGTTCGATCACGTCCCCGTTCCCAGACACCATCAGAAGTGTCTCCTCATCCCCAAGCAGCAGCATCGCCTCCAGCTTTCGCAGCACGCGATCCGTCCGCCAATCTCGGGCGAGTTCCACAGCCGCCCGTCGCACATTGCCAGGATGCGTCTCAAATTTACCTTCGAGCCGTTCCATCAAAGTCATCGCGTCCGCGACCCCGCCCGCGAAGCCCACCACCGCCCGGCCCTTGGCAACTTTCCGGACTTTCTCGGCTTTCTGCTTCATGACCGTCTCACCGAGCGTCACCTGCCCGTCCGCCGCCAGCGCGATTTTCCCATCGCGTAAAACCGCCACAACCGTCGTCGAACGAATCCGTTCCAGGCCTTCTCGCTCATTTCGCTTACCGCTCATATCGTTCTCAAGCTCCTATCCTTCCAGTCTGACAACCCGGACCACGCGAGCCCGTATGTATTAGGCCCGCCGTTACGCGCTCGTCTCCGAATCCTGCTCCGTCGCCGAAGAACACGGAGAGGAGGGCGAAGATGAAGCCGAGGCTCGCTTGCGAGGCTTCTTCTTCACTACGGCCCGAGGATGCGCCTGATCATAGACTTCTCGCAGATGCTCCACGGAAACGGCCGTGTATTTTTGGGTCGTCGAAAGACTTGCATGACCGAGCAGTTCCTGAATCTCGCGCAGGTCGGCGCCCATATCGAGCAAATGGGTCGCGTAGCTATGTCGCAGCCGATGCGGATGGACATGCTCATCCAAGTCGGCTCGAACCGCGCGTTCCGAAAGAATCCGTCGCGCTTCCCGAGCCGCTAGTCGCCGCGGACCGCTCTCTTTTCGCGGCCGCAAAGAAATAAAAAGAGGCTCGCTCAGTACACCCGGATGCCGGCGCACATCAAGCCAGGCCCCGAGCGCCCCGCGCGCCTTCTCAGGAATCGGCACGATGCGCTCCTTCCCGCCCTTGCCCATCACACGGACTTCCTGGGACCTGAGTTCAAGGTCCCGCACATCGAGCGCAACCAGCTCTCCGATACGGATTCCGGTTCCGTAGAGAAGCTCCACCAGAGCTCGGTCTCGCAGCTGCATCCAAGCGTGCCGCGTAGCCCGCTCGCCCCCCTCTGGCGCAGACTGGCGCACGGGCCTCTGGTCATTGGTAATCAGCTGTTCGCAATCGTCCACCGAGAGTGGTCGCGGTAAGCGCTTTTCCAGCTTTGGCATGGGCAGACCCGCGGTTGGATCGTCGCTCATCTTCTCTTCGCGAATCAGCCAACGAAAGAACGAACGCACAGAGGCCAACTTCCGTCCCATCGTTGCCGGACTGCGACGCTTATGCAGGCTAGCGAGCCATGCGCGCACATGGTCGGCATCGACCTCCGAGGGTTCGACGTCCGCACCGGTATGCACGGTCAGCTGTCTGACGTCCGACTCATAGGCCCGCTTCGTATTGGGGGACAGTCCCCGTTCGACGCCGAGATAGCGTCCAAAGCCCTCGATGGCCTGAGTCCAAGTCATGCGGAGGCCACCGCCACAAGCGCGCGATCGGCCCGCTCTCGATATCCGCGCAGCGATTCCAGCGCACGCACCGCGAGCTTTTCGTTCTTCTCCCGCTTCGGCAGCTTCTTCCGACGCCCGCTCTTCGCGATAAAAGTCGACTCCTCTTTAGTGAGCGGAGGAAAGAGCCCATAGTTCACATTCATCGGCTGGAAATGCTTCGCGTCGGCGTTCTGCAAATGCCGAAGCAGCGCGCCATGCGCCGTATCCGCCGGCGCGGCTTCATGCGGCAGCCCAAGCACTCGGCAAGCCACGGTTTCGCCCACCAAATACCCCAGCGCCGCCGACTCGACGTAGCCCTCGACGCCCGCCATCTGCCCGGCCAAATACACGCCCGGGCGCGCCTTCATCTGAAGCGATGCGTCGAGCTGCATGGGCGCGTTGACATAGGTGTTGCGATGAATCGAACCAAAGCGCGCAAAGACGGCCTTTCCTAGTCCCGGTAGCATGCGAATAACGCGCTTCTGTTCTCCGACGCGCATCTTCGTCTGACAACCGACCAAATTCCACAGCGTGCCCGCCTGATCCTCTCGCCTTAACTGCACAACAGCATGCGGCCAGCGCCCTGTCCGCGGATCGGTCAGCCCGACCGGTTTCATCGGCCCAAAGGCCAAAGTACGCGGGCCACGACGCGCGATCTCCTCGATCGGCAGACAGCCCTCGAAGTACATCGCCGCTTCAAAAGCATGGAGCGGCACGGTCTCCGCCTCAAGCAAGGCCGCGACAAAATTCTCGTACTCTTCCCTCGAGAGCGGCACGTTCAGATAGTCGCCCTCACGCTCGCTCTCTTCCTTCTCGTCGTCGTAGCGCGAAGCGCGAAAAACGATCGACTCGTCGATCGAATCCGCATACACCGTTGGCGAGATGGCATCGTAAAAATACAGAGACTCTTCGCCTAACGTCTCAGTCAGATCCGATGCAAGGTCCGTATCCGTGAGCGGGCCGGTCGCGAGAATGACGAGCGGATGGTCGGGAATCGACCGGACGCACTCGTAGCGGATTTCGATCAAAGGCTCGTTCTTGATCGCCTCCGTGATCCCCTGCGAAAAGAGATCCCGGTCCACCGCGAGGGCCTTTCCGGCAGGCACCGCCGTCCGGTCGGCTTCGCGAAGAGTCAGCGAACCCAAGCGCCGCATTTCCTCCTTGAGGAGCCCTACGGCATTTCCCAATGTATTCGCGCGCAGGGAATTGCTGCAGACGAGTTCGGCGAAATCTTTGGATTGATGCGCGGGGGATAGTTTTTCCGGCTTCATGTCGTAGAGAACGACGCGCACGCCGCGACGGGCCAATTGCCAGGCCGCTTCGCAGCCCGCCAATCCAGCACCGACGACGATGACGAAATCATCCGCCTTCGTCTCTCCGTCTCCTATCACTGATCCCTTGTCCACTCCCATCTTCCTCTCGTTTTCCGTCCCAGTCATGTCGCAGGATGCATCCCAGCCCGACCGGCACCTCGAATATGAGCACGCACGGAGAGCAATCGGCCAAGCCAATCTGACGGGGGGACGGGACCGCCGAAGCGGTAGATCTAGGATAGCCCAGCCCCGAGGTTCCCGGCTCCTCATTCGGATTCGTCACAGATCACCGTCCTCCGCGCCGAACCTCGCTTCGGTCGTGCGCCTGGCACAGCCGGGACCTGCCTTCTTGAATAGATTCGGCCGTCCCGCTCCTCCTCGATGCAGCCCACGAGGTGGAGTTCAAAGAGAAGCCGACCGAGATCTGCCGCCCCCACTCCCGATTCGATCAGGAGAGCCTCTCGGCTGAGCGGGCCCGGCTCAAGCGCAGTCATCACCCGCACAGCAAGCGGATCTGCCGGCAGACCCGCGCCACCCCCCTCCCTTGCCGTCGCAAGCCGGGCTCCTTCCCCCCACAGCTTTGTGAATCCGCCGAGGTCCTCGAGCACATCCTCGGCGTTACGAACCGGACGAGCGCCTTCTCGGAGCAGTTGATTCGTGCCCTCTGCGAAAGGACCTGACACTGCGCCCGGTACGACAAATACCTCCCGCCCCTGCGCGAGTGCGTGGCGTACGGTAATCAGCGAACCACTTCGCTGACGAGCCTCGACGACGATCACCCCCAACGAAAGACCGCTGATGATCCGATTGCGAAGCGGGAAATGGCTCCTGCGCGGCGGCGTACCCGGCGGAAGCTCCGAGACGACCGCACCGTTTCGGGTCATCTCCTCCGCCAGGTCGCGATGCTCAGGCGGGTAGATCTGATCGATCCCACAAGCCAGAACGCCGATCGTTCGTCCGCCCGCCTCCAGCGCTCCCCGATGCGCCTCTGCGTCGATTCCGCGTGCGAGTCCTGAGACGATTGTGAGCCCCGCACTCGCGAGTTCGCGACCGAGTCTGCGCGCATTGGAGCGTGCTTCGCGGGTCGCTGCCCGGGCGCCGACGATGCCGATGGAGGCGGTCGAAAGCACCGCCGGCGAGCCCCTCAGCCCAAGCACGAGAGGCGCGTCGTCCAGAATCGAAAGGCCTTCTGGATAGGCCGGATGTGTCAGAGGGACGAGTGTGGCCCCGATTCGCTCGAGTCGCGCCACGGTCTCGGATTCCCGGGGCTGCGGGCGTGCGAGTTCTTCGGGACGCCGCCCCTGGCGTAACACGGGGCCGACAACCTCGGGTCGCAAGGCGTGCACCTGCTGAAGCCTAAGCCATTCGAGTGCGGTCGATGCGGAGAGGCCTTGAAATGAAACGTCGCTTAGAGAGTCCGTGATCAGCCTCTTTGGGTACCGGGTAGGGACCTCAAAGAAGCATGTTTTTTCGCGTATCGCTTCGAGCGAACTCCCGTTCACACCCTGTGAACTTTGGTTCCTCGGCGAAACGAAGAAGGGCCCGCGCTACAACGGCGCGGGCCCTTCCCTATTCATTCGATGTCGCCAGGCAGAACTAACGTTGAGCCATTTTCCCCAACGCCGGCCGGACCGTGTCACCGACAGCAAGCTCCCGCGAGCTGCTCAGAACAAAGGCCACCGAGCTATCCGCATCCACCGAAACAACGACCAAGGTCGCCACCGCGCGGGACGGAGTCTGTACGTCGACGCCGCGCGACACTTCGTGCTTAATCTGACCGCGATCGTAGATTTCGAGCTCGCTCCCGACCTCGACGCCATGGAACTCGCCGCGGTTCAGGTAGACGTAGCCGCCATCGGCCATCGTCGTGCGCGAAAATGGAAGGAACACAACCTCGCCCTCAATCGCATCCGGCGTCGTCTGGACCGTCACTCGGCGCGGCGCAACTTCGCGCGGCACGACGAAGGCTCCCCGTTCAATTTCCGCGTAGCTCATTCGGATCTCAGCCACCGAGGTATCCCCCGTGAGCTCCAGCACTTCTATCCAACCCAGCACGTTGACGTGATGCCCAATGACTCGGTTGGAGCCAACGTCGCGAACCTCTTCCACGGTCTCGAAGACCGTGAACTGGTCACCCACTGTGACGTCGCCCTCGCCCATCCCTAGATAGACCTTGTCGCCTTCAACAAGCCAAGTCTTTTCGTCAGGGCTGTCAACGATGCTGGATGCACCCGTCATTCGATCCGCGCTCACAAAACCCATCGCGTGGCGACGGCTGACCGTGACTTCTCGTCCGGCCCCGATACTCGTCGTCGTCTGCGCCGTCACGGACACGGGGAACGCATCAAGCGTCGACGGCTCGCCATCAAAAGCGGCTGCGAAATCATCCATCTCCGAATCAAACTCCGTCGACGCAACCGGTGCTGCAGGTTCCGTCGCGAGGAAAGACTCCGCTTCGGCATCGGACACCACGCGCATTTCGTTCGCCGTGATCCAGATTTTGTCGTTGGGCAGGATCAGATGGGGATTATCAATATCGTCATTGTCGATCCAGACCGACGGCCAGACCCAGGGCGTGCCCAGGTATGCGGCGGACAGGAACCAAAGCGTGTCGCCCTTGGCGACCGTATGGAGCCGACCGCTGCGGCCTTCATCGTCGATCCCGGCCGGGCCAAGCACGATGCCACTCGCCGCGGTGATCGCATCGCTGCCCATCGCGGCGGTCGAAGCGAAACCGGATTCACCGGAAGCGGACGCCGCGGTCGGGGCGCTCGCGTCGGTGAGCTCCGATGCGCTGGGGTTGAAGTTGGGATCCTCGAACTGGTCCCAGTTCAGATCCTCAGTCGCATTGTTCTGAGCAGTGGCCGCAGGAGCGGCCTCGGCCGAACCCGGCTGCCCGTGTACGCTTGCTACACTTGCTACATTTGGGGGTCCGTCTGAGCTTGGTTGCCCTTGTACGCTTGGTTGCCCCTCTGCGAAAGGCTGCTCATCTGCGGCAGCAAAAGCTGGTGCAACGGCGAGCGCCGGTGTGACAAGAACCGCCAATACAGCGGAAAAAAGATGGCTGCGCCTCATGTGTTCCTCCATGAACCGTCCCGGATTGCGGAGGCAATGCCGGTTGGAGGACACCCGTTCATAGCCGGATGCACGTTTCCCTCCGGCGAACTTATCGGCCCGCACTTGGGAACTCTTGACTCCCGACACCGAAACAACCCGCCTCCCCTGAACAGAAAAGCGCCACCCCCATGGGGGCAGCGCTTTTCTCCGGACGTAGGTCACGCATCACGAGGCAGCAACATCGTTCTCACGCCCGAATTCCCGGTTCTCTAACTCCGGGTCCTGCAGCGGGTCCTATATCTGGTCCCATAGCCGGGTTCTATAAGCCCGGTCCTATAAGCCGGTACTAGGACTGGCTCAGACGCTCGATCCGCTGGCGGGCTTCCGCTGCCCATTCCGGCTCAGCAAAATCGACTCCGCGCTCCTTTGCAACCTTCGAAAGCTTCTCGAAGAAATCAACCGACTCACGACTTGCTGCTGTCGCTTTCTCGGAGTTTTCGTTGGCCTCATAGGCGGCGGCCAGGTGATTTCTGACGATGCCCTGTACTTCATAAGCGCCCTCCGGAAAACGTTCGGTCGCTTCTTCGAGATAGCCGATCGCCGCCGAGGGCACGCCGCGCTTGAGGAGCACCCAGCCCAGCGTATCCGCCGAGTTACCGTCGTCCGGAAGCTGTTCCTTCGCCTGCTGCGCCAGCTCCAGTGCTCGGTCCAAATCGCCGCCCGTCTCGGCAAGCAGATAGGCCAAGTTGTTCTTCGCCTTTGCCAAGTCCGGGTTCAGCGTGATCGACTTTTCATAGGCCTCAATGGCGTCGGGGCGGCGTCCCTCTCGTTCGTAGGCGGAGGCAAGGCGGTATTGAAGATCCGAAGATTCGGGTACTGCCTTCGTTGCGCGCTCAAGAACACTCAGCATTTCGGCCGGATCCTGACTCCGCCGTGCTAGGTCGGCGAGAGCGAGCTGGGCCGTCACGTTGCGCGGCTCCAATTCGACAGCACGCTCAAGCGCCGCGCGAGCCCCATCGAGGTCCTTCAAAAGAAGCTTCACTTCAGCTTCGAGCTCTGCGATCTCGGAGGACTCTGGCGCCGCGGCTCGCGCTTTCGCAACACGCGCTACGGAATCAGCCAAGCGATCCTGGTCTCGGTCGAGCACGAGCAAAGCGCGCATGACGGCCGGATTGCCGGGCGCGAGCTCGGCGGCCTTTCGCAGCCGCTTGGAGCCGAGCTCCTCGCGACCAAAAGCCAGATCGAGCCGACCGAGCGCGAAATACTCCGGCGCACCACGCTGGTCTTCCGGGATTTGATCGACCTCTTTATACGCTTCCTCGCCGCGGCCGACGCGAATCAGGCTCTGCCCCACAACGATGCGCACCTCCCCATCGGCCGGTCGCTGCTCAAGATATTTACGCCCCTGCTCGATCGCGAACTCATGCTCGCCAAGCTGCGCATGGATTTTCGTGAGCAGCTTCTGCGCTTCGAGCTGATTCGGATCGTTTTCGACGGCGCGAGCCAGCTCCACGCGAGCACGAGTCAAGTCGCCGCTCGCAGCCATCGTCGAGCCCAGCACGAAACGCGCCTGGGCCCAATCGGGCCGGGCCTGAAGCACCGTCTCCAGGGACTCGCGAGCCGCATCAATATCGTTTCCCGCGAGTTCCAGTTTCGCGCGAACAAAATGAGCCTCAGGGCTCTCGGGCTGCTCCGCAATGACGGCATCTACGATCTCACGACCGCGACCAATCATTTCCTGGTCATCATTTCGGAAGCCAATATCAACCAAAAGCTCGGCTTCGCGAAGCTGAGCGGCCTGATTCTCAGGATCGATTGCCAGGGCATCGCGCGCTGCCTTAAGCGCCCCTTCTGCGTCACCCTGCTGTCCCAGAAAAGCCGAAAGTACGAGCTGCGCAGTCGCGCTATCCGGCGACTCGAGTGTCGCGCGATGGATCAGTGCATCAGCCTCTTCGCTCTTGCCCTTCATACGGTGAAGCGCCGCCATCTGGTAGATGAGCTCAAGCTTGGCCTTGCTGTCGACGGACGCCACACCCTCTTCGAGGGTCGCAATCGCCTGATCGAAGCGATCGCGGTCGAAGTGGAATGCAGAGAACAAACGGTAGGCGGCCAAGACGGCATCGCCGCGCTTGACATTCGGGATCAGCGAGGTGCTTCCGCCCTTCTTACCGGGCTCTCGCCTCGGCAACTCGACGGGCGCCTCTTTTGCGAGAGCGACGGCGCGCTTCAGAAGCGGCACCGCCTCGTCGTCGCGGTCACCCGCCGTGATGACTGTTCGCGCCAGCGACGACATTGCGAGATAGCTCTCCTCCACCTCCATCAAACCGCGAAGTACTTCTTCGGATTCATCGAGGCGACGCTGCCGCTCAAGGAAACCGCTCAGCAGGAAATGGTAGGCGGGCCCGGACGGATCGTTCGACAGCGCAGCACGGAAGTCCGACTCGGCCCCTTCCAAATCGCCAACCGATTCGCGCGACTGCGCGCGCAGCAGAAATCCGGGAGAACTCATCGGATCGAGTCGAAGCACAGCCTCGGATTGTTCAAGCGAAATCTCGTGGTCGCCGATCGCTGCAGAAATCGTCCCGTAGCGCAGGCGCGCGTCGACATTCTCAGGATCAAGTCGAACCGTCTCCGACATTTCCCAATAGGCGTCGCGCGGCTTCTGTACCTCTAGATAGGCGAGCGAGAGAGCCTCATGGGCCTCCGCATTCTCGGGATCGATCTGGAGCACATTCTTGAACTCGATGATCGCCTCTTCGGCCTTCTCATCCTCGATATAGGCCTTGCCCCGATCGAGAAATCCCTGTGCCCGCTCCTCATCGCTTTGGCACGCGCCCAAGAACAAGACGGCCGAAAGCCCGAGGACCAGCGTAAAAGCGGTGCTCGACGCGGCAGGAAAACAAGTTCCGCCGAGCCAATGCGAGCCACGGGGTTCAGATGGAGAAGCCAGTCCCAGAAAGGTCACGGTGCGTCCTTTAATCGATTAATCGATCGCCGATCACGGCGAGCCCGAGGGGAATCCGAATGGGCTGAAAGAGTGCGCCATCCCTTGATGCCCCGCCACAAACGGAGCGTTCCGCTCCAGGGTGTTCATCGGACGTCGGACGTTCTGACTGAACGACGCGCATGCAGAATCCCTGGCGACGACGGACCTAAGTGCGGCGGACCGAGCGTAGTGATCAGAAGGAGCTTTGCGGCAGCGCTTCGTCGCCATCGGGGATCACATAGCGCTTGCCCTCCTGGGCCAACCAGCCGGATTCCTTCAGCTGTTTGATCGCGCGGGTCACCGTCTCGCGGGAGGTCCCGACCATGTCGGCGATCTGCTGATGCGTGAGGGCGGGCGTGATGCGGCGGTCGACGAAGCCTTCTTCCGAGCGTGCGATGCGCTCGAAAAGGTTGCGCGTGCGTTCTTCTACACCCTGGAACGAAAGCGAGCGTGCCTGTTCATTGGTTTCGCGAAGGCGGTTCGCCAGCTCTTCGATCACGGCCAGCGACAGGTCCGGACTCTGGCGGAGCAGGTCGATGAAATCACGTCGCGACAGCGCGAGAAGCGTCGACTCTTCGAGGGTCTTCACGCTGGCCGACCGCGTTTCGTCCCCAAGCAGCGCCATATCGCCGAAGAATGCGCCCGCTTCGAGGAAGTTCATGATCTTCTCGCGGCCATCCTCTGAGGCCTTCGTGACCTTCGCGCGACCTTGGCGAATCACGTACATGTAGTCGCCAGGCAGCCCCTCCTCGACCACGGTCGAATTTTTGGGGAAGCGGCGTTCAATCAGGTGCGAGGCGAGCTCCTCGAGGTCACCATCGGAAACGCGGGTGAAGAGCGGAATCCCACGAAGCGAATCGAGAACATCTTTTCGAACCGTACCTGTCGTATTCATCTAAACCTCCTCGCGGCGCGCCCGATTCGAAACCTCCGCGCCTGCGGTTGTTCCGATCTGACGATGCGAGTTTGCCATCCGAGTTGGATCGTACGTCGCAACCCCACCCTCACTTAGTGACCAACGTCACAACGATATGTCCAATGGAGGCAAAAAAAGTTCGGAAGACGCTGAAACCAGACTTATTCCGGCTCAGGTGTATCTGAGACCCGGAAATACGGCTTTCCAATCGGGGGATCCGAGGCCTTCCTCCGAGGCCAAGCAGGCCCAAAAAACGGTTTTGGGGGCGGCGACGGGGACCATGTGAGGAGGTCAAGCTGAAAAGAGTGGCCTTACTGATGAGCCGATAACAGCCCCAGTGGCATCGCAAACAGTGTCCGTTTTAGGAGCGACCGACGCCCCAATACCGGAAGCCAGCGGCGGCCATTCTGGCAGGATCGTAGATGTTCCGAAGGTCGACCATGCGGGATTCGGCCATGACTTCCTTCGCGCGGTCGAGGTCCAGCATTCGGAACTCGTTCCATTCCGTCACGATGACCATCACGTCGGCGTTCTCGAGCGCGCCATACGCGTCCTTTGAAAGTGACATCTCGGGAATCTGCCGACCCGATTCCGCCATCGCGGCAGGATCGTAGGCCTGGATTTTTGCGCCGCGCTCGAGGAGTCCCCGAATGATGACGAGGGCGGGCGCTTCGCGAATATCATCCGTTTCGGGTTTAAACGAGAGACCTAACACCGCAACCGTCTTGCCTGCCACATCGCCGTCGAGGGCGGTCACGATCTTGTCGATCATGCGCGTGCGCTGGCGATCGTTGACGCGGATCGACGCTTCGACGATTGAGAATTCGTGGCCGAGTTCTCTCGCGAAATGCGCGGCCGAGAGCGTGTCTTTCGGGAAGCAGGAGCCTCCGTAGCCGGGGCCGGCATGAAGGAATTTCTTTCCGATTCGGCGATCGAGCCCCATCGCCTTCGCAACGTGCTGAACGTCTCCCCCAGCGCTTTCGCATAGCACCGAGAGCTCGTTGATAAATGAGATCTTCGTCGCGAGAAAGGCGTTCGCAGCGTACTTCGAGAGCTCCGCCGTCCGGACGTTTGTCTCAACGAAGGGCGTCTCGTTCAGGTAGAGCGGCCGATAGAGATCCTTCAGGATCGCAAGCGCCTGATCATCATTGGGATCGGTGCCAAGGACGACGCGGTCCGGCCGCATGAAATCGCCAATCGCGGCGCCTTCGCGCAGAAACTCAGGGTTGGAAGCAACGCTGAAGCGCACGGCCTCACCGCGGGCATCGAGTTCTTCCTGAATCCAGCCGCGAACCTTGTCTGCGGTGCCAACCGGGACTGTGCTCTTGGTGACAACGACTTTGTAGCTATCGAGCTGCTTCCCGATTTCGCGGGCAACCGCTTCGACGAAAGCAAGATCGGTGCTGCCATCGGCGGCGGCGGGTGTACCGACCGCGATGAACACGACCAGTGCCTGATCGATCGCCTCCACAGAATCCGTGGTGAAGGCAAGTCGGCCACTGCGCACGTTGCGCGCGACCAGCTCGTCGAGACCGGGCTCGTAGATCGGAATTTCGCCACGGATCAGCAAATCGATCTTGTCCTCGGCCTTATCGACGCAAGTCACCTGAACGCCGAACTCAGAGAAGCACGCGCCCGTGACGAGCCCGACATAACCGGTTCCGATGACTGCAATATTCATTTGACTTCCTTTTCCCTCGTGCTCTTTTTCGCAAAAAGTGGGTCAGCGTGTCCCTGGATCTCCCCGACGACGGCCACTGCCCTTTTCCTGCGCTTCGAGATCGGATTCGACCATGATCTCGACGAGTTCTTTGAACGAGGTCCGCGAATACCAACCGAGCTCTTCGCGCGCCTTGGTCGGGTCCGCCAACAAGGTGTCGACTTCCGCCGGCCGGACGAGTTTCGGGTCCGTTCGAACAAAATCTGAGGGGTCGAGTCCAACATGCGCGAAAGCCAGCTCGAAGCAGTCTCGGACCGAGTTCTGCTTGCCTGTCCCAATCACGAAATCAAGGGGCTCTTCCCTTTGCAACATCAACCACATCGCCTCGACGTACTCTTTGGCGTAGCCCCAATCGCGCATTGCCTCCGTATTTCCGAGATGCAGATCGTCCTGGAGGCCCAATTTAATCCGCGCGACGCTTTCCGTAATTTTGCGCGTCACAAATTCGCGGCCCCGACGAGGAGATTCGTGGTTGAAAAGGATTCCCGAGACGGCAAATAGGTCGTAACTCTCGCGATAGTTCACCGTGATCCAGTGGCCATAGAGCTTGGCCACCGCGTAGGGGCTCCGAGGATAGAAATCCGTGCCCTCGTTCTGCGGCGTTTGCTGCACACGGCCGTACATCTCCGAGCTCGAGGCCTGGTAGAACCGGATCGATGGATCCACGACGCGAATCGCTTCCAACATGCGCGTCACGCCCAGCGCTGTGAACTCGCCCGTCAAGGAGGGCTGGACCCAGGAGGTCGGCACGAAGGACTGCGCCGCGAGGTTGTAAATTTCATGGGGAGCACAGGCTCGGACCGAGTTCACGAGCGAGACCTGGTCGAGCAGATCTCCTTGATGGAGTTCGATCTGACCCGTCAGATGCTGGATGCGCTCGAACGTCTCGGTGCTCGAGCGCCGAACCATGCCATGCACCTCGTAGCCCTTTTCAAGAAGGAGCTCGGCGAGGTACGAGCCATCCTGCCCGGTCACGCCGGTGATCAGAGCGCGGCGTTTCTCGGACGTGCCGGAGGTGCCGGATTCGCGAGAGGCGGAAGAGCTTTCGAGGTGGTTGGTCACGAAGGGCCATCTCCTTCGGCCGCCTCGCCCGTCGACACCTCCTCACCCGAAGCTTGCGCATCACCCCCTACAGCACTCACGTCGGAGGCGGTTTGTGGGTCGGCAGGCACGTCGAGCGAAAAAGCGTCGAGATTGCGGAGAAGCCGAACTGTTACAGCGACCACGGCGGCGAGGTAAACAAACGCCAGCCACCCGTCGAGCTGAGAAAACGAAACCGCAATCATACAGAAGCAGCCGGTGAGAAAATAGAGCATGAGCACCGCGTTCTTGTGCGAGCCCTCCCTATGCAGCAAGCGATGATGCATATGCAGCTTGTCGGGGGAAAAGACGCCGCGTCCGCTGCGGATCCGCCGCACGATCGAGAGCAGCGTATCGAGGAGCGGAATCGCCAGCGCGAGCATCGGAACGATGAACGCCAGGAAAGCGGTCTTGCGATATCCCTCAAGCGCCAGAAGCGCGAGGCCAAAGCCGATCAGAAGCGATCCTGTGTCTCCGAGAAAAATCCGCGCAGGCGGAAAATTGAAGGGCAGATAGCCCACCAGAGCTCCGAACAAGGCCAGACCAATCACGACGCCGGCCCACTGCCCCGCCTGCCAGCAGATCACCGTGAGCGTCGCCGCGATAATTGCGCCGAGCCCCGAAGACAATCCGTCGAGCCCGTCAATCAGATTCATCGCATTCGTCACGCCCACAATCCAGAGGAGCGAAACCGGCCAGAGGATCCAGAGCGGGACGACGTAGATATCACCCGTGACGGGATTGCTGAAGAGGTCGACACTGAATCCGGAGCGAATCGCGATGCAGGCGGCAAGCACCTGAAAGCCGAGCTTGACCGACGCGCGCATCGCAAAGCGATCATCCCAGGCGCCTACCAGCACCAGAATCGCCGCCCCCGCCGCGAAGCCCAAGGCACGAGGCCAGATTTCGTCATCAATGCCGACGGTCCAGGCGGCGACGAAGCCCGCTATGATGCCGGAGCCAACCGCGAGCCCACCTAATAATGGCATCGCCGCGCGACGGCTGACCTTGCGCTCGTTCGGGCGGTCCACCGCCCCTACGCTGCGCGCGAACCGAATGACGACAGGCGTCATAAGCCCAGCGACACCGGCAGCAACAACGGCGATTACGATGGCACGAAGAACGTCCAACGATGGGATCTCCAGGCGGAATTCCCCGCAGCGGTCGAAACCACTAAGCCGGGCTTAGCCAAAGGTAAGGGACTAATTAGTAGTAACCGTATTGTTCGCGGGTCGTCTCGGAACCATTCAAGACCAGGCCCACTACGCGCCTGCGGTCTAGAATATCGAGCGCAGCCTGAACTTCTTCCTGAGGCGTCACATCGGCTCGGACGACCATGACCAATCCATCACAAATTTCCGAAACACTCTTGGCGTCGGGCAGGCCGAGGCAGGCGGGCGTATCGAGAATAATGCGGTCGTACCGCCCCGCGACTTCTTCGATCATTCGGCGCATCTCGGGCGAGGCCAGCAGTTCGGACGGATTCGAAGGGATCGACCGAACCGGCAGCACGTCCAGACTGAGCCCATCCAACTTCTGGATCGCATCCTCCACGCTCGCCTGATTCAGCAGCACCTCTGCGAGACCGACCTGCGGCTGCAGGCCAAGAGTCCAATGCACCTTCGGGCGACGCAGGTCGCAGTCGATGAGCAGGACGTTGCGGCCGACACTCATGGCAGTCACGGTCGCCAGATTGATAGCGCAAGTCGACTTGCCTTCGCCGGAGTTCGCACTCGTGACCGCGATCGTCTTGAGCGTGCGCGTCGCCGCCAAAGAGTCGAGGCGACCGCGCAAGCTTCGGTACTGCTCTGCGACATAAGAGTCGGGCTGAAGCAGAGCAATGCGGCGCTTATTCGCTTCGTTAGGCGCCTCCAGTTCCGAAGCCTTCCGATCTCTAAAGAGTCGGCTGAAAAATCCGGGAGCTTTCGAGCGCGGCGAAGGAGGCGAAACCGCTCCTTCGAACGAGACGGCGGCGGAGACCGACGATTCTACGCCGGACACCTTTCTACGTCGCTCTTCTTCCGCGCGCTGAAGCGCTTCGTAATGCTTGGGCATATTTTCTCTCCTGAAATTTTCGGCCAGTTCGCTTAGCGACGGAACCGGAATAGTCTTCTTCGTGAGCGCTTCGGAGGCGCCTCATCAGGCTGCGAGACCGTTCCCTCGACCTCGTCCTTGCCCACCAACCCGAGATCGTGCGCGACCTCAAGAATGATTTCGGGACCAATGATCGACTGCTGTCGTGCATAGCCAGCCAGCAACGAGCCATCACATACGTTGTTGATCATCCGCGGCGTTCCTTCCGTCACGCGGAATAATTCTTTGATCGCCTTCTTCTTGAACAGCCCACGCCCGGTATACCCGGCTTTAGCAAGCCGCTCATTCACGTAGGCATCGATTTCTTGCTGATTGAAGGGGCGCAGTCTATGCCTAAGTGCAATGCGCTGCCTCAGCTGGCGGAGCTCGGGTTGGTCCACGAGATCCTGGAGCTCGGGCTGACCCACCAGCATGATCTGGATCAGCTTCGAGGTCGGTGTCTCGAGGTTGGAAAGCAGCCGAATCTCTTCGAGCATCTCTGTCGAAAGATTCTGCGCCTCGTCGACAATCAGAAGCACGCGCTCGTTCGCAGCCAGCTTCTCGATCAAGTAGTGGTTCAGCGCAAGCAGATACTCCGCCTTGCTATCGCAGGCCGGCCCCACATCCAGCTCATCAAAGAGCATCCGGAAGAAGCCCATCGGATCGAGTCGCGGGTTGAAGATGAACGCCGAGTTCGTCTGAGAATCGAGCTGAGAAAGCAGCGCATGCAGCAGCGTAGTCTTCCCGGTCCCGACCTCACCCGTCAACATGACGAAGCCCTTGCCCGAGTTCACCGCGTAGACGAGGGTGGCCAATCCTTCGCGATGCGCCTCGCCCATGTACAAAAACGAGGGGTCTGGCGTCATCTCGAAAGGAGAGCGTATGAGTCCGTAGTACTCTTTGTACATCGCTAGTTTGCCCCGCTACCCACGACCGAGTCCCTGCCCAAAAGCACCGGGACTCAATCGACTCGCCGAAGTCGACGCTTCTTCTTCTTCTACTTTCTGATTGGCTTTGCGATCCGCAAAATTGCCATTCACGATGACATAGGTCGCCACTCCACCGATCAGGACGAAGGCCACCACTGCCGCAGCAGCGAGCGCTTCCCTGAAGATCGTTCGGGAGCGTGCCGCCCGATCCGATTCGAGCATGATCTTGGGGACAGAGACAAGCACCGGGATCCCGAGCGCCGCCTGCAGCTGATTCGATGTATGGAGGGACGAGTCGGTCATCTCCGCAACAAGTCCGACACCGAGACCGAGCGCCATTCCCAACGCCGTACCGAGCACAAGCAATAGGAACCGATTCGGCGAACTCGGCTCACGCGGCTTCTCCGCCGGTTCGAGGATCAGGAATTTCTCACCCAACTGGCGGCGCTCCATATCCGCCTGCACTCCGGCCTGCTGGAGGCGGGCACTGAAATCCTGATAGCTGCGATCGAGCTGGTCGTAGCGACGCGTGAGTGCGTCGAGTCGTTCCGCGACGCCAGGCGTCCCCGCTAGGCGCTTCTCGTAGATATCGATCTCGGCGCGCAGCCGTTCGATGTCTTCTCCGGCGGAAGTCGCGCGCAGCTCGGCTCTTCCTTCCTCCGCCCGTGCGTTCTGCTCACCAATCGAGAGCGGGGCGTCAACATCGTCCGCTGCTCCCGCATTGGAGCTGATCTGCCCTTTCAGCATGCGCATCTCCGTTTCGACGCGAATCACGTCGGGATGCCGCGGCGTGAACCCACGCGCAAGCATGCTGCTGTGCTCCAACTCGAGCGAGCGCAAGCGATGCGTCGGGCTCGTCGAGTCGGACGGCGACGAAAAATCTGAAGAGGTCAGAGCCTGATTATTCCAATACGCCGCATCGTTCATGGCCGCGTCGTAGACCCGCTGCGCGTCGCGCAGACCGGCCATCGCGAACTGAAGCGTGCGCTGGTTCGAATCGAATTCCTCAGGCAGGCTCCCCACATTCTCAGCCTTAATCCCAGAAATCTCGCCCTCAACCGTGGCCAGTTCGCGAGACAGTGATTTGATCTCATCTTGCATGAACTCGAGGCTTTTGTTCGTCACCTCTGTGCGGCTGTTGATATTCGCATTAATGAAATCGTTGGCTACGCGCTGCGCGACGTCGCGCGCGATGAGCGGCCTGTCGTGCCGGAAGACGATCCGGAACGTGTTGAACTTGAGATCCTGATTCCGTGCCTGCCGACCTTCAATGGCATTCGTCACGGGTTCGATCCTGATAAAGGAGCGCATCAGATCTACGACCTCAAAGCGCTCCATCTCATCATGCTCGTCTTCGTAGAGATCGAATTCCGTGATGATTTTGGACAAGCGAGTGCGGCTCAAGATTTCCGACGTCATGATCCCAAGCCGCTCATTTAGATCCGTCTCGTTCACACCTGAATTTACCAGATTTTCATCGACAGATTGCGGCTCCACAAGAATCGTGGCAGCAGATTCGTACATATTAGGGAGAGCCATCGCGACCCAATAGGTCACGAGGATGAGGGCCCCAGAAACGATCGCAATGAGCTTCCCGCGACGTCGCACGAGGCCCATAATATCGATCACTTGATTGCCTTGTTCAGAATTCATGACTTGTACCAGCCCCTAGAAAATAATGGGGTCGAATGTGTAACGGAGTGAAAGAAATCCTGTGTGAATGTCCCCCACACCGGTAAAGTTGGCGCGGCCTTTGACTTCTTGCGTGCGAAATGCGTATTGGCCGATAAGATTGAGCTGCCGGCTCAGGCGGTAGCTCAGCGTGCAGACGGCCCGCCACTGGGTCGTATCCAGATTGCCGAAGCCTTCGATATCAACGATCTGCTTCCGCTGGTTCCAGCTCGCATTCATGCGGGCGACGAGCCGGCGCGTCAAATCGTAGACAAAATCGACGTCCACTTCGTCTGAAAACGTGGAGGAGACCGAGATCCCGCCCCGAAACTCCGACCGAACATAGGAAGCATTGAATCGAGCCTTCCTCCAGCTCTTCTCGAAGTTCGCCGAAGCGAAGATCGAGGTCTGCTGGGTAAAGGTCGTTGGCACAAAATCCCGGAGTGCGATGTCGGGAACAATTTTGGTCGAGATAAAAGACGGACCTACCTGCAGGGAAATACTCATCGTATCCGATAGCTGCTGAGACAGATTGATCGAGACATCCCAGATGAGCGCTTTCGCCGAGGAAGGACCTTGAGCCTTGGTATCGCGAAAGCGACCCGAAGCCGAGAGGCCTGCTGACGTCTTCTGATTGAACGCGTGGTCCCCGCCGATTCGCCCCGAATAAGCGCGGGTATCGGGCAGCGAACCAAAATCATCAGGAGCTGAATCGAAATCGTCGAGGTCCAGGGAGAAGTATCCCGACCAGACAGGCGTCAGCTGCCGCGAATAAGAGACCCGCGCGGTTGTTAGACGAATCCGGCTGCGATCGCTCGGCACCAGGAGCAGAATCGGCGTGGGATCCGCATCGTCGAAGCGCAGTTGTCGGCGATCCCCGTATCGCAAGCTCGCTGACAGGTTATCGCGCGGCGTGAACCGCCAGCTGCTTGAGCCTGTAATCAGATGATCGACCCCGTCGATCCCCTCGGTCTCCGCATACGTCGTGAAGGTAGGCCGGTAGAAGAAATCGTAGGTCAACTCACGCTGGGTCTCACGGACAGAAAATCGTGGCGAAAATTCGAAGAACGCATCATCGACCTTGTCAAAGCTCGAGCGCAAGACATTGCTGTCACCACCGACGCGACCGTCGAGGGCGAGACCCAATTCCCCCGCTTCTGCTGAGCCTACTGCCAGCATCCAGATCAACCCCAATACGGCTCCAAGCCGCGCTCGAAACATTCGAACCCTCAGCTAGTCCGGCACGACGATTGTGTCGCCCGGTCGAAGCAAGAGATTCGAAGCAGTTGCCTTGCCGGCGCTGTATGCGCCGTAGTTAAATACGTACTCGACGGTCTGACCGTCGACTTCGCGAATGACTTTGACGCGATCCTTGCGAGCCCAAGCGTTGAAGCCGCCCATCGTCGCGATCGCTTCGAGCACGCGCATCTGCCGCGTCAAAGAAATCTGGCCCGAGCGACCCACAGCGCCCACCACCGTCACCGTGTGACTCCGCGTTTCTTCGACGATCACCGTCACATCTGGGGCGGTCACGAACTCCGCAAGCTGCTCTGTCAGCACTTCCTTAAGCTGTTCAGGAGTCAGTCCTTCTGCCTGGATATCGTCGACTAACGGAACGGAAATCTTGCCGTCGCGACGGACCGGCACAGTCACCGACAGATCAGGATTGCGCCAGACCACGATCTTCAGAAGATCGGGAATGCCGATTACGTATTCTTCACGCTCACCCGGCGGCGGCTCTGGCGGCGGCGGCGCCCCAGCACTCGCACAACCTAAGCCGAACACGACCAAAGCGAGCAGTGCCCCCAAGCGAGATTTCATTCCAACGCGATTCATTTCAGCTCTCCGACCGATACGGGCTTAGCAAGTGGCTTCACCGCCCCTCGCTGAGCCCGTTTTCCTTCATTTTGTACAGGAGCGCCTTGTAACTAATCTGTAGACGCTCCGCGGCTTCCTTGCGGTTCCAACGGGTCTGCCCAAGAACCCGCTCGATTACCTTCTTTTCAGCAATCTGTGATGCGCGCTTCGAGATCGCCTTGAGATCAAGGTCCTGGCCACTCGTGAAATCAGCTCCCAGCGCGGCGAGATCATGCTCCTCGTCATTGGCCGCAGAGCCCCCCGGGCCACCCACGTATCCGGTCTGCAGAGACGGTGCTTCGCGCTGGCTTATTTCCTGAAGCACGGTCTGCTCGCTGCCGAGGACAACTATGCGTTTGATCATATTTTCGAGCTCGCGCACGTTGCCCGGCCAGTGGTATCCCATCAGCAGGTTCATCGTTTCGCTCGAAAGCTTTTCGACGCTCTTATTGTACTGCTCGTTGTACATTCCCAAAAAATGCTCAACCAGCAGAGGGACCGCATCGATCCGATCGCGCAGCGGCGGAATCTGGATCGTCACGACGTTCAGGCGGTAATAGAGATCCTCGCGGAACTCGCCCTTCTTCACAGCGTCTTCGAGGTTCCGATTAGTCGCAGCAATAATGCGTGAATCCACCCGAACGTCACACTCGCCGCCCAGACGCGAGAACTCGCCATCCTGCAGAACCTGAAGCAGCTTGGCTTGGAGGCCGGGTGCCATTTCGCTGATCTCGTCGAGAAAGATCGTGCCCTGGTCCGCGTATTCGAATTTGCCGAGCTTGCGCTTCTGCGCACCGGTGAAGGCGCCCTTTTCGAAACCGAAGAGCTCACTCTCAAGGAGCTCCGAGGGCAAGGCGGCACAGTTCACCTTCACAAAAGGTCGACTTCGCCGATTGCCAAGCTGGAATAGCGCGCGAGCGACCACTTCCTTGCCGGTCCCGCTCTCGCCGCGAATCAGAACCGTGATGTCCGTGTCTGCGACTTGCTCGATGATCTCCTGGACTTCCCGCATCTTCGGGTTGTCGCCACCCATCAAGAGGCCGTCGACCTTCGTGCGCACGCGGCCCCGCAGATCGGTCGCTTCATCTTCCAGCGCGCGGCTCTCGAGCGCCTTCTTAAACGACGCTTCGAGTTCTTCCACTTCGACAGGCTTGCGCAAAAAGTCTGCGGCACCGAGTCGCATCGCGTCCACGATTGTGCGCGCTTGCCCCTGCCCCGACATCATCACCACGGGCACGTCGGGCAGGCGCTGCTTGACCCGGCGAAGCGTCTCCAGACCATTCATGCCCGGCAGCGCCATATCGAGCGCGATCAGATCCGGCCGCGTGCGGTCGAGGTCCGCGAGCGCAGTTTCCCCGTCGACGACAATTTGGACGTCGTATCCATGACGCTCTGCCAGCGTCTTCAGAATCTCTCGAATCCCGGGATCGTCATCGACCACAAGAACTGTGACAGGACTCGTCATTGGATGAGCTCGGCTCCTCGGACTTCGCTGGACTGCATCGTTTTCACCACAAAATGGCCTTCTTTATGAAATAAAACAGCGTTATTAAAAACGGTCGAGCGCAGTCCGCATCGAGTAGTGCCGCATCGTAGCCATAGGTGGACTTATTTTTCCGCGGATTGGGGAAAAGAGTTCCAAATATGGATACTTAGTGGTCCGACGGGAACCACCTTCCCGTCCATCGGCCGCCGCCGTATCCCCCTTTCGACGTTTGTTGCCCTTTGGGGGCGTTCGTTCTCAACATGCACGGAAGCCGCGGGTGGCTCGCGTACTCGTCCAGAACTCCGTCACCTACCCTCCGGCCGAGACCACCCCCCAATGCTAAAGAAGATGCCTCGATTCCCCGAACTCCCCCGAAGGACGCTTTCGACCGCAGCCCGCCCAGACGCGGTGAAGGTCGATCCTGCGGGGCTCCCCTCTCTCGAAACACGAAGCGCAGGAAGCCATGACCATGTCCCAGACCCGCCCCGAAAAAGCTGAGCGCCTCCGCATCCTTGCCGTCGCCGGTGCCCGGCCCAATTTCATGAAGATTGCGCCGCTGATGAAGGAATTCGCGCGACGACCGGATCGCTTCGAACCCATCCTTGTGCACACAGGGCAGCACTACGACAAAGCCATGTCCGATTCCTTTTTCCGGGATCTCGGCATCCCAGAGCCCGATGTGAACCTCGGCGTCGGGTCGGGTTCTCATGCTGAACAAACGGCGCAGGTCCTGGTCAAAATCGAGAAGCTGCTGATCGAACGAAAACCTCACGCGCTTCTCGTGGTCGGCGATGTTAACTCGACGCTTGCCGCGACTCTGGCCGCGGTAAAGCTGCATATCCCTGTGGCGCATGTCGAGTCGGGCCTACGATCCGGAGACCGAAAAATGCCGGAAGAAATCAACCGCGTGCTCACGGACTCCGTTTCCGATTGGCTATTTACGACCGAGCCCTCCGCAGAAGAGAATCTCCTGCGCGAAGGCATCCCGAAGGAGAAAATTCATTTCGTCGGTAATGTCATGATCGACACGCTCCTAGCGCATAGGGAACGAGCACTTGAACTCGATACCGTCGAACGCCTGGGCCTCACGCCTAAAGGCTATGCGGTTCTCACGCTCCACCGCCCCAGCAATGTCGACTCCGCGGGCCAACTCCGACGCCTCTTCGAAGTGCTCGGCCGGCTCAATGACGAGATTCCGGTGGTCTTCCCGGTCCACCCCCGCACCGCCAACGCGATTGAGCAGAACCTCGGCGGGGAGAAGCCCAATCTCCATATGACGGGTCCACTCGGCTATCTCGACTTCCTTCGACTTCTGACGGATGCCCAGATGGTGCTCACGGACTCAGGTGGAATCCAGGAAGAAACGACCGCACTAGGCGTACCATGCCTTACACTGCGAGACAGCACGGAGCGGCCCGTCACCGTGACCGAGGGGACGAACACCATCGTCGGGACGGACCCCGCCGAAATCGAGAAAGCCATCCATACGCTTCGCACCTCGCCGCCCACGAAAGGCCGCCGGCCGGCCCTCTGGGATGGCAATGCCGCTGTTCGAATCGTTGATATCTTGGAGTCGGATCTAACGTCTTGTTCTTCGGCGGCCCAGAGTGTCTCCGAAAAGTCGCCGGCCTGAAGGCTTAGGGAACGGGAGAACGCCGAGTGTCTGAAGCAACAGGAACGCCATCGCCCAGTCCGGTCGCGGCAGGCGGCGACTTCGATCGCCGCACGATGGTTTATGCCACGTGCGGATTCGTCGTCCTGCTCTTTGGCGTCTACTTTCCCATCCTGCGCAACATGGTGCATCACTGGAGCGTCGTCGAGGACTATCAGCATGGATTTCTGATTGTTCCCCTCGCCCTCTTTTTCGCCTATGAACGCAGATGGGATCTCGAAGACTCGCCCATCAAGGGCTCCTGGCTCGGCCTCATCCCCATGTTCATCGGCCTAACTTCCCTCTCGATTGGTCGACTCGGAACTGAACTCATGTCCATGCGCATGGGATTCGTATTTACCCTGATCGGCCTGATCCTTCTCCTGCTCGGGAAGGACATCTTCAAGATCCTGGCTTTCCCACTCTTCTTCCTCTTCCTGATGGTCCCCCTCCCCCAATCGCTCGTGAACACGATTGCCTTCCCGCTTCAGCTGATCGCGGCGAAGTTCGCGGTCTGGAGCCTGCAATCCCTCGGCATCCCAGCGCTCGTCGAAGGCAATATCATTCATCTAGCGCATACAGAACTTTTTGTGCACGAAGCCTGCAGTGGGCTCCGTAGCCTCATGGCGCTCGTGACTCTGGGGGTCGTCTTTGCGTATTTCTTCAAGCGGGGCGTACTCTGGATCCAGCTCCTCCTTGTGGCCTCTACGATTCCGATCGCCATCGCGGTCAACGCCTTCCGGGTCGCCCTCACGGGCTTTCTGGCGCATCATTTTGGCGAGGAAGCGGCCGGCGGTGTGGTCCATGATTTCCAAGGCATATTTACCTTCGGTCTCGCTTTCTTCTTTCTCTTGGGGGAAGGGCAGCTGATCGAATGGCTCCTGGCCCGCTTCGACGGAGCGGACTCCTCGCCCTCTTCTCCTAACGCCCCGGAGACCGTGTCTTAATGCTGAAGATGATCGCCGCGCTGCTGGTTCTTGGACTGAATACCTACGTCTACTGGTACTTCGATAGCGAAGAGGTGATTCCTGATCGCGCGCAGTTCGTCGAATTCCCGAACGAGATTGGCAATTGGAAATGCACAAACCGGGATGTTCTAGACGAGAAGATCATTCGCACATTGCAGGTCACTGACTATGTGTCTTGCGGTTTTGTGAATGAGGCCGCCAACTCGGCTCTGCATCTTTACGTCGGCTACCACGAACGACAAACACGCAATCGAGACACCGGAACCGCCTCGGCCATCCACCCGCCTGAACATTGCCTCCCCGGCAGCGGCTGGGACGTAATCGACTCCACGATCATCCCGATCACCGCGGGCCATGGTGGCGAAGCGAAGCGTTTCGTGATCGCCAAAGGCAATCGGCGCCAGCTCGTCTACTTCTGGTACCAGTCCCGGGGCCGCGTGATCGCGCGCAATCACGAGAAGATCTCCTACATGTTCCTCGACCGAGCGATGCGCGGGCGAACCGACGGTTCCCTCGTCCGCTTCACGGTCCCGATCGAGTTCGGAGATATCGAAGCCGCCGAGGCGCGCTTCAACGAGTTCGCGAATCAGGTGACGCCCTTGCTCACCGCCTACGTGCCGGACTAGGTACCGGACTCATGTCGCAGCAGGACGGCTCGCTCCGATGAAGATCCTCTTCATCACTCATTATTTCCCGCCCGAAGTGAACGCCCCGGCCAACCGGACCCACGAGCATTGTCGGCGTTGGGTGCAGGATGGTCACGAAGTCACCGTGATTACCGGCGTCCCGAATCATCCGCGCGGAGAGATCTTTCCGGGCTTCGAAAATCGCTGGATTCAAGAAGAAGAAATCGACGGCATCCGCGTCATCCGGACTTGGATGTACCTCACGCCGAATTCCGGCTTCATGAAGCGCGTCGCCAACTACCTGCTCTTCGCGCTCACCGCGGTCCTGGCATCGGCCCGGGCGAAGAAGCCCGATCTCGTCGTCGCGACGAGCCCGCAGTTCTTCGTGGGCGTGGCGGGGGCCGTCATCGCCAAGCTGAAGCGACGACCTTTCGTCCTTGAGATCCGCGACCTTTGGCCGAAATCGGTAGTGGAGCTGGGGCAGCTCCAGCCTGGAATGATTCTTTCGACGCTTGAGGCCCTTGAGCGCTGGCTCTACAAAAGCGCTGCTGGTGTCGTCGTGAACACGCGCACTTTCCGTGACCATATCACCGCCCGAGGCGTCGCCCCGGGCGATATCGAACTGGTCTATAACGGCATCGACCCGGCGCTCTTCAAGCCGCGCCCCAAGAACCTGGCGCTCCTCGCCGAACATGGCCTCCAGAATCACTTCACCGTGGCCTACGTCGGGACTCTCGGATTGGCCCACGGACTCACGCTGCTAGTTGATGTTGCCGAGAAGATGAAAGCGACTACGGATATCCGGTTTGTGCTGATCGGCGACGGCGCGGATCGTGCCAAGCTCGAAGCCGATATCGCCGCGCGCGGCCTGAGCAATATTCAAATGCTCGGCCTTCAGCCTCGCGAAGCGATGCCCCAGTGGATCGCCTCAATCGACGTCCTGCTCGTCATGCTCCGCGACCTCCCGGTCTTCGAAACCGTGATCCCGTCCAAGATTTTCGAATTCTGTGCGCAGGAAAGGCCCGTCATCCTCGCGGCCAAAGGCGAGATCCGGCGCATGCTCGACGAAGCGGAAGGTGCCCTCGTCATTGACCCCGAGGCGGCCGACCAGATGGTGAGCGCGATTAAGGCCGTCATGAAGGATCCGGAGACGGCGGCGCGCCGTGCCGCCGCGGGTCGACGCTGGGTGGAAGACGGATTCATCCGCGACGATCTCGCCCGCAAGATGTCCGCGTTCATGGAACGCGTCCTCGCGGAATCGAAGAGTCGTTAGGCCGGTCAGGCCTCGACCGCGACCTCGCAATCGCGAATCTTCTGCAGGAGAGTCTTGTAGCTCACGCCTAATCGTAAAGCGGCCTGCTTGCGATTCCAGCCCGTCTCTTTCAGCATATGCTCGATCGCCTCACGCTCGACTTCCCTGGCAAAGCGCCGGCCGACCTCTCGTAGCGGAAGTTCCCCCGCCGTCTCTTCCATTTCGAACAGGAGAGCATCCAGCTCCTCCCGACGCTCGGACCGAGTGGTCTGGGGCTTGCGCAGATCCTTCATGATCGACTCTTCGTTCTCGAGCACAACGACGCGCTTGATCATATTCTCGAGCTCGCGGACGTTACCCGGAAAGGGATAGCTGGCCAGCGCCTCGATCAGCGGCTGAGAGAGGCCGCGGTATGGCCGTTCGTAGAGCAGCGAGTACCGCGAGAGGAAGGTCTCGACCAGAAGAGGAACCTCTTCCCGTCGCTGTCGCAGCGGCGGAATTTCGATCGCCACGACGTTCATTCGGAAGAACAGGTCCTCTCGAAAATCGCCCGCCGCAACCATATCGAGCAGTGACCGGTTCGTCGCACAGACGACACGCACATCGACCTGCACCTCGCGGTTGCCACCGAGGCGCGTGAACTCCGAATCCTGTAAAACCTGCAGCAGCTTCGCCTGCAGCGAGGGACACATCTCGCCAATCTCATCGAGGAAGATCGTGCCGTTATTCGCCTGTTCGAACTTGCCCTGCTTGCGCCCATTCGCGCCGGTGAACGCGCCCTTTTCATAACCAAAGAGTTCGCTTTCAAGAAGATCTGTCGGCAGCGCCGCACAGTTCACCTTCACAAAGGGCTGCGACACGCGATTCGAAACGGCATGTACCTCGCGCGCGACGACTTCCTTACCGACGCCGCTCTCTCCCTGAATCAGTACCGTCACGTCCGTCTCGCCAATCTGCTCGATCACAGCGCGAATTTCCCGCATCGCGGAACTGACCCATACGGTCTCCCCGCGCCCCTCCGGCGACTGGCTCGAATGCGTTCGTTTTCCGCTTGAGTGCAGGCCAAGCCGGTCCAGGGCGGCGTCGATCTCGCCCTCTTCGAAAGGCTTGGTCAAATAGTCCGCTGCCCCGAGCTGCATGGCGTCGACGATCGTGCTGGCCTTTCCGATCACGGAGACCATCAGGACCGGAAGCTCCGGCCAGGTCTCCTTGATCAAGGCGAGCGTCGCCATGCCGTCGATGCCCGGCATCATCACGTCGAGGACCACGACATCCGGATCCGCACCGCTCTCCAGCAGCGCCAGCGCACGACGCCCATCATCACACGTATCCACGTCGAACCCGCGGCTCTCAAAAAGACTCGCAAGATAGGCGCGCATGCCCTCGGCATCATCCACGACTAACGCGCGCGGTGGTTTTGGCGCTTCGTCCTCGGACATCCTACGTGCGGCTGTTTTCTTCAGCGCGGCTCCCATCGTTTACCCCTCCAAGTCCGAGTGCGGCGCACTCGGCAGTCTAAATTCGAATCGCGCGCCACCCAGCGAACTCGCGTCCACCGAAATTGATCCACCGTGCGCTGCGATGATGCGCCTGCAAATTGACAGCCCGATGCCAAGTCCGTCACCGTTCAGTTGCGATCGGTCCTGCTTGGCCCGCCCGCGCACATAGGGCTCGAAGAGCCGCTCGCGATCGGGCACAGGAATACCCGGCCCGTCATCCTCGACCGCCACTTCGATCGGAAAACGATTCTGCCGTCCATCTTCAGACTGACTCCGACGAACCGAAACCCGCACTGATCCGCCCGGACGCCCGTAGCGAATCGCATTCGAGAGTAGGTTCGTCACGACCTGCTCGATGCGTTCGAGATCCAGTGAAAGGGCAAGCCTCGGCGCCTCAAAAACGCACTCGAGATTGAGACGGCGATCGGCCAAAAGCGGCGCCATCGACTCAAGCTGCGCCTGGATCACACCTTCGAGATCCGTCGTCGAAACGCGGCGCTGCACCACGGCCATCGGCGTGGCGCCGTCGGGTCGAGCCGCCAACAGATCGTCGACGAAACGATCGAGACGGCGACAGGCCTTGAGGCTCTCGCCGATGAATCGGTCTTGTTCTTCACTCAGCGGGATCACGGCCTCGCTCCGCACGAGTCGGTTGAAGCCAGAGATGATTGTGATGGGTGTGCGCAGCTCGTGGCTCACGAGATGGATCAGCTCGGTGCGCAGGCGTGCCTGCTGCGTTAGCTCCGCTTCGAGCTCCGCCACTCGGGCAAGGGCGTCGCCGAGAGCGCTCTGCGCCCCTTCGATTACCGCCTCCGCAACGGTCCCGCTTCCGGACCGGTCCGACGCGGGCGCTGTCGCCACGCTGATTGCCATTTAGAGTGCCCTACTATGCCCTTCTGGACGAGCTGGGATTCCCCAACTCTCTCCTCGCGACCGTGGTATGGTCGCGAGCGCCCGGATGCGTTCCTCGGATGCTCTCCAGACATCGGCGTCGGAGAGAGGCCCCTTGAAGGGATTTCCATACACCGGCTCATCTTCCTCGAACCGGATCGAAATTCAGCAGAGGGGGCGCAAAGAACGCGCAATCCTCAAGCAGGCATTGGAGAGAAGACGTGCCCGGTCGGCCCAAAAAAGTGCCCTCCCCGAAAACGGCAACGAAATCCGCGGCTTTGCGCGTGGATGAGTTGACCGACGCGCTGCGCCAACACGATGCGCTCTACTACCAGGACGACGCACCTGAAATCAGCGACGGGGAATACGATCAGCTACGCCGCGAGCTGATTGCGCTCGAAGAGGCGCATCCCGAGCTCCTCCGCCCCGACTCCCCCACCCAGAGCGTCGGCGCTGCGCCGGGCGAGGGATTTGAGACGGCGCCGCATCGCTCCCCCATGCTCTCGCTCGATAATGCGATGAACGCGGACGAAATGCGGACCTTCGATACACGGATCACGAAACTGTTAGGTGTCGACAGGAAAAACGTCTATATCGCTGAACCCAAACTCGACGGGTCGGGGATCGAGCTGATCTATGAAGGAGGGGAATTCGTCCAGGGGCTCACGCGCGGCGACGGCCAAACTGGGGAAGACGTCACGGTGAATCTGCGGAATCTGCCGTCGATTCCAGAGACGCTGAATGCAGAGAGTGGAAAAGGCAGCCCCCCTAAAATCGCGTCCGTCCGAGGGGAAGTCGTCCTGCCCCTGGCAGCCTTCGAACGCCTCAACAAGAGACGGGTCGCGGAGGGCCTGCGTGCTTTCGAAAATCCGCGCAACGCGGCGGCCGGGAGCCTTCGGCAGATTCACGATATCGACTACGAACGGCTAAAGAGCCTTGAGTTTCGTGCCTACGCGCTTGAGGAAGGCCGCCCGAAGACGGCCAAACTTCAATCGGAGTTGCTCGACTTGCTTGCGGGCTGGGGCTTTCTAGTGAGCCCCGAGATCGAAACGATGAAGGGGGCCGAGGAGGCGATTCGGTTCCACGAAAAGCTACTCACCCTGCGCGGCGCTCTCCCCGTCGAAATCGACGGCACGGTTTTCAAGGTCAACTCGCTCGCCGAACAAGAAGAGGTCGGCAGCCTGGCCCGTGCACCGAGATGGGCGATCGCTTTCAAGTTCCCCCCCGAACAGGCGGAAACGATCCTCGAAGAAATCGACGTCCAGGTGGGACGAACTGGCGCTTTAACGCCCGTCGCCAAGCTCCGCCCGGTCCGGGTCGGCGGCGTCACCGTGTCGAACGCGTCGCTCCACAACCAGGACGAGATCGAACGCAAAGACATCCGCGTCGGCGACCGTATCGTGATTCAGCGCGCCGGCGACGTCATCCCCCAGGTCGTGCGCGTCCTCCTCGAGAAACGGGGCGAAGCCCTCGACGAAGGCTTTAAACTGGAACGCAGCGCGCTGCCGACCACCTGCCCCGTCTGCTCCGCCAAGAACGTGCGCCTCGACGGCGAGGCGATCACACGCTGCGCCAATATCGATTGCCCTGCGCAGCTGAAAAACAACCTCAAACATCTGGCGAGCCGGAATGCCCTGGATGTCGACGGCCTCGGCGAAAAACTCGTCGATCAATTGGTCGAAGCCGGCCTCGTTGCCCGCCTCTCCGACGTCTTCGCACTGACGCGTGAGCAGCTCCTCGAGCTCGAACGCATGGGCGAGAAATCCGCGGATAACCTGATCGCCGCTCTGCACCGTGCACGGCAAACAACGCTCACTCGCCTGCTCATCGCGCTCGGCATTCGCCACGTCGGTGAAACCGTCGCAGAACTCCTCGCCGAGAATTTCCGCAGCATCCAAGGCCTGCTCGACGCGACCCCCGATAGCGTCGCCGCGATTGAAGGAATCGGCCCGATCATCGCGCAGAGCGTAAGTCGATTCATGGCCGACACGAGCAATCGCAAGGAGATCGAGCGCTTTCAGTCACTCGGCGTCGTGCTCGAGGCAATTCCCGAAAAACCGAGCGGCGAGGATGCGGCCCCCGACCTACTCGACGGGCTGACCTTCGTGCTCACAGGCACCCTCAGCGAACCCCGCCCCGAATGGAAGCGGCGCATCGAAGCCGCGGGCGGCAAAGTCACAGGCTCCGTTTCGAAGAAGACGAGCTACGTCGTCGCCGGTGCGGATCCGGGCAGCAAGGTCGCCAAGGCGAGCGGTCTCGGCGTGCCCATCCTGGATGAGGTGGGGATCGCGGCACTGGTCAAAAACGGGCCAAACGTGGGTGAGCCGAGCTAGGCGAGTTCGATTTGAAAGCGCGTTTCCATTTCGGCAGCAGACTCGCCGCCGCTCTCCCCAGAGCGCTTACCGACTAACACAGATCGCTCGCGTTCGATCCCAAAAGAAGGAAAGTAGACCCCGCGCTCGACCCGCCAAGTGAGCGCTTCGGGAAGAGCAATTCGAAGCGTCGGCACCGCCTCCCTGCCCGCCCCGCGCCAAACCGTGCGCGCCTGAACGCCCTCAAGCGAAACCTCCCAACCCGGCGCGATGGGGTAGCACGCGCGCAGCCTCGAAAACGGACCTTCCACGCGATCGCTGATGACGACCGCGTCCGGTTCAATTTCAAAACGGCGGAGATGACTCGTCTTGGGCCGGGACCACCCGCGGCACGATGCCTCCGCAAGGCCGGATTCCGCGAACGCGAGCAGCTCGATCGTAGGACGGCCTCCGATACGATGGGCCGACCAGACCTCCGCCTGTTCTTCAGAGTCGAACTGCAGCGTTGCATGGCTCGCAGTGGCACGTGCCAGATCGCGCCGCGCGCCGGGCCGGTATTCAAATAGCCCCGTATCCGTCACAAGTCGCGTCCCGCCGACCGAGAGTTCGAAGGCGAGACCATCGCAATGCGCGTGCCCCGGTTGATGCGCGGGCGAAGGGCCCGCGACGGATGCCAGTAGACACCAGGTGCGGTCTTCGAGGCGCACGTAGCCTGATTGCGGCAAGCATCTCGAAACCGGCTCGCCCTTCCCTGCGCCTTCCTGCGCAAAGGCGGCGGCGGCGGCATCGCCCCCCGCGAAGGGCGCGCTTTCGACGCCCAGCCGTGCCGCGTAGTCCACAAGCACAGCTGGCTTCGCCGCGATATCGAATCCGGAATCTGCGAAGAGCGCAATATCGCCGTCTGGATGTGTCCAGAACTCAAGCGCTGCGATCATTCGGGACGCCGTTTCTTGCAGCGCCGCCGGTAGCCCCTCCGGCGCACGCTCCGGCGCCGATCGACATAGATTCAAAAGATCGAGCACGTTCTCGAGGATGAGCGCATGATACATAGGGCTCCGCTCTTCGTGCCCGCCATCCGGCCGAACCTGCAAATCGAGTTCGCCGACAAGCCCTTCCGCCTGCGCGCGCCACGCCGAACTCGTTCGCCCGTCGAGGAGCATCCCGGCCCAGACCACCGAGAGCCGATTCGAAAGCAGATGGTTGGCCTGCAGCCGAACCTCTAGCCCCTGCGCGAGGGTCTCCGCCTGATCCGCGAACGAAGCAAGCAGATCCGCGCGCTCCGCATCGTCTAACAAAATCATGCCTGGCGTCGTCAGCATCTTCCCCCAGCATATCAGGCGAAGCGAAATCGGATGCGGGTCCCAACCACGCCCGCGCGCATGGGAGCTTACCCAGTCGAGCATGCGTTCCCCCCGCGCCTTGGGCGAGAACGAGTCCAGGCGGAGGTACTCGTGCTGATGCAGGTGATAGGCGAAGAGTGGACCGTGCTCATCCGTCTCCCAATCCGTCCGGTCGTCCAAATCGAAGGGCGTCTCAAGCAGCTGAATTCGCCAAGGCAGGGCGCCAGAAGCAAGCGATCGTACGTGATTGGGAGGCGACAAAAAGTGCGTATGCGCCTGCGCAATCGCGAGCGAGGGCTTCGCCCCTTCCGCGCGGCTCGGTTCGGGCAACCCAACAAGCGCGTGATGAATCTGCGCTCGTGCCTGTTCGGGGCGCAGATGACGCAGCGTACGCAAGACGGTCGGCAGCTTCCCAGCAAGCCCCAGTGCGGATCTAATCCGGCTCATGCCCCGCCTCTCGCTTCCTCGCGAAGCGCAATCGCCCGCGCATACAGCGCGCGCTTTGGCCGTCCGGTCTTCTTCGCGAGTGCGCTCGCCAGATCCTTGGTCGAATCCCCCGACGCCAACCCTGCCCTAATCGCCGCATCCACGTCTTCGTCGAGCCAGGCGCGCGCCTCGCTGGCCTCCTCCGCGGAGGCCCCAGCCACCACCAGCGTGCATTCACCGCGGGGCCCCTCTTCCGCGAACCGACTCGCCAGCGCCAAAAGCGGTTCGCGGATGACTTCCTCATGCCGCTTCGTCAATTCACGCGCCAGACAGGCCGGACGGTCACCGAGAATCTCCGCCATTTCCGCCGCCGTCGTCGCGACCCGCCGCGGCGACTCAAAGAGCACGAGCGTCTCCGACCGCCCGATCTGCGCTTCCAGAATCTGCCGCCGCGCGCCCGCCTTCCGCGGCAAGAAGCCCAGGAAGAGCACGCGATCCGTATTCAATCCCGAGACAGTCAGTGCCGTCAGGAGCGCCGAAGGCCCCGGCACTGCCTCGACCCGAAAGCCCGCCTCGGCGACTGCGGCGACCAGCTTCGCACCCGGGTCCGAGACCAGGGGCGTCCCTGCATCAGAGACAAGCGCGACCGATTGCCCCTCGGCCAGGGCCTGAAGAATGCGCTCGATGCGCCCAACCTCGTTATGCGCGTGCAGCGAAGAAGGCTTCTGCGGAATCTCGAAATGATCCAGTAGGACGCGCGTCCGGCGCGTGTCTTCGGCGAACACCCAGTCCGCTTCCCGCAGAACACGAAGAGCCCTGAAGGTCACGTCCTCCAGGTGACCAATCGGTGTCGCGACAAGGTGGAGCGTGCCCATCGTCTAATCTGGATGCCCCCGGTCATAAAGGAACTCTTTACGCATGCATAAACGCCGCAAGCTTGGCCTCGAAGGAGAGGATCGCGCCGCTGAATACCTTGAAGCAAAAGGATATCGCATCGTCGCACGCAACGTCCGCGCCGATCGCGTGGAGATCGACCTCGTCGCGCGCAAGGGATCCCTGTTGGTTTTCGTCGAGGTGAAGGCGCGGCACGGAACCTCACATGGGCTCGCCGCAGAGGCGGTCGACGCGCGCAAACAGAGAAGGCTCCGCCGAGGCGCCTGGGCATGGCTTGAAACCGATCCCGAGGCCGCCCGAGGCACGCGCGGCCGCCGCTTCGACGTCGTGACCTGCGTGCGCGGCGCGGAGGGCGATCCCGAGCCCGGCCGGTCGGTCGGTGCGTCCGCCGGACCGAGCACGTCGCCAGGCACCTTACCAAGCACCTTTCCAGGCAACCTGCCGGTCCCCCAAAAAGAAACCGCCGTACCCGGTCGGGTACGGCGGTCAATTCATTCGGCTCATTCGGCTCGTTCGAAAGAGCTTCATGAGGCCTGGACCTTCGAGCATTGGATGGCTGCCTTCTAGGCGGCGCCCACGCTCGGCGTGTCTATCAGCTTCCGATCCGCTTCCGATCAGCTCTGGTTCAGCTTTCGGTTTTGCCCTCAGCCGCATCGCCTTCTGTGGTCTCCGTGCCTTCCGTGGCGTTAGAGGCTTCAGCGGCGGCGGCTTCAGCCGCTTCGGCAGCAGCCTGCTCGGCTTCTGCCTTGGCCTTCTTGGCGGCTCGGGCCTCGTCTTCCTTCTTGAGCTCGGCCATGCGCTTGGTCTTCTCTTCGGCCAGCGCCTTCTTGCGTGCCTTGCCCTTGAGCTTGCTGTCGCCCTTGGCGGCTTCCGCCTTGGCCTTCTTCTCGACCTTGGTCTCGGCGACTTCCGGCACTTCGTTCAGCTTCTTGAGCGCAGCATCGGCCTCTTCCGGCGACATCACATCAGAAAGGTCTCGCACCTTCGTCTGCAGGCGCGCCTTCTTGCCCGAGAGATCGCGCAGGTAGTAGAGCTTCGAGCGTCGCACGAAACCGCGCGCCTTGATCTCGACCTTGGTCACGAGGGGCGACTGCACGGGGAAGATCCGCTCCACGCCGACACCGCTCGAAATCTTTCGGACGGTGAACGTCTCGCTGGCGCTTCCACCCTTGCGGCGAATCACGAGGCCCTGAAAGACCTGAATGCGCTCTTTGTCGCCTTCGCGAACGCGCACATGCACAGCAACCGTGTCACCGACCTTGAAAGGCGGCAGGTCACGACGAAGAGTTTCCTGCTCAATAAAATCTAGAGTGCGCATCGTACTTTCCTCAAATTCCGTAAAGATCTCGTAAGACCGGTCGGCTTATCTTCTCGATTGTCTCGATTGTCTATGGTCGACGCGCTTTCTCGTTTCCGTTCGGATCCAGCAGATCCGGTCGGCGTTCGCGCGTCCGAGCGAGAGCTTGTTCACGGCGCCAGCTCTCGATCGCGGCGTGGTCGCCCGAGCGGAGGATTTCTGGCACCGAGAGCCCTCGGTAAATCGGCGGCCGAGTGTAGTGCGGACCTTCAAGGAAGGCTCCCCCTCGGAACGATTCTGTTTCAATCGAGTCCGGATTTCCCAAAACACCTGGCAAAAGCCGGACCAGCCCCTCGATCAGGACCATCGCCGGCACTTCCCCGCCGGACAAGACGAAATCCCCGATCGAGATCTCTTCGTCGACGGCCAGGTCCAGAGCCCGCTGGTCAACCCCCTCATATCGCCCACAGACGAGCAAGAGCGGCGGTCCCGCTGCCAGCTCGGACAGCTTGTCCTGGTCCAGAGGCCGACCCTGTGGCGAGAGATAGGCGACCTGTCCCGGGCGGTCTGAGCCCTTGGGCCCCGCTAGCGCCTCGATTGCGGGAACCAGAGGCTCGGGCTTCATCAGCATGCCGGGTCCCCCGCCGTAGGGGCTGTCGTCGACGGTCCTATGCCGGTCCTCGGTCCAATCGCGCAAATCGTGGGTCTCTATGCGCACCGCGCCGTCCCTTTGCGCGATTCCAACGAAGGCGGTCTCAAGGAAGGGCCCGAAAAGATCGGGAAAGAGCGTGAGAATGTCGATTTTTAGCATCGGATCGCTCCCTTTCCCCGCGTGGCGTCGCCTGGCACGGCCTGGTTCGGCGAGGCCTCGTCTCGTTTCTGGCCGGGGCTCTTCTCGTTTTTGGGGCCGGGGGCCTTCTCGTTTCCCGCCGGGGCCCTCCCCGTTTCAGGAGGGGCCTCGTCTGTTTTAAGAAGGCTCCAGCAGGCCTGGCAAATCGACGACGACGATCCGTCGGGCCTCGAGGTCTACTTCCTTCATCAGCTCCGCCGCGGTCGGAATCAGTCGCCGCACGCCGTCTTCGTCCTTCACGACAAGCACATCGTGCGCCCCGGTCTCCCAGATCTCACGCACGGTTCCGACCTGCTCACCGGCTTCCGACTCAACTCCGCAGCCGATCAGCTCGTACCAGTAGAATTCGCCCTCAGGCAGAGGCTCCAGCACATTCGCCGGAGCGGTCACCAACTGCCCCACCAACTCGCCGGCCCGACTGCGCCGATCGATGCCCTCCAGCAGCAAACGCACCTCGCCGCCTCGTCCCGTGCCCCCGTCCAGCACCGTGTATCGCCTTGATTCAGGGTCCGTCGTGGTCCGACCGACCCAAACCGATTCCATAGTGAGCAGATGCGCGGGAGAATCGCCTGCGATGCGCACGCGGATCTCTCCATCGAGGCCATGCACCCCGGCGATCTCGCCTAACACAATTCGGTCTTGTAAAAGCATATCAGCGCCCGCCGCCGCAGAGCGGATCAATACAGCTCAGCCGACGCACAATAAAGGGCAGCGAGCCCACGAATGGCCACAAAGCCAAGAGAACGAAGGCAGTCCCCGAACGGCAACGCAGCAAGAAAACCAAGGAGTCCGCGAACGGCAATCGACCCAACATCGCCCCGCGCCTCCGCGAACAGCAACAAGCGACCAAAGCTCAACTGACTCGCACACAGCAACTAGACAACACAGCCCGGCTAGTCCGTAAAAAACGAAGGTCACCGGCGCATCCGCCGCTTTCCTCAAAACTAGTCGACGATGTCGAGCCGCGAGCCTTCGCCCTCTGCCGTGGCATTCAGGATGGCGCGAAGCGCCTTGGCCACGCGGCCCTGTCTGCCAATCACGCGGCCTCGGTCTCCGTCGGCCGTCTCGAGCTCGATCAGGTCGCCGTCTTCTTCAACGATGACGTTGACGTCATCGGGGTTGCTCACGATGGCCTTAGCCAGGAATTCAACCAAGTCTGCCGAATCATCTCCGCGATCAGCCATTGAGACCAGCCTCTTCTGCAGCAGCGACAGCAACAGGCTGTTCCGGCGGCGTATACGTATGGACGTTGGAGTAGGTGTTGCCCTTGCGACGAACCTGGTTCACGAGGCTCTTCACAGTGCCCGACATCTGCGCGCCCTTGCCGAGCCACACTTCGATCGCGTCGAGTTCGAGTCGAACGGCCGGCGGCTCAACGCCCGGGTTGTACGTCCCCAGGAATTCGAGCGGGCGACCATCGCGCTGCTTGCGCTCATCAATTGCCATCAGGCGATAATACGGGCGCTTCTTGGAGCCCATCCGCATCATTCGAAGCTTGACCATGTCGTTCTCGACCTCTCGTTTTCTTTCGGAATAAGTTTTCCGGCACCCGATTCGGGCCGGTATCTATTTTTCGATCTCTTTCGAGTTCGTTGAAGCTTCCGGACGTTCCATCTCGCTTCGCTCCCCCGTCCCCTGATCTCACCATGCCCTCTCAGCTTGGAAAGCTGCGAAGGGTATAGATAGAGAGTGGGCTCAGGTCTGCGGAGACAGTCCGGTCTAAGCAGGCGCGCAAATTAGGGAAATTGGCTCCCTGGGTCAACGGGATTCCCGCCGAATGCGACCCAACAGGCCCGCTCGGCGCTCCGAGAGCCACATTTAGGTCAAATCAGCTGCTGTAGCCGTGCGATCAGCACCGATCTTTGGGGATATAAGCACAACTATGAAGAGACTGAGAGGCAAACGCAGCGGGGCATAGGCATAGGCATAGGCAAAGAAACCTTGAGAGCCCCTTTCCTTAGCCCCGGTCCAGGCCCAGACGCCGCTTTTCCTTCTCTTCAAAGCAGCTTGAGCAGGAGTAGAGCTCCTTGTGCGCCTTCTGGAGGCGATCGTATTCATGATCCAACGCGACGCGACGAACGGTGCCCACAGTATCCCCGCACAGGTCGCAGAGACGTCCATCGATCGCCAGGCCTTGGTCCTCGCTCTTGAATTGCGCTGCCATCCAGTCCCCTCGTCCGCGCTTCTGAGAAGCGGTTTGATCCATTACCGACGACGACCATAGCCGACCTGAAAACGAAGCTCTCGTGGTGCGTCGCTTCCGAGTGCTTCCGCAAGCTTCGCCAGCAGCTCGGGCTTCCGGAGCTGGAGCTGCTGGGACCAAACGGGACTGTCCACTTCAAGCTCCAGCACGTCTCCGCGCAGTCCGAGCGGTCGGCAGTGTGCCGCAATCTGCACACCAACCGCATCACTCCAGATCAAACCGATCTTGTGCGATTTCGCGACGCTGTCGAGCCCCAGATCACCAAGCACCTGCCCAACGAGATCGCCCATCCTCGTCGGTGTGCCCTTGCGCCTGCCCGCCGGCCCGAACCGGCGACTCATGTGCTGCTCTTCGGACAGTCGCGATGGTCCCGAAACACCATGCCCGTCGGAATCTTCGGATAGAAAAAGGTCGATTTTTGCGGCATCACTTCGCCTTCCTCGGTCGCCCGAAACACATCGTCAGGCGTCATCGGGTTCAAGTAGAGCGCGATCACACCCTCCCCTTGGCGCACTTCCTGCCCCGCCCGTTTCGCACTCTTGGGAAACGAGACCGCGCCGCCGCGGATCGCGTCTGTATCGAAACCGAAAACATCACGAAGCACTTCTTCCTCGAGAATCCGTACCATCAGCGCGTCGCCTAACGGCTCGGCTCGCTCAACCAAGAGCATCGTCCCATCGCCCGCCTCCGCCACGAAAGAAGGCCGCTCTGCCAACGGCGCCAGGTGCTCCGCTAGGCGCGCCTCAATCTCGTCAAGCGAGGCTTTCACCAGAGGCGTAACCGTCCAGCCCGGCAGCTGCTTGCGCCACTGTTCTACCGTGGGCGCCTCGCCTTGTCGCACAACGCGATGAATCGGGAGCAATAAGCTCCCAGGCGCATAGGCATTCGCGAAATAGGCGATCGTCGACTGCCAGGGGGCGGCGCCGGCACCGTCGGAAGCGCCAATAGAGTCGGAAGCTCCTTCATGACCGGAAGAATCAGCCTCTGCCGCGATTTTTTGACGGCGATACTCCACGGCCGTTTCATAGCGATGGTGACCATCCGCTATCACGCTCGGGCGAGCGGCGAGAAAGGCCTGAATCTGCTCGATATCCTCTGCCGCAAGGACGCGCCCAAGGCGGTATTCCACGCCCGCGCCGTCTCTTGCGCGGCCGATCTCATTCGCAGCAAGCGCGCGTGCGAGCAAAGCGCCCAGCTCATCTTCGCGGTCTTCATAGAGTAGGAATACGCTCGAGAGGTTGGCCTCCGCCGCGCGGAGTAGCTTAAGGCGATCCGCCTTCGGTCCCGCCAAGGTGCGCTCATGGGGCCGCACGACGCGCGCTTCATATTCTTCGAGCTGGAGTTCGCCGAAGAATCCGATGCGCTCGAGTTCTTCGCCGCTCGCCGCCGTATAGCGCTGGCCCATGACGTAGTAGCCGGGCTCGTCGTCGCGAATCAATACACCTTCGGCGCGCCAGGCATCGAGATGCTCGCGAATCCAGCTGTAGTCCGCCGCGGATTCGTCGGCGACGTCTCGGGTGAGTTCGAAACGAATCGCGTTATGCGGGTCGCGATCGAAAAAATCGCCGCGTTCGTCCGCCGCAATCACGTCGTAGGGAGGCACGATGACCTTCGAAAGGTCGACGCGCGTCGTGTCGTAGCGGACGGCTTGAAAGGGACGAACAACGGTCATGCGCTCAACTTCTCCTCGATGGCGGACGCTGCGATCGCACCGACGCGCAAAATCCTTGAGCTCGTCCCCGTGCAGTCGACAACGGTGCTCGGCGGATCTCCCCGGGCTTCATCTTCGCCCCGCGTCGCAAGAGCGTAGCTCGCTTCAAAAAACCACCGCGGCTCAGTTGGATCCACGGGCCGGAGCCCGGCCGTGAGTACGCCTTCAGCGCGAGAGCGCACGTGACCCGATGTCCCGCCGAAACTGCGCCCCTTCAAAAGAAATTTTTTCCACCGCGGCGTAGGCGCGCTCGCGGGCTTCCTCGACGCTGCGGCCACTTGCGGTGATGCCGAGCACGCGACCGCCTGCGGTTTCGAAGCCTTCGCCCGAAGCGTCGCGCCGTGTGCCGGCGTGAAAGACGACGAGGGAGTCTGTCGCTGCGAGACCGTCTAGTCCCAAAATGGCGCAGCCCGTTTCGTAGCCGCGCGGGTATCCGCCGGAGGCGAGCACGATACACACGGCCCACTCTCCCCACGCGAGCTCCGTGTCCTCATTCAGAGTGCCTCGCGCCGCGGCGTCTAGAATAGGCAGCAGATCGCTTTCCATGCGCATCAAGAGCGGCTGGGTTTCAGGATCGCCGAAGCGCACGTTGAACTCGATCACATAGGGATCGCCCGCGTCGTCGATCATCAGGCCCACGTAGAGCACGCCCTGAAAGGGATGCCCTTCGCTGGCCATGCCACGAATCGTCGGATGCACGACGCGCTCAAGAATCTTATGTTCGACCGCGTCCGTCACCACCGGCGCAGGTGAATAGGCGCCCATGCCGCCGGTGTTTTCGCCGCGGTCGCCGTCGAGGGCGCGTTTATGATCCTGCGCAGCCGCGAGCGTCACGATCTGCTCACCGTCCGTGATCGCATAGTACGAGGCTTCTTCGCCCTGCAGCCATTCCTCCACCACAACGCGACTGCCCGCATCACCGAAGCGCTTCTCGCCCATCATTTCGTCGATGGCGTGATGCGCAGCGGCCGCGTCCTCACACATCGCGACGCCCTTCCCCGCCGCGAGGCCATCGGCCTTCACAACGCAGGGCCGTCCAAGCTCGTCGACATAAGTGTGGGCCGCCGTCGCGTCCTCGAATACGGCGTAGGCCGCGGTCGGGATGCCATGACGTTGCATGAAGTCCTTCGCGAAAGCCTTGCTGCCCTCCAATTGCGCGGCATGCGCCGACGGACCAAAGACCGCCACGCCCTCTGCCCGCAATCGATCAGAGAGGCCAGCCGCGAGCGGATCCTCTGGACCGACCACGACCAGATCAATTGACTGGGACGTCGCAAGAGAGACGATCCCGTCGAGATCGTTCGCCCCCACCTCCGGATGACACGTGCCAAGCGCGCCGATGGCGGCGCTTCCTGGAGCGATATGCAGCGCCGTGAGTGCAGGACTCTGCGCGATCTTCCAAACCAGGGCGTGCTCGCGCCCGCCGCTGCCCACGACCAGAACCTTCAAGACAGTTCCCCTCTCGTACTCGTCCCGTATTAGTGTCGAAAGTGTCGCTTGCCTGTAAGGAGCATCGGCACTCCGAGCCGATTCGCCGCCGCAATCACTTCTTCGTCGCGATTGGAGCCACCGGGCTGCACCACGGAGCTCGCGCCCGCCGCCACAGCCGTCTCAAGTCCATCCGCGAAGGGAAAGAACGCGTCGCTCGCGAGCGTCGAGCCTTCCAGCGAAAGACCCACACGCGCGGCCTTGGCCGCCGCCGCGTGCACAGCATCGACGCGGGACGTCGCGCCGCCGCCAATGGCCAGCGTTCGGTCATGGGCCGCGAAGACGATCGCATTGCTCTTCACGTGCTTCACGACGCGCCAAGCAAACTCCATCGCCTGCCGCTGTTCCGCAGAGGGCGTGTTTTCTGTCGCAACCGTCCCATCGAGCACTTCGTTCGGCGCCGGATCCGATTCCTGAACCAGCAGCCCGCCAAAGACGCGGCGCACCTCAAGCTGGTTCCCGTCGATCTTCGACGCATCAAAAGTCATCAAGCGTCGGTTCTTCTTCTTCTTGAGCTTCGCGAGGGCATCATCCGTGAAGCTGGGCGCGATCAAGACCTCCGTGAAGATCTCGTCCACCTTCTCTGCGAGGGCCAGGGTAAAGGCGACGTTCGAGACGATGATCCCGCCAAAAGGCGAATCGGGATCGGTCGAGAACGCATTTTCATACGCTTCGAGTGCCGAAGCACCGGCGCCGACACCGCAGGGTGTATTGTGCTTCAGGATCGCGACAACCGACCGCTCTGCGGGCAGGAAGTCCATGATCAAGGCGAGAGCCGCCTGGGCGTCAATGATATTATTGTAGGAAAGCGCCTTGCCATGCAGCGGCGTCGCGATCTCCAAGAAGTGACCGTAGAGCGCCGCCTTTTGATGCGGGTTCTCGCCGTACCGAAGCTCCTCCGCCTTCTCGAGCGAGATGATCAGCGACTCCGGGAAAACCTCCGGCGGCAACTCGGGATCGTTCTCCCCAAGCCACTGCGAAATCGCCGCATCGTAATCTGCCGTGTGCTGAAAGGCCTTGAGCGCAAGCCGCCGCCGCGTTGCGCCGCCGAGACCACCGCCCTCGCGCAGCTCCGTCACGATGGCCGCGTAATCCGCGGGATCGCAGAGCACGCCGACATAGGCATGATTCTTCGCCGCCGAACGGATCATGGACGGCCCGCCGATATCAATCTTCTCGACCGCTTCGGCCCGAGTCACATCCGCGCGCGCGACCGTGGCCTGGAAGGGGTAGAGATTGCACACGACAAGATCGAGCTCGCGAATCTCATTCGCCTTGAGGTCGGCCTGATCTTCCGCGAGATCGCGGCGCGCCAAAATGCCGCCGTGGATCTTCGGATGCAGCGTCTTCACCCGCCCGCCCAACATCTCCGGGCTTGCCGTCAGCTCCGCCACATCAAGAACCGGCAGACCCGCGTCACGAATCGCGCCCGCCGTGCCACCCGACGCCACCAACTCGATGCCCAGCGCGTTCAAATCCTTCGCGAATTCGACCAGGCCAGCCTTGTCGGAAACAGAGAGCAAAGCGCGCTTCACGGGTCGCGCAGTGTCAGGTGCTGGCCGAGAGCCATCAGATGAAGTGGGGGACATCGATTCTTCCTTACTTTACAGAGAGATGCAGAGGGATAAAGAGAGAGATTGTTCGGAAATCAAATAGGGTGATCAGGGGTGATCACAAGCGGTATGGAGCGGTTTGTAACTGTTTTAGGCACTCGACGGAGCAGTCAAAACGCCCTCTCCTCGCGTGTGCGGAGACTAGATCAAACCGACTCAAGATGGGGGCCGCCGCCGCGGATTCTACGAACTTCCAGTCGATCCCCGAAGCGCGTCAGACCGCGCGATCGAAAGAGCCTGAATCGGCCCCCGGCGGCAGGCCCTCGCCCACGCGCCGAGGCACTCGAGCGCCGACCGAAGTGAGCAGTTCGTAGCCGATCGTGCCCGCTGCGGCGGCCAATGCTTCGACGGGAATCCGCTCGCCCTTGGGCGTCCGTCCGAAAATCGTCGCGATGTCCCCCACCGAAACGGCGCCGTCCGCCACCTCGACACCGATATAATCCATCGAGACCCGCCCGACGATCGGACGCATCGCGCCCGCAAGATGAACCTCGCCGCGGCCGATCACCGAGCGCGGAATCCCGTCCGCATAGCCCAGCGGCAAGGTCGCTACCGTTGTGTCGCGCTCCGCGCGCCATTCTCCGCCGTAGCCGACCGTCTCTCCCCGCCGCACGCGCCGCGTCGCCACGACCTGCGCCGCCAGCGTCATCACCGGTTCGAGATCGAGCGCCTCTGCCGACCCGCGCGCGTCGCTGCCCGAAGGGCCACCTGAAAGCGCGGAACCCACTGAACCCGCGGAGCCCAGCGAACGAGAAGCACCTCCAGAGTAAAAAGGCGAAACGCCGTAGAGCATCAAACCGGGCCGGACCGCGTGTGTCAGAAAGCCTCGCTCGGGCCGCTCGATTGCATTCAGGCGCAGCAGCCCCGCCGAGTTCGCTACGTGCACGTGGATATCAGCTCGACTCGCGTCGGCCTCTGCCAAATCGGCCAAGAGCGACTGCAATGCATCAACCTGCTTATGACTCGGCGCTAGATCCGCCTCGTCGGCCTTCGCGAGATGCGTAAAGAGCCCGCCGAGCGAGAGCTGAGGCGAGGCCAGGACCTGCTCGATCAGTGCGCGGGCCTCTTCATGCGGGACGCCCATCCGGCGCATCCCCGTATCCACTTCGACCTCGACCGAGAGCGGGGCATCGCGGCGCCCTCGTGCCTGCGCGAGCTCCAGTCCCCGGCGATCTTGCAGAACGGGCGTGAGGCTCCATTTTGCCGCTCTTTCCGCGGCAGCCCCGTCATCGAGCCCGCCCATCAGCAGGATCGGCGAGACGATTCTCGCGCGGCGCAGCTCCGCCCCCTCGGCGACGCTCACAACGGCCAGACGCGGGATGCCTTCGGCGAGCAAAGCTCGAGCGACATCGACGGCACCATGCCCATAGGCATCTGCCTTGATCACACCGATCACCGCTCGTCCGCCCGCACACGCACGGGCCCGACGCGCATTATGACGCAGCGCTTCGAGATCGATCCAAGCCCAGACCGGCCGCTCTTCTGCGGCTTCGTTCATGCCAATTCTCCCGGGGGCCCCGCGGACAGTACCGAATGCCTCCCCGCCCCGAATCCGCAATCGCACCCGGCGGCGATTCGGCCGTTCCGGTATGTTCATCCGCATCGAGGCGGGATTTCGCGGCCTCGAATTCCATGCACCTACACAAGAGGGCCTTTGCACAAGAGGGCGCTTGCACAAGAGGACCTGCGCATGTCTGCCTCGGAATCCGATTCGAACGTGAAACGGAATCTGTCGGTCAACGGTGAGCCCCAAGAATTGGTCGCCCCCTTCCGGATCGCGACCCTGCTTGAAACGCTTGAGCTCGGCGGAAAGCGTGTGGCCGTCGCGGTGAACCGAAAGGTCATCGCGCGCTCGCACTACGACGAAGTAGAGCTCGCAGAAGGAGATCGCATCGAGATTCTCGAAGCGGTCGGAGGAGGCTAGAAATGAGTCAGCAGCAAAAGCAGGACGGCCCCGCATTCACGATCGGCAAGCACGAATTCAATTCGCGCCTGATCATCGGCAGCGGAAAATACGCGAGCTTCGAACAGAACCTCGAATGCGCGGAGGCTTCCGGCGCCGAAATGGTGACGGTGGCGCTACGCCGCGTCAATTTCGATGCCGAAAAGGGCCCTCGCCTGCTCGATGTAATTTCGCCCAAGCGCTTCACGATTCTGCCTAACACCGCCGGCTGCTACACTGCGGAAGATGCGATCACGACTGCGCATCTCGGCCGCGAACTCCTCGACACAGATCTGATCAAGCTTGAAGTGATCGGCGACGAGCGCACGCTCTTCCCCGATGTGCCCGCGACGCTCGAAGCGGCCAAGATTCTGATCGCCGATGGTTTCACGGTCCTTCCCTATATCACGGACGATCCGGTCGCCTGCCAGCGCCTCGAAGCGATGGGCTGCCCCGTCGTGATGCCGCTTGCAGCGCCGATTGGTTCAGGGATGGGGATTCGGAACCCAGCCAACCTGCGCATCATCATGGAAACGGTCGAAGTGCCTGTGATCGTAGACGCAGGCGTCGGAACGGCGAGCG
>JBDNFB010000067.1:0-18755 GCA_041690055.1 Myxococcota bacterium | reverse complement strand
GCAGGAGCTGACCGATCTCGCCAGGCAAGCTGCACCGATCGGCCTCTTCGACGATCCGCAACCGATAGGACGCCGTAAATTGTCGACGCGTCGGCTTCGCCACTACCTCCGAGTTCGGAGCGGACTTTGCGTCTCGGGAACCGTTTTCGGCGCTACGCGCCTCCGCCGATCCCCGAGACGCAGCTAGAGTGTTCGTATCTTGATTCATTCGAGTACACCATCCATCGCCCTACAGTAATTGTTCAGGGGCTTGGTGTCTCATGCTTGTTGGCAGAGAGGGGACCGGCAGAAAAGCTCGAGCAAAAGGCGGCGTGAGAAATGGTGGCTGTATACGTCGCCGGCCAAGGATCTGTATTCGGCGATCTCGGGCCTCGATCGCGTTCTGGTCACTTGTTTCACCAGCAAGTACATTTTGTTTCAGTTCGTTTCGTCTCAGATGGTCTTTTCAAACGCAGTCATTGTAATCGCCACTGATCAGAACAGTCTTTTCTCAGTTCTGCAGAGTGCGATGCACGAAGCCTGGGTGCAAACAACTAGCTCCAAGCTTGAGACGCGACAGCGGTATGTTCATACGGACTGCTACGCGACTTATCCCATGCCAAGGGATACGAATGTGGTCGAGTCGGCTGGGCGAACCTTCTTTGAATATCGATCTGAGCTGCAGAGCCGGCTGAGCCTCGGCCTCACCGACCTTCTCAATAAATTCCATGATTCGACGGAGACTAACGAAGACATCCGAAAGATGAGAAACCTGGCAGAGGCGAATGACCATGCCGTAGCCGCCGCCTATGGATGGAATGACCTCAACCTCGACCGCGACTTCCACGAAACCGACGAGGGCACTCGATTCACGTTGAGCCCCCACGCCCGCCGCGAAGTGATCGACCGGCTCCTCGAACTCAATCACCAACGCTACTCCGAAGAACTCGCCCAAGGTCTCCACGAAAAGAACAAGCCGAAGGCGCCTCGCAAGTCCAAGGCGAAAGCCGCCTCCACCGCTCAGCCCGGCCTCTTCGACACGTCAGCCAAGGCCCAATCGCGCACCGCGCGCGCGCCCGGCGGCGACACGCAGGCAATCGTCAACGCCCTCAATCAGGCAGACCACCCCCTCTCGAAGTCCGAACTCCTTGAGGCCGCCGGCCTTCGGGCAAACCAATGGAATGGAGCCATCAAGTCCTTGGTCGATTCCGGCAGGGTGACCCAGACGGGTGAACAGCGAGGAACCCGTTACTCGATCCCGCCGAGGCGACATCGATGAACGATGACGCCTCCCGCGCGAGCCCGTTTCATGACGTGGGCAGCATTTTCCCGGACGACATCGATCTGGTCTCGGTCGAACCCTCGACCACGGTCGCCGAGGCCCTTCGGCTCATGGCTCCGAACCGGTACTCCCAGGTCCCGGTCATCCGGGATGGAACTGTACGCGGCGTGTTCTCACTCTGGTCGCTGGCTCAGCACCTCATGGACCATCCGAGGCTCCTGCCACAGGACCTGGCCGTCGGGGACGTCATGGAGAACATCCCGGACGTCACGGTGGATGACCCCTTGGACCGCGTGCTCGAACACTTGAATAGCCACGACGCCGTGCTCGTGAAGTCGCCTCACGGAGTCCAGGCGATCGCGACCGGAACGGATGTGCTCAAATACTTCTACCGCGTGGCACGCCCCTTCGTGCTGCTTCAGGAGATAGAGCTCTCGCTCCGCAATCTGATCGAGGCTTGCATCTCGAGCGCGGAGCTTGAGACGTGCATCGACCGCGCACTCCGAGGAAAGTACGAGTCCATGAAGAAGGAGCCACCGAAGACGCTGAGCGACATGACCTTCGAGGACTATCGATCGATTGTCACAGCGAAGCCCAACTGGGAGTTCTTTCGCGGCATTCTCGGCGCGAACCGCGATCTCGCGGCTGCCAAGCTCGAACAGATCCGAAAGATCCGCAACGACGTCTTCCACTTTCGCGACGCGACGTCCGTGCGGGACTATCAAGCGTTGGCGACGAACAGGGACTGGCTCTTCGAGAAGACGGCGGCCTTCCACGAACAGCGAAAGAAGGAGGCGGCGAAGTGAACGAGTCGCCCCTACGCGAGCAGCTTAAGGCACGCCAGCTTCTGCCCCACCAGGTGGAGTTCGTCGAAACGGCACTTGGTTCCATGCCCGGCGGCCGAATCCTTCTGGCCGACGACGTCGGGTTGGGCAAGACCCACGCGTGCATCTCGCTGGCCTGGGCGCTGGCGCAGAATCTGGGGCGCGAACCTCGGACGCTCGTCCTGGCGCCGAGCATGTTGTTGGAGATGTGGAAGTCGAGACTGGAAGAGGTGGCGTCGAGGGACGCGGTTATTGTTGACGCTGCCGCGTATCGAAGACTGGAGGCGCGCACTGCTTCAGACGAGAACCCATGGACATCTGTGAATACGGTCGTGGCTTCGATCGACTTCGTGAAGCGCGAGGATCGGATTAGTCTCCTCGTCGAGGCGGCATGGGATCTGGTCATCCTAGAAGAATCACATTTGGCGACGAGGCGAAGCCAGCGCGGACGAGTCCTGCGAGCGCTGTGGGAGTCCGATCGGGTGAATCTAATGGTGGCAGTATCCGCCACCCCGCATACGGGACATGCCGAAGACTTCGAGCCCTTTACATCTCCGGCCACGCGCATCCTGCGCAGGCGAACCCGCGAGCTGCTCGACTGGGAAGGGAATTCGCTGATCCCAGATAGCGCGGAGCAGGTGGTCGAGGTAGTTCCGCTAGAGCTGTCTCCGCAAGAGAGGGAGTTGTACGAGGCCATCGCCCGCCTCACGGCGGGTTCTGAGACGACCGACAGGCAGCGCCAGTTCTTCATACGGATTCTGACTCAGCGAGCAACGAGCTCGCTCTTCGCGCTTGAGCAGACCGTGCGTCGCTCGCTTTCCAAGGCGAATCTCGCTGTGCATGCGATCGGGCCAAGAACGGCTCACTTCGATGAGGAATCCGAGACAGACGATCAGGTTGATCTCTTCGAAGACAGCGAAGGTTTGGAGCCGACGCTTCGACTCGTGAATCGCGATGAGCTCCGCGGGCTTCTGGAGTCGATCGAGCGAATCGAGGTGGATACCAAGTGGCGCGCTTGTGCGGATGCCCTCGAGGCCGAGGTCGTAGAAAAAAACGGATCGGCAGTAATCTTCTGCGAGTTCGCGGATACCGCGGAGTACTTAGCCGGACTCCTCGGGACGCTTGAGTATCCGGTAGGGGTCATCACGGGTGCCGTTGCCGACACAGAACGTCAGCGGGCCTACGAAACCTTCAGTACCGAGGGCGGGGTACTTGTCGTCACGTCGATGGCGGTGGAGGGCTTGAGTCTTCCCTTCGTAAAGCTGTGCGTCCACTACGACATCCCTTGGAACCGTGCGCAGATTTTTCAGCGGATTGGGCGTATTCATAGGTACGGGGTAACGCCAGGCGCAGTTAGGCACGTCGCATTCTCGGACGAAATTCTTGTTCCAAATGCTCGGGTACAGCAGCAGCTTCGACTCACTGGGCCGAACTTTCAGTTTGGCAGCCTCGATGATCTAGGTTCGGAGCTCTCCGCCGATGTTCGGGCGAACGGAGAAGACGGTGAGTGAAGTGACATCAAGCGGTGGGGCAGGAGCGCCTGCTCCAATCGCAAGCAGCGAAAGTAGAAGATGACCGCGACTATTCCAGACAAGGCCAATGCATCCCCGACGAAGGATTTCTTTGTCTCGATGTTGACGCGCGACATCAGTCTCCCTGATGCGATCCTTGATCTAGTTGATAACTCGCTTGATGGCGTTCTTCGTGTCTTCGGCGAGGACGCCGACTACAAAAAACGCTGGGCGAAAATTGAGTTCGACCAAGAGCATTTTTCCATCACCGACAATTGCGGAGGGCTCGCCCGAAAGATCGCGATCGAGTACGCGTTCAAGATGGGCCGAGATTCAGGCGATGACCGAGACGGAGACGTTGAAACGATCGGGATGTATGGAATTGGTATGAAGCGCGCCATGTTCAAAATGGGCCAAGACTGCCGAGTCGTCACTCATTTCGGCAAGAAGGATCACTACCAAGTTCGAATGGACCGCAAGTGGCTAGAGAGCCGTTTATGGAACAAGCTGCCACTGGAGCCGGTACTCGGCCAAGAGCGTCTAGGGGAGGCGGGAACCAAGGTGATGGTACGAGACCTCCGTCCGGGGATCGTACAGACTTTTGCTGAGCCTAGCTTCCGGAAGGAGCTGATGGATGGGTTGAGTGAGCACTTCGCGAAGTTTATCGAGCGCGGTTTTCGGATTACAGTCAATGGGATGGCGATCACGCCAGCTCGGATCGAAGTTCTTTACGACCCGGCCGCCAGCGGTATCAAGCCGTACTATGTGACGTGCAAGGTTGGAGCCACTGAGGTTCGTGTAGCCATGGGGTTGAACCCCAGAGCACAGATCGCCGACGACCGAGACGAGGCTGGCTCCACGCGGGCCATTCCGGGTTGGTCCGTCTTCTGCAACGACCGAGCGGTATTGGTTGGGGATACGACCCGACTTACAGGTTGGGGTGAACGACCTGTGCCTCGATACCATGATCAGTTCGACATCCTGACCGGGATTGTCGAGTTTCGGGCAAAAGACGCTCGCGACCTGCCTGTCACAACGACCAAGCGCGACTTGGACGCGTCGGCAGAGGCATGGCTTGTCGCCAAGGGCTACATGCGAGATGCAACGCGTAAATTGGTGACCCACACGAACGCATGGAAGAACGAGCGCAAAGCGCATCGCGCACTGTTCCCTGCGACGGCGGGAGTTCAAATGGAGCAGATTCGGGCAGCCTTCGAAGGCGGCGGAGATTCGGAGCTGCTCCGCAAACGCCCGGGGAGCGATCACTTTGCCTTCAACCCGGAACGACTCCTTCCTAAGCCAGAAACGAGCGAGCCGGGCAATCGAAAGATCACCTTTTCTCGACCAAAAAAAGAGGTCGAACGACTGGCGGAGGAACTTCTCGACGACCAGGATGCCTCTCCGAGCGAAGTTGGGGCTGAGTGCTTTGACTACGCATATCGTGAGCTTGTTGGGCGATGAGCGCGACTACGATCCCCTATCACCTGCGACCGAACAAGACTATTGAGAGAGAGATCTTCCTAGATCTCCTAGGCACGCTGTCTCCAGTTTTTCCGCTCGTAGACTATCAGTACGTCGGGTTCGGCGGCCCATTCCTGGAAGACTTCAGGTTAATAAACAAGCGGGTCGGACTGAAGAGTCTTTCGTGTATCGAGCGCGATGAAGACACACACGCTCGCCAGAAGTTCAACTGCACCTCTCCAAACATCTCGTTTCATCTAGGTAAGCTCGAAGACGTCCTCCCGGTGCTGTCCCTCGACCAGGGCCCGTCGATCGTTTGGCTGGACTACTCAGACAGCCGCAATTTGGTCGGAAAGATGCAAAGCTTCGTTGATCTTCTTTCCCGGTGCACGGAGAACTCGATCATCAAACTGACACTCGTGGCCGATCTCCCGGGACGCGACGACTCGGTTGCTGGCCGCCTGCAGCGAGTGAAGAACAAACTTGGGGAATTCTGGCCCCCAGAAACGAAAGCGAGAGACCTCACCCAGGGCGGATACGGCGAAGTATTGCTTCGAGCGTTGCGGCTCGCGTTTTCGCTCAACAGAATTCCTGGGCAGCTCAGCTTTATGGGGGCGTGTTCGTTTGTTTATTCGGACCAGACTCCAATGCTAACAGTGACGGGAGTTTTGGTCTCAGATGGAGGTGAGGGCCATGTGCTTGAAAGCACTAAGCTCGGCGATTGGGAGCACTTCAATAACGACTGGACAAAGCCGGCAATAATCGACGTACCGGTACTTTCACTTCTTGAACAGAAAGAGGTGGGCCTTCAAGGCGCAGGTGCAACAAAGATCATGGGATTCGATTTTCCTCCAGGACGGTTCGGGGGTGATTCTCTAAAAAACTATCGGCGGTATGCGCGTCTCTATCCACATTTTGCGAAAGTCGAAGTTTAGAGGGCCCTTGATTCGGGAATTCGATTTGCACTCGATACGGCATTGCCGCGTCGGGTCACGTTTAAGCTTGAGGACTGGGCGGACCGGAGCGAAATAATGACTGACAAGCATTCAGATAAGGAGGGTGCAACTTCCTCCCTAATGACGACCGCCTCCCCCCACGAGATCCGAGACGAACTGAACGAACTGGTTCTCGCCGATCTCCTTGGCCCCTGCGACGGTAAACACGAGGAAGTCGACGAAACCCGTGTCTCAGACCGATACCTCCTTGGCATGCTCGCGCCGCGCAGCCAGACGGTCGCGATGGAGGAAGACGAGGAACTCGCAAACGCTGGGCCGGATTCTCCCGGTGAGGGTTCGTCTGAATCCACGACCGCCCCTGCGGAAACCATGTTCCCATCGTCGATGGGGCTGACGTTCACCGTTGCCGCAAGAGTTGAATCGATCGGGGTTCGGCTCGACTGGGGCCGCTACGGGCGCATGGATAGCGAGCACCTCGAAACCGAAGCGGGCAATCCCAAGAAGGTCTGGCGGCGCACGCCTATGGGCGGCGTCGTCGACGTGCTCATGGCCAAAGGTCCCATCGCGCCGGTGTCTCCCGACCCAGATCAACCAGAGGTCACCCTCCAAGGCCTGGTCCGCCAACGCAAGGGCCAATGGGTCGTGACGCTCTTCCTCGTCAACGAACAGGAAGAGCCCGACAAGCTCAAGGACGAATGTTGGATCTTCCAGCCCAGGATCCGCGTCGAGGGCGACGCCGATCGAAGGATCTTCGTGCGCCGCCCCTACGGCCACGACGCCGATCGCTGGGATCCCGAGCTGCTGCGCGAGACGCGAGAGCTTGAGATGCTTTACCGGAAGCAGGTGGAGTTCGCGAGTGGACACGGAGTGGCGGTGCACGTGGAGACCAAAGCAGGTGATTCGGAGTACGCGCTCTGGATCGAGACTCGCGTGGCTCCGACGTATGACGTGCCACAGACGACTCCGCCGACCGCAGAGGACGAAGGGTTCGAGAAGCTCGCCGGACTCGAACTCGATATGTCGGTACTAGCCGAGACAGCAAGCGCCGATTTCGCCGCCAAGCTCTCCCCGTTAACTGAAGCCTATGTGGATTGGATCGCCGTAGAGCGCGGGAAGATCGACGAACCCGAAGAAGGCCTCGGCGAATATACGGATGTTGCCGGGCCCACGCTGGATCGCTGCGAGGCGGCGCGGATACGGATCGAAGAGGGAATCGCTCTTATTGGTCAGCGTGAAGAGGTAGCCGAAGCCTTTCGGTTCGCGAACCGAGCGATGGGTCTTCAGCGAATTCATTCCATTTATTCCGAGGCGAGGCGACGAGGAGAGGACCTGACACTCGAAGAGCTCGAGGCCGATCCGAAAGCCCATTCCTGGCGTCCATTCCAGCTGGCCTTCGTCCTCCTCAATCTCGCGAGCACCGCCGACCTTCATCACGAGCAACGCTCCCACGAGACGGAAGCCCTGGCCGACCTTCTCTGGTTCCCGACGGGCGGTGGTAAGACTGAGGCGTATCTCGGGCTCGCCGCCTTCGTGATGGGGCTGCGCCGTTTGGAAGGCCCGATCGAAGGCCGGAGCGGCGAGCATGGGGTCGCCGTGATCATGCGGTACACGCTTCGGCTGCTGACACTCCAGCAGTTCCAGCGCGCCGCGGCACTCATCTGCGCATGCGAATCGATTCGGCGTACCGACGCTAAGAAGTGGGGGAACAATCCATTTCGAATCGGACTGTGGGTGGGGGGCCAGGCTGCTCCCAACTGGACAAAGGATTCGTCCGATTGGCTGAGGAATAAAAGAGACCCGCAAGGCTCTCCGTTCGGTAGAGGCGGCGGCGGATCTCCGTCTCAGCTTAACAACTGCCCCTGGTGCGGCGAGAAAGTCGACGAAGGCAAGGATGTCATCGTTGAAAGCTTCAAGATGGGCCGCGCCCGGACGTTGGCTTTCTGCGGAGACAAAAAGGGCCGCTGCGAGTTCAGCCGAGCGAAGTCTCCTTCCGAGGGGCTGCCAGTGGTCGTGGTCGACGAAGAGCTCTACCGCCTATTGCCCTCGATGATCATTGCGACGGTCGACAAGTTCGCGCAAATGCCTTGGAACGGCCGGACGCAGATGTTGTTCGGCCAGGTGAACGGCTATTGCCCCCGACATGGTTTCCGGTCACCCGAAGTAGAAGACAGCGACTCGCATCCGGAAAAGAAGGGTCTACCGGCCGTCAAGACTCTCCCGCACGGACCGCTTCGACCTCCCGACCTAATCATTCAGGACGAACTCCATCTCATCAGTGGGCCCTTGGGATCGATGACCGGGCTTTACGAGACAGCTGTGGACGAGCTCTGTTCATGGGAGGTGGGCGGCCGACGCGTTCGCCCCAAGGTCATCGCCTCCACGGCAACGATTAGGAACGCGGCGGCGCAGGTGCACGGTTTGTTCTTACGCCAGGTTGAGATCTTTCCGCCGCCAGGAACGTCGATCGAGAACAACTTCTTCTCTATTCAGAGAAAACCCAGCCCCAAGTATCCGGGGCGCCGCTACATCGGCGTTTGCGCGCCAGGTAAGCGCCTAAAGGCAATCTTGATTCGCACGTACATGGCGTACCTCGGCGCGGGGCAGTCAATGTATGACAAGTACGGGAAAGACGCGGATTCCTGGATGACTCTGCTCGGGTACTTCAACTCAATTCGTGAGCTAGGCGGAATGCGTAGGCTTGTCGAAGATGATGTGCGGCAGCGGCTTCGGAAGATCTCGATCCGGGGCTTGGGGGATCGCGCGCTTCGGCAGCCGGAGGAGTTGACGTCTCGAAAGTCCTCCGGCGACATCCCTGAAATTCTGGACCGTCTTGAGATCGAATTTGATCCGGCTGACGATGCCCGCAGGAAACGAGATCGCAAGGAGGGGAACCGGATGCACAAGCTTCCACCCTACGATGTTGTGCTTGCGACGAATATGGTCTCCGTCGGCGTCGACGTAAAGCGCCTTGGTCTCATGGTTGTAGGTGGTCAACCCAAAGCGACGGCCGAGTACATCCAGGCGACGAGTCGTGTTGGGCGTCATCATCCGGGGATCGTATGTGCCGTATACAATTGGGCCCGCCCACGTGATTTGTCGCATTACGAACGGTTTGAAAACTACCACGCGACCTTCTATGAGCAGGTGGAGTCTCTCTCTGTGACCCCCTTCGCTCCGCGAGCAGTTGATCGTGGGCTGTCCGCGCTTTTTGTTGCGATGGTGCGTTTGCTCGGTGGCGATCTCAACGACAATGCTAAGGCCTCGGACATCGACCGGAATCATGCCTTCGTCAAGAAGGCGATAGAGACGATCTCGAAGCGCGCCGCCCAAGTATTGATGGATCAGAATGCTGGAGACGAGATTAGGGCGCAGCTCATGAACCGACTCGACGAATGGCTAGCTCGGGCCGGGGGATCCGGCGGCGGGCACCTCGCTTATCGTGGTAAGCGAGATGGGACGACGGTTCCTCTCCTGGAGCAACCCTCCGAAGCGGCATGGGATACGTTCACCTGCTTGAATTCGCTTCGCGATGTGGAACCCGCCTCTAACTTCATTCTTGTTGACGATCCAACTCGGGCTTCTGGCCGGCGAGACAATGGAGGACCTTTGAATGAGTAGGACGTTCGATCGGTGCCGAGTCGGCGAGGTTCGACCCAGCCAGGTCATTCACACTTTCGGCGTAGGGGCGCTAGTCGATTTGCCCAACGTTTCTGCACTTGTGATGGGATTGCCGTATTGGGAAGCGCCGACCCCGCGCGCAGTGATTTCGGAACCGCGACTACTGGCAGTCGTGCGGAACCACTTGGGCGAGCAGGTCCAGCAGTTGGTTTCGCCCCCAACTCCGCTTGAGGCGGACGCGAACAATCCACTGGATCCCGACTCGCTAAAGGGGGTTCCTGTTACGGCATTTCCGAAGTGGGTGAAGTGCCCGGCATGCAATCTGATCGCTCCGCTCGATTACGGAGTGTTCGCTCTAAAGGAAGAGCCCTACAGGCCTGATCGAACACGCTTCGTGCATGTCAATTGTGACAAGGTCAAGGGGCGACCGCCGGCGGTGATGCCTGTGCGTTTCGTGCGTTCTTGTCATAATGGCCACTTGGATGATTTCCCGTGGAGGCAATTTGTATGCGGACGGAATAGCAACTGCAGATCAGTCCTTCGCCTCTATGAGTTTGGCGTATCGGCCCAGGCCGACGACATCGTTGTGAAATGCGATACCTGTCAGAATAGTTCTCCGATGTCGGTTGCATTCAGCGAGAAGGGAAAGGCACTGATCGGGAAATGCCGCGGCAAGCACCCTCATCTAGATGTTCAGGAGGAATGTGAAGAAGAGTCAAAGTCGATGCTGGCGGGCGCGTCGAACTTGTGGTTTTCGGTTTCCTTGTCGGCACTTTCGATCCCCTCTGATTCAGGCGAGTTGGCTCAGCTGGTCGAGGAAAATTGGCATGTTCTTGAACACGCTACGACCATAGAAATCCTAGGAGCGTTTCGGCTCGCCGGGAATCTCGGCGCCTTCGCAAAGTGGGACGACGACGCGGTCTGGCAGGTGATGGAGGAGAAGCGCGGCTCGAACTCGGACTCAGATGGAGAACGCCTCGACTCAAGGCGTCTGAAGGACGAAGAATGGGAAATTTTTTCGAATCCCGATCCCAGTCTCAACAGCCGTGACTTCAAGCTTGTGACCGAGGAGCCGCCGAAGGGTTTCGAGGACCTGATAGAGAAGGTTGTACGCGTCGAACGACTGCGAGTTGTGAACGCTCAGATCGGATTTACTCGAGTTCAATCTCCCGGAGACTATTCAGATGTGAGTGAAATCCCGGAGATGCGAAGGGTTCCGATCGCCCGCGAGCGGCCGACCTGGGTGCCCGCGTCTGAAGTGCGAGGAGAGGGACTCTTTATTCAGTTTCGGGAAGATGCGATTCAGGCTTGGGAGCGTCTCGAGGAGCTTGAACGCGCGGATCAAGAGCTTTTCGCGGCCCATCGCCGTTTTCGCCGCATTCGGAAGATCGAGGACGATGCCGGCGGCTATCCGCATGCGCGCTACGCGATGATCCACGCCGTCTCCCATGCGCTTCTCCGACAGTTGGCGATCGAATGCGGCTACTCCGCCGCGAGCTTGCAGGAGAGAATTTATTCGCGAAATCAGGCGAAAGACGCCGACGGTCCGGCGATGGCTGGCTTGCTGCTTTACACGGCAGCTGCTGATTCAGAGGGGACACTCGGGGGTCTTGTAAGCCTCGGTCGGCCACGGGAACTTGGTAGGCATCTCGATCAGGCGCTTGAGTCGATGAAACTCTGTGCATCTGATCCGCTTTGCGCGGAACACGTGCCGGGAGGCGAAAGCGCGACGCTGCATGGTGCGGCATGCCATGCTTGCCTCTTTGTGTCAGAGACCTCTTGTGAGGCTGGCAACAAGTACCTAGACCGATCTCTATTGATTCGTACTGTCGCCGGAGACGCGGTTCCCTTCTTTGACCGAGAAGACGAATAGCCTGTGCCTGAATCGGCGACGGTCGAACGAGAGACTCTTGAGCGGATAGCGTCGCTATGCCATCGGCTTCCGACCGTTGTGGTTGAATCGATTTGCGAAAAGATCACCCGCTCGACAGCCGGCGCTGTCGATGTTTTCGAGTCTGCACTCTTAACTGGAATATCCGAGCCCACGGTACGAGCCGAAGTCGGGGACTTGTTGAGTAAGTGGCTGACCGTGCATCCGGAAAGCAATGCCCGCGAATTCGCTCATCTGCTTCGAGGAGCGGCCGCCGCAGAGGGAGCCAGTCGCTCTAGGCAGGACTTGGAGCTCGTTTGGACGGGGCCCGCTCCAGCTAACAGTTCTTTCCGGAAGACCGAACAAGCGCTGCTTGAGGTGATCGATGCGGCTAGGAGTGAACTTTGGATCGTTTCGTTCGCGAGCTACAAAGTGCCCGCGATCAGTGCGGCGCTTCTGGCGGCCGCTAAGCGAGGCGTTCGGATCAGGCTCGTCCTTGAGTCGAAAGAGGAAAGCGACGGGAAGTTGACTTTCTCTGCTCTGAGAGGTCTCGGGAGTAGTTTGGCGGAGTGCGCGTCCGTCTATTTGTGGCCTAGAGAGCGTCGGCCGTCGGCCGAGTCGGGAGCACAGGGTGCGTTGCATGCGAAGTGCGCTGTCGCCGACTCGGAGATCCTATTCGTATCGAGCGCGAATCTAACTGAATATGCGATGACACTGAATATGGAAATGGGTGTTCTTATTCGTGGTTCAGCTCTGCCGGAGCGGACTTCCCACCACCTAGACTGGCTCGTCGAGACCGGGGTTTTGCAGGCCATGACGTAGTTACGGCATACACTCAAGATCGGTCTATTCGTACGAGAGTACTGTGAGTAGGTGTTTGGCTCGCGACGTGCCGACATAGAGGTGCCGGGGTGAGCAGAGTGCGTCCCTGCGGTCCACGTCGCATATCACGACGGCCTTGGCTTCGAGTCCTTTGAAACGTTGGAGTGAGCTGAAGCGAAGCTGGTTAGCCCCGGGCGCATTCGGGAATTGAACTAGCTCAAGGTTGCCGAGCTTTTTTGCACGCCAAACGGGACTGGTAGTCGCCTTGGGCGAGAGGATGATGACTTCGTCTGCTGGAATTTTGTCCTCGACGATCAGGCGATGAACTGCCTTGCGTGTAGCGTCGATCATAGAAGCTTCGTCCGCACAGATTTCTTCCTCGACCTTGACCCCTTCCGGTGCGCCCGGCTTTACTTTGGCTTCCACTTCAATCATCGACGCAGAAAAGTTCGCGATTCTTTCCGTATTGCGACAATTCCAAGTGAGTTTCGCGGGCGTCAGGCCGAGAGCGTCGACTGGGCCTCCGCCGTACAGATCCTGATTCGGGTCATAAAATATCCAAAGGCGACTCTCTCTCGAATCTTTCAGGAGCTTTTCTATCACGAGCCACCAGTACTCGCGAAAATCTTGGCCCTCATCGACCACGATGGCGTCGAATCTTTCGTCCGCCAGCACGTCAAGCGCTTTCGATAGAAGCTCGGGGGCATCCATCTCCCAGAACTCGCTGTCATCGCCTTTTTTTGGCGGGGAAAATTGGTGACCAGCGGCGCGGGCGACAGAGCTACAGAGGCCGTGAAACGTTTGGACCGTGAAGCCCTCTGCATTCTGCGCGATCTGATCCGCGAGCGGTTTGTTGTAACAAAGAAAGAGGACGCGAGACCCCTCCTCTGCCCAGCGCCGCGCCTGCTCCAAGGCGAGCACCGTCTTGCCCGTTCCCGCGCCGCCTTTGACGCCCACGCGAACCACATCGCCGAGATTGTCGAGTAGTGATTTCTGCTCCTCGGTCATCCGGAAAATCTCAGCCTCTGCATCAGAGATTCGGCTCGAAAGGGATGTCGAGAGGTGGAACGCCGGAGCCAATGCTTTGATCCATGCCTCTGTCGTGCCGCGGACCATCGCCGGCCCGTCGAGTCGATTCGCGGCGAAGAGCCGATCGATGGCGCCTGGTAGATCGTCGAGATCTGATCGATCGATGACGAACTCCTCGGGCAACTCCGCTCCAAGAGAGCCTTCGACGTCCGCGAAGGGCAGGCAAACGCCCCAGCCATATCGGGGGCCTCGGCCGATACCGCGAAAGACAGGCTGTCGGTCTAGATAGGCCGCGATGCCGTGGATGTTTTTCTGTGCTTGTTTGCCGGGCTCTCCAATTCGCTGAGTGCGCCCCGCATATGTCCTAAACCATCCTTCAGCGTCTCGCCCGACGCCCCCGCCCTTTACCTCAAGCCCGACGTATCCGCGGCTCGGGTCGAGCACGATGAAATCCACTTCACCTTCGACAGGTGGGCGGCGCCCGTCCGATGGCAGTACGAAGCGTTTTCCGTGTAAGACGACCCAGCTCGCCGGTAGGTGTTTCTGCATCGCAGCAAAGACGACCTTCTCGGAATCAGGGACATCCGGATCGACGGTGCTGGGAATCATTCTCGGCATGACTTCGCCTTCCGTGGGTGCTCAGTTCGTGAAATGGGCAATGGGACGATATACCCCGCTGTCCACCCAGTCTCTCCAAACCCTGGGCGTAGCGGGGCCGTTTTGAACCCCATTTTCGAGCTCTGAAATCCAGGCTCTAGACGCGACTGGAATGTCGAGGATCGTGAACACGGATCGATAGTTCTGGAAACGAGCATTTTCGACAGTCGTCCATGAAGCGACGAGGTCCTCTGACTCTGGGCAGGAAGCGGCGCCTGGCGCCGCTATGCCTAGGAAGGTGGCTGCTCGATTCTCTCCGCGTTTCGAGAAGACAAAGAATGGGGGCACGTTAGGGCGCTCGTGATCTTGAAGGTGGATGGCGGCAAAGACCCAGCGCAGGAGTTCATTGCCTTTGCGGCTAGTGTCGTGAAGTTCGTGCCCCGGCTTCTTGTTGTCGCCGAAGTAAGTGAGTCGACCGGAATGTTCGTCGAAATCGTCAGGCCATTCTGGATCCGCGAAAGTGGTAACGAGGGCAACTAGGGCGACTAGCCTTTTCTCGATACTTCCTTTCGCCCGAAATCCACCCATGTTCCCGCACGGCAGTAGGGAGCTGATCGGCTCGTCCCCGATGTCTGAAGTTCGGCCTGCGTATGTAGTTCCGACACTCAAGTCGCTGTTTTTTGAAGGAACGACGTGGCGAGCGTTCTCCATGTAATGTCGCTCCTATTCGGGGTCGCGCTAGCCCGGGTGGCATGAGGTAGATCTCGCGTTGGCTATAGTTCAGCACGCAGGCTAGTCGACGTCCAGTGTCGATATGGCTCGGGAAGAGAGCCGACGGTCGAGCTAGAGGCATTTTAGTGCCGATTTTGAGACCTAATACTGACTGAATCCCATCGAGCGATTCCTTGCTAGTGAGGTTCGCGGAAGCTTCAAAGTCCAGATGTCCTGATCTCGCGCACCAGGAGCCGAGGTGCTTGACCCCGCTCTCCCGCGACCACCACCGCCTGCCCGTAGCGACAGCCCAGTTCGAGTGCCTCCGACTCAGACACGCCAACGACTAGAAAGCTCGGTTCGGGCGGCCAGTCCCCGATGTCGGCTCTCCCCTCGCCTGGGTAGAAAGCCAAACCTTTCGAGCCAAGCTCCCGAGCTAGTTCGTTCTGGGCGCGTTCATTCTCGCCGTCGGCCGCGGTCTGTCCGTGCGGATTATGTGCAGTGACGTTGACCCAGCTTTCGTGACCGCCGGTCTCGAGGAACGCGTCCAGTTCGGGGCAGGGCTCTCCCACTCGGATGCAGATGTCGCCGCTTGGAATCACAGCGTGAAAACGAGTGTTGCGGAAAGCTTCGAAGAGCAGCGCGGTCTCCACAAGCTGGCCTGCGAGACTTCTCGTCTCTTCGGAACCCGCCGAGCACTCCCCAGTCGCTTCGTTCATGTAGCGACTCCGATTGATCTCGATCATGACCGAGACGACTCGTGGGTCCGTTCGGTAGTACGCGAGAGGCACGTAGCTACCCGCGAAAGGCGTGTTGCGACCCACGCTCCATCCGGCCTTGAGGCCTGTCCGTTCGAGCGCGGCGATGAGCGGCTCCGATGCGTGGAAATCGTCGTAGCCGATACAGAGGTCGGGACGCTCGAGCGTCGCTTCTTCATAGGGGAGGGGCTGCGCTGGGAAGGAGTGAGCATCGATGATGAGGCAGCGGCCGAAGCGGTCAAGCTGGCTCGAGACTTCGCTCGAGAGCGCTTGGGCGTAGGGACGAAAGAGATCGCGGAGGATCTCTTCGCGCGCGGAGGCCGGGAAGTCGGGAGCTCGTAGCGAGCGCCCGTCAGACGAACTCGTGTACACGGCGCCCATGCCCTTCTTGGACATTCCTTCGAGAGCATCATCTTCGAAGACCAGGCGGCTGAGTTGATTGACGAAGGCGGTGCCGCCCAAGGCGAGCGCGTGTTCGGCGAAGAGTTCATCCGTGTAGTGGTCGGTCATCGCGAGGAGTTCGCGATCGAGAGCGGCGTCGGAGAGTAGAAATTGAGATCTGTACGGGGCGGGGATATTGGTCGAGCTGTGGGGGAGGTGGACGAGAAGAGGGTTAGACGGGCGGTGTTCGTCTCTGTGAGCCGAGAAGTTTTTCATGAGTCAGCGCCTTCTTGAAAGAGTCGTTAGGCTCTCGTTTGGAGCACGTCTTGAGCCGAGCAGCGGGTCGCGCCAGAATATCCGAGGCTAGAGCTTTTGGTAGCCTTCGATGGCAGAGACTTAATGGGCCGCGTTCTCTTGATCTCCAGCCGTCGGGGCGCGTGAGACGTAGTATCGATAGCGGCGTCCCTATTTGACCGTATGACTCGGCGTGAGTGAAACGCCTTTCTCATTGAAGAGCTTCCCGCGAAGCGGGCTGAGGCTGACTCCGGTGTTTCGCGAGGGTCGCTGTGGAGCCTGTATCTCGAGTCGGTGCTGAACGGCATCCCAGGTTTCGATGTCGACGACCGGAAGGTGCTGGCCCTCGTGAGTCTCATCCTTATGTCGAATACGGCCTGCATGTAGAGGGTTGTTCTGCATCTTGTAGAGGTTGAGCGGCGTCCCTCCTCGAATCCTGCCATCTGCGAATTTGCGGATCTTGCTGCGGAGCCCCGGCCGATCCACTTCCTTCTTGATCAACAGCACGGTGCCGAGCTCAAGATAGATCCGGAACACCTTTAGAACGGTCTTGGCTTCGGGCTCCACGATCTTGAGCGTCCGGCCGTCGGCCTCGTATCCGAGCGGGAAGTTGCCGCCCATCCAAAGCCCCTTCCGCTTTAAACAGCTTCGTCACGTCGCGTCCGAAAGCCGTGCCGAACTCCATCCGGTGAGTTTCTGCCCGGGTGGGCTCGCGTCGTTCCTGAAGACGGTTTGCGAGCATCCACAGCCGACGGTCGCAATGAAGTCCGGCGACGAATCGGGATTTCGAGAGTCGGTGAATTCGTGTGCTCATCGGGACGCTCCGTTTCTGGCATCCAGGGTGGTGACATTGTGAAAACGCTCGTGGTGGTACCGCCGTGTGCTGCGCATGAAATGCCTTTGGTCTATGGCCATAACGTTAGGCGATCGGCGCTGACGGGGTAGTAGTCGACTTATATGCATTCGAACTCAATCAGGGCGTTCTCGTGCCTCGGGTCGACTTGCCCCGAGCTGTCGACGGATCTCCCTCAATCCCCAGGAGGTCATTTTGTTTGTGCCAATCCAGCGGAAGATCCACCCGTTTGATCAGTGAGTCCGCAGTCAGATCAATTGGATGACGCCCTTGTAGAATCTCGTGAGTCAGCTTCGGCGAAACGAACGCCAGCGGCATGACCGCGCCCAGGTATCGATCGCTCATTCCCTCCCGCCGCCCGAGCTCCTCCAGAGACTGGACCCGACCCTCAGCCAATTCCGAGAACCAAGCACGCGCTCGCGCAAGCGTCTTCAAGAGGGCTGAATCAGCGGCGCCCACCTTCGATGCCGCGCCGTCGCCCGCCAGCACCATCCGTGTCTCAACCCCCCGCCGCCGAATCTCCATCGGCACGTCGTGGCGAATACAGCCGACGACACCTTCGGCGATCGCGGAAGGTGAGAGCCAGAGCGCCACGCGATTCGCAGCCAGCTCCGCGCGCTCGAGAAGATCGATTGGCTTGGCGGTGGCCCGCATGGAAGATTCGATTAGTCGCGGGATATCCGATTCAGCCACACCCGACTCGATCGCGACTTGCGCAAGTCTCGCGGGGTCCTTCAGTAGTTGGTTGATGCCTCTTTCAAGGAGTCCTTCGATCTCGCGCGCTGACAGCCGCCAAGCTGGCCGACTCCCTTGGCGCTCAGCCTGACCGTCTGCCTTCGGAGTGGGGGCCGATTTGTAGTAGCGATAGCGCCGGCCTGCTTTCGTCGCGTGGTCGGTCGCGAGGGGGACGCCCATCTCGTCGAAGAGCTTTCCGCGAAGGGGGTAGGGGCTCGGTCGAGCCTTCCTGAGTCTCCGACGTTCCGACTCCGTCGACTTTCCGAATCGCGTCGCCTCCCATAGCTCCGCGTCGATAATCGCTTGGTGCTGGCCCTCGTGGACCACGCCCTTGTGCTGGATCTGCCCGATGTAGAGCGGGTTGTGGACGATGCGGTGGATGTGCCCGTATCGGAAAGGCATTCCGCCGCTCGTCCTTCCGTCTTTGAAAGTCCGAAGCTTCGTTCGCAGGCCAAGTCGGTCGGCCTCCTGCTTGACCTTCCATGAACTCCGGAAGTCTCGGTAGAGCCTGAAGATCGTGCGGACCGTCTCCGCTTCCGTCGGAGCGACTTTGAGGGTACGGCCGTCGGCTTCGTAGCCGAGGGGCACGAGCCCTCCCATCCACAGGCCCTTCTTCTTTGACGCGGCGATCTTGTCCCGAATCCGCTCCCCCGTCACCTCTCGCTCGAACTGTGCGAACGAGAGCAGCATGTTAAGCGTCAGCCGACCCATTGAGGTCGTCGTGTTGAATTGTTGTGTGATCGAAACAAATGAGATCTGCTGGGCATCGAGTACGTCGACGATCTTGGCGAAGTCGGGGAGGGACCGCGTGAGCCGGTCGACCTTATAGACGACGATGATGTCGGCCTTGCCCGCGGCGAGGTCCGCTAGAAGCCGCTGCAGCCCAGGTCGCTTGATGTTCCCGCCAGAAAAGCCGCCGTCGTCGTAGCGGGTCGGGATCAGCTTCCAGCCCTCGCCAGCCTGGCTTTGGATGTAGGCCTCGCAGGCCTCTCGCTGCGCGTCGAGCGAATTGAAGTCCTGCTGGAGACCTTCTTCGGACGACTTGCGGGTGTAGATTGCGCAGCGCCGTGGCTC
>JBDNFB010000066.1:0-34513 GCA_041690055.1 Myxococcota bacterium | reverse complement strand
CTGCGGCAGGTACGTAATTCCGAGTCGCGCGCGGCGGTACATCGGGAGCTCGGTGATATCGTCGTCTCCGAGAAAGACCTGCCCCTCACTCGGGCGCACGCTGCCGGCCATTATATTAAAGGTGGTGGTCTTTCCGGCCCCATTGGGCCCAAGTAAACCGACGACTTCGCCGCAGCGCACCTCAAGGTCGACTCCTCGCACAGCCACTTTGTCGCCGTACCGTTTGACCAACCCACGCGCGTTGAGCACTTCCTTGCCGGGCTCGCTCACATCAATCCCTTGTCGGCCGCACACGCCGAATTCGAAGCAGAGCCGTCCTCGGACTCGGGTCGAATCACGATCGAGGCCGCCCCCTGAACTCTCGCTTGATCGCCTGCGAGATCGAACTCAATGGATTCGCCGCGCACCACGTCACATCCCTGGACAAGCTCGGCATGCCCCTGGCAAGTCAAGCGCTGCTCTTCTCTTTGATAGATCGCCTTGTCGCAGCGCGCCTTGCGGCCGCCCTGATCAATCTTCACGTGCCCCCGCGCGATCAGCTGGCGGGGCTCGGACTCGCCCTTGCGATAGTCCGCTTCGAGCCGGTCACTCAGGAGAAGGATATTGGCCTGCCTCACGCGCACGTTGTTTATAAAAATGAGTCGACGATCCTCGCCGCTACTCACAATCTCGGCTTCATCCGCGTTGATTTCAATCGGTGCATCGCTTGTAAATCCAGATAGATCGATCTTCGATGCAAGGCCACCGCTGTCGGTACCCCCCGCCTTGCCCGAACCCTTTACAGCCACGTCGGGCTGAACCGAGCCTGCGCTCGGCGGCTTGGCCTGGCCTTTTATCACGCGATCGTCTTCACCGAGGTCTCCCAAGATTGCCGCGGCAAGCGGATCGAGCGCCGCGGCCCAGCCCGCTTCGGAACGCGTGCCCGCACCTTCCGGGAGAGCGACTTCCATCTGATGTCGATAGAGCTCGGCGCCCGAATGCCCGGAGCGGATCACGACTTCAATCTGCTTCATCCGGTCGCTCGAACCACGCCGGTCCCCGCGCGCAGAGGCGAAGACGCGTCCCACAATCACCGTGTCGACCGCGGCACTATACGCCCAACGCCGCACCTGCTCGGCATGCGGATCAAAGCGTGGTTCCGCGACCCACGCGCTCGGCACAATCAGCCGTTCCAAACCACGCATCGCGAGTCGGCCTGCGAGAAGTTTTGCAAAATCAGGTAGGGCTGCAGCAGTCGCAGCGCGCGTTTCGGCGCTCGCGAGTTCGTCGGCGACGGCTTCGAAAGGCGCAACGGCAATGCGGACGGGCATGTTCGTGGGCGTGGACGCAGTCCTCGGAGCCGCTGTTGCCGAATCGCCCGCGCCGATCAGGACGAGACACAGCACGGCTAAATAGGCGAACACAGATCTGCCAGGGAATGAGGGGTTCATGGGTCCTGCACGATGCGGGCGCCGCCCTGCAAGCGGAAGCGCTGCTCATTCACGAAATAGCGAAAGCCACCGCCCTGATAGCGCCCGTCCGAATCGGTGATTTTGACGGGTTCGTCCGTATAAAGGACGCCCGCTTCCTCATCATAGGCCACCCAGAGCGCCTCGAATTGCCGATCGCCTTCAATCGTGCCGACAACGTGGCCCTCGGCCACAAAATCCTGCGTGGCCAGATTCAGCCGCCCAGCATCACAGCGCATCTTGAAGCCCGTGCGCCCCTCGCCCGGCGCGACCTCGACCTCAACCTCTTCGAGGTCGGCGACTTGTTCGTCGGGATAAAAACGTGCGCGGACGGCACGCAGCAGGATCTCGTTGGCAGAGCCTTCGCTCGCGACAAAAGTCATGCCCTGGACGAGGAGTTCTTGGCCAAGGTCGCTGGAAACGCCTTCGAGCTCCGGCGCCTCAGCATTCGCCTCTATCGACAGGAGCCCGAAAGCAACGGTTAGGGAAACCGTGAAAGCAATCGCGCATGCCCGCAAAGCGGCGCTCAACCGAGCACATATCTGAGCGCAGAGGTGCGAATCAGTCTTCATGTCCAAAGAGCGTACTGAAAGGCTCCTTGCTCCCGATCCAATGCGCCGGCCGGAGCAGCACGTATTCGATCACAACACCCACCGGATGCAGCACATAGGCAATAATCCGCAGAGGATGGCCAGCATCAGCTGCGTCGTATTCGTCCGCCGCAGCCGGCGTCGCTGACATCGAAGCCCCAACGAGAGACAGGCTCAGCGCCAGCGCTGCGACCCAACCCCTTCGCCGCATAGTTCGAGACTTAGTTCGAGACTTAGTTCGAGACTTAGTTCGAGACTCAGCTCGTCGATCTCGTCCGTGGTTCTCTTCGTCTACTCGCATCACAACGATCCCCTCTCGCCCTATAGGCTCAGTCTACCGGGTCCGAATCCACATCGCCCGGGGGGCGGGAAGGCTCCGAAGTCCGGCTGATGCTATCGGCGTGTGCCTCTGTAAACACAACTGCACCCCCAACCCTATATTTACTAAAAGATACCTTTCGTGAAAGGTATTAATTGGAATCAATTTAGCAATACATTATGCGCCAGATCGTATGCCCGTCATGATTTGACAAAATATTTCCCATGTTTTAGTCTCACTAAGTCGAAAGGATGTAATTCTTTCATTTTTTGACATATTCTGCCGACAGTGAACTCAAGCCAATGGGTTCCAAAAGCTTCTTTTGCACGAGCAAGGCCTTTAGTAGAGCCTTTTCCTCAATCGAGACCTGAAAATGGATCAAAAAATTCCGACCGGCGCCGAAAAACTCATCCAATGCCTCGAACGGGAGGGGGTCGAGTACATCTTCGGCTATTCCGGCGGCGCGGCGATGCCAATCTTTGATGCTTTGTTCGACTCCAACATCGAATTGATTCTCGTACGGCACGAACAGGGCGCCACCCATATGGCTGATGGCTACGCACGGGCGACTGGCAAACCCGGTGTGGTCCTCGTGACCTCGGGCCCCGGCGCGACCAATACCGTGACAGGCCTCCTTACCTCGAATATGGACTCGGTTCCGGTGATCGTGCTGACCGGCCAGACGATCTCGTCCATGCTCGGCAAGGACGGCTTCCAGGAAGCGGACGTCACAGGCATCACCTACCCCGTCGTGAAGCACAGCTACCTAGTGAAAGACGCCGCCGATATTCCTCGCGTCACCCGTGAAGCCTTCTATATCGCCACGACAGGCCGGCCCGGGCCCGTGCTCATCGATCTTCCCAAAGACGTCACCCAGGGCCCCTGCGACGCTCCCTTCGTCGATGAAGTGAATCTGCCGGGCTATTCCGTGCCGACCCACGGCGATCCCGAGGCCATCCGGCAGGCTGCCAAGATTCTTCAGGCGGCGAAACGCCCGATCCTCTACGTGGGACATGGCGCCGTAATTTCGAATGCCGGCAAGGCGGTGATCCGGCTCGCGGAGAAGCTGCGCGCGCCGATCGTCAACACCTTGCTCGGCAAGGGGGCCGCGGACGAGAACCACCCCCTGCATCTTGGCATGTTAGGCATGCACGGAACGGCCTATGCAAACAAGGCCGTGGATGCGTGTGACTGCATTATGGCCATCGGCGCACGCTGGGATGACCGGGTTACCGGAAAGCTCGACGAGTTCTGCTTGAACGCGGCCAAGATCCATATCGATATTGATCCGGCTGAGTTCGGCAAAATGGTCACGCCCGATGTCGCCATCGCCGGCGACGCACGCCTCGTGCTCGAGGAGCTGATCCCGCAGATCTCGGCGGGTGATACGGAAGAGTGGCTCACGCAATGCGAGACGTGGAGAAAGAAGTTCCCGCTCAAGTACGCCAAGCAAGGCGGGCTCCGTGCCCAGCATGTGCTCGACCGGCTTCATCACGTCACGGGTGGCACAGCCGTGATCACGACCGACGTCGGCCAGCATCAGATGTGGGCCGCTCAGTTCCTCTTGTCTGAGTCGAATCGGAGCTGGATCTCTTCTGGCGGCGCCGGCACGATGGGGTTCGGTTGGCCGGCCGCGATCGGTGCCCAGCTCGGCTGTCCGGAGAAGACAGTCTGGGCGGTTTGCGGCGATGGTGGTTTCCAGATGACCCAGTCCGAACTCGCGACGGCGCAGATCCATTCGCTGCCCGTGAAATGCCTGATCATCAACAACAATTTCCTCGGCATGGTCCGGCAATGGCAGGAACTCTTTTTTGACAATCGTCTGTCGGGCGTGGACCTCGTGGGCAATCCGGATTTCGTGAAGCTCGCGCAGGCCTACGGGGTAAAGGCATTCCGGATCCGACGGCCGGCTGATATCGACCGCATTCTGACGGAAGCCAACGAGTACAACGAAGGTCCGTGCGTCGTGGTCGCCGAGGTCGTGCAGGAAGACAATGTGTTCCCGATGATTCCGTCCGGTGCACCGCTCTCAGAGATGATCATCGAGAAGCCCAAGGGAAAGCTCGCCAAACCGGTGGGAAGTACTTGATCGGCCCCCGGCTCCCCGTCGCTGAAAAAACCGAACAACCAGAAGACAAACACACAGAAGGCAAGGGTCCAATGATGAGTCAGGCCATTCCTACTCCGACCGACTCCACAAGCTCAACGGCCCGACGCGATCTGCATACCATCGCGCTGCTTGTCCGCGATGCGCCCGGCGTGCTCGTGCGTGTCGCGATGGTCTTCTCGCGTCGCGGATACAATATCGAGAGTCTCGTCGTGAGCTCCGCCGCCAAGTCTGGCCTCTCGCGCATAACCGTGACCAGCTCGGGCGACCCGTCGATTCTCGAACAGATGATCAGGCAGCTCGCCAAACTCATCGACGTCGTCCACGCGATCGATCATACGTCGACGGATCACTTCGAAACGGAGATCGCACTCGTCAAACTGGCGTGCCGGGGAGACTCGCGACGCCAGGTGCTTGAGATCGCGGAACATTTCAATGCCAAGGTCGTCGACTATGCCGCGGAGAGCGTCATTCTTCGCGTCTACGGCGGAAGCGACAAGCTCGATGCGATGATCGAACTCTTTGATGAGGACAGCGTCTTGGAACTCGTCCGCTCGGGCAAGATCGTAATGGCGCGGGCGCTCGAGCTGACCTGAGAGACAGCGTACGCCTGCCCGCCTGTCTTTGCGGGGCGCCCTTGCCTGCGCTGCGCCCTCGCCTGCGCCGATTTCGTGCGCTTGCGCCCTCGTCGGGTAACTAGCCCATTTTCGTGACCCAGGCGTAAGCGTCTTTCTGATGCCCCCACACATCCGAGGTGGAGAGCCCGAGTTCGACTGAGAGTTCTCCGGTCTCGATGATATCGCCGCGGTCGAGGCATTCGGCGAATCGAAGAAGTCGGCCGAGTTCCCCTTGGTAATCGCAAAGCGCGGCGCTCATCTCGTCGGGGAGGCCGAGATCCGAGATCGCGGTCTTCCGATCCACAGCAAGCAACACGTGAACCAGGGAAAGGATCCCGACGAGGAAGGCTTCGTGCCCGCGCTCCTTCCCCGACGTGTCCGTACCGACCGAAGCCAGTGTGATCAGTTCCATCGTCTTGGCGCGACTCGCCGCCACCCGAAAGAGCGGCCCCCGCATGCCGTTATGGTTTCCCACTTGGAAGAGCAGCAGGACGAGCCAGAGCGTAAGCCCCTTGGCCCCGATCATGATCAGCGCCTGCCCGACGCTCTCAATCTTTTGCGCCCGCGCTAGTTCAAGACTATTGACGAGACGAAGCAGACCTTCGGCGAGTGCTTGATTGCTCTCGATCGCCTTCGTGACTTTGCTGATTTCGATTTCCCCACCGGCTTCAACAAGAAGACGCAAGAGCATCCTCCCGTCTTGATTGGCGTGGGTGACCTTGTCCTGGGACGGCTCCTGATAACTCACGCCATGAATCAGATCGAAGCCCGCATCGCGCACGCGCAAAAAATCGGTATCTCTTCGAACTGAACTCGCCATCACCTGGAGGCCGCGTCTCTTGGCACGACGCAGAAGAATGCGGGCTTCCTCGCCTAAAGCAACCGCATCGACCTGGACCGCATCCGCCAGATCAAGCAGAACTTCCCGCTCGTCGCGTCGCGCGTAGTCGAGGAAAACGAGTCGCACCCCGCGCCGGCTATGCAGATCGTGTAGCCGGTTCGACAAGGCTGCATTGACTTCAATGCTTAGAGGCAATTCGAGAACGAGCCGGTTCCGGGGAAAGAGCTCAAGCACATCGCTGTACACAATGCGCCGGTCCGCACGCAGGAAGGCGCGGCCACCACATAACAGCGATTCCCAATCCGCCGTCGATGCGAATGCTTCAAGCGCGTCGAGGTAGGCATGAGTTGCCTTTCCATCGGCATCGAAGGCCTCTTGCGACACCGACTCAATCGCCAGTTTCCACCCTATAAGGCGGCGTTCGCTTGCCACAATCGGCTGGCGACTTAGAAAAAAGCCCTCGTACTTCGACATAAACCCCTCATCACGACTCCGTGACATGGGCCCATGTCATCCGTCGCCTACCGCGGTCTCATCGACCGGATTCGCGCGGAACTCAACAATTCTCTGCGCACTGTAAGCCAATCAGGCTCCGTCGCGTGCACGCACCTTCTTGCGCCCAAAATCGGGGGGAAGGTTGAGAATCTCGGCAGGGAAAGCCTCTACCAAGAAATCAACGATATCCCGCACGGAGAGAATAAAAGCGGGCCAGCCGCGTTCATCCGTGACGGGCAGATGCCGGAAACCACCGACCGACATCATATTGAGCGCCCATGCCAGCTTGGCGTCGATCGGGAGCGTCTCGGGATCGGGCACCATCACGTCGCCCAGGGCGACGTCCGCAGGATTGCGGCCGCTGTCGATCACCTTCAAGAGGACATCACGTTCAGTAAAGATCCCCGTCAGCGGCGAGCGAACGCTGCCGTCCTCCGTGATCAGGACGCAGCCGCGATGCCGCCGCTTCATCGCCTGCATGGCATCCTTCACCGATGCAGTCGGGGCCAATGTCAGTGGCGGTCGAGTCGGCAAGAGGGTCAGCGGCTCACCGAGCAGATGTGCATCGAAGGCTCGGCGTGGTCGGCGATTCACCTCATCGAAATAGGCGTCGTCGGAAAGCATACTGGTTTGTGGATCCAGCTCGCGATCAAGATCGATGGACATAAGGCCTCCGCTCAAAGCGGTCCGAAGAGGTCCAAAGGAAATCGAACGTCATGCACCGCCTCACCTCAAGGTGCCCCAATCGATGCAGAACGCCAATCGGCAGATCCCCATTCCGGTCTCAGCCTTGCTCCAGAGCGGCCTAAGAGGACACCTACGCGCCGCACGAAGCCAAGGGCCTCATGGCCGCGCCCCGCGGGAGGCAGACTAGTGCCGGCCCCCTCCGTTTCGAAGTTGCGTCTGTACAAAAGTGCGCCAGAGGCGTCCCCGCAGTCGCTCTCGAAAATCGGGATCCGCCTGGAGCATGGGCAGGCCTGACTCCATCTCGTCGTCTTCGCCCACGAAGTCAGCGAACTCCTCGAGAAGCATCGCGTCGTCCGCGAAGGCAGCGGTCGGATCCGCCAATGTGCTTCTCACGGAATGCCTCAGCGCGTTCAGGAAAGACGCAACGTCCTCCCATTCTAGAACGGCCCGCATGCCTGCGACATCGCGGCGCGAATAGTCGGACGCGTACTCCGACTTCGGTCGGCCCGCGACGTTCTGATCCACTCGTTTCATCGACGCTCTCCAAAGGTCGGCGTCGAACTTCCGCTCGCGACCGCAGCGTCAAGAAACATTCGCTTGACCCGATAGAGACTCGAGCGAACCGCATCGCTCGAACGCTTGGTTCGCTTGGAGATCTCCGGGATCGATAGATTATCGAAATGTCGCATCTCGAAAATCTCAGCCTGCCAATCTGCGAGCTGGTCCAGCCTCTGCGTGAGCTGGTCCCCAAATCGGTAGAGGTCGAGCTGCTCATCAGGCGCGCCAACGCCGATCGACGGACGCGGCATCAGATCATCTTCATCCGCAAGGTCGATGCGCTCGTTCTGACTCTTGGCCTTGCGCAAACTGTTATTCGTCGTGTTCTTGGCGATGCCGTAGATCCACGAGAGCAGAGACGATTGGCCTCGATAATTCTCGAAGGATCTGAATACGGCAAGGAAGGTTTCCTGCACGACCTCTTCGGTCTCCGCATGATTCCTCATCCGGGCGTACACGAAATTGTAGATCCGTTGAAAATAGCGCTGATAAAGCTCAGCGAAATGCGCTTCGCTTTGCGCACGCAGGCCCTGCAACAGTTGCTGGTCCGTCAGGTCCACGATGCGGATACCAGACAGGTCAACGAGGGCGACGTCAGCTAAGACTTCAGCTTCGTCAACTACAGCAGCACCTTCGGTACCGTCAGCCACTACAATTTCAGCAACTGAACTTCCGGCATCGACTTCTTCACCGACTCCACTTACACCACCCACTTCAACTTCAACTTCATCGATAACATTTTCAGCATGGACATCCGCATAAACGGACGCCGCCACAGCGGTCGTTCGAGACAAAACGATCTACTCCCCGCGCTCGCATCCATTTGAGCGCGCAGCCGTTTCCCAGACTTTCCCAGAGTCCGACGAGAGGGCTCTCCCGTCCTTAAGTAAGTGACGCTTTCCCTACGAACGTGGCGCGTTGCCTCGCGAAAACCTGAAATTCTTTGCGCGATTCGACCTCTGGGGGTCGCTTGCGCTTCTAATGCCATTGCAAGAACGACAATTGCACTGAAGAAAACGTGACCCGTCTCTTCAAGTGTGACGGTCGTCTCATTTCAATCTGAGCGAAGTCCTACTGGAGAAGCGAGAGCGCCGCCTGCGTCGAAACATTCGCCTGCGCCAAGACCGAAACGCCCGCCTGCTGCAGAACCTGATTACGCGTCAGCTCGGCGGTTTCTGCCGCAAAATCGACGTCGCGAATCCGCGAATCTGCCGCTTTGGTGTTTTCGACGGCGATCGCGATGGACCGAATCGCGGACTCCAAGCGGTTCTGCGCGGTACCGAAGTTGGCGCGCAGGGAAGAGACCTGGGAGACCGCGCTATCGAGGAGAGCCAGCGCGTCGCGTGCCCCCGTCAAGCTTGAGACGGCGAAGGTCGCGCCGCCAAGACCGAGCGAACTGACGCCAGCATCCACCGCGGAAACCGAGAAGCGATCGTTCACGGTGTTACCCGCGCCGATTTGAAAGACCGTCACGCCGGTCGACTTGATCAGCTGGTTGCCGTTGAACTCGGTGACTTCCGCTATGCGGTCGATTTCCGAGAGAAGTCCCTGGAACTCAAGATCGACGGTGGCTCGCTCGGTGTCGCCGAGGGTGCCATTCGCTGCCTGGATTGCGAGTTCACGCATTCGAATCAGGAGCGAACTCGTCTCGTTGAGCGCGCCTTCACCAATCTGCAACATGGAGATGCCGTCGCTGGCGTTGCGCTGCGCCTGCTGGAGACTGCGAACCTCGGCGCGAAAATTCTCCGAGATGGCGAGTCCGGCCGCGTCGTCTGCGGCGCGCGTGATGCGCAGTCCCGAAGAAAGACGCTGGAGCGACTTCTGCAGGCCGTTCGTGCTGCTGACCAAATTCCGTTGTGCGTTGATCGAGCTGATATTTGAGTTTACTCGGAGTCCCATACTGCCCCTGCCCCCTAATTCGCGCCCATCTCAGAGCGCGCAAGATTCTTTGCCGGTCCTTCATTGCCGGCCCTTCGTTGCCGGTTAATTGCAAAGGAGATGCCATCTCCTAATCAGCGCGATCCGGCATCTCGCGGGCGCCACGCTCGTCTGAGCAAAGCGCGACCGCTCGAAAGACGGTTGGGCTGCAACGTGGGATTGCGAGATGAACGATGACCTTTCAGGGTGCAAGCCGAACGCGGCAAGCCCTGCCCGCGCAGTTCGTGGTCGACACGCTATGCTCCCGGCCGCCCGCTTTACCGAGTGATTCCCTAATGCCCACAGAAGAACTGCCTCAGGCGCTGCCCGAATCCGGACGCCTAGAAGGCATCCGCGCGCGCATAGCCGCGAACCCTCGCCATCAGCGATGGATCCTCTGGACCTGCCTTGCCGGCACGTTCGCGACGACCTTTACGATCACGATCCTCGGCGTCTCGCTCAAAACGATTGCGGACGATCTGGGCAGCGACGTCTCGACGATCGCTTGGGTGATGACCGCGCCTATGCTGGCGCAAGCCGTTTCCGCGCCGCTGCTCGGCAAGCTAGGCGATATTCACGGGCATCGACGCATCTACTTGATCGGCTTCGTCTTCGCGACAATCTTCGCGATCGCAACCGCCCTCGCCTGGAACGCCGCGAGTCTGATCGGCATGCGCACCCTGGGCCAACTCGCCGGCACGGCGACTATGCCCGCCTCGATGGCCATGCTTTTTCGCAGTTACCGCGGGCCTGATCGCGTGAAAGCGATGGGCTGGATGAGCGTGGTGATCGCCGGTGCTCCCGTGCTTGGCCTCGCGATTGGCGGCGTACTCGTCGAGGCGATCGGCTGGCGCCCCATCTTTTATATCCAGGGCGGGCTCTCCGCCCTCGCCTGCGGCATCGCGGTTTTCGTCTTGAGCGAGACCCCGCGCCAGACCCGCGTCAGCCTCGATATCGCAGGCGCCGCAACGCTCGCTCTCGCCGCCTTCGCGCTCACCTTCTCGATCAATCGGATCCCGACCTGGGGACTCGAAAGCCCCGCCGTCTGGTTATCGATCGCGGTGACGCCCGCCCTGCTCGCCCTCTTCGTGCGCATCGAAAAAAGAGCCGAGCATCCGCTCCTCCCCCTGGAATTCCTCACACGCCGTAACTTCACCCTCCCCCTCCTGATCGGCTTCACGATGCAATTCGCCTATATGGGCGGCTTCATTATCAGCCCGCTGATCATGATGGGGCTCTTTGGCTTGGGCCAGGCCGCCACATCGATGTGGATCATCGCCCGGCCGATCTCCTTCTCCGCGGCCTCCCCGGTCGGCGGACATCTCGGCGGCCGCTTCGGAGAAAAGTCGATGATCATCACCGGCAGCAGCCTGGTCTTCGTCGCCATGCTCGCCTTCGCCGCCGGTGCGGCCACAGCGTCGCTGCCCTGGATCGTCGCAGGGTTGATCTTCGCAGGGCTCGGCATGGGGTTCGCGCAGCCTTCACTCACGACGATGGTCGCCTCGGCGGTCTCGGAAGAGAATCACGGCATCGCGGTCTCGACCATGTCGACGACTACGGGGATCGGCGCCGTTGCCGGCATTTCAATCCTGACCGCGATCTGTGCGGACGCAACGACCGGCGAGGCCTTCCGCGACGGCTATGCGCTCGGCGCAGGCGTTGCAGCGCTCGGAATCTTTGCGGCGTTCGGACTCCGCGCGATCGACCACGACGAACACGAGGCGCAGGATGCCCAACCGGTCGCTCATCATGACTCTGGGCACGAGGCGCTCGGCGAGCCGGCACGCGCTACCTGAGTCTGAGGCTCGAGCTAGATATCCGTCGCGCGGCCGCCGCGCATGGCGCAGTCGCTACCCGACATGAACTGACGCCCACCAGCGAGCTGACAGGCCACCATGCGATTCGGGTCGGCCTGGCCGTCTGGGGCAGTGCGCTGGGAGAGCGAGGCAGTTGCGCGGCGTACAGGGCGCGATTCTGCGCTGTCGCTACCCGCCGAGGCATTTCCCGCTTCGACGGACGCAGCGGCCTTGGCGAGCGTCGACCGGAGCTGCTCGAGATCAGCAACCTCGGATTCGACGCTGCCGCCCGGCGCCGTAAGGACTCGGATCCCCATCACCGTCAGCAGCAGGATCAGACCGACCGCGAGCTTGATGCCCCCCACGATCCAGGCCTTTTTCATTTCGGGTTCCATGCCCCATCTAATCGGCCTGCGCGGCACGCCGCTTGAGCCGCGGCCTCAAGCGGCCCCTGCGCTAGCTGGTCTTGCGCAGATCCCGGGGCAGGCCATAGCCGCGCTCGCCGATGATATTCAGCTGAATATTGCTCGCGCCGCCGGCGATTGCCGGGCCCATGGAGAACATGTACTGCAGGATCCAGCCCCGTGAGGTCGTCGTGCGGCCCCAGGTGTCCAGATCCGCGTCATTCGGACCATAGACACCGTCTCCGCCGATCAGATCGTAGGCGCATTTCATGATCCGCTGCATAGTATCCGTGGAAAACACCTTGTTCATCATCATCGGCCGCATGGTTTTCGCCATCTCGCCGCGATTGCCCGCGGTGAACTGCATCATGTTCGAGGTTTCGCTCGTCCGGACATAGCCTTCGATTTCTGCGAGGCGCTGTCGCACTCCGGCATCTTCGATGGCCGGTCGGCCGTTCTTCTTGCGAGCTTTCGCCAGCTCCAACAAATCTCTGAAGGCTTCCCGCATCATGAACGGATTGCCGATCAGGTTGCGCTCATGCACGAGGGTCGCGCGCGAAACCTGCCAGCCCTGGCCGCGCTCGGCGACGATATTGGCCGCCGGAATACGTGCGTCCGTGAAGAAGACCTCATTAAACTCGTAGCCGCCGCTCATTTCGCGCAGAGGCCGAACTTCGACGCCAGGCGTATCCATCGGGATCAGCAGGTACGAAATGCCTGCGTGCTTCTTCGCGTCGGGTTCCGTGCGGAAAAGACCGAACATCATGTGGGCACGCTGCGCCGAGCTGGTCCAGATCTTCTGACCGTTGATCACCCACTCGTCGCCTTCGAGGCGCGCCTGGCATTGCAGCGAAGCGAGATCGCTGCCCGATCCGGGCTCGCTATAGCCCTGGCACCAGTTCTGCTCGCCTGCGAGCGTCGGCGGAATATACTTCGCCTTCTGCTCTTCGTTTCCGTACTCGAGCAGCGTCGGCACGAGAAGCCCCGCGCCCTGACTCGAAAGATCCCGAGGTGCCTTGGCCAGATAGAACTCCTCGCGGATGATCTGGTCCTTGATCGCGTCATGCGGCTGTTCGGAACCGCCGTACTGCTTCGGCACGGCACGGTAAACGTACCCCTCTACGATGCCGCGCTTTCGAAAGATGCGCTCCTGCTCTTCGATCGGGAGCTCGGCTTCGGCGCCCGTAAGCGGCCAGCCCTTCAGGAACTCTTTCACGGTAGCGCGAAACTGAACGTGTTCTTCGCTGTATTCAAGATCCATTTTCTACCAGCCTCCGAGCTGCGCAGCGCGCTCGCGATGTTGTTCGGGAGTCCCAAGGAACGAGCGGTTGAACATGATTCGCTTGAACCACATTTGCACTTCGCACTCCCAGGTGAAGCCGTATCCGCCGTGGAGTTCGACACTCTCACGGGCAGCATGCATGGCGCGGTCCGTGATATGCGCCTTCACGACCGAAGCCGTTCGCTCTGACTCATCCTGAAGATGATCAAAGGCATGCGCAGCGAACCAAAAGAGCGCCCGGGCCGGTTCGATATCCGTGCCCATGCGCGCGATGGTGTGTTTGATCGCCTGGAACTGCGCGATCGGCTGGCCGAATTGTTCGCGCGAAAGCGCGTAGGCCACGTTGAGATCGATCAGCTTCGTCGCCGCACCGAAAGTATCGGCGGCAAGCAAGATCGCAGCCGCCTCATTCAAGCGAGCTGCATTGCCATCGCTATCCGCCAGAATCTCCGCCGGCGTGCCGTCGAAGGTCACGGTCGAGATCGGGCGCGTGCGATCAATTCCGTTTGCGTCCTCAATCGTGATGCCGTCCGCCTTCGTATCCACCCAGGCGAGCTTGCCGCCCGCAAGGCCGACCAGGAAGCAGTCCGCCAGACTCGCATGCGAGACAATCGCCTTCTTTCCGGAGATGCGATCGCCCTCGGCCTTGACCGTCCAATCGCCCGGCGCGAAGACGTTCTCGCCTTCCTGAATCGCGAGGGTCGCGATGTGCTCACCCGAAGCCAGCGCAGGCAGAATCGCCTTCTGCTGACCCGCGTCGCCGCAAATCTGCACACCCAGCGTCGCAAGCGCGTGTCCAAGGAAAGGTCCCGGCATCGCCGCTTCACCGAGCACTTCGGCGACCAGCGCGAGGTCGAGCAGCTCCATTCCTGCGCCGCCAAATTCCTCGGGCACCGTCAGGCCGGCCACGCCCATCTCCACAAGCGCTTCCCAGAGCTTGGGGTCATGTCCTTCACCCGCATCGAAGAGTTCACGAAGACGCGTCGTCGGGCACTCGTTCTGAGCGAACCCGCGAATCGTCTCTTGGAGCATGTCCTGCTCTTCACTTAAACCAAAATCCATCTTAACTCCCGTTACGTCCTGCTGTGTGTCTTCCCGCGTTAGCCGATGCTCAGGGCTGTATTAGCCGATGCCGAGCTGGCCCTTCGCGAATTCTTCGTAGCTTCTTCGGTCCACAAAAACATGCAGGCCGCCCGTCATCATGTCCCGGAAGCAGCGCTGGATCACACTCGGATTGCGCAGTCCCTGGCTTCCCGCGAGCCGGTATGCCCAAGACGTCACGTCCTCGCAGACTTCCGTGAGATAGGCGACGGAGCCCATCATTTCGTCGTTGTCTGCCTTGGCCAGCTTCTCGCCTGAATGGAGGCGCTTTTCCATCCGACCATAGACTTCGTGAGCGAGTGTGCGAACCGAATTCAGGGAGAAGGTCTTTTGTCCGAAATCGCGCTGAAACACCTGCTGATCGACCAGGCCCGCTGAGCCCATTCGCGCCCGACCCGCCTTTGCGATTTCGGCAATCTCGTCGAGCGCGCGTTTTGCGACCCCAAGCCCCCAGCCCGCATGGCCGAGTCCCGCAAGCGCCGTGGCGCCCAAGCCAAAGAAGGGTCCCCCCGTCTTCACTTGAGGGTCAAAGAGATAGAACGAATATTTCGAATCCACCACCTGATCCGGAATCGCGTAGTCGAAGCTACCCGTGCCACGGAGCCCCATCACATCCCAGCCGTGTTTCATTTCGACGCGGTCTTTGGGAACGAAATAGCAGAGGTAGGCCGGCATCCCGCTCGGCAACATTTCGGGCTGACCATCGTCACCCATCACGAAGCCTCCACCGCCAATATAGGCCGCGTGTCCGCTCCCACTTCCAAAACCGTAGTCGCCGTTCAGCCGAAAGGCGTCGCCTTCCCGCTTGATCGAGCCGCGGGGCGCAAACTGACCCGCGAAGACCGAACCCGACTTGTCGCCAACCATCTCCTGGGCCACCTCGGGCTCGAGAAATGCGCAGTATGAAGTCGCGCTGGCATTCGCCATTTGCGCCCAGCCGATCGAGCCGTCTTGATGGCAGAGTTCCTCGAAAACGTCGATCACCGTGCTGCAGTCGGCCTCATATCCGCCTAACGCCTTCGGCACCATGATGTGAAAGAGCCCGCTCTTGGCGAAGGCCTCGACCACCGGCTGCGTCATCGTTAGTTCGCTGTCCGTTGCCTCGGCTTCGGCTTCAACCAAAGACCGCATGGCGCGCGCTTCGGCCAAAAGATCTACTTGTGCACTCATCAAATCGACTCCCTGGGTACTGCTTCCGTACGACGTTTCCGGACGCGGAGTCGGATCTTCAGTGAAACACGTTCTACCGTCAACCGGCTCGAACACGCGCTTCACACGCAATTCCAGATGAGCCGAAATCGCTCCCCCCAACTGACGCACCGCCAGCCGGGCCTGCAGCCGGCAGTACCACCGATAATAAAGCGTACCACCGATAAACAATGACCGACCCTGAAACGCCCCTGGAACGACAGGAGTGACGCCAGGGGAACGCTGTTTTGATTTGCTGCGCTACCCGGCGACGCCGTTTTCAAACGCCCGAGCGAATGCGGGACGCGCAACCAATCGGTCATGCCAGGCATGAACGGAGCCCGGCCCCTCGGGCATCTCCCCGACCTGCTTCACGAGGGTCACTCCGTAGACCGTCATGATATCCGCCGCAGTGAAGCAATCCCCGGCCAGATAGTCCTTTCCGTCCAGCGCCTCACCGAGAACACGCAGGGCCTGCACAAATTGTCGACGCGCCACATTGAGCGCGGCCACGCTTCTATCCTCTTCTTTTAGAACGAAGCGGTTGCCCATGATCACGTGCAGCGGGGGCATGAGGGCCGCCTCACCCCAATGAAACCACTGCAGATAAAGCGCACGGTCCGGGTCGTCCACGCCACATTCGAGTCGTCCCGCCCCGTACCGCTCGAGTACGTATTGCATGATGGCCCCCGACTCAAACAAGACTGCGCCGCCATCTTCGAGCGTCGGTACCCGGGACTGCGGATTCAGAGCCCGATACTCCGGGCTGCGCAACGAGGCGCCCCCCAGCGTGTGGCGCACCAGCTCGTAGGGCAGCTCGAGCTCCTCCAGCAACCACCGAACGCGCAACGATCTCGAACCGGATACATGATGCAGCTTCATACGCATTTCCTTCTCTGACTTGGCGCTGCTGCAGCCAGCGGCTTCGACAGTATCCAAGCGGACCTTCACGAACCAGCCGAACGTTGGCGGAGCGGTCCCAAAGAGGTGCATGAAGCGTCGACTCCCGTATCCTCGGCCGCATGCAAGACGCCGCGCACCCGACCCGCGACCGGCGCGTACTCTGGACCTTTGCGTTCGCCCTCTGCGCGCCCGAGAAACTTCCCATCGCCGCCGCAGCCTACGCGAGCACGGGCCAGCGCATGGCCGCCGTCGACACCCAGACGCAGGCCGTCGCACGCCTTGAGCAGGAAACTGCTCCGAACGTGCGTGCATTAATCCCCGGCTTTCGCGACCGTGTCAACCGATACCGACGCGGACGACCTGCCTGGTCGGCCATACCGACGATACCGGCCACACGGGCCACACCGACCGCGGAGCCCGCGCCGTGACAGATCGCGCTGACAGCATCAACGACATCAACGGTATCAAGAACGTCAACAGCTTCGACCGCGTAGACAAAGCCGCCCTGCTCACGGACCTGCGCGGACGCATCAAGGCGGATCTAGAAGCGCTGATGCGCCGCCAACAAGACGTCCAGGACGGCGCAACCCATGAAGAGAGCCGCTCCGAGCACGCTAAGGACACGCGTGCCACGGAGCAAAGCTACCTCGCACGCGGACTCGCCCAGCGCGTAGAGGACCTAACGCGAACGCGCGATGCCCTCGCCGTGCTCGCCCTTAGAGACTTCGGCGAAGGTGAGGCGATCGCGGTCTGCGCTCTGGTCACGTTCCAGGACGAGACAGAGGCCGACACGGAGGCCGAGCAAACGCAGGTTTGGCTCGTGCCGGGCGCCGGGGCGCTCGACCTCGTGCAGAACGGGCAGACGATTCGCACAGTGACGCCGGTTTCGCCCCTCGGCCGGGCCCTGATCGGCCTCCACGTCGGCGACGAGGGCCACGTTGTCACCCCGCGCGCCAAGCGGCAATTCGAAGTGATGGACGTGCAGTAGGCGCGCAGCCGGCCCCGTTCCCGCCCCCTGACCACGGTTCCCCGCCCGCTGCAGGCCCGCAGAAACGTGACTCTCGGTAAGGACGTCAGTCTCCGCAAGATTGTCTATGCTGTCCCCTTGGAAACCTCGCAGAGCGTCCGCGCTGTGCGGCACGAGAATGGAGAGCAATCCCATGGCGACGAGCCCCGAACAACATGTCGAGAGTGCACTGAATAGTCTGTCGGCGATGCCGGATCCCGCAGACCGATCCCCGGAAGAAGAACTGATCGAACGCAAAACGAAGCTCGCCGCGGCGCTGCGCGTCTTCGGTAAATTTGGTTTCGACGAGGGTGTCGCTGGACATATCACTGCACGCGACCCCTTCAATGAGCATCATTTCTGGGTGAACCCGATCGGGCGCTCCTTCAAACTCATGAACGTCTCCGACCTCATCAAGGTCAACGCCGAAGGCGAAGTGATCGAGGGCAGCGGCCTGCTCAACCAGGCGGCCTTCGCAATCCATTCGCGACTTCATTTGGCGCGACCCGATGTCATCGCCGCAGCCCACGCGCATTCGGTCTACGGCAAGTCCTGGTCCACGCTAGGGCGGCTACTTGATCCGCTGACCCAGGATGCCTGCGCGTTCTATCAAGACCATGGCCTTTTTGATGACTTCACGGGCGTTGTGCTCGACCCCGCAGAGGGAGACCGCATCGGCGCAGCCCTTGGCCAGAACAAAGCCGTGATTCTTCGCAACCATGGCCTGCTCACCGTCGGCCATACCGTCGACGCGGCGGCCTGGTGGTTCATCACGATGGAACGCAGCTGTCAGGCGCAGCTCATGGCCGAAGCCGCGGGCACGCCGATTCCGATCGATGATGCGAACGCAAAGCTCACGTCCGGCATCGTCGGCAGTCAGCTCGCCGGACACATCAGCTTCAGGCCGCTCTTCGACGTCTTGATGAAGGAGTCCCCGGACTTTCTCGAATAGACCGAAGCTTAAGCGGTCGATGCTTCAGTCAACTGGAGCGCCGATACGCCAGCGCTTTGGATCCACGATCAAAAACGGCCGTCCGAGCATTTCTCTCGGACGGCCGTTTTTCTTTCGTCTTGCACGCCGCGCGCCAGGGCGTCGCGCCCGCTTCGACCGAGCTCTTAGCTCCGGCCGGCGGCCTTGCGGAAGGCCTGCACGAGCGGCGTGAGCATGTCCTCCACCGCCGCTTCTTCATTGGGCAGGTTCAGAGTCACGCGCATATCCGTCACGCCCGCTTCGGCCATTGGCGCGACCGGCGCCATCGTCTGCTCCACGTCGATGCCACCGGATCCGTCCTCGACCACCTGCAAATAGCTCGAAGCCTGGAAGCCCTTGGGATCCCGGCCGCCCTTTTCGAGCGCTTCGCGAATCTTCACCAAGCCACCGATCGGGTCCATCGCGTCGTCGCCCCACGGAATCCAGCCGTCGCCGAACTTCACAATGCGCCGAAGCACGTTCTTGTTGAGCGTCCCGCTGATCCAAAGCGGCACGCCGCCTTCCTGGAGCGGCTTCGGGTTCAGATGCACCTTCTCGAAATGCATACTGTCCGAGTGGTACTCCGCCGCTTCGGTTTGCCAAAGCGTGCGCATGATATCGAGGGTCTCGTCGAGCACCTGCCCGCGGCCTTTGTACTTCACGCCGTTCGCTTCGTACTCTTCCTTCTGCCAGCCGACACCCACGCCAATATCGAGCCGCCCTTCCGAGAGCACGTCGATCGTCGCCAATTGCTTCGCGAGCGTCGCCGGTCGCCGCAGTCCGGCAATCAAGATGCCCGTCATGAAGCGCGTATGCGTCGTCTGCGCGGCCCACATCGAAATCACGGTCAGCGGATCGAGCCAATGGCCATCCGAACCTGTCGGCTGCACCGCGCCCATCATGCCGCCGGCCTTGGGGTCGCTGTACGCATCGAGGTTCTCGCCCATCACGACGTGATCCGAAACGACGAGGCGATCGATACCCGCCTTGTCGGCGCCACGCCCTTGCGCGAGGAGCGGTCGCCAGCCTCCCACACCCGGATCCTTCGCCGCAAAGTTGATGGGCTGAAGGGAAAGCGCGGGGGTCACGTCTGCGAGGGAATGGGCTTTGGGCATCTTCGGTCTCCGATTAGATTCACGGTTTCAAGGGGCGCGCGGATTCTGCGCCGGGGGCGGAAGCTAGAACAGTCGGTGGGTCCCCGGCACCTATGAAATTGGCACCCATCGACGGACCCTATGAATGGGCAGCTGAGAATGGGCACCGACCGACGGCCCCAGCGAAGGGGGCCCCTGCCGATCAGCCGCTGATCTTCAACTCTTTGAAGGGCGGGTCGCGGTCGAGCCTGGGCTCACGCGGCAGGCCGAGGGCCCGCTCGCCGAGTCCGTTCCTATGTACCTCGCTCGTCCCGCCGCCGATTGTCCCGGCGCCGCGCGCCAGGAGCTGGTTCTGCCAAAGGCCCTTCGAAGGCGCGTCGGCGCCCGACAGCAAGGCATCCGCCCCCTGCAGCCAGTTCGCAGTCTCCGCTTTTCGGTGCCCGCCTTCTGACCAGAGGATCTTGAGCACCGAACCGTCGACGTCGGGCCTTCGCCCATCCAAAATCGCGCCTTTGAGCCGTGACTGGAGCAGCTCGAGCACGCGCTCGGCAACGAAGGTTTCGGCGAGGCGCTGTCGCGTGATCGGGTCGCCGAGGCGCCCTCTTGACTGCGCTGCCGCAAAAAGTTCGACCGTTTGGGTTCGGCTAAAATGACCGGTCCCGATATTCGCGCCTTCGTTCATGAGCACGAAGGTGGTGACGGGCCAACCTGCGTCGATGCCGTTCACAACGTATTTGAGTGGCGTGCGGACATCGTTGAAGAAGACCTCATTGAAATGCCGATCGCCCTTCATGGTCACAAGCGGACGCACCTCGACGCCCGGCTGGCGCATATCGACGAGGGCAAAGCTGATGCCTTTGTGTTTGGGGACATCGACGTTCGTGCGGCAGACGATGAAGCCCCAATCCGCATATTGCGCGCTTGTCGTCCAAACCTTCTGACCGTTAAGGACGAGTTCGTCGCCGTCCACCACGCCGCGTGTGCGCACCGCCGCGAGATCGGATCCCGCCTCGGGTTCGCTAAAGAGTTGGCACCAAATTTCATCGCCGCGCAGCATCGGCTTGAGGAAACGCTCGCGCTGCTCATCCGTGCCGAAGCGAATCAAAGAAGGGCCAATCAAATGCACCGCGGCATCGATATAACCGCTCGCCACATTGAAGGCGGATTGTTCTTCGTTGAAAATGATGGACTGAATCGGTGACCCGCCGCGGCCGCCGTGTTCGGGCGCCCAGGTAACCGCGGACCAGCCGCCTTCAAAGCGCGTCTTCTGCCACGCCTTCATATTGTCCCAGTACACGCCTTCTGCTTCAAGAGAATGGTCCGATGGCCCCATGGACCAATCGTCTTCCCCAGTGCGCAGCGAAGCGTTCTCGGAGAGCCAGGCGCGGACCTCGGCCCTGAACGAAGCCTCTTCGGGCGTGTCGGCACGCCGGCCGCTGCTCCCGCTTGCGCGGGCCGCATCGAGCCCCTGCTCTTCCAACCTGCGGATCCATTCTTGTGCGACGCGCTCCTGATGCAGGACGGCGTCACCCAAAAAGGCGTCGCTCGCTCGCGCGCGGCGAAAAAACAGATGCGCATCGTATTCCCAGGTATACCCCACGCCGCCGTGGACCTGGATGTTCTCGGTCGCCATTCGCACGAAGGCGGGCCCCGCCTGCGCCTTCGCTACCGACGTGAGAAGCGAGGCGTCGCCGTCGCCCGAATCCAGCGCAGCAACGGCCGCGTCCGCCGCCGTCCGTGCGCACTCGAAATCGATGAGCATGTCGGCGCATTTATGCTTGATCGCCTGGAACGAACCAATCGCTCGACCAAACTGATGCCGCTCGCCCGCGTAATCGACCGCGGTCTCGAGCACTTTCTGCATGCCGCCGACGATCTCCGAGCAGAAGAGCGCCGTCGCTTCCGTGAGCCCCCGCCTAATCGCATCGGCGCTGTCCTTGTACTTGGCACCTTCCTTGGCGCTGCCAGAGCCACCGTCGCCGGTGCCCACTCGCTCGACGGCGACATCCTCAAAGCGCAGCGAGCCGATCGTGCGAGAGAGATCCAGCCCCTCTTTCGATAGAATCTTAAGCCCAGCCGCCGACGCATTCACAGCGAAGAGTCCGAGCGCTTCCGAATCCCCCTCGCGTGCGACAACGTAAATCCTCTCAGCACATCCCGCATCCAAGACAAAATGCTTCTCACCGCTCAAACGGAAACCCCCGTCCGCGGCGTGCACGCGCATCTGGACCTGATCGAGATCCCACTCGCCCGGACCTTCGAGCCAGGCCAAGGTCGCGATACGCCCCGATGCAATCGGCTCAAGCTCTCGTCGCGTCTCATCGGAACCCGCGCTCGCAAGCACCGAAGCCACCACTCGGCCCGCCAGCGCCGCCGACGAAAACAGCGGAATCGGCGACAAGCCCCTGGCCGCTTCGCCGAGTGCGATCGAGAGTTCTTTCAAACCGAAGCCTTGCCCACCATACTCCTCGGCGATCGCAATCCCGGCGAGGCCGAGCTCCGCGGTCGCTATTTTCCAGACATCCGGTGCGTGCGCGCCCCCCGCCTCCATCACATCACGGGTCAGGCCGGTCGGCGCATGCTCCTCGAAAAAGCGGCGCAGCGAATCGCGAAACTCCGTTTGTTCTTCGGTCAGGTTGTAGTCGGGTAAGGCAAGCGGCACGGGACGGACCTCTTTAGGAAAGGATCGGATTATCGGCAACCACGCGAATTGCGGCAACGAAGGCCACGGCGAAGCTGAACTGAGATTAGATGATACGAGGTGAGATGCGGCCGAGGCCGTCTACGCGTAGAAACGTTCTGCCCAGCGGCGAAACTCGGGGATCGGGCCGTCACCATCACACAGCACAGGACGCTTGTGATAGATCTTGTTCTCCCAGATCGGCACGTCCTCATTCATCTGCTTCACGATATCGCGAATGATCGCCGCGGCGACGCCGCCTTTCGGATCAAGGCCATCGACCTTCGGCTGAATAAACGCGTACCGGACATGCACGTTATGCGCGTCGATTGGCGTGGACGTCGCAAGTTCGAGCGTCTCGCAGATGCCGGTGAACCGACTCGTCGCGAAACCGAAACCGGCCTGCTGCGACTCGATCCCGCCCTTCACTTCGCCCCGTGGCGTCTTCATTTCGATCGCCGAAAAGGCGCGGCGATAGGCGCCGTCTTCCTCGGTCTCGGTCACAGGCACAGCCTGCGTCCCGTGCACGAAATGGAAATGCGCGGAGTCTACGCCGTTCTCTGCCAGCTCTTGATTATGCGCGTTGACCCGCCATTCGTAGCGGTCGGGCTTGGACCAGTTTGCATCCACGGCCTCGGCCACCTCGGGAATCTCGTACCAGGGAGCGCGGCCTTCCGCGTCCCACCACGCAAAGATGAAACCGTTGCATTCCTTCGTGGCCAGCTTGCCGGCGTTGGCGTTCGGCGGGATCCGCTTCGCGTAAGGAATATCGGAACATGCCCCGGAGGTCGCAAAAGACCAACCATGAAAGGGACAGCGCAGACTCTCGCCTTCCACTGACCCACCATGCCCAAAATGCGCACCGAGATGCGGGCAGTACGCCTCGAAGACCGCCGCCTCTCCCGACTCCGTCCGGAAGACCACCAATTCCTGATCGAAGTACCGCACGTTCTGCAGAGCGCCCGGCGCGAGCTCATCCGAAACCGCCACGGCATACCAGCCGTTCGGAATCGGAAGCGCCTTGCGCTCCGAATCAGAAGACGCGCAGCCAGCCCCCGATGCAGGGGAAGAAGAAGTATCAACGGCCTCAGCCATGCCTAACCTCCGGGACCGGGCCGTGTCGCCACCGCAGACCGCTTAGAGTTTCAGATCAAAAAGCTTGATCGCATTTTCGCGGGCGATCTTGTTCACCTGATCTTGGGGCAGATGCCCGAACAGTTCTTCCGCAACCGCCAGCGTGTTCGGGAACGTCCCGTCCTGATGCGGATAATCCGTTTCGAACATCACCTGATCAAGACCCACGCGGTCGATCAGATCGATACCGACACTGTCCTTAAAGAAGCAGCTGTAGATGTTCCGCTTGTAATACTCGGACGGCGCCTCGGGCAGACGCTTCTCGCCCTGGGCCCATTGATGCGTGACCCAAGTATCGTCCGCTCGTTCGATGAAATACGGAATCCAACCGATCTGGCATTCTGCGTAGAGCAGCTTCAGCTTCGGGAACTGCAAAAGCTTGGCGGAGAAGATCCAGTCGAGCATCGACGCCACGCTATTACACGCGATCAGATTCGAAGACATGATCGTCGGCGCATCGTCCGACGTACTCACGGTCTTCGTGCCCGAACCGATATGCATGCAGATCACGGTCTCGGTTTCTTCGCAGGCGCGGATGAAGGGATCCCAGTAATCGGTGTGGATCGAAGGTCGGCCGAGCCACGCGGGCAGCTCGGAGAACGCCACTGCGCGGACACCGCGCGCGGCGTTGCGGCGAATTTCGGCGGCGGCCAGTTCGGCGTCCCAGAGCGGCACGATGCAGAGGGGAATGAGTCGCCCCTCGCTGTCGCCGCACCATTCCTCGACCATCCAGTCGTTATACGCCTCGATGCAGAGCTTCGAGAGCACCATATCCTTGCGCTCGGAGAAGAGCTGTCCGCAGAAGCGGGGATAATTCGGGAAGCACAGCGACGACTCGACGTGATTCGCTTCCATATCGGCGATCCGCGCCTTCGGGTCGTAACACCCGCGCTTGATATCATCAAAAGTTACGCCGATCGGCTTCACTTCTTCGGGCGGGAGGCCCGGGCAGGCGATCATCAGGCGGAGCTGGTAGATATGATCCTCGTAGTGCCACCAGGCGGCCATCTCATCGGTATCGCCGGGCTCTTCGACCCAAACTCCCTCCTTGAGCGTGGGCACACCACGCGGCAGAATTTTGATGCGCGGGCCGATATCCTTGTATTTCGCGGGCAAGCGCGATTCCCAGAGATGAGGCGGCTCAACGACATGGTCGTCGACACTGATAATTTTAGGGATCGTGCTCTTCGGCGAAGCTTGCGCGCTCATGATTTCCTTTCAGGCGAGTTGCCCAGATTGACTATGCTGCGAAGTGCGGCGGCTGATGAGTGCCGCGGCTGATGACTGAAAGCAATTCCCATCCCGGAAGGGTCCGCAATGAACACCGCCAGGATAGTGCGTTTTGGGGTCCGGCGGCGGTCAAAAAACAGCCCCAAAACGGGTCAAAAAGATGGATCCAAAAAACGGATCGGCAGCCCGGTAGAAATCCGAGGCACCCTCAGAAATCGAAACAGAAACAGGAAGGCAATTCCCATGACGATCCGCTGCAATATCGAGAACCAGATCGCCGAAGTGGTCATGCATCATCCCCCGGTCAACTCGATCACCGTCGCCGACACCTGGGCCATCCACGACACCTTCAAAGAGCTGTCCGAGGACCCCGAGGTCCGCGTCATCATCCTGACCGCGGAAGGTAAGGGCTTCAACGCGGGCATCGACATCAAAGAGATGCAAAGCGTCGAAGGCTTCGACCATCTGCTCGGCTCCGGCGAAGCCTGCTACGCCACCTTTAACCAGGTCTACCAGACCCGACAGCCGGTCATCGCCGCCGTGAACGATTTCTGCATGGGCCTGGGCATCGGCCTCGTGGCCAGCTGCGACATGATCGTCGCCTCGAAAAAGGCGCGCTTCGGATTGCCTGAAGTCGACAACGGCGCACTCGGTTGCGCTTCTCATCTTGCCAAGCTCGTTGCTCCTATGAAACTTCGAGAGATGTCGCTCACCTGTAAACCTGCCACTGCCGACGAGTTGCTTGCCTGGGGCACCGTCGCCTATGTCACGGAGCCCGAAGATTTAATGCCCAAGGCGCGCGAGTTGGCCGAGCTGATGCTTGCGAAGCCCAAGTCGGCGCTCGAATTCGCCAAAGCGGCCCTGAATCATCTCGATGTCTTCGAGATGCATACGAACTACCGCATGGAACAGGGCTACACGTACCAACTTAATATTCAGGGCGACGGCGACAAGGCCAGGGACGCCTTTGTGCGCGGCGACCGAGTCATTACACGATGACAGGCACGATCACAGGCACGATGACAGGCACGACGAAAGACACGATGAGTCGCGGCACCAGACTCGAGGGAAAGACGGCACTCATCACGGGCGGCGCCCGCGGTATCGGCGCCGCATCCGCCCGCCGATTCGTCGAAGAAGGCGCGCGAGTCGCCATTGCCGACAGACGCGCGGAGGAAGGCGGGGCGCTGGTCGCTGAGCTGAATGCGAGGCAAGCCGACTCGGCACTTTTCGTCGAACTCGATATCGCCGACGAAGAAGCGTGGCGGCGCGGCGTCGAGCAGACGCTGGCCGCTTTCGGTCGCCTCGACGTGCTCGTCAACAACGCCGGACTGATCCGAGTCGCTTCTCTTGAGAAGACCGACTTGGCGCTCTTTCAGAAGGTGATCCAGACGAATCTCGTGGGCACCTTCCTGGGTGTGAAGGCCGTCATGGATTGCATGACCGAGCAGGGATCCGGTTCGATCATCAACTTCTCTTCGGTTCAAGGCCTCGAAGGCCGCGAGGGTCTCTCTGCCTACGCTTCCTCGAAATTCGGAATCCGTGGTCTCACAAAAAGCGCGGCGATCGAGCTGGGGCCAAAGGGCATTCGCGTGAACGCGGTCATGCCGGGACCGACTCGTACGAAGATGACCGAGCGCAAAGGCTGGACCGACGAGGAGTACAACGCGGCCTACGGGAACTACCCTCTCGGCCGGATGGCAGACGCCCAGGAAGTGGCCGAGATGGTCGTCTTCTTAGCCAGCGACGAGTCTTCTTTTTGTACCGGCGGCGATTTCGTCGTGGACGGTGGCGTGTCCGCCGGAAAACCCCGAGCCTAGGGTCGAGGGCCGAGGCCGGGGTATCAGGTCGGCAGATCAGGCCGGCCAATCCGATCAAAGGGGTCGCCCAGCGAGGTCGTCCCCCGAATCCATCAGGGAGCATCCGTGAGTTCAGGCAAGACCCAATACGATTTCTCGAATCAGACCGTCGTCGTGACCGGCGGCTCCCGCGGCATCGGCCGGCAGATCTGCGAATCCTTTGCGGCGGCGGGCGCCCGTGTCATGACCTGCAGTCGACGCCCCGTCGACGAACCCTTTGGCCACGACACCATCACGACCGAGAGCATCGACGTCCGCGACCCCGAAGCCACCGAAGCCTGGCTGGCGCGCTGCGCCGAAGTTGACGGAGGCATCGATGTCCTCGTGAACAACGCCGGCGGTGCCCCCTCGGTCCCCAGCGCCGAGGCCTCGCCGAAGCTCACGAACAAGATCCTCGAACTCAACTTGAATGCGCCGCTCATCCTCTCGCAGCAGGTCCACAAACATATGCTCGGCCGCGAAGGCGGAGGCGTGATCGTAAATATCGTCAGTATTAGTTCGCTCCGCCCGACCCCGCTTTCGATTGCCTACGGCGCGGCGAAGGCAGGCCTCATGAATGCCACGACCTCCCTCGCCGTCGAATGGGGCCCAGATATCCGCGTCAACTGCGTCGTCTCGGGGCTCGTCGAGACCGAGCTGACGGGCGACCATTACGGCGACGTCGCATCAAAGAAGCGCATCACGGACTCGATCCCCGCGAAGCGCTTCGCCCGGGCCGAAGAGGTTGCCCATTCCGTCCTCTTCCTCAGCGCAAAGGACTCGAGCTACGTCTCCGGCGCAGCGCTCGAAACCTACGGCGGCGGCGAATGGCCACCCACCGTCCCGCAGCCCGGCTGCGAATGACAGGGGGAGTCGAATGACCGCCAGCGACGAAGCCTTCTCTCTCGCCGGACGCACGGCGCTGATCACGGGCAGCACCCGCGGCATTGGCCGTGCGATCGCGGAAGACTTCGCGGCCGCCGGCGCACGCGTCTTCATCACCGGCCGAGCCTTGGCCGACTCTGAAGCGGTCGCCGATGCGATTCGCACAAGCGGTGGGCGCGCCTCTGCCTTCAGCTACGACGCACTCCAACCGGGTGCCGGCCGCGCGCTCATCGCCGACCTAGAGCGCAAAGGCACGCGTCTCGACATCCTCGTGAATAATGCGGCGATCCTCCGCCCTCATTCCGTCGGAAAACTCAGCGAAGACGAGTTCGACGAGATCTTCACTGTAAACACGAAGGCCGCCCTCTTCCTTTGTCAGGAAGCGCATCGCCTCCTTCGCCCCTCCCCGAATTCAGCCCACCACGCCGCTGTCGTCAATATCACCGCCGCCTGTGCCCATCGCCCCATGCGCGGCCTCGGCGCCTACTGCGCTTCGAAAGCCGCGATGATCAACTTCACGTCCACGCTTGCCCAAGAATGGGCTCGAGACGGCATCCGCGTGAACGCACTCACGCCGGGCTCGGTCGCCACCGAGATGATCCTGCCGAAGGATCCCGAAAAGCGAGCCACATTCGAGAAAGACATGGCGGGTCAAAATCTACTCGGACGCCTCGGCAATCCCGTCGAAATCGCCCGCGCCGCACGCTTCCTCGCGAGCCCCGCGGCCTCGTTCATGACGGGACAAACGTTGATCGTCGATGGCGGGTTCCTCGCGTGAGCGATGGTCCGCCCTCCTCACAGGCGCCCTCCTCCGCCTCGTCACAGGCGCCTGCCTTCACCTCCGTACCGCCTCCGGCGTACCCGGAGGGGCATCAGCTCCTCGCCGGCAAATCCGTGGTCATTACCGCCTCCGCCGGTACCGGCATCGGGTTTGCTGCGGCGAAGCGATGCGCGGAAGAAGGCGCCGACGTCATGCTCTCCGATATCCACGCCGGCAGGCTTGCGCGGTTTGCGGATGAACTCGCAGAAGAGATCGGACGCGCGGTGCCGACGGCTCTGTGTGATGTCCGCTCGAATGAAGACGTAGTCGCGCTCGTCGAAAAGGCCGAAGCCGAATTCGGCCGCATCGACGTCTTCGTGAACAACGCCGGCATGGGCATGACTAAATCGATCGTCGATACCGAGGACGAAGAATGGAATCGGCTGCTCGACATCAACTTGAGCGGTACGTTCCGAACCTTGCGTGCGGTTCTCCCCGGCATGACGCGTCGCCGATCCGGCTCCATCATCAACCTCTCAAGCATCTGTGCGTGGCGCGCCGAAGCGGGCCAAACCGCGTATGCCGCTTCAAAGGCGGGAGTGCTCGCACTCACGCGCTGTGCCGCGTTGGAAGCCGCGCCCCATGGCATCCGTGTGAACGCGCTGGTCCCGAGCCTCGCGATCCATCCCTATCTCGAGAAGGTTTCGAGTGCCGAGTTTCTGCAGAAAATGGTTCAGGAAAATGAGATCCTCGGCCGAGCCGCCGAGACTTGGGAGATTGGGAATGCCGTCGTGTTCCTGGCCTCCGACTACGCCTCGTACATGACGGGAGAATCGCTTTCCGTGAGCTGTCGACATGCATAAGCTGTCGGCACCCAACCGCTGTCCGCGCTCACAAACTGACGGCACTCCCGATCAATAGAGAGGGCACGATGCCTGCCACACTCAATGCCGATGTCCGCCGCCTACTGGATGCCCCGAACTTCGCATCCCTCGCAACACTTATGCCCGATGGATCGCCCAAGGTCGAACCGGTCTGGGTTGGCCGCGAGGGCGACACCCTCCTGATCGCCACCGACCAGCGCGGCATCAAGGGCCAGAACCTCCTCCAGGACGGCCGCGTCGCGCTCTCGATCACGGACTACGCGAATCCCTACGAGCAGGCCCTGGTTCGCGGAAGGGTCATAGAGACCCGCGACGATAACGATCTCGTCGTTCTCGATGCCCTCTCTCAACAATATCTGGGCAAGCCTTTTCCGCGCCGGAAATGGTCGACCCGTGTCGTCTACGTGATCGAGGCCGACGTCGCGCGCTACTACGAATCGCCGCTAAGGCATGAGCCGCCGGCCTGATCTTGCCCGCGCGGAGAGCGATCCGCTGATCTAAGATTGAGGCGACATTCGCTCGGATGTCCACATCCGGGCCGCCGTATCGTCCCCCCATGCAGGAAGGAATCCGAAATGACGAGTTCAGCCCCGCCTCCCGTCGCCTCGCTCAAGGACCGAGTCGCTGTCGTGACCGGAGGATCCCGTGGAATCGGCGCCGCCTTGGCCAGCGCCCTCGTCGCAGCCGGCGCAAAGGTTGTGATCTCGGGTCGGAATGCGGAAGTGCTTGAGAAAAGCGCGGAGCAGATCGGCGCCGTTCCCGTTATTGCCGACGCGCTTAACCGCGAGGAAGCGGACGCTCCCGTCAAAGAAGCCATCTCACGTTTCGGGGGCATCGACATCCTCGTAAACAACGTGGGCGGAAGCACGCCGGGGAACTCGGATATCTTCGCAGGCGACGACGACGCGTTCGAGTCGAATCTCACACTAAACCTAACGTCGGCATACTGGAGCACGCGCGCTTCGGTCCATTCGATGCGCGAGCGCGGACGCGGGCGCGTAGTCAATATCGGATCGGGCGCCTCGAAGCGTGCCGCCGCAAGCCCCGCCTATACCGCCGCCAAGCATGGCCTCGTCGGCCTAACGAAGCAACTTGCGGTCGACCTCGCGCGCCACGCGATCACGGTCAACTGCGTTTGTCCCGGCTGGACGAATACGGATCTCGTCTCGTTTGATCAGCTCGGCAAAATGCAAGGCACGTCGGCGGATGAAGCGCGTCGGAGCGCGGAGATGGAAAGCGCTCAAAGTCGGATTTTGGAGCCTGGAGAGCTCGGACCGATGATCGTGTTCCTGGCCTCGGAGGCCGGCGCGCCCATGACCGGACAGGTGATCAGCGTAGACGGCGGGTATCGTCTCTAAGCCCCTTTGACCTGCCGCCCCCCCCCTTTGATCGACCAAGCAGGAGCGGGCGTCCACACGTCCGCAAACGAACAAGAAGAGAAGGAAATACCATGAAAACCGAAATCCTCGATGCCGGATCCATCCCCCGATTCGACCAAGAAGTCGACACCCTCGTAGTCGGCCTTGGCTGCGCGGGAGCGGCCACGGCCCTTTCAAGCGTCGAAGCCGGCGCGTCCACGCTCGTCGTCGAACGCGCGGGAGGCGGCGGCGGTACGTCGGCGATGTCGGGTGGCGTGATCTACCTCGGCGGCGGCACGGCGCTCCAGAAGGCCTGCGGCTACGAGGACAGCGCGGAAGAGATGCTGAAGTATTTGCAGGCCTCGGTCGGCGCAGGCCGTGATGACGCCAAGCTGGAACTCTACTGCGACGGCACGGTCGAACATTTCGATTGGCTCGTCGCGCAAGGCATCCCGTACAAGAACAGTTTCTACTACGGACAGTCGGGCGAACCACCGACCGACGATGGCCTCGTCTGGTCGGGATCCGAAAACGTCGCACCCTTCCGCGACATCGCTCGCCCCGCGCCACGCGGACACGTCGCCGCCGTGCCTGGTGCGGCGGGACATAAGGTCATGAGCGTACTCTGCGACCAGGTCGAAGCCTCAAGCGCCGAGGTCGCCTACAACACCATCTGCAGCGCACTCTACAAGGAAAGCGACGGCACCATCTCGGGCGCCCGCCTCGAAACCTTCGGCGAGTCACATACCGTCCGCGCCCGCGGCGGCGTCGTGATCACAACGGGCGGCTTCGTGCTCAACGATGAGATGCTCGACGCGTACCGACCGGAGGCACGCAAATGTTCCATGCGCGTGGCAGCCGATGGCGACGACGGCTCCGGGATTCGCCTGGGCATGGCGGCAGGCGCGGGGACACGACACCTCGACAAGGTTTCCGTTTCGCTGCCCGTGACGCAGCCTTGGGATCTGAAAAGCGGCGTGATGATCAACCAGTATGGGCAGCGCTTCATTAACGAAGACGCCTACTACGGTCGCATCGGGGACTATGCGCTCCTGCGCAATGACGGACGCTGCTGGCTTATCGTGGATGATGATTTCTACGTGAAACCTGAGTACGGATTCGAACTCGCGGGCGTGGGCGAAACCATGGCCGAACTCGGCCAAGAGATCGGTTTGCCTGAGGGCGCGCTCGAATCGACGATCGAACTCTTCAACCGCTATGCGAAGGACGGAGCAGATCCGTTCTTCGGCAAGCGAGAGCCTTACCTTCGACCGCTTGTCACGCCGCCCTTTGCGGCGATCGACTGCACGACGGAGAACGCGCGATATGCCGTATTCACGTTGGGTGGGCTGGCGACGGATGTGGATGGATGCGTGCTCGATCCTGAGAATCGGATTATTCCGGGTCTTTACGGGGCCGGCCGTTCGACTTCAGGGCTCGCGGTTGGCGGCTACAGCAGTGGGCTTTCGCTGGGTGATGGCACGTTCTTTGGACGTCGAATCGGACGCGCGACGGCGAAACGTGCGCAGGGCTAGGAAAACGGAGCCACTTCCACCATAAGCTTAGGAGAGAGAGCCGGCATGAAGCTCTTCAGTTGCCGAGCGACACACGACCACCTGATTAGAATCACAGTTGCAGGGCTCTCGCTGGCCCTCTTGGCATCAGGCGGTCCAATCGCCGACATTCCGCCTCCGGGGAAGACTTCTGCGGAAGCGATTCGAAAGTTCCAAGAGGAAATCGCACAGCATCCGAGGATCAAGAGGTATAAGGACAGCCCGGGCCCCCGATATATGGTGATCAATCCGGACGCAGATACATTCGTATATTTCTTCACTGGCCCAACGGAACCGGCGCATCCATCAATGATCGCCATCACCATACATCCGATGGAGGACCCGTTTCAGCCGAAGAAGAATGAAGTTGAATTTCACGAATCATATGCCGGATCTGAAGCGGAGTTCCTGACGTGGAGCAAGCGTGCATCCTATGAATTCGGTCGGGGGTTCGCAGCCGGTTAAAACGAGACCGTTCGGAAGGATCTGCCCCCTTCGACGGCGGAGCTTAACGTGAACCCCAACATTCAGACCCATTGAGGTTGCAGCCGGAACCAGGTCGATCAGCGAACCCAAAAGATCCGAATGACGCCGGAAGTCGGTACACACGTGAATAGGAAGGCCTGATGGAGGTTGAGATAGAAGCGCTGCTCGTCGGCGATGTGGCTCCCCTGGGCCCAAAAGAAAAACCAAGCGGCATCGCCAAGTATCCTGTCGACGGCCCCCGCCGCGCCCACGCAAACGGACTCGAAGGCGACCATCAGGCCGACCTCAAAAACCACGGAGGACGTGACAAAGCCGTCCATCATTACGCCCGAGAGCACTACGCCTATTGGCTAGAGCAGCTCCCGCATCGCCCCGCCGTCCTCCAAGAAGCTGGGGCCTTCGGTGAAAACATTTCGACGCGAGGGATCACCGAAGCCGACGTCTGCATCGGAGACATCTACGCCGTCGGAGACGTGGTCCTCGAGGTCTCCCAAGCCCGTCAGCCCTGCTGGAAACTCAACGCACGATTCGAGCACAAGTCCATGGCGATGGCTGTTCAAACCACGCGCTTCAGCGGTTGGTATTATCGTGTTCTCCGAGAAGGCGAAATCAGCCCGGGCGACTCGCTGACGCTGCAAGAGCGGCCCCATGAAGGCTGGCCCCTCACCCGCCTGATGTCGATCATCTACGACAAGAGCAAGGACCGCGCCGACCTCAGAGCAATGGCCGATCTCGAGGTCCTCGCTTCGAGCTGGCGATCACTCGCGCGTAAACGTCTAGATACGAACAAAGTAGAGGACTGGGATCGCCGTCTCTGGACCCATTACGATAAGCCAAAGAAGGCCGAGTAACTGCAAATCGCCGGGCATTGATTCACCTCGGCCGCGCTCCACCTAACTGCGAGTTAGTTCGAGTTAGTGCGAGAACGTTGCCCCTCCGTTCGCACGCCAGATCTGTCCCGTGCAGAAACGCGAAGCCTTCGACGCCAGATACAGAACGAGCCACGCCTGATCGACCGCTTCGCCGACGAGCCCCAGCGGCGACATCGACTCCATCGTTGTCACAAAGCCCTCGTAAGCTTCCTTATTCATAGAGCCATCCGGGTTCTTTAAATGCCTCTGCGTAAATGCCGTGATCGTGGCGCCCGGCGCGATCGCGTTCACCCGGATTCCGCGGTCGCCGACCTCCGTCGAGAGCGTCTGCGTGAGCTGAGCCACGCCCGCCTTTGTGATCGCATAGGGCCCGTACATCGCCTTGGGCAGATCGATCGCGCCCGAAGAGACATTGATAATGCTGCCGCCGCCGCGCTTGGTCATCGCGGGAATCGCCGCCTGACATCCGTAAAGTGTGCCCTTGAGATTCACGCCAAGGATGCGGTCGAAGTCCTCGTCGCTGATCGATTCGAGGAGTCCGTCCGTCGGAATCCCCGCCACGTTGCAAATCACATCGAGACCGCCGAACTCAGTTTCTGCGCGCTCGACCAAAGCAAATACTTCGGAGCGGTTCGAAACATCCACGCTCTGCGCGACCGCGGAACCACCCGTCGAGCGAATCTCCTTCGCGACGGACTCCGCCCCCTCGAAGTTCATATCTCCCACGACGACTTGCGCGCCCGCCTGAACAAAAACCTCCGCCACGGCCCGGCCGATCCCCGAGGCTCCACCCGTGACAACAGCCACATGCCCCCTCAGTCCAAAGATCTCATCAAGCTCACTCACAGACGCGTCTCCTCTTTCTCGTTCGTATTGATCGGGCTCGGCCTCTCGCGCTTCGGCGAGCGGCGTGGGCGTGGGCGTGGGCGTGCAATCCGTTCGCGCCTAACTCAGCTCCCAGGGAAAACGGGTCGTCCAGCCTCCGTCCACGATGACAGTTTGCCCGGTGATCTTGGCCGACAGATCCGAGACCAAAAACGTAATCGCGCCGGCGATATCTTCAGGCAGCGCCAGCCGACCCATTAAATCCTCGGTCGGCCTGGGAATAGTGCCGTTCTCCCAAGACGCTTCGATGCGCGGGGTGCGCACGGCGCCGGGAGCCACCGCGTTCACTCGGATCCCGTGTGGCCACCATTCCTGAGCAGCGGTCTGCACGAAATTCATCACGCCTGCCTTCGCTGCTCCGTAGGCGCCATGCCCAGCGGACGAGAAGCGTCCCGAGACGGAAGCCACGACACACAGCGCACCGGGACGTTCGGATGCGATCCAATGCTTCGCGGCGCTCCGCCCGACGTAGAGATGGTGTTTCAGGTTCACGTCGAAATCACGTTCCCAAGTTTCCTCATCAACCTCGAGCAAAGGCGACCAAGAAGCGGAACCGACGATGTTCACGACGAGATCCAGACCGCCCACCGCTTCGGCGGCCGCGGCAACGGCGCGCTGGACCTCT
>JBDNFB010000065.1:0-7470 GCA_041690055.1 Myxococcota bacterium | reverse complement strand
TGGACATACCCCCTGACATCGCAGGGTTCGTGCCAGGCGCATTCTACTGTCCACGTCTCTTTGCACGAATCGGCCCGCGGCCACTCCGCTATGCTGACGGTTCCTGAAATCAATCGCCGCTCGCGGTGGCCGCAGGTGGGTGCCCCTCCTTGGAAAGCTTGTTCGACGCACTCCGTTTTACGCCGACAGGCTTCGCCGTGGTTTTCTTCACCGTCGTGTTGGGTGCGCTGATCCAGGGCTCTATCGGCTTCGGCCTGAACCTCGTCGTCGTGCCTGTTGTGGCGCTGATCCAGCCGGCTGCGCTCCCGGCGGCGATGATCATCATGGCGCTCCCGATGACGGCCGGATCAGCGCTTCGCGAGCATGACCGGATCGACCGCCCGGGCGTGATCTGGGCGACGATGGGGCGGATCCCCGGCGTCGCCCTGGGTGCCTGGATCGTCAGTCAGCTCGAACCCGAAACCCTCGCGCTCCTGATCGGCGGCTTCGTCGTCCTCGCTTCTTTTCTCAGCGTCATCTCCCCCGCCATTCGAGTTCGCCCGGGCAGCGCCGCCGCCGCGGGATTTCTGGCCGGCCTGATGGGCACCGCGTCCTCGATCGGTGGGCCCCCGATCGCTCTGCTCTATCAGAACGCGCCCGGCCCGGTCGTGCGTTCAACCCTCGGCGCCACCTTCTTGATCGGCACCGCCCTTTCGCTCGGCGCCCTCGCCATCGCCGGCCAGGTCACGACCTGGCATTGGCTGGTTGGGGCGGCCCTCTTTCCCGCCATCGCGATTGGCCTCTATGCCAGTCGATGGTCTCATGACTGGCTCGATGCGGGATGGCTGAAGCCGTGCGTGATTGTGTTCGCGGCAGTCTCCGGCCTCGGCGTACTCATGCAGGCCCTGTTTACATGACGGCGGTTAAAGGTGAAGGCCACATGACGGCAGCGAAGCCTCTCTCGCGATTCGTCGGCATGGCGCTCGTCGCCGGCCTCCTCGTGGGCTCGGCAGGCTGTGCCATCGGGCCTTTCGTCCTCGGACCCGAGGACGGAAGGGGAGCCGGGGAAGAACCGTGCCTCCCCTCGTTTCCCGATGAAGATGGCTGGTTTGGCGGAGACGCCGCCTTCTCGGTCTCGCTCGACGCCCTTTCGTCGCGTGCGATTTCGGATGACCGCGCTTCGAAGCAGGACCAGACCTCCGTCAGTCTCTGGTTCTTCGGCGATTCATTCGTGGCCCAAGAAAGCGAGACCATCTCGCAAAACGGACGCGTCTATCCCTTCATCCACAACTCCATCGGCCGATCAACCTGCGACAAAAACGGCGAATGGCGCATCGACTATGAATGGAAGAAGACGCAGCCACCTCACGCCTTCTTTCAACCCGATCCGAACGCGGACTGGGTTAAGCGAGCGGTCTCCGAATCCGGCGAGAGCCCCTACTACTGGCCTCTCTCGCCCTTCCTCCTCGACGATGTGCTGTACCTCGCGCTCCTCCGCGTCCAACCCGCCGAGGCGAGCGGCCCCTTCAATCTGCCCTTCCGACTCGTCGGGGCCGACCTTGCGCGAATCAAGAACGCTGCGGACCCGCCCCAACGATGGCAGGTCGACATTACCTCCCTTTCGGATTCGACCGAAGCGATTCCCGGCAGCGCCTGGGTCGTCTCCGGCCCCTTCGTTTACGCCTTCGCTTATCAAAACGACGCGGAGGGTCGAACGCCGCAGATGCTCACACGGCTGCCGCGCTCGGCGCTTCTGCGCTGGCCTTCGGATCTCTCAAGCCATCTCGAAACCCTGGGACGAGCAGGAGTTTGGGAATCCGGCCTCGCCGCGCGCCGCGCGAAAATCCTCATGAAAGACGATGCCACCGAGATGAGCGTCCATTTTTCGCATATGGAGAAGGAATGGCTGGCTGTCTACAGCGACCCCACACCGGCCGCAGCAGGTGCTCCGAAGGGCATGATCTGGCTGCGCAGAGCGGAAAGACTCGAAGGGCCCTGGTCGGCGCCGCTGCCGCTCGCCGTCGTGCCTGAACGAAGTCCGGGAAACGCCTTGGCCCGAGATCCAAATCTCTTCTGTTATGCGGGTAAAGCCCATCCGCAATTCGCCGGACCGGACGAGCTTGTCGTGACCTACGTCTGCAATCTCTTTGCGCGCACGGAAAAAGAAATCCCGGGCACTCTCGAGCGATTGCGCGAGAGTCCCGGGATTTATCGTCCTCGGGCGATGAGGATCAAGATCCCGCCACCCGGCGACCGCTAGCGCGGCTGGTCCATGCCTATTCCACTAATTCCACGTATTCCTCATGTGCAAGAAAGGCTGGGTTATGCGGAAGGCTGAGTCAGCGGAGTGAGGCGCAGCTCCACGCGGCGGTTCTGGCCACGCCCAATCTCGGTCGAGTTGTCCGCGATCGGGTACGTCTCGCCGAAGCCCTGTGTGAGGATGCGCTGTGGATTCACACCCTTCGAAGAAAGGTGGTTACCAACAGAGCGTGCGCGACGCGTCGAGAGCTCAAGGTTATACGCATCGGCGCCCGTCGAATCGGTATGGCCCATGACCTCAATGATCGTCTTGTCGTATTCGTTCAAAACGAGCGTCACCGAATGCATGATCTCGAGGAAGGAACTCGAGAGCTGATCACTGTTCGTTGCGAACGTAATATTGCTCGGCATCGAAAGCGTAATCTCGTTGCCGTCGCGAATCACCTGAACGCCCGTGCCAGCCAGGAATTCACGCAGCTTCGCGTCCTGGTAATCCATGTAGCCACCAACCGCAGCACCGGCCAAAAAGCCCGTACCACCACCGATCAAAGCCGCCTTCGCCGCATCCTTGCCGGCAAGTGCCGCGATCCCAGCGGCCAAGCCCGCGCCGGCGCCCGCACCGAGTAGGCCGCCCATGGCCGTCTTGCTGATGCGACGCTCGCCCGTATAAGGATCCGTCACACAACCGGGAAGCGTTGCGAGCGCGCAGCACAAAACCAAGACCGCTGCGAGTCCGCGCCGGGATCGGCTCGGAGTCGAGGACGAAGAAGAGAGAAGAGTCGTTTGATTAAGTTGCATCTGAGTTCCTGATCAATTGCACGCGAAGCTTCATGATTCGCGCAGTGAATCTGATTGACGAGTAGAGCGCCCTCCACCCTGCATGAGGGGGCCTCGCTCGAATCAAATATCCGCAATAAAGGTACAGTTAGGCGCCAGAGTAGCGTCTCTGGATAGGCTACTCCGAGTCGCCGCCCGAGCCAAAGATCCGCGCCCAGAAACCGCGGGCCTCTCCCTTCGGTGACGCCTTGGCCTGATTGGAGATCGCCTCAACAGCCTCCTTGGCATTCTCGCCTTCCGCGGACGCCGCTTCCTTCTGCTTATTCACAGACTCGGACATCTTGCGTTTGGCCTCATCCGCTTCGCGCGCCGCGTCATCGCCCATCTCCTTGCCGCGATCCTTCATTCGGCGCTCATCGCCCTCAAGCTCGCTCCGCTCGTGCGCGGACTTGTCTTTCCACTTCTTTTCCTTGTCCTTCAGTTTGCCTTTATGCTTGTCCGTGTCCTTATGCTTGTCTTTCGAGTGGCCGTACGCTTTTTGCTTTCCTTCCTCTTGGACCGTCTCGACCCGATCACGACCGCGCTGAGCATCGTCTTTCCATTGCGCATTGGATCGCTCCCGCGCGTCCTCAACTGCCCCTGCAGCAGCCTCTTTCGTCTCCAGAACTGCGTCTTCCGGACGGTCCCCAAATGCGACGCCCGAGACCAGGAGCGTACCCATCAAGACCGCTCCGCTCATAAACGTGGACAGCTTCATTTTCCTACTCCTTGATCGGCTTTAATTGCAGGCCGAACTTATCGGGATCTCTGCCTCTCCTCAGCCCAATCCGAGCCGGGGGCGAGCGGAGATTTCCCTGTTAAGAACGCAGAGCCTACACGCATCGTCACATAATCCGATCTGAACTCCAGTCGCGTGGGCAAAATGCTTCAAGACCGGAGAACAAGCAGGTCATCGTGCCAGGCGACTCAGCCTTCGCCAAGCAAGCGATCTTCGACGCTTGCGAAGAATCCGGGCTCTCGTTCGCGATCGTGCCTGCGCAGCAAAAGAACTTCGGGAGCCTGTTCGAGGCTCTTCCGGGCGAAGCGTGGAAACCGTACCGGGAGCGGGAGCGGAATGAGGCCCCGTTGTGCAAGGGCCATCTAAATCCCGAAAACACCACGGGCAGCTCACAACCGCGTTGCGTTCCGACCAAAATCGAATCAAACTCCGACTTCAGCGGGCTGAGCACTTATTCCAGGCCTAGCGACAGGAGACGGGTCTCACTCTTCGAATACGCACCGCGATTCCCATGGCCTTCGACGTCTGATGCAGATCCACATCGACCGAGCGCACTGGTTGGGTTCGGGGGGGGGCAGTTCCACTCCGAGAGCTTCGAGGTCCCCACGCAGAACGGGCTGAACCTGCTCCGAAAAGTCGGAGCGAGTCAGCCCGCTCAGTGCCACAGAGCGTCGAAAAGCGCCAAAGCGATCGGGCTTAGCCCTCGCGGCTGCGCCGTGAGCCAAGCGCGATCAGACCGAGGCCCAGGAGGAGCGCCGTTCCCGGTTCGGGGATGGGGGTCGCGACGGACCACACCGCCCAGGTCCTTCTCGTGACACCGGTCATGTCCTGCACCGGAGAGGTGGACAGGTTCTGCACCAAGTCCGGCAGGGCCCCGAAGTTCGCTGCGCCTATGGCCACTTGCAGGCCGTAGGGGGTGAGCGCGGTGCAGCGAGTGGACGCGCTACAGCCCTGGGTGAGCGCGGGATTGTCGTCGAAGGCGCCCGCGACACCGTTCACGAAGACCTCGTCGAGTAGCGCCTGGGCCGCCAGCTGGGCGCTCGCCTGGGTCGGGAAGGCGAAGCTAGCGCAGCCGCTAAAGAGGTCGATACACGTCCCATCAACGAAGGCGACGTCGTAGAGTGACCCTCCGACGTCGACGCCGGAGGCACCCAGCAGCTGGCCGCCCACGACGTTCAAGGTCGCGGCCGATGCCGCAGAGGTCGCGAAGAACACCGTGCCGATCGCGAGTCCCGTGATCATGCTCCGGCGAAGTACCCCCGCGCTGAAGGCTGCCAATCCGTGCCGAATACTAAACCGTTCCATTCCATCATCTCCCAGTCAACTAGAGCATTCGAGCTCGACTCAATAATTCTGGGATGACGGCACGTGCAATACGTCCGAAAAGGACCGTTCTGTGCGCGGTCCCAAACCTTCCCAGGTCCGCGGAACGTCGCACATTCGGCGCCAGGAAGGCAAGAAGATCTTCGCGGCGCGCGTGAATTTCTTCGGGGGGGGGGGCAATGCGATCAATAGGTGAGTCGTTCTCTGCACAAAATCTTTCGAATGTTATGCCGGATAGGAAACAGAGCAGAATAGCTGACGTATCGTCAGCGCCGATTCGTTGGATTCTGCTCACTCCGTGCCTCACTCAATCAAGACGATTCACCTCGAAAACAACGAGATGCATTCAAGCTGAAAGCGGCAGCGATTGCTGACGATTGGATTTCCCTCGGGCTACCCTGACCGGCGCCACGCAGCTGACGATCAGCAAGCAAGGGCGCTAATTGACGCTTCGAAACATAGGCACACTGATCCTGGCGGCCTACATGACCCTCCTGGTGCTTGCTGCTTGGCCGGACGTCTACCGACCGCGCGCGGTGGACCGCCTGCATCGCCGTGCGTTCGCGTTCCTCGACCGCTTCGGGGTTCGCCCGGGGATGCGCGTGTTCAAGGGCACGGCCCAGCCCATGCAGGAGCTGCGGATCGCCCGCTGTACGGTGGTCCACGGGATTGACGCGCAGGGACGTCGAGCACGTCGCTACCCGACGACGCCTTGCCCACCCGAAGGATTCCGCTGGCAACCCGTCGTGTACGAGCACATGACCGTGCACTGGACCGCGTAGCTCCACAACGGCGACTACGATGCGAACCTCAAGCCATCGTCGAGAAGGCAGCCGCGCTCGGGTTCTCGCACATCTAGAACCACACGTTCGTCGACGGCAACAAGTAAGTCGCCCATGCCGTCCACGAGGCGCAGCGCAAGGAGGACGTCGAGCATCGTGTCGACGAAGGGATGCGGCATCTTGACTAACACGCAGCCGCCCGGAAATAGGCCGCGCAGGAACTCGACGCGATCCCGGTGGCCGGGCTCGATCGCGGGATCGACCCCAACGGCCGAGCCGATGCGGTCGAGCACAGCGTCGATCATCACGTCATCAAAGCAGCCGATGTCGAGGAGTCGATCGCCCGCACGAACCAGGGGGGGCGGCCTTGCGAACCCGCCATTGCTGGAGGAACCGGTCGAGGGGCTTCACGCCGGCGGTCCGTCCCGGCCGGCGCGGAATCCCGAGCATGCAGCAGAGGAAGGGCATGAGGAGCGTCTGCGCGCCGAGGGCGATCAACGTTGCGCCAATCAGCACGGGGCGCGTCGCGAGTCGTCTTGCTCTGGTCAGGCGATGGCGCACTGGGGTATCGTCGGCGCGCGATGACACCAATCCTGTTCGTCCTTATCCTTCTTATCGGCCTCGCGGTGATCGCGCGAGGCTCTGGACGGACGGGAATCCTGATCGGCGCCGGAGTCGTCAGCCTCGTCGTCGGTGCGCTGGTATTGCGAACGATCGAGCCACCTAAGGCCGGAACGCCGCGCGACTCCGCTCACGCTGAGCGACCGCTCGAAACGCGATCACGAGGCTATACGTCTTCCGACGCTTGCCGCGCATGTCATCCTGCGGAATACGAGAGCTGGCAACGCAGCTACCACCGTACGATGACCCAGGTTTTGACGCCTGAGACAATGCTCGCGGACTGGGACGGGACCGAGCTCACGGTCCGAGGCCGCACCTATCGGCTCGAGCAAGAAGGCGACCAGTACTGGGTCGACATGATCGATCTGGAGTTCTCCCCCGAGCGTCGCTTTGACGGGCGACCTGTCGAGAACGCTCGGGCCAAGACGCGTTCGCGTCGACGCGCGGTACAGGCAACCGGCTCCCACCACCAGCAGATCTATTGGTTCTCTTCAGGACGAGGACGCGAGCTCTACCTGCTGCCCTTCACGTGGCTTGTGACCGAGCAGCGCTGGGTTCCCTACGAAGCGACGCTGCTCTGGAAACCGGATCCCTTCCAGACGACTGAGGAGTGGAACAAAACCTGCGTGCCCTGCCACGCGACCGCCGGCCAACCCCGGCCGGTCGAGTTCACGAAGGACCTCGATACGCATGTCGCAGAGCTCGGCATCGCGTGCGAGTCGTGTCACGGGCCGGGCGAAGCACACGTACGCCACTACGGAAACCCCCTATAGAGATACGCTGCCTACGCAGCCGCAGCCGGAGATGGAGACGGTGACGAGAGCGAGGCCGACCACCGGATCGCGAATCCTGCCTCCATGTCGACGATTGCGTCGACGCAGGTCTGCGGCCAATGCCACAGCCACAACGGGCCGGCTAGCCGGGCGGAGGCAAAGCAGGCCTCGACGACGG
>JBDNFB010000064.1:0-4571 GCA_041690055.1 Myxococcota bacterium | reverse complement strand
TTGGCGCGACATCGAGAAGCTTATCCGAGCCCTCGAAGCCAATGAACAGACGCAAGAGGCAGACGCAAAGCGAGTCGCCTAAGATCTACACAAGAGCCGCCGCTCAGAGAAGATCAACATCGGGCGGGACAATCCCGGAGGAAATGAACTATGAGCGAGAGAGTCGAACGGATGTGGTGCGACGACTGCCAGGAATGGCGGCGCTCCACGAAGCAAGGGCCAAACCACATTCTGCACCTCCTGCTGTCCGTCGTGACAGGCGGGATCTGGCTCGTCGTCTGGTTCTTCCTGCTCTTCAAAGATGGATGGAGCTGCGGAGATTGCGGCTCTGGGAACGTCCTGTTCCCCTCCGCGCACGAGGCTCGGTCAGCACGGATCGGACGAGGGGCAGCAAGACGCAAGGCCAAATCCAAGAGGCAGGCGCCATCCCCTACGCCCGCCGCGGCAATTCCACCGAAGCCGTCGCGAGACAAAGGGCCAGAGTACGTGGAATGGCTTCGCAAGTACGGCGACAAATAGCCATGCCCGACTTAAACCGGACTAATACACCAAGGGGTTCTCCCTACCCGGCTTCGTCCAGGTCGTCGTCTAGCTTGTCAAAGTGCTGCCTCCAGGCCGTAACGAAGACGTGCGCTCTTGGGTCACCCCCTGCACATGCGCCGCGATGCTGGGTCGCCTGTTACGGAGCCGCTCAAGCCGCGATCGCCCCAGCTTTTCAAGCTCAGGCCGGGGCTGCTAGTCGAATCCCCTAACGCCGTCGAGCTGACAGCCCGGCCAGACCAAAGCCCATCAGGAGGGCTGTGCCGGGTTCGGGGACGGGAACGAGCGTCCAGCCTGCGGCTACGGGGTCGAAACGGATGTGGCCTATCGACGAGTCCCATGCGTTCGTGAAATCGGTTGTCGAGTCGTAGGTCGCGGACCCGATAGCTAGACCCAGAAACACTGCGTCTTGGAACGTCGCACCTCTGAAGTCCGAGCCCTCTACGATTGTGCGATCGAAGATCCCGCCACGCAAAAAGCTGCCTCGAAAATTTGCCCCTGTCAGATCGGCGAACACGAAGGAAGCGAACACCGCCGTTGACCCGGACACGTCGGCGTTCGTGAGGTTTACCCTGTCCATCGTCATTAATCCATATTCGCTCTAGCCAGCTCTCCGAAGTTCTCGCGTATAGCGATGATGAAGCCCGCCGACTCGCGGAATTGCGATGACCTTGCCGATCTTTCCGGGTTCGATCGGCCGCTCTTCAGGCGCGTCCTTTTCTAGCCCAAGGTGGGTTCGATCCGCGTGGTAGTAGTCAACGTACGATCGGATCACGCGTCGAAGCTGGTACTCGTTGATCGGGATCACATGGTCCAGGCAGTCTCTTCGCAAGCTGCCAATCCACCTTTCGGCAAATCCGTTCTGCCATGGCGATCGAAAAGCAGTGCGAATTTGCTCGAGTCCAAGGCCATCGACCCGATCGCGGAACTCCCTCCCATAGATCTTGTCATTGTCGCGAATCAGAAAACGACCAGGCAGATCAAATGGACAGGCTTCGATTACCTGCTGGGCCGTCCACTCCGCAGTCGGATTCGGAGTCACGTTGAAGTGAAGAACTCGTCGCCGATCGAGGCTCAGGACAAAGAACACGTAGAGAATGCCAAACGTCGCCGTGGGCACGACAGCGAAATCGATCGCGAGGGTCTCGTGCAAGTGGTTGCGTAAGAACGTTGCCCATCGCTGTCGGGAGCCCGCTGGCGAAGGGACGTTGGGCATGTAGCGCGAAACGGTGATTTCCGATATTTCGAAGCCGAGCTTGAGCAATTCACCGTGAATTCGGGGAGCGCCCCAGCCGACATTCATCTCCGCCATCTCGATGATTAGTCTACGAACTTCGACGGGGATTCGAGGTCGGCCGGGACCACGTCTTCTACTCTTCCACCGCCAGAAGAGCTTGAAGCCCTTGCGATGCCAGGCGACAACGGTGGCTGGCTTTACCATAGCCAGACTATCCCCCCAGCCATTCCAGAAGCGAGATAGCAGCACCCAGAAGACACGATCGACGGGACGAATCTTGGGCCGTGGCCCTCGATGTAGCAGGCACGAGAGTTGGTGGCGCAGCGCAACGTTCTCGGCGACGAGATCTGCGCGATCCTTGAAAACGGCAGCAGCAATGGAGAGAAACAGTGCGAGCTTGAACGACATTCAGCGAACGATAGCCTCGACCCCGATACGCCGGAAAAGCTTGGAAATTCGGTTCTGTATCGAATACTGACGAGGCACAGAAGCTTCGGCATCTTTACCAACCGACCGCACCGGGCTGCCCTTCCCTACCGGGACGAATGCCAATTCTCGACCGAAAGACCGCGAAAGCGTCGAAAATCCTTCGCATTCGCGGTCACGACCACCAAGTCATTGACCCTCGCGATCGCCGCGATCTGCCCGTCCGCTTGAGCAGGTGGACGACCTCGCTTCTCGAGATGCGCACGCTCTACCCCGTGCCATTCCGCCGCCTGTTCGTCGTACGGCAGAATCGGCAACGCCCGACGCACCGCCTCATCAAGATAGGTTTCGATCGCCCGCCGCCTCTTCCCGGCGGGAAGCCGCGAAGCCCCGTAACGAAGCTCGTGCCAGACGACGGAGCAAGTCGCCAGCTCCCCGTCGTGATCTTCGAGTGCCTGTAGCACACGATCAAGAGGACGAGATTTGATTGGCTCAGATACCACATTCGTATCCAGCAAGTATCGGATACTCAGAACGAGACCTCTCGACCGCTCGAGTCGTCACGAAGTCCTTCGAAAATCTCATCCTCGATTTCGAGACTCTCAACGTCCAGCCTCTCCCGCACTTCTCTCGCCGCCTGAATGAACGAGGGGCGCTCACCGGAGAGCGCGAGATACTCGGCAGCGGAGAGAATCACAGCAACTGATTCACCACGACGCGTGATTTCAATCGCGTCACCGCGCTGCGCGCGTTTAATGAGTCGAGCGAAGTTCTGCCGCGCTTCTGCTACTGATACCTTCTTCGCACCCATTAGTGCTCCTCCAATATGTACAAATTACTGTACATTTTACCGTTTCACGGTGTCGCCGCCACTGTGACCATTTCATCCCCCGTATTCCCACGTATTCCGCCCTATTCCCGTTCGGAATCCCCTAACCCCCTGTTTTTGCTCAACCCCGTAGCAGGCTTCGAACCTGAGGGCGATCTGCGAGCGATGAGCGAGTAGATCGTATGAGCGTGTCGATGGACTGCGTGCAGTCCATCGAGATGCGAAGGGGATGGGGGTTCGAATCCCTCCCGGCGCACCATATAAATCAAGCACTTAGCTGCGCGTTGAATTCCCGTCGACAGGTCGGTTTTCCGCCTAGCGTGACTCGCGGGATGAACGCGATGGCCTAACACTGCGGATTTCCTGCAGAACACGGTCTGCGGCGTGAGTCATCCGATCGACTGTCGTGGGCACAATATGGTCACGATTTGGTCACACCTGGTCACAGTCCCAGGGCCGAAGTGGCTGGGGATGCGCAGCTCAACGACTTTGGTCGATTCGAGCGGTCCACCTGTCACGTTAGGCAACGTGGTTCGATCGACCTGTCAGACACCACGATAAGGCGCCGGCAGGGGTCAACTAGTTTCGCAGGGAATTAGTTGTCAGAACGCCTAGTATCGGCGGTGCGGAAAACGCAGCTTGTTTCCCTATCCACAGGCCCTCAGTATCTCGCTCGTTTCGGGATCCGGGTTGGATGCCACGGCTTCAAGGAGAATTTCGTGTCTCGCCATCAGTGGTTCGACCCGGCGCTCCATGGCGGCCGCGACGAGTTCGGCCTCGGTCTTGAAGTGATAGCGGAGCGAGCCGACGGATAGACCCGCCGGGGCATGGATCGCTCGCAACGAGACGGCGGCCATTTTCTGCAAGAAACACGCGGGCCGCAGGTCGCAAAGTTGCTCCTCGAACGGATCGCACAGGAGGCCGCATGATGTGAGTGATGCGTCGGGTACTCGGGCAGAAACAGTTTCGGGCCACTTCGCAATAGCCGCTCTCCGTACCGACGGCGCCTAACACTGAGGGTTTCCGGGCGGACTGAGGAGGTCCTCTGTTCAAACCTGTGCGCCGGTGAAGAGTTAAACCAGAAGTGATAATTTCGCGGCGTGACAACGATGAGGTGCCCCCCCAGACGCAAACCGATTTCGCAAAGAAGTGAAGGAGACGGTATAAATGGATAAGGTCCGCACACCGGATGAGCGATTCGAGAACCTGCCCCGCTGGCCCTAGATTTTAAGGATCAATATGCGACCGTGGAGAACCGTTGATCAGGAGGATGTGCCCGACGACGACAGCACGATGTACCTCATGAGCCGCGGCAGCGAGTTCGCCATCGTGGCCAACGACCGCGAGCTGATGTCCAACCGCATGCACGGCTCCGAGGATGCGCTGGCGGATTTCGCCTGCGACCGCCTGGCGCAGCTGGACGACGCCCGCATCCTGGTGGGCGGCCTGGGGATGGGCTTCACCCTGGCGGCGGTGCTTCGCCGCATTGGCCCCAACGGAGAGGGTGTGGTGGCGGAGCTCATCCCAGCCGTGGTGCGC